>NZ_JCAHRB010000002.1:0-764907 GCF_059429395.1 Agrobacterium sp. K11 | reverse complement strand
GAAAGGTGCACGTACGGTTCGGGGAGGAGAAGTGCTTCTGCGCTTCTTACTCCACGTGCGCCTCGCCCCAGCCGGGGAGGCGTATGACTGGTTCGGGAGGAGAAGCGCATCCGCACTTCTTACTCCACTCTGGACCGCAGACGGCTGGCTGTATGTCGCTGCCGTCATTGACCTGTTCTCACGCCGTGTCGTCGGCTGGTCTAAGAATGCCAACATGACGGCCCAGTTCGTAGCAGATGCGTTGATCATGGCGATCTGGCGTCGAGGAAAAACAGATGCGCTCCTGCATCATTCCGATCAGGGATGCCAATATACGAACGAGCAGATCCAGCGCCTCATGGGCGACCACGGCATCACCTGCTCGATGAGCCGCTCTGGAAATGTCTGGGACAACGCCGCAATGGAGAGCTTCTTCTCATCATTGAAAACGGAGAGAACAGCACGGAAGGTTTATCGCACGAGAAACGACGCCAGAGCGGATGTCTTCGATTACATCGAGCGCTTCTACAATCCGAAAAGACGCCACTCGACACTGGGCTATCTCAGCCCCAATGACTTTGAAACCAAGATGGAATTAGCTTACCCTTGTGTCCGATAAACCGGCAGCAGGCCAGGGATTGCATCGAAAGCGATGGAGCTAGACAAATTCAACGTAAAGTATAGCTTGTCGTTGCCAGTCAACTTTATGGGGGATCAAATGCAGAAGGAATTAGAAGACGGAAGATTTGAAATGTTATTACCGTCTGAGGGCAAGCCAAGTCCGGATCAGCCGGATTTCCCAATGCCCCACCCGTGGCCTCCTGCGGGTCCACCGGCAAGATTCTGCACTTTAGCGGAGGCCGGCTCAGATGATATTTATCTTAGAGACCGAAAAGGCCAAGTAGTCTGCACACTTGCTAAAATATGCATGGATTTTAGGGCATACAAAACGAACATCGACGGCACGATTACCCGCGTGACCGTTGCGTCATCAACCAGGGTTTTCGCGCGTCACAGTCAGTGGATCAAGGATGATGACGACCCGGCGAGTTGGACTCCCATGATCCAAATGCACCATTCCTTCTACGATGCGGGCTACTTCAACGATCCAGCCCACGAGCATAAAATTCCTCTTGGGTGGACTGAGCGCATCTGCGGACGGAACGTCTGGTTCACGCCAGCTTCCTGGCCGAACTCGCAGAGCGAGATAAAGAAAGAACACCTCTGGGTGGATGACCCTTTGCCAACTTTCGATGTCAGAGGGTATCTTAGGATCACATACGATCCGCGTCTCTCGGGCTTTTGTGGGAATTAACCCTAGAATTCGTGATAAGCTGTCAACTCATCATACCCACCGATGAGCACCCCGTCGTGGAAAAAAGGTATTTTAGCCAGCGTCCCTGAACCGCTGGATCTTCTCCTGCGTGTCGTGGTCCGTTACCGTGAAGTGCCCCTTGTTGCTCTTGAGAAAGCCTTGGCACGGACGCCAAAGGTGAAGGGGAGACATCCGATCGCGCAGAAAGTGCTGTCGCGCATTGATGCTGACTTGCCACTGAAGTTTCATCCAGCTGCGATTAGAGCCTCGGTTGTTCAGATCAAGCCGCTGTCTGCCACCATTTTCCTGAGGGAGATGGAAGATAATCCGCATCCGCTTCTGATCATCATCAAGGGATCACTGGGGTTCAGGTGCGCGCAAGGTTTCCGCCGGCAGGCCTGGTTGCCGCCATGCCCGCTACGAGTAAGGAAAGCAGTTGTGCTATGAGGGAGGCAATGATTGCTCTGGGAGACAAAGCTGCCGTTTGCAGGTGCCGCGCGACGAAGCGCACCATCGCGCCGGGGTGTGCCGACAGAGCGGGAAGCGGCAATCCGTGCGCAGCGCGGCAATTACTCGTCCCGCGGCCCACGACGGGCGGAAACCCAGTCCAAATTCTTGTCCGCATCCTCCATGGTGAGCAAATCGACAAACTATTGGACATACAGCAAGAATCGCACAATATCTGTATTTCAACAAATCATGAGAAATCTCGCCCGACCAGGCCGAGACGGGTTGGGTTGGAATAATGGGAACTAGTAACGAGGCCTTCCGTTTCGTCGACCTCTTCGCGGGGCTTGGTGGTTTCCACGTCGCCCTCGATGAGTTGGAGGGGCGTGGTGTATTCGCTGCAGAGAGGGAGCCCAAACTGAAGGCTCTCTACAAAGTCAACTTCGGCGTCGACGCTTGGGGTGACCTTAATGAGTTGAGCAGCGACGAAATCATAGCCCTCAAGGTGCCCGATCACCACGTCCTTACCGCAGGTTTCCCATGCCAACCGTTCTCCAAAGCAGGAGACCAATTGGGCTTTGAGGACACGGATCAGGGTAATCTCTTCTTCAAGGTGCACGACATTTTGCGCGTCAAGCGGCCACAACACTTCATCTTGGAGAATGTGCCCAATATCCTCAAGCACGACGGCGGTCGCACCAGGATCACGATCATTCGCTTGTTGGAGGAGCTTGGCTACTCCGTCAAAGTAGAGCACTTCTCGCCCCACGATTTCGGCATTCCACAGGTGCGAGACCGCGCCTACTTCGTTGGATCTCTCCAGGGTCTCGATCATTTTGAGTGGCCAGCGAAGCATAAAGATCCAACCGAAATCCAATGGGTACTGCGCCACGAAGGGCAGTCCACGCGCGCCATCCCGGAGCAGACGCTGCGAGCCATTGACATGTGGGGCGACTTCCTGCGCCGCTCGCCGGCTTCGCTGAAGCTGCCTTCCTTCCCGATCTGGGCGATGGAATTTGGGGCAACCTATCCCTATTTGGACGAGACTCCGGCAGGAGTTTGGCTTCGCAGACCTGTCCGGGGTCTCAGCCGGATGGGTTTCAAGGGCAGCTTCGGCCAGTCCCTCGATTGCTCGCTCGACGAACAACTTGCGAGGATTCCTAGCCACGCTAACCGCCTAGGCGACTTAAGTTTCCCACATTGGAAGCAGACTTTTATCAGGCAAAACCGCGAGTTCTACCAAGTCAACCGCCACTGGATCGACCCCTGGATCGCAAGATGGAGCCCACAAAGCTTCCCGTCTAGCTTCCAGAAAATGGAGTGGAACGCACAAGGTGAGGACCGTGACATCGACAATTTCGTGCTACAGGTGCGTGCGTCAGGACTGAGGGTCAAGCGTCCTACCACCTCCCCGAGTCTCATCGCCTTCACGCAGACCCAAGTGCCCATCCTCGGTGCTAATCTGGCCGGCGAACGTCGTTACATGACACCAGCCGAGTGTGCTGAACTTCAGTCCCTCGGAGGTATCCAGCTACCCGCATCGGACATCGACGCGTATAAAGCCTTGGGGAACGCAGTGAACGCTCGCGTTGTCAAAGCAATCGCCGAACGGTTGTTGCACGGGCTCATCCGGCCCACCTCGAGCATCACCTCTGGCCTCGAACCGTTAAGAGCTGCTGAATGACTGATCATATCGAACATGAAGACGACTTCGACGAGGAAGACCCGCGGGGCCTCTTCCTAGAAAGCATCGCCGAAGGGTTGGCAACTCTCTCCGAGGCTTCTGACACGCCGAACGGCGTTGGTCCAGTTTCGTCGATTTTTAGCAGCGGTGACGTCGACTTCACCTCGGACGCGTGGATGAACAAACTCGCTGAAGTTCAAGGCTGGTTGAGCCTAAGCGAGGACCTTCCGCTAACGGGCGGCAAACCATTCCTTCAGACACTAATAGTTGAATTTAACCTAGAACCCAACGACCTCCTTGCTCCCGGAGGTGCCAACCCGCCGCTGAGTCTTCGCGCGCTTGAGCGCCTCAACGAGCGCGTGGAGGCAGCCGTACGGCTTCAGGGAAATTATCTTGAAGAACTCGAGGCAAAGGGCACTAATCGTGGAACCGCTACCCAGTCGTGGGCTGACGCGTGGGGCGAGATCGACGCGGGCGAGGAAGCGATGACCCCGGAGCCGGTTACGGCAAAAGCCGCAGTATGGCCGATCTTCCAACTTACCAAGAAGCCCCCAAACCTGACGCCGTCGTACCAGCGTGGTGACGTATGGGCCAATGGCGACAGACAGTCGCTGATGGAGTCCATCCTACGTGGTGTTCCTCTGCCATCCGTCATTCTGCTGCGAACCGGACCTTCTACGCCGCATGAGGTGGTCGACGGCAAGCAGAGGCTCACGGCCATCCTCCGATTTGTGGGAAAGCACCCCGTCGCTAAGCAGAAGGTTGCAGAGGTCACCGCTCGGCACAAAGATAAGAAATTCAACGATCAAGGACGTCTTGATGACCAAGGTAAGAGGGATCTGACAGATCTCTTCAATGACGATTACCCTGCGTTTCGCCGTGCGTGGAAAGCGCTAGAAGGTAGCCCACTCAAATCCACAGATGAGAACGAATATTACTTCCCATTCAAGCTGCGAACGACCGGAGACGGCGGGCTGGTTGGCCCCCATCTCGAACCTCTCCGGGGAAAGTACTACACGCAGATCAAGGATCGGGAGATCAACGTCGCTAATCAGCAAATTGTCGTCGAAGCGTTATTCGAGGACCCGGTGGACTACACCGTTCCCGTCATTGAATACACTCAGGCCAGCCAAGCCCAGATCCATGAGGTCTTTCGCCTCTACAACAAGCAGGGCGTACATCTGAATGCTGAAGAGATCCGAAACGCCGTCTACCACGAGGTCGAACTTACCCGCGCGACCCTTGCCGCCGCCGGCGACGCCGATCCGAGCACTGATGTCGCCAAGATCTCCAAATCGCTTGCCGGTATTGACGATCTTGGCCGCCTAGGTGACGCGTTGACGGACTACGGTTTTGGAGGCACCCGCTACAAACGCACTAAGGTTCTCGCTTGGGTCATCTCGGTCCTGTTACATGATAGCAAAGAGGTCACTAAAGAGGGCATCAAAGAGAAAGACTTGGCATCGACTAGCCGCAACATCGACGATTTGCTGAAGGCGATTCAGAGGAATGGTTCGCATCCCCTAGCCCAATCATCGATGTTAACCAAGCTGTTCTCGCTGCTGCTAAACGCTGTCGAACTCCATTCATCGCACGATGAGTTGTGGTCTGATCGCTTCAAGGATGGCGGCAAGGGCGCCAAGTGGCAGGAACTCCAACTCGTAGGTTCCCTCGTCGGCATTACAATGGCCTTGGCTGCCTCGCCAGACGACATCGAGGGCCGCATCGAGGCCAATGCAAATGCTATCCGAACGGCGAGCGAGGAATCCGTCGACTGGCAACGACCCGAAAAGACGCAGACCAAAACCCAGTGGGACTACATAGCCAAAATCACCACAAGTATCCTCGAACTATTGGGACTGGACCCTAATCAAGCGGCTGAGGCAATACGTGTGCAGTTCGGGACCTCCGGGTACGCATCGTTGCAGCGGATGCGCATCAAGCCGAAAAGTTGAAAGCGGTGGCTGGACATTCCCAACTCGTTGAGCACGTCTACTTCAATCCACCCTTTCCCCAAGAAGCGGACTCGTGGTGGGAGAGGTACAAGGCTCAACTCGTCGGCTTGACTGACACAGCGCGTGCCTCAGTTGAAGCGGACTCCCGCTATATTTTGAAGCGCGGAATATTGGCAGCCGACACCGCGAAGCCCGAAGAGTGGTCATTCCGCCGCTCGCGCACGGGACTCGTCATGGGCTCGGTCCAGTCTGGTAAGACCGCTTCCATGCTGGGTGTCTCAGCCTTGGCCATCGACAACGGCCTCGACATAATCATCGTACTCGCCGGGACCCGCCTCTCCTTGTGGCGCCAGACCTATGAGAGGCTGGTGCAGCAGTTGGACTCGGGCGAGGAAAATGCACAGAAGATTAGACGCCGCCTGCTATGTCCGAAGCGTGGCATTGCTCTGTCAGAACAGACCCACCCGCTTAAAACCACTTACCGTTTGCCGTCGGCAGAGGTTCGAACACGGCTGAGTCAGGGCAGGCCTCTAATCATCGTGGCGATGAAGCAGACCGACCATCTGCATGCCTTGGGAGCAAGCCTCCGCGACAACGTTTTCAAGGAAGTTGCGGAGCTTGGTCGAACCGTCCACATGCTCGTACTTGACGATGAAGCCGACGATGGCTCGATTCTCGATGCCATCGTTGAGTCCTCGCAGGACCCCATTTACGGCAGGCTGAAGCAGATCCCACGTGCGATCGCCAACCTCTGGGATCCTCCCCAGGGGTCGCCTGAAAATCTGTTCTCGACCTACATCGCCTACACGGCGACACCCCAGGCCAACCTCCTTCAGGAGGATCACAACCCCCTGGCGCCACGAGACTTCCTGATTTCTCTTCGCACGCCACTCGACATCGGCCATCCAGTAGATACAACCAACCCTGGCAATCTCAATGCCCCTCGCTCATCGACTTACCCTGAGGCGGCTGGGATCCGCTCTTGCTACACCGGCGGAGAGGTCTTCTACCGCCGCACGGAAGCAGCTCAACTGTGCGTGCCCACCACCAACTCAGCTCAGCAGGACCTCGCAGATGCTGTCCGAGCTTTCTTGGTGGCTGGCGCAATTCGACTACACCGCTCTGGCAAGCTCGGTCCAGTGTCTGCCCTCGCAAAGCAGTTCGACACGAAAGAAGAAGCCCTTGCCAACGCGGCTTCGCCGCACTCTATGCTGTATCATCCTTCTGCGGTAATCCAGCACCATTTCCAGGGTGCTGAAGATGTCCTGATCTGGGCGGGAATTCCGGATCGATCGGCAGCTAGAAAACTCATTGATGGGGGAGATGCTAGGCTGCCCCAAACCTTAGTGGGTCAACTGCTGGCGGACCCCGCCCCATGGGCGCAATGGCTTGAGAAATATCGCGCCTCCGCCAGAGAAATTGAGAAGGAGTTCGACGTCCTGCCTCCGACGAGTTTCCCGGACTGGCAGACGGTCGAAAATCTACTAATTACGGAGATGATCCCTGGAACTAGGATCGCCGTGGTCAACAGCGACCCTAACGCTGACGATCGCCCTGCCTACGCACCGAGCCAGATTGCAGAGACTGGTAAATGGAGGGCAGCCCGCGACCTCTGCACGATCTTTGTCTCAGGAAATGTCATGGCCAGGGGACTGACGTTGGAAGGGATGACCACGGCGTTGTTTCAGCGTTCATCGGCCAATCCTCTGGCCGACACCCAGATGCAAATGCAGCGCTGGTTCGGCTACCGCGGGTCATATATTGAGTTGTGCCGCGTCTTTGCCTCCAGCGACCAACTGTCACTCTTCCGTGCTTATCACGATGTCGATGAAGCTGTTCGAACTGCCATCACCGAACGCATGATGAGCGACGCCCCTGAGCCCACCGTCTTGCAGGGACTCAATTTCGAAGCCACCGGCAAGATCGCAGGTGTCGGCAACCTTCCACTATCACCAGGGGCACGTCCTTTCGTTACAGTCATCAATGACAGCCGGTGGGCGGATCCGAATGCAGACATTCTGGCTAAACTCTTCGTTCGGCCATCCAGCGACCTCACTGTCGCCAATGTGCTGCGGGGCCGCATCCTAGATGTTCCACTCGAACTGACCGAGGCCGCCGAAGTCTTGGATAGCCTCACTTTCGCGGATTACCGCCCAGGAAGCGAGGGGTTGCACGCGGACTTCTGGAGCGCTATCGAAACTCGGGCAAACGCAGTTGCCCCACTGGCAGATGCACCTTTCTATCGCCCTCCGGTGAGACATGGTAAGGGAGACCAGCCGAGGCGAGCCTGTCCCTATGGCATCGCCGCCTACCTTCGACTTTGGTCGGCCAGCCTCACTCGGTCGATCACGGGTCTATTTGTGACCGGCCAGCCCGGCGATCTATGGTCCTACGCCGACCTTAGGCGCAAGAACACTGAGCGACCACGGTTCTGGATCGGCATTCGTTACGGAGATGGTGCCACCGTATCCAAAGGTCCGCTGGCGCTGCTTCCATTTGACATACGCGCCACCACAAAGAGGGTGGCCGGAGGCGAACTCAAGACCACTTGGGGTGCAAGCGACCCCGACGCCGGCCCGAGCCAATATCGCGGCGACGTCTACTTCGACTACTATCACCGTTACGCTAACGTGCCGCCGGGCAACACCACGGGGTGGCGACCCAGCGGCTCCGACGGTCAAATCCTCTTCTACGTTAATCAACACTCGGACGACGAGCACCCTGCGGTCGCAGTTGGAGTCTGTCTTCCTGCGGGAGGTCCGGAGCAATTTTCAGCCACCCGTGCTGGGAGAACCGTCGTTGAGAAGGAATTTCCATGACCAGCTACGAAGTAATTTTAAACCAGATAAACATCGTTCCAGCGGGCACAATTGGAGATGACCGAGCCATTACTTGGTTGACTGATGCGAAGGTGGTCGGGATCGCTCGGAATAGTCGTGGTCACTTAGAACTGTTCCTTGCAGGCGACGAGTTAACGCCCCGGACCGGCACAGTGAAGAATGCAATGCGCTACCACTCATGGCACCGTGACGCCCTGCCTCCTCTGAACGCAAACCGCATTTGCTTGCCCGCGCTCGGGCATTTCGACCAGGTCGGTGCATTTATTGCAGCTGAACTCCTGCGCGAGAAGGCTGATTCTAATTTGGAGCGCGCCTTTGCCCGCACCGAGCCGCTGATAGAACTCGCCATTAAGCGCATGGAGATCTCCGAAAGCGCGATCCTCGGGCTAGTCGGGGAACTGCTCCTACTCGACGCTCTATGCCGCTGCGCGGCCGATCCCCAGGTCGGACCAATCGTTCAAGCTTGGGATGGCTGGCGCCGCTCGGCAAGAGACTTCACATGGCAAGGCACGGGCGTAGAGATAAAAACCACTACTCGCACCACCTCAAGTCACGCCATCCATGGCGTCCATCAGATCGAGCCTACCCCTGCTAGTGATGACGCCAGAGGGGAAACGCGCCTGCTCCTCGTGAGCATCGGCCTGTGCCAATCAGATCTCAATGCGCCTGCTTTGTCGATCCCTTCCTTGGTGGAGAGCATTCTTGATCGACTCAACGGCACCGGCGCGAGCGGTTTGGTCGATGACTTCCTCACGCGCGTGTCTGTGTACGGCACAGAGTCGGGTATCGGATACGAGCATGCCACGATGGTCAACGAGGCACCGTTCACGACTACATTTGGCGTGACCTTCATCCGTGGGTACGACATGGGAGACCCGGCCGTCGAGGTCCTGCGGCGCGATGACCTCATCACCCATCAGCATGTGGATGCCCAGTCGGTCATCTTCCGCGTGGAACTTCCAGCGACGATCAGCTTGAATAACCCTATCGTAGGTGCGCGACGCGTCGCGGAGGCGATACTTAGCTTGCACTGTTAGGGACTGATGATTTCGCGCGGAACTGACGCTCGGGGGATCGCCGAATAAGTCGAGCAAGCCGGCGATGGGGAGCCCCAGAACGGAAGCAATGTTCCGCATCGCTAATATCTTGGCCGGATCTTTGCCGCGATGCCAAACGAACGGCAGCTTGCAGGGAACTGCGGTGGTGACTCTGATGACAGAGCAACTCCACTGGATCCTCGATGGCATCGATATCGATGCGATGATCCGCCATCCCGTGCGGCAGTATCAGATTGCTGGCTGAGGATGGCGAATTGAGATTGACGCGCAGGGGCGGTTCAGATTCAAGAATCTGATGACTTCGGCCGATTTAAAATGAGAGGAGATAATCTCCTCCAGATCGAGTTCAGCTAATGCAAGAACCTCCATCTATCATCAAAGCGATAAATTCTTTGAAGGCAGCGAGTTTCGACGACCCCATAACGCGTATCCCATTTATCAGCAGGGATATGGCAGAGCGCCTCGTCGCAAAGGCCTATGCGACGCGGACACCTTGGTCAAAGGATGCCAGTGTGGGGTGCTACCGCCTAACCAAAGCAGCGTTCGGCGCGTTGGAAGAGAAGCCGCGGCCAACGCCGAGGCTCACAACACTGACGCCGAGGTTGGCGACATTGCCACCCCGCCTAAGAACACTCGACGACGATTAGGGCGATGGTAGGCTAGCCACCAATGGTGTCTACAGTCTTGCCGCCGTCAACGTCGGTGCGAAGCTTACCATGGTGATGACAATGGACTTCTGGGATTTTGAAACTCAGGCTTTGGCATTTTTCGTGAATGTCGCGTCCGTTTTTGGACTGGGCGCTGCGGTCGGATATTACGAACTTAGGGCTGTCAGCGGCCTGCATTGGTAATTGCTCGCGGCGTGTCCGTCAGGCGGCGCCCAACGTCGAGAAACTTGTCTCCACCTCTTGGGAGGTCGCTTTATTCGCGTATGCGCCGCAGACTTCCTTGAAGGGGCACGTGGGGTTATCAGGAAGCTCAAACCACATCCAAGCGCCGCAGCGGCCGCTGTCGAACGTGAGTTTTTCGGCAGGGTTGATGTAGCGATGCAAAAGCCTGCCATCGACCATCCCGCACATTTGAAATACCGGTTTGTCGCTCAATGTCGTATTCAGGTGATGGAAAATGGCACCAAGGAAATGGTTTACGCCGGTGGTCAGTTCATTCATGGCGAAGAATACGTCAGGGAATTCGAGAATTTTGTCCCCTTCTCTCAGCCCTCGGTGCGTATAGCGCATAACATCGTTCTTTTCGTCCCAGTGGACGTCGCCGATGGAAAGATGAGTTAATTCGTCGCCCAGGTTCAATAGCCGATTGAACCACGTGGTCCCGCGGATCAGGTCCTTGAGGCGGTCAGGAAAAGAGCCCGTCAGCTTATCCGGATATTGAAATAGACCACGTGTCGACACTTTGAACCCGCGTGTCTCCTTTTCGTAGATTGCTCGCAGAACCTTTTCAGCGCAGTCGATTGCCGAGTACAGTCAGAAATGCGGCCTCGATCACAGTCGCGAGTTCGGCGGCGTTGTCCGCCGGTGTAAAGCCCCGCTCCTCCAGCTGTTGCCAGTCCAGCACCAGATTGGACTTGAGCTTGCCCGCCAGGCGTTGCAGGCGCATCGATTTCTCAAAATGTGCGGACACGCCAATCACCGCCCGCTGGTCCCGATCATTAAACTTGTAGGTTTCACCGTAGAATTTCCCGAAAATGGTTACCTGTCCCCAGTGTTCCGGGGCAAACATACGCACAACGGGGGCGATTTACGGCATGGGAGCGTCGGTCCTTCTGTCAACATCATACAAGAGAACGCATCCGGACGTCTCCAGGATAGAGCGGCTGTCGCGCACGGCGTCTGAAAATCATAAACCCTCGTCCCCAACATACATCTACGCAACTTCAAGGCGAACAGGCAAGGAGATGCTAAGGCACCCTGCGGGACTGACACCTAGATCTGGGAACCTTTGATGAAGTCCGCTGAGAGCTCTCGATTTGCGGGGCAATAAGCCTCAAAGCCGGTATTCGACAAACTTCAGATAGGGATCTTCGTGCAGGGGTTGATCGAAAGCCGAATGACGTTGTTTGGCTTCTAAAGCGGCCTTGTAGAAGGGGTCGTCGTCTGCAGAGGGGAACAGATGGGACGCTTCAGCAACGCTGTCCATTCGGAAGTCATCGCGAAGCCGCAGTACCATGTGCAAATCGGTGACCGCTTGGTTGATGTTGAATTTGTGGAAAAAGGGTAGTGCACACGCTTGTCTCACAGGGCGCACGGGCTGGATATGGCGAAAGATTGGAACGTCGCGCACTAGATCGGCAGTCTCGGTGAGACCTGGATCACGGAAGACAAAGCAGTAAATGACACCTTCCCGCTCTTTCTCTACTATAGGCTCGTAATGAGCTGTGCCGTCCGGCGACTTCACGAACTTATTCAACGCAAAGAAGGCTGCGGCACCTAAAGAGAACGTAACATCGAGCCCGCACGTATCAATCCCATAATGCTGTTCGACCAATGCCGGCTCGCTGGAAATACCGAGCTTGAAGGCACTCCAGCGACGGAAATACTCTTGCGATTCTGGGTCTGGAAAGTCCTCGAGATCGGACACCGTGTGCAGGCCATAGCGTTCCAAGTTTATATCCGGTAAATTCCGCCAGTCAGAAATACCGTGATATATAAGCTCGTCACTGTACATGCTGGAGAAAAATGGCTGGTAAGGCGGGTCCGCAAACCGGTCATTCCAGCGCTTCGTATATTTCCGCCAAAAGCCAGGCAATATCAGCCGCTCCTTGCCACCGACTGACAAAACAGGGTTCGGAAACGGGCGTTCGGTGAAGTATTCGCAGTTCTGTCCTCTGAAGGACATAAGCGGCCGCCAACGTGCGTTCTTATCGTCGGAGAGCAGTCGCTCGATGTCTGCAATAGACGACACCTCGTACTCACGGGCCGAGACTTTGGGATAGTCAGCCCGAGTGATATCCTCAGAGTTGAGCAGCCCACTCAAAAATTTGTTTCCATAAAACGAGTCAACGATGCAAGGCTTCGTCCTGTTGCCCGAATCGAGCATCTGGTGCGGAAAAAAGCCCGAAGCCAACAATTTTACGGCTGTTTGTGGTTCGATGCCCATGCGCTCAAGCATTTCTAGGTTCTTGGCTTCATCTAACATGCTCTCGCCTCCAAGCGAACTTGACTGGCACACCACATTTCAAGCAGTCGCGAACCATCATCGGTCCTAGTCTGAGGTAAGTAATCTAAAACAGCAATCCTGTGCTTGGGGATGCCTTAGTCGGGGTCGGAACAAGAGCAGTGCAAAATCGTACGCTAATGGCGAACGGTATGAGAACTTATCGACCCGCCGTAGACCGACGGGTAGACGGAGCGGTCGCAATCCGTTGGGCATCTGATGTTCGGCATCCCAAGTGTGGATGCCTGTAAGGTTGATATGTTCCCAACTCAGCGGCGAGATGTGCTTCAACGGAGTATCAGGAATGTCTCTTCCCGCACATTTCAGGTGTGTGACCGCGCGATCAAGATAGACCGTATTCCAAGTGCACGATTGCACTGACGACGAGATTGAGCCCTGAGGCGCGGAATGCTTGGCTCTCGAACGACCGGTCGCGGATATCGCCCCGCTCGTGGAAGAACACGGCCCGTTTCATCTTATGGGCGGCCTCGCCCTTGTTGAGACCGGCTCGGCATCTCCGCCGTAGTGGTGGACTTGAGTACCATTCGATCATGAAGAGCGACCTTTCGATACGGCCGAGGTCGCGGAGCGCACTCGCAAGATGGCTTTGCTCAGGCGACGCAGACAGCCTCTTGAGTATGGTAGACGGAATCACGCACCACGTCGTTATCGACGCCGCGAGATGGAGCAGATCGTCCCAACGATCGAGGATCAGACTGGTATTGATCGGCGCCCCGATGTGGTTCGACAGCGCCGGATATGCACCGCTCTTTTCTAGCATGTGGAACTTCCGGTCTTTGAGATCGCGCAGTCGCGGTGAGAGCCGCTTTCCGATCAAGGCGAAGAGCCAGAAGATACGATCACTCGCGCCGCCTGTGTCGGTAAAGTGTTCATGGATATCGAGGACTGTGTCCTGATCGAATACCTCATCGTTGGTAATGCTGATGAGAGGATGCACACAATCCTCGCAATGGCCGCGAAAGCCCTCAGCCAGATTGCTGACGAAAGCCCGATCAACAAGCGTCGGGGCTATGCCTCTAGGCATTATCCAATGGTATAAATGCAAGGACGAGGGGCGGAAGCCGTGCACGCGGTACATGAGCCCGTCGAAATGCCCGGCATCGAGTCTGACAAAGAGCTTTTCAAGTCTGTCGCTAGGGGCGGCGACGGAAAGGATGCTGGCTGATTCTACCGGCTGAGTATCTCCCGCTTCCACTCCGTATACGCAGGTACATCGGTGGATTCGGAGAGTGCGTTGGCTAATGGCCTCATCAAGCTTTTGTTCCCTTGGGATCGCAAGGCAAAGAAGGATGGCACGGACACGTGGGATAATCCGGCCCGCGCAGTGCGCAAGAAAGATTGTGCAGCGCACAAATTTCGGAGGAATTGGTATGAATTTCGGATTTTTAGATACATATCATCCGAAAAAATTCGTTTAAAACTCTCCCAACGCAAGGAGAGACACCATGACGGACACGACATCAGAATTTGATGGGTCAACGATTGGCCTGGAGGCCGCAGAGGAACCCGCATGGACCGCCGCAACCTGGTTTGCGGTTCTTTCGATGGCAGCCACCAGCTTTGCGCTGGTATCGGCCGAGTTTCTGCCAGCGGGATTGTTGACGCCCATGGCGCGCGATCTCGGCATTACGGAGGGTACGGCCGGGCAGGTCGTCACGGCGACCGCTTCCGTGGGCGCTGTAACGGCTTTGCTGAGCAATGTTCTCATCGGCAAACTGAACCGCAAGACCGTGCTTGTCGGTCTTAGTGCGCTGGCGATTGGCTCCAACATTCTCGCATCAGTTGCTGCCGATTTCTGGCTATTGCTGGTCGGCCGGGCCGGACTGGGTATTGCGCTCAGCGGCTTCTGGGCGCTTTCGGTTGCTGTCGTGGCGCGGCTCGTTGGCGCGAATTCGACCGGGCGCGGCATGGCTATCGTCACACTCGGCGTTTCGCTCGCCACCATTGCGGCTCCCTCCATGGGCGCCTTGATCAGCGACTGGGTGGGATGGCGCATTGCCATGTCGATGACGGCGGGGCTTGCCGTCATTGCCATGCTACTGCAAATATTCAGCCTGCCCTCGCTGCCGGCAAGTACGAGCAACAGTCTTTCCGACGTTTTCCGCCTGACGCGGCGGCGCAGCGTTCAGCTGGGGATGCTTGCCATCCTGTTGCTGATGACGGGGCATTTTGCCGGTTCGGTCTATGTGCGTCCGTTCCTCGAACAGGTGACGCTGCTTGAGACCACGCCGATTGCTCTCGCCCTGCTAGGCTTTGGCGTTGCTTCCGTGATCGGTAATGTGCTGGGAGGCCGCATGGCAGACACCAGTATCCGCCTCGCGCTCATCGTTACCGCCGCCCTGATGGCATTTGCAACAATCGCCCTCGTCCTATGGGGTATTCATAGCGGTGCCGCATTCGCGCTCGTCGCGCTTTGGGGCCTTGCCTTCGGCATGGCGCCCGTGGTGCTGCCGACCAACCTTTCCCGCGGCGCACCCGATGCTCTGGAAGCGGCAGGCAGCCTGATGGTTGTTTCTTTCCAGGTGGCTATCAGTATCGGGGCGGTTGTCGGCGGCTATATCGTGGATTCCTACGGTGCCACTGCGCCGCTGGCGCTGACCGCTATCCTGGCGGCGTCCACGGTCGCACTTGCCTTGCTGCAGCGTCGCGATTGACCCTGTCCGTGACGGCAGATACCTAAAACGAAAGTCCTGCCCGGAATTTGGTCCGGGAAGGACATTTGTGAAAAGCCGATATTTCTTGCCGTCGCTCTGATTACTTGCGGTAGGAAAGACCACCCCAGATACGGCCTTCGTCTCTGTGGCGGCCACCGTGTACTGCGCCGATATAGGCAGCGGCAGCGGAAACGAGTGCGGAAGCGGCCAGAAGGAACGCAGTCAGAATGCCTGCGACACGCGCTTTTTCTGCAGCATCCGCAGCTTTGGTCTTGGCGTCGTCCAATGCCTTCTGCGCCTCAGCCTTCACGGTCTCTACCTGCTTCTGCGCTTCATCGACCTTCTTCTGCGCTTCCGCCCTGACGGCCTGCACGCGTTCAACCGTCTGGTTTACGCGCGTTTGCGCATCCGTCTGGCTGATGTTTGTGCGGGCAGCGACCTGGTTGGCAAGCCATGTCTTATCGGCATCAGATATCTCACCGGTTGCAAGAAGATTTCCGAGGATGCCGCTGATCTGGCGCTGATAATCGCCGGCGCTCTGGTCACCCGTCAGAGGGGCGGCGGGCGCATCGGTTCTCAAAAGACTATCCGTGAAATAGTCGATTGGATTGGCTTTCAGGCCCTGCGGAAGCATTTGCTCGATGCTGGGTGCTGCAGCCTGACCGGCGCCTTGCGCCAGACCACCTGCTGCACTGCCAGCGCCGGAAATAATGCCACCCGCCAGTTGGCCAGCACCCTGAACGGCGCCACCGACTGCGGAACCCGTTGCCTCGACAGCGGTCTGCGCCACGCTGCCGACAGCTTTGGCGCCACCGGACAGCACGCCGAGCGCAAGAAACGCCGAGACAACCGTGCCGAGGCCCCACACGACCAGGCCATTCACACCATCGCGGACCGTCAGTTCGTTTCTGTCGGCAGCGCCGGCAGGCCGACGCATGCGGCCGGCAATATAGCCACCCAGCATGTAGGAGCCGACCATGGAAATGATGACGAAGAGCGCGGTTATGATGAGCCAGACTGTGCTGACCTCGCCGCCATTGTCCGCCGAGATTGAACTCAGGCCCAGGCCGCCCGCAAATGCGGTGAGAATGGCCATGGCGCCCGAGGAAATGACGGCACCGGCGAAAATCGCTGGCCAATCCACATAGCTGCGGTTTGGATTCGTTTCGATACCCGTTGGATCAACCATCAGCGTAGCCCCAACAATGAGAGGATGAACAGGACGACGACGACGAGGCCGACTAGATAGATGATGGAATTCATGCGATCTCCTCCGAATGGACGATCAATCCTCCGCGTAGCGGCGATTATATGCAGTGGGACATGCGAGCTGATTGCTCCTTCACCAAACTCGCCGCGCTCCAAAAAGTTTCACGACTTCTCGTTGCTTCGGAACGATTTTGCGCAATTTCCCCCGGCGAGGTGACGAAAAAAATGTGCTCGTGGTCGGCAAAGAGACGTCGCCGAACGCAGGCAAGCAGCATGACCAGCCAGACACAAGCCACCCGAACCAGATTGCGACGGAAGGAGATATACCATGTCTGCAATCGATCGAATTGGCTCCACCGCCTCGCTTTACATACGCCCGCGGCCACAGGACGTTTCCCAGGCCATGCCCGATCCCACACCCGAACGGTCGGCATCGTTGATCGGAGGGGGCGCCGCGCCTTCGCTCTCCTCCAATCTTGCCAACGCACTCTGGTCACTCCGGGGGCAAGATGGCGGAATAGAAGAGACCTCGCTTGAGGGCGGCGGAACAGGCTCCGATGAGGCCGAGCTTAGCCGCTGGGCAAATATGAGCCTTGGCGAGAGAATCCGGGCCCAATATCTGGAGGCGCGGGGATTGTCCGAAGGCGACCTTGCCGCCATGCCGCCCGACGAGAGGAAGGCAATTGAGGACGAGATCCAGGAAGCAATAAGGGGCGCGCTGGAAGCTCCCAAAGACGATGACGTGAGCGTGCTCGCCGGCCTTTGAGCGTGACATGCCTCCGGGGGCACTGCGCAGCGCTACGATCTGATACATAAATGCGGGTTTCAGGAAACATGCCGGATACCTGCAGGGCAGATCATTGCCTGATCTATTTCGGATCAGGCAGGATTTCCCATGAAGAGGCAGATTTTCTTCGCCGTCGCCCTATCGGGTGCGGCAGCAGGTTTTGGAACCGTTTATTCGAGCTCAGCGGACACGCCGCCGGAACTTGCTTCTCCCATCTATGGTGTCACGCTTCCTGGAGGATATCGTGACTGGAAGTTCATCTCGCCCGCGCAGGAAGCGCCGCCGCTGGACGAGCTTCGCGCTGTTCTGGCAAACGATATCGCCGTCGACGCCTACAAGAGCGGAACCCTGCCCTTTCCCGACGGCTCGATACTGGTGAAGCTCGCCTATAAGCGGCAGCAATCCACGGAGTTTCCGCCGGCCACGGTTCCGGGCGCGGCAACCACCGTGCAGGTGATGGTGAAAGACTCCAGGAAATATTCCGCCAGCCACGGCTGGGGCTTCGGGCGGTTTGTCAACGGCAAGCCGGTGGATGCTGCCCAGCATGAGACGTGCCTCTCCTGCCACGAGGGCAACGTCAAGGACCATGATTTCGTCTTCACGCGATATGCACCGTAACCGATGCCGGGGCTCGGGCGATTTCGCCTTCGCGACTGTTCGCGGAAAGGCGGCCTCTACACTCGATTACAAATTCACCGAAGCCCGGACACATCAGGGATACGTGAGGCCGAGAGATTGGCGCCATCGCCGGGTCGCCTTCGCCGCCCGGAGCCCCGAACTCCTGCCTGAAAGGACACGATGATGACGTTTCTGGTCATTGCCTATCTCGGAGGGGCGCTGACAATTCTCAGCCCCTGTATCCTGCCCATCCTTCCCTTCGTTTTTGCGCGGGCGGGGCAACCGTTCCTGCGCAGCACGCTGCCACTGCTTACGGGAATGGCGGCAACCTTTTGCGCCGTCGCCACGCTTGCCGCTGTTGGCGGGAACTGGGCGATCAGCGCCAATGAATATGGCCGGCTCGCGGCTCTTGCGCTGCTTGCGGTCTTCGGTGTCGGCCTGATTTCGCCCCGCGCGGCCAGCATCATCACCCGCCCGGTCGTTGAACTCGGTAACCGGCTCGCCAATGCTGCCGGCAAGCCCGGGTCAGTACCGACGATTGCGGGCTCGCTGATACTCGGCATCGCCACGGGCCTTTTATGGGCACCCTGCGCAGGACCAATCCTCGGGCTTGTCCTGACGGGGGCGGCCCTGAAGGGGGCCAATCTGGAAACGAGCCTGCTGCTTGCCGCCTATGCCGCCGGGGCTGCGACATCCCTTGCCGTTGCCATCCTCGTCGGTGGCCGGGTATTTGCGGGTATGAAGCGGTCTCTGGGTTTTAGCGAGCGGATCCGCCAAGTGCTTGGCGCGGCGGTGCTTGCCGGCGTCACGGTCATCGCGCTCGGTCTGGATACGGGTTTCCTGTCGCAGATTTCCTATGCGAGCACGGCATCCTTCGAACAGCAGGTGCTCGATCGGCTCCACACCGCCAAAGCGCCTGAAGCGGCGACGGCGGCGGGTGCCAGCGCCAGCGCTACCGCGGCCCGGTCAGAGCTGCCGGTTGAGGGCAAGGCTCCATCCCTCGACGGCGCCGTCGAGTGGCTCAATTCCCCGCCGCTCACGCGCGAGCAATTGCGTGGCAAGGTCGTCCTCATCGACTTCTGGACTTATTCCTGCATCAACTGCATCCGCACCATTCCCTATGTGCGGGCCTGGGCAGACAAATACCGCGATCAGGGCCTCGTCGTCATCGGTGTCCACGCCCCCGAATTCGCCTTTGAAAAGAAGATCGACAATGTCAGGCAGGCCGTCGCCGGCTTCAAGATCGATTACCCGGTGGCAATCGATAATGATTACAAGATCTGGCGCGCCTTTGATAACAGCTACTGGCCGGCGCATTACCTGATCGATGCCAAGGGCCAGATTCGCTATCACCATTTCGGCGAAGGCAATTATCGGCAGACCGAAGAGGCGATCCAGGACCTGCTGCGTGAAGCCGGCAGTAGCGCTTCCTCCAGTGCACCGGTGAGCCCGGAGGCGACAGGGGCTGAAGCAGGTGCGGATATCGGGCACATGCGCTCCGGCGAAACCTATATCGGCTACCGACAGGCTGAGAATTTTGCATCCAACGAGGCGGTGCGCGCGGACACGCCGCGCGACTACTCCGTCACGACGCCTTCCCTCAACGAATGGGGACTTTCCGGTACCTGGACGGTTGGCGCGGAAGCGGCCACACTTGATGCGGCTGATGGCGGCATCACTTATCGCTTCAGCGCCCGTGACCTGCATCTGGTCCTTGGGCCGGCAAGCGCCGGAAAACCGGTTCGTTTCCAGGTCACCATCGATGGGCATCCGCCGGGTGCGGATCACGGCGCCGACACGGACGCCGAAGGCAACGGCGTTGTCACCTCAACCCGTCTTTACCAGCTCGTCCGCCAGTCCGGCACCGTCGAAGCGAGAACCTTTGCCATCCGCTTCCTCGACCCCGGCGTGCAGGCCTATGCCTTCACGTTCGGCTGAACCTGCATTTTCCTTCCCTTTCACATTAAACCAAAGGAAAAACATGATGCACCGTCGTCTCATGCCAAAATTCGCGCTTGCCGTCGCAACCGCACTGATCGCTTTTGCCGCACAGGCGGCAGAGGTGAAGAATATCGTCATAGTCCATGGCGCGCTGGCCGATGGTTCGGCCTGGCGCCGGACGACAGAGATTCTTCAAAGTCGCGGTTTCAACGTCACGATCGTGCAGGAGCCCATCACCTCGCTTGCCGATGATGTGGCGGCCACCAACCGTGTCCTCGATCTCCAGCAGGGCCCGAGCCTGCTCGTCGGGCACAGCTACGGCGGCATGGTGATTTCGGAAGCCGGCAATCGACCGGACGTGGCCGGGCTGGTCTATGTCGCCGCCTTCCAGCCGGAGAAGGGAGAGAGCCTTCTCGACCTCGCCGGCTCCAAACCGCCGGCCGGCAACGGCATCAAGCCAACGAAGGATGGCGCGTTCCTTTATCTCGATCCGGCCGTCTTTGGACAAGATTTCGCCAGCGATCTTCCGCGTGAGGACGCGACATTCATGGCAAGCAGTCAGGTCTTCGCCGCCAAGGCCGCCTTTGCCGCCAAAGCCGGCGAACCCGCCTGGAAAACAAAGAAAAGCTGGTCGATCGTCGCGACGCAGGACAGGTCGATCAACCCCGATCTCGAGCGTGACATGGCAAAGCGCGCCGGCAGCGCGGTGACCGAAATTGCGGCAAGCCATGCGGTCTTCGCCTCCCAGCCCGATAAGGTTGCAGACGTCATCGAACAGGCCGCCCGGCAATCCTCAAAGTAAGCGCACCTCGGTAAGATCAAATGCAGCCGCCCCGGATGCTGGGGCGGCTGTTTGCGTTGGAAGGGCGAGACAAATGTATCAGTCTGTATCCGGAATGCACCCTGCTACAAAACCATTCACAGTCGCCTCCCTTGGGACACATCGACGATACACGCACCCTGTTACCTGCCCGGCATCCAACACGGACAGGAGAGACAGCCAATGACTTCCGAGATCAATTTCCAGCGCCGCCGCTTCTTTGGCATTGCCGCAATGACGGTTGCCGCCGTCGAATTCGCTTCAGTAGGCCTTGCTCATGCCAAGGGCGAAGCGCCTTCGCCTCAGCCGTCAACCGGACGCGACGGAGCCACCTCCTTTGGCGCCCTGAAGCAGGTTGAAGCGGGTGTACTCAGCGTCGGTTACGCAGAAGCTGGCCCCGCAGACGGCCCGGTCGCGCTGCTGCTGCACGGATGGCCCTACGACATCTACAGCTATGTCGATGTCGCGCCCATCCTTGCATCGGCTGGATATCGGGTGCTCATCCCCTATCTGCGCGGATATGGCACGACCCGTTTTCTCTCGGACGACACGGCACGCAATGGACAGCAGGCGGCGCTTGCGGTCGACATGATCGCCTTTCTCGACGCACTAGGCGTCAAGCAGGCCGTCGTGGCCGGTTATGACTGGGGCGCTCGCACCGCCGACATCATGGCCGCACTCTGGCCCGAACGTTGCACCGGGCTCGTGTCGGTCAGCGGCTATCTCATCGGCAGCCAGGAGATCAACAGGAAGCCGCTTCCGCCCAAGGCGGAACTCTCCTGGTGGTATCAGTTCTATTTCGCGACTGAACGCGGCCGTGCGGGTTACGCAGCGAACACCCGCGACTTCGTGCGCCTGATCTGGCAGACGGCATCTCCGACCTGGAAATTCAGTAACGAGACCTTCAATCGTTCGGCCACCGCATTCGACAATCCCGACCATGTGGCCATCACCATCCATAACTACCGCTGGCGGTTGGCACTGGCAGACGGGGAAGCCAAGTACGATAAATACGAGCGCCAGCTTGCGAAACTTCCCGTCATCACCGTGCCGACGATAACCTTGGAAGGCGACGCCAACGGTGCTCCGCATCCGGACCCTTCCGCCTATGCATCGAAGTTTTCCGGCAAATACCAGCACCGCAACATCAGCGGCGGCATCGGCCATAACCTGCCTCAGGAAGCGCCAGAGGCTTTTGCCAGGGCTGTTCTGGACGTCGCAAAGCTTTAAACTTGCCGAAGCCCGCGAACCGTTGTCTTACTGCATGTGACAGCGGGGCGCGCGGTAGCGGGCCACTCGAACCGTCCGGACGACGAAGGCATCCAATGGACCATATCGACCATATTCTCGTCGTGGACGACGACAGGGAAATCCGGGAGCTGGTCTCCAGCTACCTGAAGAAGAACGGCCTACGTACGAGCGTGGCGGCCGATGGACGGCAGATGAGAAGTTTTCTCGACGGCAATACCGTCGATCTCATCGTGCTCGACGTGATGATGCCTGGCGATGACGGGCTAGTTTTATGCCGAGAGCTGCGGGCGGGGAAACACAAAGCCACGCCGGTGCTGATGCTGACGGCCCGCGATGACGAGATGGATCGCATTATCGGGCTCGAAATGGGCGCCGACGACTATCTGTCGAAGCCCTTCGCTGCCCGTGAGCTTCTTGCGCGGATCAAAGCCATCCTGCGCCGCACGCGGATGCTGCCTCCCAATCTGCAGATCAGCGAGGCCGGGCAACTCCTGACCTTTGGTGAGTGGCGCCTCGACACGGTGGGCCGTCACCTGCTCGACAGGGAGGGCACGACCGTGGCCTTGAGCGGCGCCGAATACCGGCTCCTCAGGGTCTTCATCGATCATCCCCAGCGCGTCCTCAACCGGGACCAGCTGTTAAATCTAACTCAGGGCCGCGGTGCCGAACTTTTCGATCGGTCGATCGATCTTCTCGTGAGCCGCGTGCGCCAAAGGCTGGGGGATGACGCGCGCGAACCCGTCTACATCAAGACGGTGCGGGCGGAAGGCTATGTCTTTGCGGTCCCCGTGGAGATTTCGGAGCCGCGGATATGAACGGCCCACGCCTGCTCGCCGGCTGGTGGCCGCGCTCGTTGCGGTCCAGACTTTTCATCATCCTGTTTGCGGGCCTCGCCATTGCCTACGGTCTGTCGTTCAGCATCCTCTTTGCCGAACGATATATGTCGGCAAAGGCGGTCATGCTCGGCACTCTTGAGCAGGATCTGGCTGTATCGATCGCAATAATCGACCGCCTGCCTGCGGAAGAGCGGGCGCAATGGGTCCATCGCCTGAGCCGCAGCAATTATCAACTCGTCCTCGGCCCGGGTGTTCCAGGTGTTTCCGACATGTCCGGCCGCGGCGCTGAAATTGCGCAGAGGATCGAGGAGGCCGCAGGACACCGTTTCCCCGTCAAGGTCGAGTCCATTCCCGGCGACGGCAAGCGGCTTCAGGCGCATCTGACGCTATCGGACGGCTCGCCCCTCACAATTGACGTGACACCGCGCGGCGTGATGCCGCTAGCGGAGTGGCTGCCTTATGTCTTCGCCGCGCAGATGGCGCTTCTTCTTCTGTGCACCTGGTTTGCAGTGCGACAGACGACCAGACCGCTCAGCGCGCTGGCTGCGGCAGCCGAAGCGTTGGATCCGGGGGAAAAGGGGTTGCCGATGAGTGAGAGCGGCCCAAGCGAAGTTGTCCACGCCGCCCGCGCCTTCAACGCGATGCGCGATCGCGTCGCCCAATATCTCGAGGAGCGGGTCCAGATTCTTGCGGCGATTTCGCACGACCTGCAGACGCCCATCACCCGGATGCGGTTGCGGGCCGACATGGCAGACGATACGCCGGAAAAGGAAAAGCTGGTCAGTGACCTGCGTGAAATCGAACGTCTAGTACAGGATGGTATCGCTTATGCACGCAGCGCTCATGGCAATGGCGAGAAATCCTCACGTATCGATCTGGCCTCTTTCATCGACAGCATAGCTTACGACTATCAGGATACCGGAAAAGCAGTCACGGTTGACGGTATGGTGCGCGGCACAGTATCGACAAAGCCACATGCCCTGCGAAGAATCCTGACGAACTTGATAGATAACGCACTCAAATTCGGGGGCAGTGCGGAAATCAAGGTCGACCGGCGCACTGAAGGCACCGTGGTCATCACGGTGCTCGATCGTGGGCCGGGCATCCCCGACGAGATGCTGCAAAATGCCATGCAGCCCTTTTTCCGGATTGAAACATCGAGAAACCGCGACACCGGCGGAACAGGACTCGGACTTGCGATCGCGCAGCAGCTCGCCGGAACAATCGGCGGCTCAGTGCGCCTCTATAACAGGCAAGGCGGCGGGCTTGCAGCCGAGGTGGCTTTTGCCTGAGAGGGACGCAGGTCAACGATAAGTATCCCTTATCATTTGATCACCACTGGCTCCGGAATAACTACGGCTTGGGCCTTAGCCGAAGTAAGCACTTCGCCAGATGGTGTGTGCGCCATACCATCGACGACGTTCCAGCGAATGAGCTTCCCGTGGAGAGTCGCATAGCAGCTATTATCGCTCGCAGCCGTCACTCTCATTGACGACCTCCAGCAGACGTGATTGTGAAGCTTAGGATCCACGATGGCCTTGCATCCACTGGGATCTGACCTTCCCGTTCGATACCATGGTGTCGCTTGCACAGTCGACAACAGGAAAGCCCAACCACTCTTAGGATCCGCACAGACTGTCGGGCTGTCCGTGCTATTATCATAGGAATACACTCCGACCATTGCTACCTCATTCGTGCCTGGGCTAGGCACCCAAGTCTCCTCCTCTGGCTGCAGCACCTGACGTTTTGGTAGATACGCTTGAGCCGAACCGTGCTCTACGTTAACGGATACAAGCCAGTCCGTTGCGCCGTTCGGAAGCGTGACCGTGATCGTGCAAGTCTTTCCAGACTCGAACACAGTCCCCTTCTTCCTGCATGAATCCCCACTTGTCACATTAATACCTTTGGGGATTGTGATGTCTTCGGTAAGCGCCGTAGTAGTGTCTACGCCCTTCTTAACCGGATATGTATGCCACTCCAAAATAAGGGCGGCATCATCAACATCGTAGACTTCAAACCGCGCTGTGAAGCCGCCATTCCTTACACATTCAGCCCATCTTTTCAAAATTTCCTTGTCGCCTGAGGCTAACAGAATTGAACTTTCGTTCTTGACGATGGTTGAAATGTTCAACTTTGAGCCAATCTCGTCGATATACCGTTGAAAATCCTTTTCGTCATTGCTGCCGGTGAGAGAGAAACCTCCGTAGCCAAAGCCTCCACTGGCGGCAAGGTCCCGGGCAATTTCCGCGCTAGACTTTCTGGTATATTCCGCGGCCAAGATTTGCTGAAAAAACATTCCGTATCTGTATTGAGACACCTGTTTAGTGCCATCAACTAGGACTTCTCCACAATTGTTGGCCGAAGCAGGACTCGATAAGGCGGAGAAGCCGAGAAGCAGTGACACAAATAAAAAAAGCCATCGAGTCATTTTGAATCCTCCAAATGAGTTCGATTAAGGGCAAAATTACTACTCTGGATGTTAGCCCGCAATTCATCTAAAAGGTGTAATGATCCGGGTTCCCGCAGGTTTGCAACCGATTTATATGCGACCACAGACGTGCTTGGACCACAATATCTGCGAGCAAAAAGCCTACATGAGAACGGCTGCAATAATCGGGCTTCTATGCCGCAGCGCGGTGCTGAGGCAGCGACCCGATTTATGGACTTTCGAAATCGCTGGGGAGGACAACGAGGAGGTATTCCGCTGGAGGCGCCCGATGTCATCTTGGATTTCACCGCGAAGCTTCGACCTCCCCCAGTGCGAGGCCGGAGCGATTTCTACCCGTCGCGTCGAAGAGCAGTTCAAGTGACCGAATGTCTATCCGGATGAGCGGCCGCGATCTCCCGGAAACCAGCCCTCGCTCGACACGACAAAGATTTGCCGTGAAATCCAAGTGACCTCGTTCCAAACCCTAATGATAGGATCGACTTTACTTGCCGTTCTTTGCCGTCACGGTGTCGGACATAGTTCCCCGTTCCTACTGCCTGTGGGTTACTGCTTACCGACTCGGCTAATTGGTTGAGCGTTGGCCATGGCCAACCTGTCTCAGCATTCTCACAGCGTGCAGATCGGGGCAAATCACGGTCCCAGCGACCGTCGAAACCCGCGATTCTGGAGCCTCTCGTGACTAGAGCGACGACATCACAAACCTCCGTCGAGCGGCCGCCGAAGAACTCGACACCATCGCGTCCGTCCTGCCGCTCGAGCGTCGCGACGAGCTCGCCGAGCTGCTTACTGATCAGGACGTCGAGACGCTGCGCCATCTCGTAAACCAAGGCATGGGCGACAACACGCTGCGGGCGCTGATCCTCGATCTTGCCTATCTTGAAGTCTAGGGGCTGGCGATCACTGGCAATTCTCTTCCCTGGGCTGCACCGGAAGCACTACTGCTGAAATTTGTCGCCATCACCTCTGGAACACGGAAAAACGCGCAACAGATCCCGACCACGGCATGCCAGCTACGGTCGATGAAAACCTCCGGCGTCAGGGCTTTCTGAAATCCGTTGGCACGCACGCGCCGTCTACGTTGCGCCGGCGGCTGGCGAACTGGTCGACGCTGATCAAGTGGCGCGGCCTCAATGTCGCCTTCACCTCCCTGCCCTCAAGTCGGCCATACGCCTTGCAGCACGCCCCGCTCCGCGAACCCGGGGTTGCAAGAGCGCGGCATGTTTCGGGGGGGGGGCGGGCGGGCGATGGGGCACCGTGTCGAAGCGCGCGCTCGATCCGCACTCGGTCAATGCGATCATCAACAGCGGGCGGAGATGGCGGGATTGGATGCGGCTGAGTTTTCGGAGCACGGCCTGCGGTCCGGTTATCTGACCGAGGCTGCCAACCGCGGAATTCCCTTGCCAGAAGCCATGGAGCAATCACGCCACCGATCGGTCCAGCAGGCATCCAGCTATTATAACAGTGCTACACGGAGAAGCAGGCGAGCGGCCCGATTGTTGTAGATCGGGTCTCACTGTCAGAATTGCCAGGGCGAGATCAATTCGAGCCCTGTTGTCTCGAAATCTTTGAGGTTTCGGGTCGCCAACCGGCCACCATTGATCCGCGCTATCGCCGCGATCATGCCGTCCGGAGCCGACATCCCCCTCCCCTGCCGCGCAGCGTCTCCCATGATATCGCCATAGGCCAATGCTGCTTCTTCCGTGAAGGCAAACATCTTGTCGGAGAACCGGCGACGCCAGCTCACAAGTCCCTCTTCCAGGCGATCGGCGCGCTGATCTGGCCTGATCTTTTGAATACCAAAAGCGATCTCAGCAACTGCAACCGTCGGCAATGCCAATTCGGCGTCGTGACGAACCAGCCATGCTATGACCGCAGAATCGGGAGCTTTCTTGAAAGTCTCCGACATCACATTCGTGTCGAGAAAAATCAAAGCTCGACGCCTTTGTGAGCGCGTCTGTTTTCATCGATGATACTGTCGAAATCGATATCCGTACCCGACTGCGATGAAAGACGACTATAGAATTTCGCAGCAGGTTCACGTCCTGCCTCGCGAGCCTCATAGGTTTCGAGCGCGCGCTCGACGATATCGGCAATCGTGCGATTTTCTCGGCGGGCGAGCTTGTGTGCAAGGTCGCGCGCTTTGGAACTGCGGACAGATAGTTGCGGGGTTACCATTGAGTGCTCCTTCGTCTGGATCCAATCTAGCTTAATTTAAGGTAGCCATCAAGATGGCACTTGCCATCTTGATGGCTACTTGGTGTTTCTCGCACCCTGTGTTTTGGCCATCAATGCATGTTCGTTCCGCGTGGAGACAACACATCTCCTCCCCTAAACGCCATGCTTTAAGCAACTTCTGCTGTAGACGGCCGCCAAAGTGCATTTGATGCAGGTTATGTCATAGCTGCACCGAAGAACGCCCCATTTCGAGCCTGATGACGTTGTACTTAGCTCATACACGCTTACAACCGGTCATTTTCTCACGCATTCCTTATCGGTACAAAGCACCTGAAAAATGCGCGAAAAAACCATGGCAAAACGGCAAGCCGCCAATCCATCGCAGGCGCCCAAACGGGCCTCCGGCCTGGCCACCGCAGAACTCCCACCAAAATATCGAAAAGGCGGCGTCTGAAGACCAGTAACAACGATACTTTTCGATACAGTTTTGCAGTTTCCGGAAACATACCGGATACGCCGATCCGTCACAAAGCTCCTATCACGAAACGCCGCAGCAGCGGCACAATGAAGGGAGCCTCCCGTGACCAAGATCGAGACTGTTCTTTATACCGGCAAGACCCACACGACCGGTGGGCGCGACGGATCGGCGCAAAGCGATGATGGCGCGCTTGGCATCAAGCTTTCCCCTCCGGGCAGCGGAAAGCCGGGCACGAATCCCGAGCAGCTTTTTGCGGCAGGCTGGTCGGCATGTTTCATCGGCGCCATGACAAAGGCGGCGGCAAAACACCAGCTCCGGCTTCCAGCCGACACCACTGTCGATGCGGAGGTTGACCTCGGCACGACGGGTGGCGAATTCTTTCTGCAGGCTCGCCTCACTGTCAGCCTGCCCGGTATCGATCGTCCCATCGCGCAGACGATAATAGAGGATGCCCACCAAATCTGCCCCTATTCGAAGGCAACCAGGGGGAACATCGATGTTACGCTCATTCTCGCTTAAGACGATGGTTTCCGCCCGCGCGCTTGTCATCACCATCGTGTTTGCGGCGATATTTGCAGTGCCATGCGTATATGACGCTACATCCGACGAGCCCTCGCCGCTTGCGGGACTTCTGGGTGCGGTTTCATCGATCTGACCTCAAGGAAACGGCTCGGCGCCCCGCCGCGGCCGTTTTCGCATTCACCTCTTCCTTCCATTCCTTTTGACAACACCATGGCGTTGCGCAACGCCCTGCTGCAAGCGGATAATCTGTCCACCACCCTTTCACGATATTGGAGACCGGCCTGCCGGTGGGCAAGCGGGTACTGCCTATGGACGGCGGGTTGCCGAAACCGCCATCTGGACACGGGTCAAAAATCAGGGAAGGTCATGTCTTGCTTCACTCCATCGTTGCGCTACGGTTGCGATAAGGGATTTTCACTGGAGGGACTAAGGTATGTGCAACCATTGCGTGATCGAGAACGTGAAAAAGAACATGCTGTCGCGACGCTTGTTGTTCAAGGGCGCCGTGGCCGGTGTAACGGCGATGACGGCTGGCAGCCTCGCGGCCCCGGTGCTTGCGCAAACACCCAGACAGGTCATCGATCTCACACATACATATGATTCCACATTCCCTACATTCGATGGCAAACCGGGCATAGAATATGAATGGGCAGCTCAGATCGCCAAGGATGGTTATCAGCTCCATAAACTCACGATCTACGAACATACCGGAACGCATATTGACGCACCTTTCCACTTCAGCGCCGACGGGGCGAGTGTCGATCAGTTGGAACCGCAGAAACTTGTCGCGCCGCTGGTCGTCATAGACATCACAGACCGCGCAAAAGAGGATGCCAATTCCACGATCGAGGCCGAAGACATCGAGCGCTGGATATCAGCAAATGGCGACATCCCGGCAGGTTCGATCGTCGCTCTGCGCTCCGGCTGGGCAACCAGAGTAAAGAGCCCCTCCTTCCGCAATGACGACGCCGGAAAATTTGCCTTCCCCGGTTTCGGCAAGTCGGCAACCGACCTTCTGCTCAAGCACGATACGCTCGCAATCGGTGTCGACACGCTCTCGCTTGATCCTGGCAACTCTGCCGATTTCGCAGTTCACAATTCCTGGCTCCCGGCAGGGCGCTACGGCATCGAAGGCCTCAACAACCTTGAGGCTTTGCCGGTAAAGGGCGCGACAATCGTCGTCGGTGCGCCTGCACATCGAGGCGGAACGGGTGGTCCGGCCCGGATTCTGGCTCTGGTCTGAACGTAGTACGCCGGGGCGCCCCCGCATGCAGCAACCGCTTACCTGCCGCATCAGATCAGTCCGCTCAGCATTCGCCGCAGTCTTCAAGGAAAGGCTGGGCGACGCGTCGCCCCGCGCTTGACAGGAAGAATTCCAAGCGGTGACGTCGCAAAGAACATAGTTTCTTGCCGCATAACGTTAGGTCAAGAAACCACCGCAAGGGAAGGTTTCGATAGATAATCAACGCCTGTATTGCCGTTCAGGGAGCGCTCAGCCGCGCCACCGTCATTTTTCCCATTGCGCCCAGCGGTCGTCACTTCGCGGCTTTTCCAACCCCCGCCAGTTTGAGGACAGGCAGACATGTTTTCCGGCTCTCTGTAACGCGACGCAGGCGTCCCGGATGTCCGGCGACCTGCTCCAATCGGTAGGCACGATTTGCACTGACTGGCCTTTGAACGAGGTGCCGCGCTGCAAGGCGATCATCAGGAATGAGGGTTCCCATCAAGTATGATCCACTATATGGACCTTATAGACGCACAAATTAACTGCATAAATCCGTCTATTTACTGTTGATTTCATGAATTTTCCTGTGTATCCCGAATACATGATTTTGTAACGGTCCATATTGTGGAGGCAATATCCCGATACATTCAGACCTTTGGAGGGGTCTGGCCTGTCTGGCAACCACAGCTATCCTGATGTCGCGGTCGTGGCACGGACATCCTGTTTTGCAGACATGTTCATTGCGAAGGTTGTTCTGTGGGAGAGGAGGCCCCGATGACCATGACCGCAAACGCGAATGACGACGTATTTGTACTCGATGGCGAACTGTTGCACACCGGACAGGTAACAGGCTCCTGGTTCATGCGCCCCATCGAGGCCGTGGCGGCGGTGCTGCTGGCGGTGATGATCGGCCTGCTTCTGCTGGGCGTGACGTCACGTTATGCCCTGCATCTGCCGATTGTCTGGATCGATGAAACGGCGTCCTTGTGCTTTCTGTGGTTTGCCATGCTGGGCGCGGCAATCGCCATCGATCGCAGTGAACACCTGCGCCTCACGCTGTTTCTTAACATGTTCCCGCAACGTGTTCTGGGCTATATCAATTCCCTGGCACTGGTGCTGGTGGCTACATTTCTTGCCGCAATCATCAAGCCCGCCATGGAATACGCCATCGAGGAGTGGGTGGTCACGTCAGCGGCGCTGAATATTCCGATGTCGTTTCGCGCTGCGGCGCTGCCGGTCGGCGCCTGTCTTATGCTGCTTTTGGTGCTCAACAATCTCTTCCGACGAGAAAATCTGCGCGATATCATTGCGGCCCTTGTAACGGTCGCGGTTGCCTCAGGCCTGCTCTATCTGGCATCGCCGATGCTGGAATCCCTCGGCAATTTTAATCTGGCGATCTTCCTCGGCCTGTTCGTTGCGGTATTTCTGGTGCTGGGTGTTCCGATTGCCTTCTGCTTCGGCCTTGGAACCCTCGCCTATCTGACCTTCACCACCTGGGTTCCGACCATTGTGATGATCGGACGTATGGATGAGGGCATGTCCGGCATCATTCTGTTGTCAGTGCCAGTCTTCGTGCTACTCGGCTGCGTGCTCGATGCAACCGGTATGGGTAAGGCGATTGTCGAGCTTCTGTCCTCGATGTTTGGCCACATTCGCGCGGGCATGTCCTATGTTCTGCTCGGTTCTCTGTTTCTTGTCTCCGGCATTTCCGGCTCCAAGGTTTCTGATATGGCAACCGTCGCACCGGCGCTGTTTCCGGAAATGAAGCGCCGTGGCCACAAACCCAAGGAAATGATCGCGCTTCTGGCCACCGGCGCCGCCATGGCCGATACGGTTCCGCCCTCAATCGTGCTGATCGTTCTGGGTTCGGCGGCAGGTGTGTCTATTGCCGGCCTCTTCACCTCCGGTTTCATGATTGCAATGGTACTGCTTCTGGTGCTGGCCGTTCTGGCCCGCTGGAAGGCGCGGGATGAAAACATGGAAGGCGCAAAGCGCACGCCATGGCCGCAGGTCGGCAAGGCAGCCCTGATTGCCGCACCGGCGCTTGTTCTGCCCTTCCTCATCCGCAGCCTGGTGGGCGGCGGTGTCGCCACGGCAACCGAAGTATCCACTATTGCCGTGCTCTACGCCATGATCGTCGGCGCAGTGCTTTATGGCGGCATCAGCCTCAGGAAGCTTTATTCGATGCTGGTCGAGACGGCAGCCCTTTCAGGGGCGATCCTGCTGATCCTCGGCTGTGCATCGGCCATGGCCTGGGGGCTGACGCAGAGCGGCTTTGCTTTCCAGCTGACCGCGATGATTACCGATCTTCCGGGCGGCTGGATGACCTACATGGTCGTGTCGATCCTGATTTTCATGATCCTGGGCTGCGTCCTGGAAGGACTGCCAGCAATCGTTCTGCTCGCGCCGATCATGTTCCCGATCGCCCGCACGCTTGGCATCAATGACATCCATTATTCGATGGTCGTGGTGGTCGCCATGAATATCGGCCTGATGGCGCCGCCCATCGGTATCGGCTTTTACATCGCCTGCAAGATCGGCAACGTGTCGCCGGACGAAGCCATGGGTGCCATCTGGCCCTATCTTGCAGCCATGATCATCGGCCTGCTGCTGATTGCAGCAATCCCCGGATTTTCGACCATTCTGCTCTGAGACCGTGGCGGCTACGCCCGCCACGCCGATGAATGATAACTGCTTTATTTTGGGAGGAGAAAGCAATGAATATCAACAGACGTACCATACTCGCCGGCGCCGGTTCCGCCGTACTGGCCACCGCCTTCGTGTCGCGCGCCCGCGCTGCCCAATACAATTATAAATATGCCAACAATTTGCCTGCAGCGCACCCGATGAACATTCGCGCCAAGGAGGCCGCCGAGCGCATCGCCAAAGAGACCGATGGGCAGGTCAATATCAGCATCTTCCCCAGCAGCCAGCTGGGTGCCGACACAGACGTTTTGAGCCAGGTGCGCTCTGGAGGCGTTGAATTCTTCACGCTTTCGCCGCTGATCCTGTCGACGCTGGTACCGAACGCCTCCATCAGCGGCATCGGTTTCGCCTTTCCGAACTACGAGTCCGTATGGGCGGCCATGGATGGCGATCTCGGTAAATATGTCCGTGGCGAAATTGCCAAGCAGAATCTCGTTGCCATGGACACAATCTGGGACAACGGCTTCCGCCAGATCACCAGCGCTTCCAAGCCCATCGCCACGCCTGCCGATCTCGAAAGCTTCAAGATCCGCGTGCCAGTGAGCCCGCTCTGGACCTCTATGTTCAAGGCATTCAAGTCTGCCCCTGCCTCGATCAATTTCGCCGAGGTCTATACTGCGCTGCAGACCGGTGTGGTCGATGGCCAGGAAAATCCGCTGGCGATCATTTCCACCGCAAAGCTGTTCGAAGTGCAGAAATTCTGCTCGGTCACCAATCATATGTGGGACGGGTTCTGGTTCCTGGCCAACAAGCGCGCCTGGGAGCGTTTGCCGGATGACCTGCGCGCCATCGTCGCCAAAAACCTCAACCAGTCGGGCAAGGATGAACGCGCCGATGTGGCGAAGCTCAATGCCTCGGTCAAGGAAGATCTGATTTCCAAGGGCATGACCTTCAACGACACGGATGCGACGCTTTTCCGCGCCGCGCTGAAAGAGGCAGGCTTCTATTCCGAGTGGAAGGGCAAATACGGCGATGAAGCCTGGGCCATTCTCGAAAAGGCCGTTGGTGCAAGCCTGACCTGACCGGCCTGTTGAATAACTGGCCCCGCCCGTAGCGGGGCCAACCCGACTATGTCTGACGATTGGAATGGAGACTGCTTTGACAGGTCGCCTGACGGGAAAACGCGCGCTTGTGTTTGGCGCAGGATCATCGGGGCCGGGTTTTGGCAACGGCAAGGCTGCGGCCGTGCAATTTGCCCGCGAAGGCGCGCGGGTAGCCTGTGTCGACCTCTCCGCTGACGCAGCCGAAGAGACGGCTGAGATTATTCGCGGAGAAGGCTTGGAGGCGATTGCGGTTGCCGCCGATGTCACTGAACTACAGTCCGTATCGGCCACCGTTGACCGCACCTGCAAGGCCTTTGGTGGCATCGATATTCTGCACAATAATGTCGGCGTGACCCATATGGGCGGGCCGGTTGAGCTGGATGAGGAAAGCTTTCGCGCCTCGGTCGATCTCAATATCGGCTCCGTTTATCGCACCTCCAAGGCTGTGTTGCCGGTGATGTTGACGCAGGGCGGCGGAGCCATCGTCAATATCTCGTCACTCGCCTCCATTCGCTGGACCGGCTATCCCTATTTTGCCTATTACGCCATGAAGGCAGCTGTAAACCAGGCGACTGTGGCGCTGGCCATGCAATATGCCCGGCAGGGCATTCGCGCCAATTGCATTCTTCCGGGAATGATCGACACCCCACTGATCTACAAGCAGATCAGCAATCAATATGCGTCTGTCGAGGAGATGGTGGCGGCGCGCAATGCGGCTGTCCCGGTGGGTCGCATGGGCGATGCCTTCGATATTGCCCGCGCCGCCGTTTTTCTCGCATCTGATGAGGCTAAGTTCATCACCGGCGTCTGTTTGCCGGTCGATGGCGGGCAAAGCTGTGCGGTGGGGGCGTTTTCCTGAGATGGCAACAACAACAACGATCCCGGTTGAAAAAGATCTGACGGGCGCGCGCGCGGTGGACCGGGCTCTGGCGCTGCTCTCCATGGTCGGGAGGCACGCGGAACGCGGCGTGGCGCTTTCGGTCATCGTGACAGAAAGCGGACTGAACAAACCCACGGCCCGCCGCCTGCTGCTGGCTCTGATCCGTGCCGGCCTTGTGGAGCAGGATGAGGAAACGCGGCGTTATTACCTCGGCGAAGAAACCTATGTGCTGGGCAGCCTGTCATCGCGCCGGTTTGGCCTTCTTCAAATGGCGCAGGACGGCCTGACGCGCATTTCCCGCCGCTCGGAGGATTCGAGCTTCCTTTCCGTGCGCCGTGATACATTTGCCCTGTGCCTTTACCGCGAAGAAGGCACCTGGCCGGTGCGCACCCATGCACTTCAGGCCGGTTTCGAACACCCCTTGGGTATTGGTGCGGGTTCGCTCGCCATGCTGGCGGCGCTGCCAGACGCCGAGGTGGAAAGTATCATTGCGGCCAATAGCGGGCTGATTGCCGCTAATTATCCCGGCATAACGCTTGAGGGCCTGCGCCGTGATGTCGAGCTGACGAGAGCCAATGGCTATTCGCTCAACCCCGGCCTGATCCTTTCTAATTCCTGGGGTATTGGCGTTGCCATCCGCGCGCCTGATGGCGCGGTAGCGGGAGCGCTGAGCATTGCCGCTGTGGACAGCCGCATGCGGCCGGAGCGCCAGCCGGAACTGGCAGCGCTGCTGCGCGAGGAAGTAACCCGCATCGAGACACGTATCGCAGAAATGATGGCCAGCCGCGCCCGCACGCGCGGTGAAGGCGACACGAAACGGCAAACGAGGAGAACGAGCAAATGAGCAAAGCGCAGATCGTCGGCTGGGCGCATTCGCCTTTCGGCAAGTCGGCCCTTGAAAATACCGAGCAACTGATGGCTTCTGTCGTGGCGCCGGCCATAGACCATGCGGGCGTCGATGTCAGCGATATCGACGGCATTTTCGTCGGCGTGATGAACAATGGCTTCTCGAAACAGGATTTTCAGGGCGCCCTGGTAGCGATGGGCGATGAGCGCCTCGCCTATACGCCGGCAGTGCGTTTCGAAAATGCCTGCTCAACAGGATCGGCCGCCCTCTACAGCGCCATGGATTTCATCGAAGCCGGGCGCGGCCGCATCGCACTCGTTGTCGGCGCCGAAAAAATGACGGCGCTGCCGACCGCAGAGGTGGGCGAAATCCTGCTCTCCGCCTGTTACCGTGCGGAGGAGGCCAATATTCCCGGCGGGTTTGCCGGCCAGTTCGGCCGCATCGCACAGGCATATTTTCAACGTTATGGCGACCGCTCGGAAGAGCTGGCGATGATTGCCGCAAAGAACCACGCCAATGGCGCGGTCAATCCCTATGCCCATATGCGCAAGGATTTCGGCTTCGATTTCTGCAATACGGTTTCGGACAAGAACCCCTACGTCGCAGGCCCGCTGCGCCGCACCGACTGCTCGCTGATTTCGGATGGCGCTGCCGCGATCATTTTGGCCGACGAGGAAACGGCAGCCACACTCAACCGCGCCATCGGCTTCCGGGGCCGCAAGCATGTCAACGACATCATGGCATTGAGCCGTCGCGATCCGTTGGCCTTCGAAGGCGCGCGCCGCGCCTGGGCCGGCTCGCTGGAACTTGCCGGCGCAACGCTCGACGACCTCTCTTTCGTTGAAACGCACGACTGCTTCACCATTGCCGAACTTATCGAATATGAGGCCATGGGGCTTGCGAATCCCGGTGAAGGATATCGCGTTGTCCAGGATGGAACGGCGCTCAAGACCGGACGCCTGCCAATCAACCCATCGGGTGGATTGAAATCGAAAGGTCACCCCGTCGGGGCGACCGGCGTTTCCATGCATGTCATGGCGGCGATGCAATTGATGGGAGAGGCAGGCGACATGCAAATTCCCAATGCCTCCCTGGCTGGCGTGTTCAACATGGGTGGCACGGCGGTTGCCAATTACGTCTCGATCATGGAGCGTGTGAAATGACGATGCAAAGTGCCGTGCAGCATCCCGCGGGCGGGGTTGCGCCCTCCACCACGCGGGTGATGAACCTCTCGCATTTCCTGACGCAGGCGGCACGCCGCAACCCGGACCATATCGGTTTCGTCTGGGGTGAAAAGACTTGGAGCTGGGCTCAAATGGAAGCCCGCGTCGACGCAATGGCCCATGCGCTGGAGACTGAATTCGGCGTCAGAAAGGGGGACCGCATTCTTGTGCAGTCCTCCAACAACAACCAGATGTTCGAATCCATGTTCGCATGCTTCCGCGTGGGTGCGGTGTGGGTGCCGACCAATTACCGTCAATCGCCCGATGAAGTTGCCTATCTGGCGAAGGCCAGCGGCGCACGCGGCATGATTTGTGCCAGTGCTTTTCCCGATCATGCAAAAGCCAGCCACGAGGCAAGCACGATCGATTTCAGCATCGCCATCGGTACGGCTGAGTTCGGTGAGGATTACGATGCCATCGTGGCCCGTCATATGGGGCACAAAGTCAAAAGCCAGGCAGTGGATCGGGATGACCCGTGTTGGTTCTTCTTCACCTCAGGCACCACCGGCCGGCCCAAGGCTGCAGTGCTTACCCATGGCCAGATGGCGTTCGTCATCACCAACCATCTCTGCGATCTGATGCCCGGCACCGGACCGGACGACGCCTCCATCGTCGTTGCCCCGCTTTCACACGGTGCGGGCATTCACCAGCTGGTGCAGGTGGCGCATGGCGCGAAAACAGTGCTTCCGGCGGCGGAAAAGCTCGATGTGCCCGCCGTCTGGGCGCTGATCGAAAAATGGCGTATCACCAACGCCTTCACTGTACCGACCATCCTTAAAATGCTCGTTGAAGACCCCTCTGTGGATCGTTTCGATCACTCCTCGCTGCGCTATGTCATCTATGCCGGCGCGCCGATGTATCGCGCGGACCAGAAACGTGCGCTTGCAAAGCTCGGCCCGGTGCTGGTGCAATATTTCGGCCTGGGTGAAGTCACCGGGAACATCACCGTGCTGCCGCCCTCTTTTCATAACGCCGAGGACGGTCCGGAAACGCGCATCGGCACCTGCGGCTTCGACCGCACCGGCATGGAAGTGCAGATCCAGAACGATGCGGGCGAGGAAGTTGACGCCGGTGTAACCGGCGAAATCTGCGTGATTGGTCCCGCCGTTTTCGCCGGCTACTACGATAATCCCGAGGCAAATGCCAAAGCCTTCCGCAATGGCTGGTTCCGCACGGGCGACCTTGGTCATCGCGATGAGAACGGCTTCCTCTACATCACCGGGCGCGCCTCCGACATGTATATTTCCGGCGGCTCGAACATCTATCCGCGTGAAATCGAAGAAAAAATCCTCATGCATCCTGACATCAGCGAGACTGCGGTTCTGGGTGTGCCGGACGCGGTGTGGGGCGAAGTCGGTGTGGCCGTTTGCGTGGCCCGCGAGGGCGCGGATATCGCCGCCATCAATCTGAAGGCCTACCTGGAAGGCAAGATGGCCCGCTACAAGCTGCCGAAATCAGTGGTGTTCTGGGATGCCATGCCGAAATCCGCCTACGGCAAGATCACCAAGAAAATGATCCGCGAGGAACTGGAGAAACGCGGTCAGATGCCGGCTTTCGAAGAAAAGCGGACAGGCTGACAGGCGTGACATTCAATCGGGAGGAGACGGTATGACACAAGAGAAAACAGGGACAAAAGGGGCCGTCGCGATCACCGGCGGCGCATCCGGCATCGGTTTCTCCACTGCACAGCTCCTGATGGCGCGCGGCTGGCAACCATGGTTGCTGGATCTCAAGCGCGAGGCGCTGGATATAGCCTGCGAAAAGCTCGGTATCGATCTCTCGCGCGGCATCGTCTGCAATGTTGCGGACGAGGCATCGATAGAGAGGGCATTCGCCGCCTTGACGGCTAACGGTGCCGATCATGCGGTTGATCTGGTCGCCGTCGTCAACAGCGCCGGCATCGGTATCGACAAGCTGTCCGTCGACACAAGCGTCGAAGAATTTCGCCGTATCGTTGATGTCAATCTCGTCGGCAGCTTCGCAGTAGCGCGCACTGCCGCACGTTACTGGCTGGAGCGCGATATTGCCGGCTCGATCGTGAATATCAGCTCTGTTTCCGGCATGTGTGGAAATCGTGGCCGCAGCGCCTATGGCGCTTCGAAAGGCGGCGTCAATCTTCTGACGATGGTAATGGCAAACGAGCTGGGGCAATCGGGCATTCGTGTCAATGCAATTGCTCCCGGTCCGGTCGATACCCCCCTCACCCAGGCGGTTCATACTGAAAATGTTCGCGACCAATGGCATAGCCGCGTTCCGATGCATCGCTATGGCAGGACGGACGAGATCGCCTCTGCCGTGGCTTTCCTCGTGTCGGATGACGCAAGCTACATCAACGGACAGGTGCTCGCCGTGGATGGGGGCTTCATTACCGCGGGGCTTGCGGTATGACGGAGACAGGCACGCAAGAGCTTCCCCGCCACATCGTCCATCCCGGACCGATAACGCCTGAACGCTTTCGCGCCGTCGGCTGCCATGCCTATCCTGTTACTCTGACGGTCCGGCCCGGCGTAAGCGCCAATGAAGCGATTGCTAATGCCTTCGCGGAGTTGGGGTTCGAAGGTGGTTACGTCAGACTGAAGAACGTACCGATGAAACGGCTGCATTATGTCATGCCGGCAGCCGCACCGGATGACGCACATGCCGCATGGTATAGCGAAACCTTTTCCATGCCGGGTGGCACAATCATCGATGCCGGCCTGCATATGGGCCGGCGTGATAGCGCGCCGTTTCTGCATTGCCATGGTTCATGGAAGAGTGCCGACGGCGTTGTCTCCATGGGGCATCTGCTGCCTTTAGAGACCGAATTTGCTGTAGAAACACCGCTTGAAGCTCTGGCGCTGGATGGAGCGATCCTCGATGTGCAAAAGGATGAGGAAACCAATTTCCCCCTTTTCACACCCATCGCGCAGCAGCGCCGCCAGAAGGGTTCGGGTCTTCGGGCACTTTTATGCACAGTGCGCCCCAATACCGATATATGCACGGCACTCGAAGAGGTCTCTACCCAGTTTGGCCTGCGAGAAGCCGAAGTCAATGGAATTGGCAGCCTGGTCGGTGCGGATTATGAAGACGGAACAAGCCTCACTGCCTACGCGAGCGAAATCCTCATAAGAAACGGCCGTATCGCCACGGCCGCGTCGGGAGACCGACAAGCAATGCTGGATATTGCGATGGTGGACCTCACCACACATATCAGCGGCGGGCGGCTGGTGCGCGGCAAGAACCCGGTCTGCGTTACTTTCGAGCTACTTCTGACCGAAAGACAGGGGCGCGCCGCATGAGTTGCGCTGAGCAACTCACCGGCCCGCCTGACGACAACTCACGCCGCCTGCGGCTTTTCCGCAGGCAACCACTCTTCCAGCGTCACTTCAAAAGTCATGCAAACCGGGTTAGCTCCGGCGATAAAGGGACCGCCATAAACCGAGCCTTCGGTATCGGCGACGACACCGGTCAGCGAGGCGCGCAGCGAGCCGTCCGGCTGGGCACGCACTTCGCCGGCAATGGAGACGATTTCCACAGCGGGACCGCGTATCTGCAAGAACGCGCCGCTTCGGGTGCCGAGACAGGCATCGACAAGACTACCCAGCGCGCCGCGCACAAAGGCATTTCTGAAACCTTCGGCAAGACACAGCTTTTCGACACCGAGAACAAGGTCTTCATTGGGTGCGATGCGGGCATAGGCCACACGCCCCATGGATCCGATTTCGACAGTGTTATGCGTGTTCATCGGCGCGCTCCGAACGGTTCCTGGGTTGAAGAAGGGGAATGTTGGTTTCGGGGTCGAAGGACTGCTGCAGCACGAAACTGTCGAGTGACGTCACCAGGGCGGAAACGCCGCTCTCGCCAACAATACAGGATTCAGTCAGCAGATGGCCGCCCTTGACCACACCCGCCGCGGTGCGCATGGCGGCATGGCAATGGACGATCGGCTCGCCCTTCATGCTGCGCCCGAGCGTAGCATTGCCGAACACAAGCCAGGCCGCACCGGCGTCGATCGGTTTCGTATAGGCAATGACCGCCTTGCCGGAAGGGTCGGGCGGAGCGACGCAATAGGACAATATGTCGAAATAGCCGCCAAGAATGGTGAGCGAGGCATTCTCAATGCCGTTTTCAAAAAGCGGCTGCACGATTCCATCATAAAGACTGCGGCCCGCCGCGATGAACAGCCGCACGTGGCGCGCGGATGGCGAGTGCAGGCTGTTGATGCGCACGGGCGAGGAAATGCCGGGGTGGATCAACGTTCTAGGCCTTGGAAAATGATGTTGTTCTACGGGTGCCACGCCTGCTCCTCCCTGCTGCCTGTACCTTGCAGTACGGTACTTAAAAATCAGCGGAAGGTGCTTTCGAATGCCAGCGCCAAACCGCCCGTCTGAAAACATTTCTTTCGCAGTCTGCCGCAGTGACGGCAGGTTTTTTGCAACGTATTGTGTGGAGACAGGGGATGACGAAACCGCTGGACAGAATTGACCGCAAGATATTGCGCACCCTGCTGGAGAACGGCAGGTTGAGCAATGCGGAGCTTTCGGAAAAGGTGGGGTTGTCGCCCAGTCCCTGCTGGCAGCGTGTCAAGCGGCTGGAAGACGAAGGGGTCATTCGCGGCTATACCGCCATTCTCGATCAGGCCAAGCTTGGACTGAGCGAAACTGTTATCATCGAGGTGATGCTGGAGCGCCACGACGACGAGGTTCTGGAACGCTTCGGGGAAGCGATGGCCGCTCTTCCGGAGGTGCTGGAAGCCTATCTGACGACAGGTGAGTATGATTATCTCATCAAGGTGGCGGTGGCAGGAACCGCAGGCTACGAGCAGTTTCTGCGCCGGAAGCTCTACAAGATCGAGGGTGTACGCCACTCCCGATCCTGTTTCGCACTTAAATGTCTCAAACACACATTATCAGTCGTACCAGATTCCGAACCTCCATCAATGGAAGCGACTGGCACCGGCCGCGTGCCGGTAAGATAGCGGCAGCGGATTGCGGATAAAAAGGTGGTAGTCGCGTCTGCGCCCCCCTTTCGTTCCTCAGCCGGTGGCTGAACCGACTTGAAATTGTCGTTTCGGCGCAATGGCGTGCCGCAGAAGATCGCAGATGTCCAAGGTATGCGGGAGACTGTAGCGTCTCTATTCGATCTAAACCCGAACCCTCCCCCAGCCACCGCCGCCGGGCGTTTCCACGACGACCGTTTCTCCAGACGAAAGCGTTACCGAGCCTTTGCCGGCTAGGGGTGTCGCAACGCCGGCCGCATCGATGACCGAGTTTTGTCCCGTCGCGCCGGCGTCACCGCCATGCAGACCGTAAGGACCAGTGATCCGACGGTCGGATTGAAGTGAAACACGCGCCTCGTGATCCACCGCTGTAATGGCGCGTATCAGGCCTTCGCCGCCGGCATGGTGCCCCGTCCCGCCCGATCCCTGGCGCAGCTCGTAACGTTCGATACGCAGCGGATAGCTGATTTCAAGCGCCTCGATCGGGGTGTTGAGCGTGTTCGACATATTGGCGTGCACGCCATGCATGCCTGCACCATAGGGACGGCCGCCCTGCCCCCCGCCAATCGTTTCGATATAGGTATAGGGCCTTCCGCTTCGGGGATCACGTCCACCAATGCCGATCAGGTTCATCGTCCCCTGACTGGCGGCAGCGATGCGATCGGGCGCGATAAGCGCAAAGGCGCGCAGTACCGTGTCTGCCACGCGTTGCGTGGTTTCAGTATTGCCCGCGCAGACGGCGGCCGGCGGCTGGGCATCGAGGAAACAGCCCTGCGGAATGTGAATTTCGACTGGACGCAACACGCCGGCATTTGGCGGAAGTGTTGCGTCGGTCAGTATCTTGATGGCGTAGAACACCGCCGAATGGGTCATCGGCTTGACCGCATTGACATTGCCACGCCGCTGCGGCGCGGTTCCTGCAAAATCGAATACCAGACGGTCGGGCGCAACATCGACGGCAACCCTGATCAGGACTTTCTCCGGGCTTGATCCATCGTCATCCAGCCAGTCTTCGGCCTCGTAGCGGCCGGGCGGCAACTCAGCGAGGCGCTTCAGCATGCGCCGCTCGGAATAGTCAAGAATGGCCGACAGGCCCTGTTTCAGCCCATCGACACCGAAACGCCCCACCATTTCCTGCAGGCGGGTCTCCCCGATTCTGAGAGCCGCCAACTGGGCATTGAGATCACCGCGCCTCTCTTCCGGCGTGCGCACATTGGCAAGCACCATGCGCATGATACCGGCCTGTTCCGCACCTCCGTCGTAAAGTAGGACTGGCGGAATGATCAGTCCCTCCTGGAAAATCTCTGTTGAGCTGCCGGGCATCGAACCGGGCTCCATGCCTCCGACATCCGAATGGTGCGCGCGGCTTGCCACGTGCGCAACGAGTTCACCTGCGGCGAAAACGGGAGCTATCAACGTGATGTCGGGCAGATGCGCGCCGGCAACGAAAGGGTCGTTGACGATGACGACATCGCCTTCCTTGAGCGGTGGCAACTGTGCAAGTGTCGGCGCAACGGCCCTCAGCATGGAACCAAGATGCACCGGTACGTGCTCTGCCTGCGCGACCAGCTCCGCATTCGCGTTGAAGATTGCGCAGGATGCGTCCATGCGTTCTTTAATGTTGGGCGAAAAGGCAGTGCATTTCAGCACGACGCCCATTTCCTGCGCGGTTGCTTCCAGGGCATTTCGCAAAACTTCGAGACGGATCGGATCAAACATGGTCATTCTGCTACCTCAACGATCAGACTGCCTGATTTATGAACCGTGAGACGGTCGGCAGGATAAAGAACGGTGGTCGAAGAAACTTCCTCGATAATGGCGGGGCCGAATATCATGTTGCCAGCCTTGAGCTTTTCCCGGGCGTAGACCGCCGCCCTATGGAAGGCGCCACGCGCGCCGGTATCGCCAGGCTCGTAATAGACCGGGCGTTCGCCGGTCCGGGCATCGCCCTCGGGCACAGGGCCTCCGTCGTCGAGTTCGGGAAGCACCGGCGTTTTGATGCGGCCGATACCTGTGACGCCGAAGCCAGCGATCTCGATTGCGGCGTTTTCGTCAGCATGACCGAAGCGGGCCCGGTGCGCGGCGTGAAACCGGCGAGGAAGGTCGGCCCACCAACAGGGTTCGCCGGGATTCACCGTCACTGACAGTTCAAACGACTGGCCCTGATAGCGCATGTCGATGCGTATTTCCACGTCGCGCCGGTCCGGCGCGACGCCATCATGATCGAGATGGCCGTCGGCGCGGTCAGTCAGGCGCATGATGCGCAAAGCCGCTTCAGCTTCGCCATTGGCGGCATAGGGGACGACGTGTGTTTCGACGAAATCGTGGCGCAGGTCTGAAATCAGCTGTCCCAGCGCACAGAGAATGCCAGGGGTCGGCGGCACCATTACACGCGGCATCTTGAGTTCGCGGGCTACGGGGCTGCCATGCATCGGTCCCGCACCGCCGAATGGCACAAGCGCAAAATCACGTGGATCATAACCACGTTCCACGGAAACAACGCGGATGCCCCTAACAATGTTGGCATGGGCTACGCGCAATATTCCTGCCGCCGCCTCATAGACATCAAGACCAAGTGGTTGGGCAATGACATCGTTGATGGCTTTATGGGCCCCATCCAGATCAAGTGTCATCGAACCGCCCAGACGCGATTGCGGCGAGAACCGCCCCAGCACAAGATTGGCATCGGTGACTGTCGGCAACGTTCCACCGCGACGATAGCAAACGGGACCCGGCACCGCCTCGGCGCTCATCGGCCCCGCACGCAACGCCCCACCGTCATCAATCCAGGCAATGGAACCACCGCCCGCACCGATAGCATTGATATCGATAACCGGCAGGCGGATCGGCACGGTTTCGAGACTGGCCGAACGGGTAATTTCCGGCCGTCCAGCCCGGATGAGACTGATATCCGTGGACGTTCCACCAATATCCATGGTGATGATATCGGGAATACCTGCCAGCATAGCCACATGCGCGCTGGCGACCACCCCACCGGCGGGGCCGGATAGAACGGTATGGACGGGCTTGAGGCGCGCTCCTTCGAGGCTCATCAGTCCACCGGCCGCATCCATCACCATAACCGGACGGTCGCGGCCAAGGCCCAGCCCTTCCTTCTCATCCTGCAACATACCGGAGAGCGAAGACAGATAACGGTCCATGACCGGACGAAGATAGGCATTGAGCACCGCCGTCGAGCCGCGCTCGTATTCGCGGAATTCAGCATTCACCTCGACCGAAGCGGAAATTGCCACATCTGGGAGGACTTCAGTCAGAATATCGCGCGCCCGCAACTCATGGGAGGGATTGGCGTAAGAGTGGAGAAAAAGGATGGCGACGGCCTCGACGCCAGCCGCCTTCATCGCTTCACCAGCCGCGCGCACATCGGCCTCGTCGAGCGGCTGCAACTCCTCACCTGTCGGCAGAATACGGCACCGCGCCGTAAAACAAAGTTCGCGCGGCACCAACGGTTCAGGCTTCACCCTGGTCAGATCGAACAGCGTCGGTCGGTTCTGGCGGCCGATTTCAAGGAGATCGCGAAAGCCGTGATTGGTGAGAAATGCCGTCTTTGCGCCATTGCGCTGGATCACGGCATTGGTTGCCGTTGTCATGCCATGGCCGACATACGCAACATCCGCACCGCTCGCGCCCTGCAGGCCCAGGGCCGTGCGCAGGCCTTCAACCGTGCCGAGCGCACGGTTGACCGGCGTGGTCGATACCTTCGAGACCGTAATTTTTCTCGTCGTCTCGTCATAGGCAATGCTGTCGGTGAAAGTTCCGCCGACGTCGGATGCGACACGTATATGCGGGGTCATAACTGCCTCTTGTGTAACAGTAACGTTGTCGTTACAAAAACAGAAGCAACGGTAGCTGTAAAGAGGTGTTGGCGACAACGCTGCAAAATTCGTTCCCTGCCGAAGAGAGGACAAGACGAGGCAAAGATGATATTCACCGGCCACGGAAGGACGACATGAATGAACGACAGGCCGCAGGCAACAAAGGTGAAGGAAAAGCCGCCAGGATCACACGCGGCGCGCACTTCGCGCACCCGCAAGGCCATTCTTGTGGCTGCGGCAGGCGAATTCGTTGCCCACGGTCTGGAAGGTGCAAATATCGAGGCTATCGCCCATTCGGCTGGCGTTAACAAGGCACTTGTCTATCGGCATTTTTCCCGCAAGGAAGTGTTGTTCCGGCATGTGCTGGAAGACGCTTACCGGGCGATGCGCGATGCAGAGGAATCGCTGGCGATGCCTTCGGATCCGGTTGCTGCGCTCGACCGGCTTGTGGAGTTCACCTTTGACTACTACCGGAACAATCAGGGCTTCCTGACGCTTGTCGGCATTGAGAACCTGCACGGTGGCGAGAACATCCGCGAATCGGAGCCCGAAACGGTATATGCGGGGAATATTTCCCGGATGGTGGCGGGCATTCTGGAGCGTGGCGTCACAGCTGGCGTGTTTCGCCCTCGGTTGGACCCTGTCGAGTTATGGCTGTCAATCTCGAATCTGTGCTGGGCCACGGTCTCCACGGCACACACCATCCGCTTTACCTTCGGGCGGGACGTTCTTGCTGAACCGGCGCGCAGCGCGCGCCTTGCCCATATCCAGGAAATGATCCGGCGTTACGCGTTGAGGCCGGACCACTTGTAGGGCAGTGCGTCAGACATCAGCGCGACGCAGCGCTGTGCCTCGTCATCCGAAACGCTGTTGGCAAGCGCAAGCAGAGAAACCCCGGTTTCGCCATAACGATTGTCACCGGGCGCGGGCGCAAAGGAAAGCGTCCAGACCTCGTACCCCGCCGCCTTGCGCGTGCCGATCACATAGCCTTTTTCGAGGAACATCTCGATCTCGGCGCGGATGGTATCCGTTTCGATCAGCCATTGTTCGTAATGTGGGGCGTTGATTTCGAGGATGCGTTCGCGGGATTCCCTGTCCAGCCGCGCCATCATGCAAACCCCGGCATGGCCGATACCGAGCGGCAGACGCCCGCCCACGCCCGAAAGCAAGGGTTGGACCGGCGCCGCGCTGAGCTGGAAATCGAGGCAAACGGATTCGAAACCCGACCGCGCCATGAGAAAACTTGATATGTTTGTGCCGGCGGTGATGGAAATAAGCGCCGGACGGAAAAGATCGACCAGATCACCAATACCTGGCACGCGCTGCGCCAGCGCATAAATCGCGCTACCCAGCCTGTAGTTGCCGCGCCGACCGCTCTGCTCAACAAAACCGTAATGAGACAGTCCCGTCAGAGCCCGATGCACCGCCGATTTAGCATCACCGATCCCATCTGCGATTTCAGCAAGGCTCATGCCGCCGACACCCGCATTGCCTAGCGCCAGAAGAATTTCCGCACCGCGTTCGACATTGCTGGACGATTGCTTTGCCATGCTGTCCCCTGGGTTTCGGTGAATATATCATTCATTAAAATCCGATAATTGGAACTGGATTAGGCAATATGGCATGGGTAGTCAAGCGGGTTAAAAAATTGGAACCTCAAGCCGCTCGCCCAAAAAAGACCCGGCTCCCTATGGAGGGAAACCGGGCCAGCTTGGGAAATCAGAGCCCGTAAACGGATTTGGCCGCTTCGGAGGAAATGCGTCCGTCACGGACGTCGGCTGCAATGGATGCCGGGTCGCGCATGGAGGGCTCGCCATAGCCGCCGGCACCGGGCGTTACGATCTCGAGAATATCACCCTTGAAGATGTCGCCGGCACCATTCACCAGCCGCTCGGGCGCACCGAGAATGGTAAAGGAGCCAAGACCACCTGCAAGGCCACCATCCAGACCCCAGGGGCGCGAGACGAAGCGGGAGCCACCGATGGAGACCCGGCAATCTGCTTCTGCGCGATATACGCGGCGAAGACCCATGCCACCCCTGAACTGTCCGCCACCACCGGAACCGTCGACCAATTCATAGGCAACCAGCGTTAGCGGATATTCGGTTTCAAGCGATTCCAGTGGCAGGTTGGACGTATTTGTCATGTGGACATGCACGCCGTCCAGACCATCCTTGTTATGCCGAGCCCCGAAGCCGCCGCCGATAGTTTCGAGATAGACCCAGAGGCTGCCGTCCGCGCGTGTACCAGAGAAGCTCGCAACCGCGACAGATCCGTTGCAGGCAGCGGTCACGCGGTGCGGAACCACCTTCGCGAGTGCGCCATGGATGAGATCGACCACACGCTGGCATGCGGCAATGCGGCCATCGACTGCGGCCGGGTGAGCGCAATTGAGCAATGTGCCCTTTTTCGCCGTCACATGGATGGGCCGGGCCAGACCGGCATTCGGCAGGACGGTTGGATCAACAACGGTCTTCACCGCATAATAGACTGTGGAAAGGAGCGCGGTATAGACCACGTTCAGACCCGCGCGAACCTGCGGCGGGCTGACGAAATCAAGATGCATCTCGTCACCCTTGACTGTAATTGTCACCGAAAATTCGAGCTCGTCCCGCAGCGATTCCGCATCGAACATATCCGAAAAGCTGTAGGTGCCATCCGGAATGGAAGCGATGCCGGCGCGCATCTTGCGTTCGGCATAGTCCATCAGTTCGCGACCAGCAGCGAGAACCGTTCCGGTGGAATACTTGTCGCAGAGTTCCTTGAGGCGCGTCACGCCAAGGCGGTTCGCTGCCATCTGGGCGCGCAGGTCCGACATTCGCTCATGCGGCACCTGGCAGTTCAGGAGAAACAGCTTCTGGATGTCTTCCTGAAGAATGCCCTTTCGATAGAGGCGAACCGGGGGAATGCGCAGGCCTTCCTGATATATGTGGGCATGGCCGCGATCTGCGAAGTCGGAATGATGCGCTGTATTGATCGCCCAGGCGATCAACTTGCCGTCCTGGAAAATCGGCTCCGCCAGAACGATATCCGGAAGATGGGTGCCGCCACCCTCATAGGCGTCGTTGCCGATAAACACGTCGCCGGGCGTTAGACTATCCGCGCCCACATGCTCCAGAATATAGGGAATAAAGCCGATAAACGAGCCGAGATGCATCGGGATATGTTCGGCCTGGCAAAGCATTGCCCCCCTGGCGTCGAACAGTGCCGTCGAGCAATCGCGGCGTTCCTTGATATTGGTGGAATAGCTGGCACGAACGAGCGCCTCTCCCATTTCCTCGACGGTGGAGGCAAATGCGCTGCCGATGACCTCGACAGTTATCGGATTGAGTGCTGCAGCAGTGTTCTGTGCGATGGCTGCATTCGTCATCATTTTCCCTCCACGATGAGGTTGAGATAGGCATCGACCGTGGCGACATATCCAGGCGGCAGAACCGTGGTCGAATCCATCTGGTCGATAATGGCAGGACCGGCGACGACGTTACCGGGTTTCAGCAGATCGCGGTTATAGAGCGTCGCCGCAGTAAAACCGCCGGCTTCGGCCATCCAAACATCACGCTTGCCGGAGATCGCAGCAGAGGAATCCTCGCCCTCCATCTCGCGGGCCTTGAACGCTGCTTTTTCGACGACGCCGCTTGCGACCAAACGATAGGTAACAAGCTGCACCGGCTCGCCTTCGGCGATGAAGCCATAGAGCTGGCGATGCGCCTGCTCGAAACGCTCCTTAACAAGGCGGAAGGTTTCCTCGGTGATCGGTCCTTCCGGCAAGGCGACTGCGATCTCGTAATTCTGGCCGGCGTAGCGGCAATCGACAGTGCGGGTGACAACGCGGGCGGCTGGTGCGATTTTCTCACGCTCGAACCAGGCATTGGCTTGAGCTGAAAGGCCATCATAAAGCGTGGAGATCGTTTCCGACGCCACCTGGTCGAGGCGATGCAGGACAGTCGCAGAGAAGTCCGTTCTCAGATCCGTCATCAAAAGGCCAAGAGCGCATAAGACGCCCGGCGTCTTCGGCACGACGATGCGCTTCATGCCCAGCTCACGGGCCAGCCGCACGGCATGCACCGGACCCGCTCCGCCGAAGGCGACCAGCGCGTAGTCACGCGGATCATGGCCACGCTGGACGGAAATCACGCGAATGGCCTTGGCCATGTTGGCCGTCACGATGTCGAGAATGCCGTTCGCGGTTTCCAGAACGCCCATATCGAGCTTTTCCGCAAGCCGCTCGACGGCCTTTACCGACAGCGAACGGTCAATCTTCATTCGGCCGTTGAGCAGATATTCCGGGTTCTGTGTCTGAAGTACGACATTGGCGTCAGTGACCGTCGGCTCGTCATTGCCAAGGCCGTAGCAGGCCGGACCAGGATTGGCGCCTGCAGAACGTGGACCGACTTTCAGGTGATTGCCGGAATCGATATAGGCGATCGAGCCACCACCGGCCCCGACCGTGTGTATATCGAGCATCGGAGCCTTGATCGGATAACCGTGGACCACCGACTCGTTCACCACTCGGCACTGACCATCAGCAAGCAGTGCAACGTCAGAGCTGGTACCGCCCATGTCAAACGTGATGAGGTTGTCGATGCCGGTCATCCGACCAACCGCCTGGGCAGCGACAACACCGGTCGAGGGACCGGACAGAACCGTGCGTACCGGCATTTCGGCAGCAGCATCAAAGCCGATAACGCCGCCATTCGACTGGGTGAGCTGCGGCGCAACCGTGATGCCGAGATCGGTGAGCTTGCCGGACAGCGCTTTCACATAACCCTGCATGACGGGGCCAAGATAGGCATTGACGACCGTGGTCGACAATCGCTCGAACTCACGGAATTCCGGCGCGATACGGTGTGACAGCGAATGGAAGGCTTCAGGAAACTCATCTTCCAGAATGCGGGCCGCGATCTTCTCATGCTCGGTGTGCATGAAAGAATACAGAAAATTGACTGCGACCGCCTTTACGCCATCGGCCTTCAGAGCCCGCACCGCTTCGCGCAATGCAGTCTCGTCCAGTGGTGTTTCAACAGTGCCAGTGGCCAAAACACGCTCTTCAATACCGAAGCGCAGGTGACGCTCGACCAGAAGTTCAGGCTTATCTGCCTGGAGATCATAGAGGTCCGGGCGTTTCTGACGGCCGATTTCCAGCAGATCGCGGAAACCACCGGTCGTCAGAAGCCCTGTTTTTGCGCCACGACCCTGAATGAGCGCGTTTGTGGCAACCGTTGTACCGTGACCGACATAAGAAACGTCCTCGGCCTTGATGCCCACGCGCTCGATGCCATCGGCCACACCCTGCGTGATCCCGCGCGAAGGGTCATCCGGTGTCGATGAAACCTTCCAGATCACCACCTCGCCCGTCTCATCCTCAAACAGACAAACGTCGGTAAAAGTACCACCGGAATCCACGCCAATCCGCCATGCCATGGCTCGCTCCTTCTTCTGGATGTCATAAGGCAACGCCTCATCTGGAGGTCGTGCGACACTGCCTTGATTGCATGCGCCGCCCGCAGCGAAAGCCAAGCCTTCGGCCCCGAAGAAACGGCTGCCGGGCAATCCGGGCCAGTTGTTCAGACCCTATGATCGGCTTCATTCCCTTGTCAATCTCAATTCCATTATTACGACCATATTATTTCTGCTATTCCTATAATTAGATTATCAGCGAAAATTACGCCGGAGATTGAAAATTTTGTGGTCTTATTCCGTTATTTGACACAAGGATTTCCCAATGAATTAATTAATGGAATTTCGCTTGACACCCGGAAAAGGCTCTCTTTATTGTTTTCGATATCGACGGGACCAGATCACGCCCACCGGGACCGACACTTTTCCGGAAAGGTGGCGCGCCGAAATCGTCCACGCCGGCTGGCAAGCATGTATCAACACATAATGGGGAACTAACCATGATACTCGATCGCCGTACCCTTCTGAAATTGACCGCCGCTTCAGGTGCCGCATTTGCCATCGGAGCGTCCAGAACCTTTGCGCAGGCCCCTTCCGACACATTGCGCATCGGCCTTTCCACCTATCCCGCTCATCTGAAACCGTGGGTGAATGTCGGCTATGCCGGCCAACTCGTTTCTTCGCTGATCAACCGTTTCCTCATGGCCTACACGCCAGAAGGCAAACTTGTGGGTGAATTGGCCGAAAGCTTCGACAGAGACGGCGACCGCGCCTGGGTGATCAAGCTGAAGGATGTTAAATTCTCCGACGGCCAGCCCGTCACCTCGGCCGACATCGAATGGAATATCGAGAAGATCAAGGCGGAGGGCTCCGGTGCCTATACCCGTGATGCGATGCTCGAAGTCGAAAAGGTCGAGATTGTCGATGACCGCACCTTCAAGCTCCTGACGAAATCACCGAACGCGGCGCTGCCGGCGCTCTTCGCCAACCCCTTCCTGCAGATCATCGCCAAGGGTTCGACCGACAAACAGGACCATGGCATAGGCGCGGGCCCGTTCACGCTGGCCAATGCAGAAAAGGGCGTAGGCCTCGATTTCGAAGCCTCCCCGCATTATTTCAAGGACGGCTTGCCGCATTTCAAGAAGGTTCGCGTCACAGCCTACGCCGACGAAAACCTACGTGTTGCAGCGATCACTGCGGGCGATGTCGATGTGATCGATTACGTTCCGTGGAGCGCAATGGACCAGCTCGACAAGGACGCCAGTGTTGCGCTTGAGACAGCTGCCACAGGCGCTTTCATGTTCCTGTCGTTCAATGGAGCTGGTGCATTCAAGGACCAGCGCCTGCGGCGCGCCGTTTCCCTCGCCATTCGCCGCGAAGAGATCGTCAAGGGCGTGTTCTTCGGTCGTGGCGCAGTGCTCGAAGGCGTGCCGCGCTCGTCCGCGACGCCGTTCTACAACGCCGAACTCGCCAAGGGGCAGAGCTACGACCCCGACCGCGCCAAGGCGCTGATTAAGGAGGCCGGTGCAGAAGGTGTGACCGTCAATTTGCTCTCGACCGCGCAGTACGGCATGCACCGCGATACCGCCGTCATCGTCCAGGGCCATCTGGCCGAAGTCGGCATCAACGTGACACTGACGATGCCCGACTGGTCCACCCGCGTTACCATGGGTAACCGTGGCCAGGGCGATTTCGCCATTCAGGGTCTCGGCCTCGACACCTTCGATCCGGATGCGACCAGCGCCCTTATTGACCCGACGCTGTCGCCGACCTTCTTCCGCTCACGCAATTTCGAGGTTCCAGGCCTGACCGAGCTGCTCGCCAAGGGCCGTGCGGAGTTCGACCTGGAAAAGCGCAAGGCGATATATGCCGAAGTCGACAAGCTCGTCATCGAATACACGCCTTTTTGCGGTCTTTCCTACCGCGCCACCGGCTTTGCCCACCTGAAGCGCGTCAACAATTTCCATATGCTTCCGGACCAGATTTCTCCCTTCTCCGGTCGCCTTTTCGACGAGCTTTCGCTGTCGTAACATCTGGAATTAGCCCGGTCGGCACTCGCCTGTCCGGGCACCCGTTTCTCATCTTCCGTGCGGAAGAGGCCTGAAAGGCAAGTATTTTCAGGCTGACGTTGCACGGCTGACTGCCGGAGGGTCTTCATGTTCTGGTTCCTGCAGCGAATTGCCATTTCTCTGGCGCTGCTCTGGGTCGTTACCAGCCTCGTCTTTCTTTCCATTTATATGGTGCCAGGCGATCCGGCTGAACTGCTGCTTTCAGGAGAAGGTTCGACGCCCGACGCGGCTTCGGTTGCGCAGTTGCGCAACGATCTGGGCCTCGACCGGCCGATACTGACGCAATATGTCGATCGGATGTCCGGCCTCATTCGCTTTGATCTCGGCAACTCGATGATCGACGGTTCACCGGTCGCACCCGAAATTGCCAAACGCCTGCCGCGTACACTTGAGCTGATCGCAGCCGCCGCGATCCTCAGTTTGATCATCGGCTTACCGGTCGGCGTTGTCGCAGCCTTGCGACAGGGCGGCAGTTTCGATCGCGTCTCGAATTTTCTTGCCGGTTTTGCCCAGGGCATCCCCGTTTTCGTCGCCGGTACATTGATAATTCTGGTCTTTGCCCAGATGTGGAAGCTGGTGCCAGCCGGTGGATATGTCAATATTTCAGACGACCCCGGCAAGCATCTGATCCTGCTGGCGATGCCCGCCTTCGCTATCGCGCTCGGTCTTGCGGCGATCGTCGTGCGCATCGCGCGTGCCTCAGTGCTCGATGTTCTGCCGCTGGATTATGTCCGAACCGCACGCGCCAAGGGGCTGCCGCAACGGCGCATCATTGCCCGCCACGTGCTGCGCAACGCGCTGATGCCGGTCATCACGGTCTTCGCGCTCAATCTTGGCGGCCTGTTCGGCGGCACAGTGCTGGTGGAATACGTCTTCAACTGGCCGGGCTTGTCCGGCATGCTGGTCAGCGCCGTCAATTCACGCGACTACCCCACAGTTACTGCGGTCATCCTGGTCATTTCGGCCCTGTTCATCACGCTCAACCTCATCGTCGATATTGTCTACGGTGTCACCGATCCGAGGATTCGCAAATGACGCGCTCGCTTCGTCTCGTCTGGCCGCTGCTGCTCGCGCTCATCGCACTGATATGCCTGCTTGCTCCAGTACTGCCCCTTTCAGATCCCCTGAAGATGACCATGGGTCAGCGGTTCGCCGGGCCATCTTCAGCTTTCCCGCTCGGGCAGGATGAAATGGGCCGCGACATTCTCTCCCGGCTGGTCTTCGGCATCCGTATCTCGCTGTTTATCGCCCTCTCGACCTCCATCCTTTCTGGCGTCATCGGTACCGCATTCGGCATTATCGGCGGTTACATGCGAGGTTTTCCGGAAATCCTGACGCTCAGGGCCATGGATGTCGTGCTCTGTTTCCCCCCGCTTCTCCTCGCCATGCTCGCCGTAACCCTTTATGGGCCAGGCCCGATGACACTGATCCCCGTGCTTGCCGCAGTGTTCGTTCCCGGCTTCACCCGCATCGCCTATGCCAGCGTGCTTACCGTTCGCTCGCAGGATTATGTCGAGGCGGTACAGGCCATGGGTGCCAGTAACATTCGCATCATGTTGAAAACCATTTTACCCAACATCATGGGACCTCTTCTGGTTCAGGCCAGCTTCGTCACGGCGGCGGCGGTTGTGCTTGAATCGGGCCTGTCCTTCCTTGGTCTCGGCGTCGTTCCTCCCTCACCCTCACTCGGGCTGATGATCGGAACCGGCCGGGCGGCCATCGCTCATCAGCCCATGCTGCTTGTCTGGCCCTGTCTGGCGCTGGTCGTGATGATCCTCGTGCTCAACGGGGTCTGCGATCTGCTGCGCGACTGGCTCGATCCGCGTTCGGCGGCAGGAGCCATCCTTGCGGGCGGCGGCAAGAGCGGCGTATGAAACAGGAAAAAGTGACAATGACCGAAACCACGCCTCATCCTGTCCTCTCCATCCGCAATCTCAAGGTCTCATTCCTGCGCGACGGCACGTTCAACCCGGTGGTTCGCGAGCTGAACCTAGACATCCGTGCCGGGGAAACACTTGCGATTGTTGGAGAAAGCGGTTCCGGCAAGAGTGTTACGGCACTGTCCGTGATGCAGCTTCTGCCGGAAAAGACGAGCCGCATCGAAGGCTCGATCAAGCTCGACGACGAAGAGCTGATCGGCGCTTCCCCTGCTCGCATGCGTGAAATCCGTGGCAACCGGGTGGCGATGATCTTCCAGGAACCGATGACGAGCCTCAATCCGGTACTGACCGTCGGGGAACAGATCGCGGAAGCCCTGATTGCCCATAACGGTATTTCGAAAAGCGTGGCACGGACGGAAACTTTGAAACTGATGGAGAAAGTGCGGATTCCCTCCTCTGCCAAACGTATCGACGATTACCCGCACCAGTTTTCCGGAGGCATGCGCCAGCGCGTGATGATTGCGATAGCACTTGCCTGTCGCCCCGCCCTTCTGATTGCCGACGAACCGACCACGGCGCTTGACGTAACCATTCAGGCGCAGATCCTCGACCTCATCAAAACCCTGCAGGAAGAGGAAGGCACCGCTGTGCTTTTCATCACCCATGATATGGGTGTCGTCGCTGAAATCGCCGACCGTACGCTGGTGATGTATCGTGGCGACCAGATTGAGACCGGCACGACACCAGAAGTCTTTGCCAGCCCGCAAAAGCCCTATACGCGCGCCCTGCTTTCCGCGGTGCCGCAACTCGGTTCGGCCGGCGAGGATGGCCCCAGTCCTTTCCCGATTATCGACATGGAAACAGGACAGGCACTGCCACAGAAGAAGCGGCCCGATACCATCGACGCGGCGAGTGGCAAGCTTCTCGAGGTCAGGAACCTGTCGGCGCGGTTCGAGATGCGATCCGCCTTCACCCGGATGGTGCACTCGCGCGTGCATGCGGTCGAGAATGTCAGCTTTTCGCTGTCGCGGGGTGAAACACTTGCGCTGGTAGGTGAATCTGGCTGCGGAAAATCGACCACTGGCCGCTTGCTGGCCGGGCTTAACCGGCCGCATTCCGGCTCAATCCAGATCCACGGCGCGGATGTTGGCTCCTTCACCAGATCGGACCTGTCCCGTCAAGTTCAGATGATCTTTCAGGACCCATTCGCCAGCCTCAATCCCCGCCTGACGGTTGAAAACGCCATCGCGGAGCCTCTTTTGATCCATGGGTTGGAAACGCCCCGCAATGCCCGAAAGCTTGCGCGTGATCTGCTTGGCGAAGTCGGTCTGGCTGGGGCGATGGCGAGCCGTTATCCGCATGAGTTTTCCGGCGGGCAACGCCAGCGCATTTGCATCGCAAGAGCGCTGGCGCTCCAACCCGAACTCATCATTGCCGATGAGGCGGTTTCGGCACTCGACGTTTCAGTCAAGGCTCAGGTGGTAAACTTGTTGCTGGACCTTCAGGAACGACTGAAACTCGGCCTGCTGTTCATTTCCCACGACATGGCAGTTGTCGAGCGCATGAGCCATCGCATAGCTGTAATGTATCTCGGCGAAATCGTTGAGACCGGACCGCGCGAAGCTGTTTTCTCCAATCCGCAACATCCCTATACCAGGCGCTTGCTATCGGCCGTGCCGCTACCAGATCCCTCACGCAGGCATATGCGGCGCAAATTCGCTGATACAGAATTGCGCAGCCCAATCCGGCCGAAAACCTTCACGCCGCCAAAACGCGAATATCGCGAAGTTACACCCGGCCACATGGTTCAGGTGTGGAATGAGGAGTGGGCCTGATCTGGCCCTGGGCGTCCGTATCAGCCTGGACGACCTGACGGGAAACCTGGACGTTTTCCGAGCCGTAAGATGTCTGCGGGATGACCGGCGCGGCAAGTACCAGCCCGCCTGTAGCGCGTCTCGCAGAAGCGGGGCCGCGCACCGGGCGCCATCTCTTGATCTTTAAAAATCTTACCGCAAATTCTCCAGCGAGCGGTGCAGTCGCCCGAAACGCTCCAGGCGGAACGGCGCCGGATCGACGCATGGCTTGGAGCCTGTCACCAGATCAGCCGTGAGCGCTCCGGCACCGGGGCCGATACCGAATCCATGGCCGGAAAATCCGACGGCCAGATAAAGGCCGGGAATGGCACTGGCAGCAGAGATCACCGGAACGGCATCCGGCGTGACATCCATGAGGCCGCCCCAGGTAGCCGTGATGCGGGCATTTGCAAATGCCGGGAAGGACTTGGACAACTTGTCGATACCTTGGGAAATGAGCTTCGATGACGGAACGGGATCGAGAATGCGGATCTGCTCGAACGGCGTCACAGCGTCACTTTTCCATTGGCGGGGCATCGCCATTTCCCGCAGGAACTGCCCGCCTGTCCGAAAGCGTAATGCCCGCCAGTTTTTAACGAGCGACGGCAGGTAGTCGGCGAACAGACGGAAGCTATCCGGAGTGACGGGCGCGATATCCGCGTTGCGCTGCGCTACCGTAAAGCCGCCATCATGACGGCGACGGAAGGCGAAATCGTTACCGCCCACCGGCATATCCGTCATGCCATCAACACCCGACAGACGCGCGACGCTGCCCAGGATTTTGAGGATCGGAATATCAATTCCCATATTGCCCGCAAAAAGCCTGGACCAGGCGCCGCCCGCCAGCACGACGGAAGAGCAGCGGATTTCGCCATGTTCCGTCACCACACTGCTTACCTTCCCGGCGGAGCGTTCGATTGACCGGACCGCACAGCCCGTGAGGATATGGGCACCCTTTGCGGCAGCACCGCGTGCCATGGCGGGAACCGCCATGAACGGTTCGGCCTTGCAATCGCTCGGAGTGTGCATCACGGCCTTGAACTGCCTGCCCATGCCCGGCACCAGCGCGTGCATTGCCTCACCGCGCACAATGCGCGAGTCGAGACCCACTGCGGCGGCATGTTGGAGCCACTCCTCGTAAAAGGCGACGTCAGCGTCCGTCTCGCACAGATAGGCAATGCCGCACTGGCGCAACCCGGTTTCGGCGCCGACCCGCTCGTTCATGCCTCTCCAGAGCCTCAAGCTTTCCATGGAAAGCGGCAACTCGGCCGGATCACGCCCCATCTGGCGCACCCAGCCCCAGTTCCGGGACGATTGCTCACCAGCGATCAGCCCCTTTTCACAGACGGCAACGCTGATGCCACGCTCGACCAGCGACAACGCTGTCGATACGCCGATGATGCCGCCACCGATAACCACGACATCCACGTGCGCAGGCAGGGTCTTCGACGACAAGACGGCATCAGGGATTATTCTGGACATTTTTTAGCGCCTGTTGAGGGTGGATGTGCGGTTGCGGAAGCTGGCGATCCGTTGCTCGGTCCGGTCCGGGTCTGCGAATGCTGCAACATCGGAAAAAAGCAGGTCGGCCTCCGCTCGCGTCATCAGTCCGCAAGCCACGGAAGCCTCCCGGACGGAAAGGCCCTTGGTGGCCGCATGCTTGGCGACGGCAGATGCCGCCGGATAGCCGTAGATCGCCACGAGTGCTGTCGACAGGGCGAGCGATCCGGATGCATCGCTGAGGCCGCGCTCCGTATTGACGTTTATCCCCGAGATACAATGGGAGACAAAAAGCGGGATCGCGCGTCGCATCAAACGAATGCTTTCGCTGATGGCTTCGAGAATGATCGATTCCCATACATTGAGGTCAAGTTCACCCTCGGCGGCGCGGGTGACTGTGGCATCATTACCGATCACACGGAAGGAGACCTGCATCATCATTTCAGGCATAACCGGATTGACTTTGCCCGGCATGATCGACGAACCCGGCTGCACCGCCGGAAGGGTGACCTCGGCAAGCCCCGCCCGCGGTCCTGATGACATCAGGCGCAGATCGGCCGCAAATTTCGACAGGGTCAGGGCGATTGCTTTCAATGCGGCTGAAATCCTCACCCAATCGTCGGCATTTTGCAGCGCGTCGAAAAAATTCTCCTCCGGCTGATAAGATTTGCCGGTTAGTGCCTGCAATTCTTCGAAGACGAAGCGGCGATAGGCTTGCGAGGCGCCAAAGGCAGTGCCGACGGCAGTGGCGCCAAGCGGCAGCCGCAGACAAACGTCTTCCAGACCAGACATCCCCGCCATCTGTCGCTCAAAGGCGGCTGAATAACCTGAAAACTGCTGACCGAAAGTGACAGGGAGCGCATCCTGCAAGCAGGTTCGACCAAGCTTGACCACGTCGCGAAAGGCATTCTCCTTGACCCGAAGAGCATCGACGAGAGAGCCCAGACCTGCGCGGAGGCCAGCAAGTTCACCCCCGACCGCCATTTTCATTGCCGAGGGAATGACATCGTTAGTGGATTGCGCCATGTTGACATGGGTATTGGCATGAACGGGATCCTGTCCCTTCCTGCCGGTCAGAATTTCACTTGCCCTGTTGGCCAGGACTTCGTTGACATTCATATTGGCCGCAGTGCCGCCGCCGCCATGATAGATATCGACAGGAAAATCCTGCCTGCCTGGCATTACGGCGTATTCGCTCGCAGCCACTTCGATTGCCCCGGCGATCTGCGGATCAAGGTCGCCGGCCCTGCAATTGGCCCGTGCGGCAGCCTGCTTTATGGCAATAATCGCCGGGATGAAGCCTTCGATATCGGCGATCGTCCGGCCGGAAATCGAGAAATTCTCGACCGCGCGCGCCGTCTGGATGCCATAGGCCAGGGCGGCCGGCATCAGCCGTGTTCCGAGCGCATCTTCTTCCAGGCGCATTTCCGCTTGCCCTTCATCCATCTCAACGCCCCGGCCGGTCGAGGAAATCGCGCAGACGATACCATCCGGTAAAGGCAGGCAGGAACCATGGCTTGCCGGAATAGAAAGGAACGGCGGTGAATTTTTGCCGGTCGAACGCCGATTTGGCGTTTTGCTCGCCCAAGATCTTTCGCGCCGTCTGATAACCGAGATAGGTCATCAGCGCGACACCGTTGCCATTGCATCCCACCGCAAAATTCGCACCATCGCGCTCACCGATATGAGCGAGCTTGTCAACCGTCATGGCGACACTTCCGACCCAGGAATGGGTGATCTTGACGCCAGCGAGCTGGGGCCAAACAGCCAGCATCCTGGCATAGATGTGTTTTGCGGCGCGCCTTTCCGACATTTCGAACACTCCCGGGCGCGAACCGAACAGCAGCCGCGTCCCGTCCGTCGACGGTCGGCTGAAGATGAGATCCCGGCGGGTGTCCGAAATCATGCGGCCCTGCGGGATAAGCTCAGCCATCAGATCGGCCGGCAACGGCTCGGTAGCGATCTGATAGCTCTTTACGGGCACGAGCCGGCGCGCCAATTCCGGCGTCGCATCATCCGCCGTATAGCCATTGGTCGCGACGATCACATCCTTCGTGCGGATCGTCCCACGCGCCGTTGGCACAATCTTATCGCGGTTTGGCCCGTCCTCAACGACGCCTGCACGGGCGTGGGAACGCAGCATGACACCGGCAGCCTTGGCCCGCCCGCGCAGCGCCTTGTGGTAAAGTCCCGGATGCAGGCCGCCATAGTCATCTATCAGCATACCCCCGTGATAATAATCCGAACCGATGGCCGCGCGCTGCTGATCTCGATCAAGGAAGCTGACCTTCACGCCAGTCTTTTCGGCAAGCAGAGCGCCGTGGCGCTTCAGCGTCACGTAGTCTGTGGCGGTGTGGGCGCCAAAGAAGCGACCAGTCAGCTTCAGCCCGGCATCGAGCTTCTCCGTGTCGATTAACATTTTCAGATATTCGAAGCTTTCGTTACTTTCGCCGATAAGCCGGTTGATCAACTCCGGGTCAATGCCCTTGATCGCGCCGCCAACGACGAGCTTCTGGCCGCTGGACACCATTCCGCCGGACCTCGTCGAGCAGCCGGAACCGAGCCGGTCACTGTCCAGCACGACAACGGAGCGTCCGGCACGCGCAAGGTGGGTTGCGGCAGCAAGACCGGCATAGCCGGAGCCGACCACCACGACGTCGGCATACTCGGGAACGGGATCGAGATTCGTCTCCGGCTCGGCCTCCTCCCACCAATAGGGAGCTTCCTTGAAATCGGCGGCGTAGATATCGTCAAACTTACGCATTGCATACCGGGCCGCTGAGGCCCGCCTTTCAGGAGTTTTGGGCAATCACAGAACCTGGCCAAGAAACTCGCGTGTGCGCGGATCTTTTGGATGGTCGAACAGCTCGACGGGTGGGGCACTTTCAACAATCAACCCCCGGTCGGTGAAGCAGACGCGGTGTGAAACCTCACGCGCGAATTTCATTTCGTGGGTGACGAGGACACAGGTCAGCCCTTCCTCAACAAGCTCGCGGATTGTAACGAGAACCTCCTTGACCGTTTCCGGGTCCAGGGCAGCAGTCACCTCATCGAAAAGAATGACTTCCGGCTGCATGGCAAGCGCGCGGGCAATAGCCACGCGTTGCTGCTGGCCGCCGGAAAGCTGGCCAGGATAGCTGTCGGCCTTTTCCGACAGGCGCACCTTGGCGAGAAGCTTCCGAGCGCGATCCGCGACCTCTGCCTTGTCATGGCCGAGCACTTGGATCGGCGCCATCATGATGTTTTCCAGGGCGGTGCGATGCGGAAAGAGATTGTACTGCTGGAACACCATCGCCACCTGGTGACGCAATGGCCGCATTGCCTTCTCGGTGCGCATCTCGTGCACCTTGTGATTTCCCACCCGGATAAAACCCTCATTGACCGGAATCAGGCCGTTGATGCAGCGCAAAATGGTCGACTTTCCGGAACCGGACGGTCCGATGATGCAGACAGCCTCCCCCTTGCCGACGCTGAGGGAAATTCCTTTCAGGACCTCGAACGTGCCGAAAGATTTCCGGATGCCATCGATCTCGATCAGGGCGTTGGAGCGGTTCATAGATTGTCTCCTTTAACCGCATGCTCCAGGCGCCGCGCGAAGATCGCGATCGGGTAGCAATAGGCAAAAAACAGGAAGAGGATGGTCAGATAAAAATAGACGAGCGCCCGTTCGCTCTCCATCGCCAGTGAGGTGTTGAGGATGGTCAAAACGTCCTGAATACCTGTGACCGTGGCAAGCGCGGTTGCAATCATCAGCAGGGCATAGAGGTTCATCCAGCCAGGTATCATCCGGCGCAAGGCCTGGGGAAGGATGACGTAACGATAGATCTGCAGCTGGGTGTAACCGAGCGAACGGGACGCCTCCCATTGACCGCTATGGATCGACTGCACTGCGCCGCGAATGACTTCGGAGAAGTTCGCCGCCGTCGGTAACGCCAGCCCGATGACCGCCTTTACGAAAGGCGGGAAGGGAACGACGAAGCCGAAGATCTTCATCTCGAAAGGCAGAATGTAAAGCATGGCGAAAAGCAGGACGAGCCAAGGCGAGTTTCGCAGGAAATTCATGACGAAAAATGCCGGCAGGCGAATGAAGGGCGATTTTGCGAGCGTCGCAAGCCCCATCACTGTGCCAAGGGTAGTCGCCACCGCCATGGAGGCAATCGACAGCAGGATGTTGAGGATGAAGCCGCCGCTAATCGGCCAGCCGGAGCCGGAGCCTGTCAGGAGCAGTGGCAGGCGCACGGCGACGCGGTTCCAGTGTTGCGCACCGCCGGCGAGTGCATCGATCGCAATCCAGATTGCCACCGCAAGCGCGATGAAAAGCAGGACGGCGCGTTTCTTGTTTTCGTAAGTCATGGTGGAGACCATGGTCAGTGTCCCTTTCCATAACCGGGGAAAGCCATCCAGGCTTCGAGCCTGGACATTGCAAATGTCAGGATGGATACGAGTCCCACATAGATGACGAGCACGAGGATCATGACCTCGAGTGTGCGAAACGTGTCGTTGTAGATCTGGCCGGCGTAATACATCAGTTCCGGCACCGTAATGACCGAAGCCTGAGAGGTTGTTTTGAACAGGTTGGTGAGAATGTTGGTAATCGCCGGCAGGCTGATGCGCACAGCGATCGGCGCCTCAACTTTCCAGAAACGCGACCACCGGCGGTATCCGAGCGACCGGGCCGCTTCTATGATCGACCGCGGCATGGTTTCGATACCGGACCTGAAAGCCTCGATCGCCAGCGCTCCGCCGAACAGGCTGAGCGAAATCGAGGCGCAGGCGAATGCACTCAGTAGCGGCATCTGCAGGCCGGTGGAGGGATCGGTGACTTTCAACCCCAGCGTCGACAGCGTGAAATAGGCAAAAAGCATCTGCAGCAGTGGCGGCGTGTTGCGGAACACCTCCACGAACAGCTCGATGATGGCATCCAGCCAGAAAATCCGCAAAGTCAGCGCAAGCGCGCCGAGAAGGCCGATGATGATCGCGGCACTGGATGACAGTGCCGCAAGCTTGAGTGTGTTGAGGACCCCGGTGAGCAGCCATTGCTGATAGGCTGGATCCGTAAGCCAGGAATAATCAAGACCGAACAATAGCTGCTCCAGACCCTATCAGTTCAGTTTTGCTTTGGCAGCCTTGGCGCGCTCGGCAATGTAATCGGCGTGGGGAATATTGAACTCGGTTTCCCAGGCGATCATCTTGCCTTCGGCTTCCGCCTTGGTAATGGCCTTGTCCACGGCCTCCTGGAACGCCTTGTCGCCTTCGCGGATACCACCTGCCATCGGCAGATACTCATAGGTGGGGACGGCGACCTTGTAGCCCTTCCAGTCCGCTTCCTGAACCTTGAGGTCAAGGGTCATCTGGTCGAAGACAAAACCTACGCAACGATTGTCGCGCAAAGCGCGCATGGCCTCCGGTTGGGTCTTGAAGGCAACGAGCTGGATTCCGAATTCCTCGGTCATCTTCTTGTTATAATAGGATCCCTGAATGCCGCAGACCGGCTTACCCTTCAGTTCCTCCCATTTGCTGGTGGTCGCTTCTTTAGCCATCATGACCGCCGGGCCTGGCGACGATACGTAAGCGGTGGTGAAATCGATGACCTTGTCGCGCTCCGGCGTGACGCCAAGCGTCGCGAAAATCGCATCGATACGACCAGCGGTCAGGAACTCGATACGATTGGCGGCAACGACCGGCACAAATTCGATCTTGTCTGAAGACCCCAGAAGTTCCTTGGCGACGTATTTCGCCAGTTCGACTTCGAAGCCGATGATCTCACCCTTGTCGTTGAGATACCCATAAGGTGGATAATCGTTCTTGACGCCGACGATCAGCTTGTCGCGGGCCTTGACGTCATCAAGCGTACCGGCGAGCGCGGCACTGGCCGCCAGCATGCCCAAGGCCGCCAGGGCGGTAGTTGCGAGAATGTTTGCTGCTTTTTTCTTCATTTTGTTCCCCTGTTTGTTCAAGCGGGTCTGGCGTTCTCGAAACCCGCAGGTCGTCTTCAAAATCAAGCTGCCTACAAAATATTCACTTATTTAATCTGCTCAATTTTGGTCATTGAATACGCAGTTTTCTCATTATACAAGTTATTGAGATTTTATTTTCATAATGTGAGAAGATATGGCCAAATCCACCCAATCCTCCTCTGGTGGCGCGCAGCTTCTGGATCGAGCGGTAGCTCTTCTCGATCTTGTTGCAGACGGCGGCGTACAAGGCGTCACGCTCAAGGAACTGACGAACAGATCCGGACTCAACACGGCTACCTGCCACCGCATCCTCAACACGCTGGTCGGCCACAAGCTCCTCGCCCGTGACGACAGGAAGCGCTGTTACCGGCTGGGCGCGCGTATGGCGATTTACGGTGCGCGCGCCGCACGTGGACCTGGCATCATCAGCCGCTGCGAAATGGCGCTGACCCGCATTCGGCGCCGAACCGGCGATACCATCCACCTGATGGCCCGGCTGAACCACGATTCCGTTTGCCTCGACAGACGCGACGGAGAATGCGTGGTGCCGACACTGACCGGCTCGATCGGTGGTTCGGTCCCGCTTGGCGTCGGTCCAGGCTCAATTGCCATGCTCGCCTTCCTCGAAGAGGACGAGCAGGAATTCATCATCCGCGCCAATGTCGAGCGCTATGCCGCCTACCGCGATCTCACCGCCGACAAAGTGCGCCAACTGATCGCTGAAACACGCGAACGCGGTTATGCAATCGACGTCGGCGAGCTTATCCCCGGGATTGCCGGCGTTTCCGTGCCGATTTTTTCGGATGGTACAACGCCAAACGCTTCCTTGGGCTTCACACTTTTAAGTGCCAAGCTGGAGCCCGGCACATTGGAGCAATATGCGATGCTGCTGAAGGACGAAATCTCGGCGATCGTCGATCAATAGCTGTCATCGAGCAGGCAGTTGACCCAGAATTCCGAAACACTCGCGCGGTTCGGCAAACGGACGACATGCAGGATGGAGCTGGCAATATCTTCAGGTTGGGTCAGGGTGTCCGACGGCGTCGCGCCTGCCAGAGGCAGCCCCATATCAGTCGCAACGAAACCCGGACATATGGCGGTCGCCCTCACACCCTTGTCGAAACCGGCATGACGGATTGCATGCGACAGGCCAAGGGCTGCGAATTTCGAGACCGAGTAGGCGCCAGACACTGCCGATTTGACCCTTTTCCCCGATAGCGAGGCGACAATCGCCACGCGACCTGCTCCGGACGCGATTAGCGGGTCCCAGCAGGCCTGCACAAGGCGCCGCGGGCCATTGACGTTGACGTCCATCAATGAGGCGAACTCCTCGTCAGTCGCTTCCACCACGGTCTTGCGCACCATGACGCCGGCGTTGGCAACAACAGCATCGATGCGGCCGAACCGTGCCAGAACGGCAGCCGCCCAGTCGACAGGCGATTGCGGGGCGAGCGCGTCATAGGCCTGCACGTGGACTAACGCTGGATCTGCCCATTCCGGCAGTAGCGGCGTGCGCATTCCAAGCGAGACCTTCCAGCCGGCCTCCATAAAGGCCCTGCCGGTGGCAGCACCGATACCGCGATTGCCTCCGGAAATGAGGACGGTTTTCCTGTCGGTCATATAGGTTTTCCTTTCTCAGGCATGGGGCAGAAGGGTGGCGCCTTCCTTGCGGGTTGCACGGTTTTCCTGCATGCGAAAATAACGAAGGCGCAGACCGGGCGCGAAGGACATCAGCAACGGCGCCTTGTGAAGCGGTTCGATTTTCAGGGAGAGATCCTTGTCCGGCACGCCCAGCGCCCATTCTGACAAGACACCGCCAAGCATGGAGCCGGTTGGCACGCCGCGGCCAGAAAGTCCCGTACAGGCAACGATGCCGGGCGCCAGATCATAAAGCCTCGGGACAGTGCGCATCTGCATGTCCAGTTCGCCGAACCAGAAATATTCCCAACGGATTTCCTCGCTGATCTGCGGATGAAGGAATTTCAGCCGGTCTGTGAGAACCTGCCGGGTATAGTCAGGGTCGGCGCCACGCTGGCCCATGGGGAACATGGAGGCAACAATGCGACCTTCACGGTTGTATTTGTAGACATAGATATCGCCGCGCCCATCATGCATGGTCGTATTGTGGGGCAGGACTTTTGCGCGCGTTTCCGGATCGAGCGGCTGGGTGGCCGCGAGAAACACTTTCTTGATGCGGAAGCTTTTATCGAGGTTTTTCCAGCCACCGACGGTGTAGGCGCCGGTCGCGAAGATCACCTTTTCAGCAAGCACAGTGCCACCGGGCGTTCGCACGGACCATTTCCCGGCCTCTGGTTGGACATCCTCGACCGGGGACGCGGTAAACACCTGCCCGCCCTCTGCGATAACGGCGCGCGCAAGGCCACGTGCGTATGAAAGCGGGTTCAAATGACCGCCCTCCTCGTGATACCAGGCGCCATAAAAACGAGGGCTGCCTGTCAACGCTTCGACCTCGTCCCTGCCAATCACCCGGCAGCGCGCGCCAGCGCCGGCATATGCATCAGACTTCATCTGCAGCGTGGACATGGCGCCGGGACGCAATGCGCCCATAACATAACCATTCTGGACCCATTCGCAGTCGATTCCGTAGGTCGAGATCATCTCAACGACGCGATCATTGGCCCGCGTCTGGCGGTGAATAAGGCGCTCCGCCCAAGGCTCGCCCAGAATTTTCCCGAGCGACGGCAGGCTGTAATAGCTGAAGGTCGGGGTGCAGTGGCCGGCATTGCGGCCCGAACCGCCAAAACCTGCCTCTTGCGCTTCGACCAAAGCAACCTTGACGCCCCTGCGCGCTAGCTCCAGCGCCGTCGTCAGTCCGGTATATCCCGCGCCCACGACACAGACGTCCACATCGACACGGCCTTCGAGCCTCGCGGTTTTCGGTGCGGGCGCTGCGGTTGCAAACCACAAGGTTTGGTCAAAAGGTGAAAATTTTCCCAAATTCGTTCTCCTCAAGGCACACGAAGGTAATCCGGGAACAGCACAGTTCCGGGAAAAGATGTCTCGACATGGATACAGATGAGCACTGCTGATTTTCTATGCGTGCCAGATTTTACAGCAAATCGTCAATCGCGATCTCATATTACGACCGTCAAAGTGTTGTTTTTTCATATAGTGATTTTTTGCCGTGCGACGAGCGGCAAGCATGGATCGCCAGATAGCCGAGACAACACCGGCCACTGCCGGACGCATTGAGGTCGGACCCGATTATTCAACCGCCAACACGAGACTGCCCAGGGCTTGACTCGCGGAAAATCAAAAGATATGTCACTTTCAATTCTAATATATCAGTTAGGCATTTGATATGTCTGTTACCCTTGAATTCCCATCGTTACCGCTGTCCGAACTCGTCACCCCCCAAGACCTGCCGGCTGACGGAAACATGACCAACAGGATCCATGCCTTACTTCGCAAACTGATTGTCGAGGTGAAGCTGCTCCCAGGGCGGGCGCTGTCGGAAAAGGAGATCGCGACACTGCTGCATGTCAGCAAAACGCCCGTCCGCGAGGCGATCATTCGCCTTTCCGAAGAAGGTTTCGTGACTGTCGTGCCGCAAGGTGGCACCTACATCTCGCCGATCGACGTTCAGCGGTACATGGAGGCCTGTTTCATCCGGTTCAAACTGGAAGAAGGCGCTGTGATCGAGGCAACCAAGCGGCATTCGCTGGAAGACATCGCACGGCTGAAAACCTGTCTGTCGCAGCAGCGCACTGCTGCCGCGGATGAGGAATTCACCAACTTTTTCCTGCTCGACGAGGAATTCCACCGCACGATCTTTTCAGCAGCTCGCCTTCCTGGAGCCTGGAGCGTGGTAAATCAGGCGAAAGGCGAAATGGACCGAATGCGACACCTGAAGCGCGTTTTTGCAGTCCGTCGCACCGAGAAGGTTATCGAAGAGCACGAAGCAATCGTGAACTCAATCGAATCCGGCGATGTCGAAGCCGCAAGAGAGGCCGTACAGCGCCACCTCGGATCACTCGAAACCAAAATCGCAGAACTCTCCAAGAACCCGAAGATCTGGACCTTCATCGAGCAGGTCAACACGCGCGTCACGAGGAAGCGCGCTTCACGGGGGCAGAAGACGCCTGACTGAACATTCAAGGCTTTTGAGGAGGGGCCTTTCATGTCCGCAGTTCAAATCAACGACGTCGTCAAGCGCTATGGTGCCCTTGAAGTCGTCCACGGTATCAATCTTTCCATACAGCCGCAGGAATTCGTTGTCCTCGTAGGTCCTTCGGGATGCGGAAAATCCACCACGCTGCGCATGCTCGCCGGGCTGGAAGACATTTCGGACGGCACCGTTTCAATGGACGGCCGAGTGGTCAACAAGATCGCGCCCAAAGACCGCGATGTCGCGATGGTGTTTCAGAACTACGCGCTTTATCCGCATCTGAGCGTGGCCGATAACATCGCTTTTGGCCTGCGAGTGAGGGGCGAAAAGCGAGCGGTTATCGACAAGGCGGTGGCAGAAGCTGCACAGGTCCTCGGGCTCACCGAATATCTGGGCCGCAAGCCGGCGGATCTTTCCGGTGGCCAGCGCCAACGTGTCGCCATGGGTCGTGCCATCGTGCGCAGGCCGAAAATCTTCCTGTTCGATGAACCTCTCTCGAACCTCGACGCAAAGCTGCGCACCCACATGCGGGCCGAGATTAAACTGCTGCACAAGCGGATGAACGCCACCAGCATCTACGTGACGCACGATCAGGTCGAGGCAATGACACTTGCGGACCGCATCGTCATCATGAATGGCGGCCATATCGAGCAGGTCGGTTCGCCGATGGAAGTTTTCCTCGAACCGGCCAACACGTTCGTCGCAAGTTTTATCGGCTCACCGCCCATGAACCTTCTGGACGGGACGATCGAAAAGCAGGATGGCACCGTAAAGGTCAAAATCACGGGTAGTGCCGGACAACGCTTCAGCGTCCCGGAAGCATTTGCGAAAAATGCGACGGAAGGGCAGCAGGTCAAACTCGGCCTGCGACCCGAAATCATGTCGGTAGAGACCGAAGACAGTCGTGAAAACCTCAATTGCAGCATCGACCTCGTGGAACCCTTGGGCGCGGAGGCTCTGCTCCACGGCAGGGCTGATGGCCAGCCATTTATCGCCAAGGCGGAAACACTTTACGGCGATCATACTCTCAACGGCGTCACCCGACTTGGCATCGATATCACACGCATCCATGTCTTCGATGCGGCAACCGGAAGGTCGCTGAAAACCCCAAGCGGGGCGCGACCATGAAAAAGGGTTTTCAGGGACGCCTTCACGATCTCCAGGAAGATGTTCGCCGCGACTGGCAGCTCTACCTGCTTCTCGCTCCGATGATTATCTGGTTCGCCGTCTTTCTCTATAAGCCCATGTACGGGCTGGTCATCGCGTTTCAGGACTTCTCGATTTTTCGCGGCATTGCAAAGAGCCCGTGGGTCGGTTTTGAAAACTTCGCGGAACTCTTTCACAATGACATGTTCATCCGCGCCTTCTGGAACACCCTAAAAATCAGCGCTCTCGGCCTGATCTTCGCGTTTCCGGTACCGATCATCCTGGCCTTGATGTTCAACGAGGTTCAAAACAGCGTTGCCCGAAGCTGGGCCCAGACGATCGTTTACCTGCCGCATTTCATTTCGGTGGTGATCGTGGCCGGCATCGTCATCAACTTCCTGTCGCCGTCGATAGGCATCGTCAATCTTCTGCTGAAAGGCCTTGGATTCGAGCCGATATACTTCCTGACCCAGCCGGAATGGTTTCGTCCGATTTATATCGGCTCGTCGGTCTGGAAGGAAGCGGGCTTCGAATCCATCGTCTATCTCGCCGCCATCGCTGGCGTGAGCCCGACGCTTTATGAATCTGCCCGTGTGGACGGGGCATCGCGCTGGCAGATGATGTGGCGGATCACCCTGCCCTGCATCCTGCCGACAATCGTGATCATGCTGATCATCCGCATCGGCAATCTGGTCGAGGTCGGGTTCGAATATATCATTCTGCTCTATCGGCCATCCACCTATGAGACGGCAGATGTCGTTTCCACCTTCATTTACCGCACCGGCTTGCAGGGTACCCAATACGATCTCGCGACGGCCGCCGGACTGTTCAATGCGGTTATCGCTTTCGTCCTCGTCTATTCGGCAAATCGCATCAGCCGAAAAGTCTCGTCGACATCGCTTTGGTGAGGAGCTGAAAGATGGCAAACTTCAATCTTTATTCCCGCGGCGACAGGATTTTTGGCTGGGCAAATGCCATTCTTCTGGGTCTGTTCGTTCTGTCGACGCTTTATCCCTTCATCTATGTGCTTTCGGTCTCGCTATCTTCGGGGGCCGCCGTCACGGCTGGCCGTGTCACGCTATGGCCGGTTGATGTGACCCTTGCCGCTTACGACAGGGTATTGTCCGACAGGATGTTCTGGGTCGCCTATGGCAACACGTTCATCTACACCTTCGGCGGCACGCTGATGAGCCTGCTGATCATGATCCCCGGAGCCTACGCCCTTTCGCGCAAACGCCTGCGCGGCCGCACTTTCTTCAACATCGCCATCGCTTTTACGCTGTGGTTCAACGCCGGCATGATCCCTTTCTTTCTGAACATGCGTGATCTTGGACTTCTCGACAGCCGCTTCGGCATCATCCTCGGATTTGCGGCAAACGCCTTCAACGTCATTCTGCTGCGCAACTTCTTCGAAGCGGTGCCAAAGTCCTTCGAAGAAGCCGCCAAAATGGACGGTGCAAGCGAGTTGCAGCTGCTGTGGAAGGTGTTCATTCCGCTTTCCAAGCCCGCAATCGTCACCGTTGCGCTGTTCTGCATCGTTTCGCGGTGGAACGGTTACTTCTGGGCGATGGTCTTGCTGCGCGGCGAGGAGAAGATCCCGCTTCAGGTCTATCTGAAGCGCGTGATCGTCGATCTTAACTCGAATGACGAATTCGCATCGAGCCTGCTCACCGCCCACTATTCGTTCGAGACGGTAACATCCGCGATCATGATCGCTTCCATCATTCCCGTCCTCATCATTTACCCCTACGCGCAGAAGTATTTCACCAAAGGAATTCTGCTGGGCGGAGTCAAAGAGTAGCAGCACAAGGGAGGAGAACCTGTGAGAGCACTACGAAAAGGCACGCCCCTACTGGCGTTGATGACAGCCGCAACCCTGGCCTTGCCGGCATCGGCGCAGGATTCAGGGAAAATTTCCAAGGATCCGCTGGAGCTTACGATCCACTTCCACTTCCGGGACAAATACGTCTACTCGGAAAAATGGCCGGTGGAGCAAAAGGCCGCCGAGATCACCAACATTCATGTCCGCAACGTGGCGTCGCTGGCGACCACCAGCAGCCGCGATGCATTCAACCTTCTGATCGCCTCGGGCAACCTTCCCGACATCGTCGGCGGCGACGCCACGGGCGGGCTGAAGGAAGACTTCATTCGCTACGGGTTGGAGGGCGCATTCATTCCACTCGATGACCTGATCGAGGAAAACGCCCCCAACCTCAAGGCATTCTTCGACAGCCACAAGGAAATCCGCAACGCCATCTCCGGACCGGACGGCAAGCTCTATTTCATCCCTTACGTCCCTGATGGCAAGTTCTCGCGCGGTTGGTTCATCCGCCAGGATTGGCTCGACAAGCTTGGGCTGAAGCAGCCGGAAACACCGGAAGAGGTCTACGAAGTTCTGAAAGCCTTCCGTGACAAGGACCCGAACGGCAACGGTCTCAAGGATGAAGTTCCCTACTTTGCCCGTGAGGAAATCGATGCGGTCCGCCTTATCAATCTGTGGGATGCGCGCGTGTCCGGATCCGAGCGTTATGGCGACTTTGCCGTTTATGACGGACAACTTCGTCATCCCTGGGCGGAGGAAAACTACAAGACCGGGATTTCCAACGTGGCCAAATGGTACAAGGAAGGCCTGATCGACAAGGAGATTTTCACCCGCGGTGCTCGCTCGCGTGAATATCTGCTGGGCAACAATCTCGGCGGCATGACGCATGACTGGTTCGCCAGTACCTCGACCTACAACGACGCCCTGTCGCCAAAGATCAACGGTTTCGCGCTAAAGCCGATGCTGCCGCCAAAGACGGTCTCGGGCCAACGGTTTGAGGATTCCCGTCGGCTGCGTGTCCAGCCCGTCGGCTGGGCTATTTCGGCGACCAACGAACACCCGGTCGAAACAATCAAGTATTTCGATTTCTGGTTCTCTCAACAGGGGCGCATCCTGTCGAATTTCGGCGTCGAAGGCCTGACCTACGAGATGGTCGATGGCAAGCCGCAATTCAAGAAGGAAATCCTCGACAACAAGGACCCGGTGAATGCCCAGTTGTGGGCGGTCGGTGCGGCGATCCCGCGCGGATACTGGATGGACTACGAATATGAGCGCCAGTGGACAAACAAGATCGCGCTTGAAGGCATCGATATGTACGACAAGTGCAACTGCCTCAAGGATGAGTTCATGGGCGTTTCCCTGAACGCAGAGGAAAAGGCGACATTCGACCGCTACTGGCCAAGTATCCTCACCTACATGACCGAGATGCAGCAGACCTGGATACTGGGTGCCCAGGACGTCGATGCCGGCTGGGATGCCTACAAGAAGCGCCTCACGGCACTCGGTTACGACGAGGTCATCAAGATGATGCAATCGGCCTATGACCGCCAGTACAAGGCCGCGCAATAAACCTTCGACCGTGATGGCGGCTTTGTCGCCGCCATCCTTTCCCTTATGTTTTCATAGGAGTTAGAGCGCAATGTGTCCCTCTGCCCCGGCAATCTCCCGACAGACACTTCTCGATGAACCCCGGCCGGGTTCATTGACCATTGGCTACGAGCCGAGCGAAGAAGTACCGCCGACGGAGAACCCTCCGCGCTTTTCATGGCTGCCCGACATCGACGACGGTGCGAGCTACGTATTGCGGATTTCGTCCGATCCCGGTTTTGCAGACAAAAAGACGCTCGTCTTTGAAGATCTCGCGTGGAATTTCTTCACGCCGGACGAAGCCCTTCCGGAAGGCCGCTATCACTGGTGTTATGCGTTGTGGGGCCCGACGTCCGCGACGCCGGATTCCAACTGGAGTACCGTGCGCAGCTTCGAGATCGACGCTTCGCTGCCGAAAACGCCGCTACCAAGCAGGCAGGCCCGTCATGCAGCCGCGCATGCCAGCCATCCACGGCTCTGGCTCAATCCGGAACAGTTGCGCTGCTTCTCGGAGGCGGTGGCAAAGGACCCCAATCATTGCAGTTGGTCCGAGTTCTACGAGAAATCGGTAAAACCCTGGCTTGAGCGGCCGGTCATGCCGGAACCTCAGCCTTATCCCAACAATATGCGCGTCGCAGGACTCTGGCGACAGATGTATATCGACTGCCAGGAAGTGATCTATGCGATCCGGCACCTGGCCATTGCCGGTCGGGTGCTCGGACGCGACGATCTACTCGATGCGTCGCGCAAGTGGCTGCTGGCCGTCGCTGGCTGGGATCCGAAAGGCGCGACCTCCCGGGCCTATAATGACGAGGCGGGGTTCCGTATCGTCGTGGCACTCGCCTGGGGCTATGACTGGCTATACGACTATCTGAGCGAAGACGAGCGCGAGACCGTACGCTCGGTTCTTCTTGAACGGACGCGGGAGGTCGCCGACCATGTCATTGCGCATGCCCGCATCCACGTGTTTCCCTATGACAGCCATGCCGTACGTTCGCTTTCGGCAGTACTGACGCCGGCCTGTATCGCGCTTCAGGACGAAAGCGACGAGGCGGGCGAATGGCTCGATTATACCGTTGAATTCCTTGCCACCCTCTATTCTCCCTGGGCTGGAACTGACGGTGGCTGGGCGGAAGGGCCGCATTACTGGATGACCGGTATGGCCTACCTCATCGAGGCCGCCAATCTGATCCGCTCCTATATCGGCTACGACCTCTATCAACGGCCATTTTTCCAGAACACCGGGCGTTTCCCGCTTTATACCAAGGCGCCGGGAACCCGCCGCGCCAATTTTGGCGACGACTCCACGCTTGGCGATCTTCCCGGCCTGAAACTAGGTTACAATGTTCGGCAATTTGCCGGCGTTACCGGCAACGGCCATTACCAATGGTATTTCGATCACATCAAGGCCGATGCGACGGGCACAGAAATGGCCTTCTACAATTACGGCTGGTGGGACCTGAACTTCGACGATCTCGTCTATCGTCACGACTATCAGCAGGTGGAAGCAGTCTCGCCTGCAGACTTGCCGGCACTCGCTGTTTTCGATGATATCGGTTGGGCGACCATCCAGCAACATATGGAAGACCCGGAACGGCATCTGCAATTCGTCTTCAAATCCAGTCCCTACGGTTCGCTAAGCCACAGCCATGGCGACCAGAATGCCTTTGTCCTCTATGCCTACGGCGAGGATCTGGCGATCCAGTCCGGCTATTACGTGGCGTTCAACTCGCAGATGCATCTGAACTGGCGCCGTCAGACACGGTCGAAAAACGCCATCCTGATCGGCGGCAAGGGACAATATGCGGAAAAGGACAAGGCACTCGCGCGTCGTGCTGCAGGCCGTATCGTATCGGTTGAGGAAAATCCCGGACATGTCCGGATCCTCGGAGATGCGACGTCTGCCTATCAGGTCGCGAACCCGCTGGTTATGAAAGCGCAGCGCGAAATGCACTTCGTCAACGACAGCTATTTCGTGATTGTCGATGAGGTGGAGTGCTCCGAGCCCCAGGAACTGCAATGGCTTTGCCATACCACAGGGTCACCGCAGACCGGCAAGTCGAGCTTTCGCTACAATGGCCAAAAGGCGGGCTTTTACGGCCAGTTTGTCTTCTCGTCAGCCGGCACACCGCAGATCGCGGCCGTCGAAGGTTTTCCCGACATTGATCCCAAGGAGTTCGAGGGTCTTGATATCCACCATCACGTCTGCGCCACGGTTCCAGCAGCAACTCGGCATCGGCTGGTCACCCTTCTGGTGCCTTACAGTTTAAAGGAGCCGAAGCGCATCTTCAGCTTCATAGACGATCAGGGTTTTTCGACCGACATCTATTTCAGCGACGTCGACGACGAGCGTTTCAAGCTCTCCCTTCCCAAGCAATTCTAACCATACGAGGTTCTTCAAATGCAGCGTTTTACCAACATGACCGTTGTTGTAGCCGGCGCCGGCCGGGATATCGGCCGGGCATGCGCCATTCGTTTTGCGCAGGAAGGCGCCAATGTCGTCCTCACCTATAATGGAGCCGCTGAAGGTGCGGCCACGGCCGTTGCCGAAATCGAAAAGCTTGGCCGTTCGGCTCTGGCGATCAAGGCAGACCTGACAAACGCAAGCGAAGTAGAGGCTGCCATTTCTGCTGCCGCAGACAAATTCGGCGAGATCCATGGCCTTGTCCATGTTGCGGGTGGGCTTATCGCCCGCAAGACAATCGCTGACATGGACGAAGCCTTCTGGCATCAGGTCCTCGACGTCAACCTGACGTCGCTGTTCCTGACAGCCAAGGCCGCACTGCCCAAAATGGCAAAGGGCGGCGCGATCGTAACCTTCTCGTCGCAGGCGGGCCGTGACGGCGGCGGGCCGGGCGCGCTCGCCTATGCCACTTCCAAGGGTGCAGTGATGACCTTTACCCGAGGACTTGCCAAGGAAGTTGGCCCGAATATTCGCGTCAACGCCGTCTGCCCCGGCATGATCTCCACCACCTTCCACGACACCTTCACCAAACCCGAAGTGCGTGAAAAGGTGGCAGGCGCCACATCGCTGAAGCGCGAAGGCTCAAGCGAAGACGTTGCCGGTCTGGTGGCGTTTCTTGCGTCCGACGATGCTGCTTATATCACCGGCGCCTGCTACGACATCAATGGCGGCGTCCTGTTCTCCTGATATCTGGTAAAAACCATGTCCGTATCGTTACCAAGGGCGAGCCGGATTGCCGTTCTCGGCACTTCGCTCGTCCAGCAGAACCATATTGGCGACGCGTCCTCGCTTGCCACATCGGCCCGCGGCTGGATGAGCTGGGCCGAGGTATTGTCGCATGGCAGACTTTGCTGCCCTGTCCACCATGATCCATCAGCACCAACAGGCTGGGAACCGAGCAATCGACCGGGTGTCAGCCGGTTCTTTTCCGGCCTCAATTTCGGAGTTTCCGGCCAGAAGGCAATCGAGATCGAACGGCGGCTACCGCGACTGCTGAAATCGGATTTCGATCTGGTCATCGTCGATGCCGGCACCAACGACATGATGGTGGAGACACGCCAGACGATTGCCGATACACGGGCGCGGATCGTTTCGGCTCTGCTCGACGCAGGCAAAACCGTCATCCTGCTCCCGATCCTCGCCCGTGGCACCGGGAAATGGCCGGCTGGCGGTGCAGAGCGGGCAAAAGCGCACTGGATCAACCGGCAGAGCATCGAATTTGCCGCAGATAATGCCAATTGCCATGTCTTCGACTGGAACTCGGCATGGGTCGATCCCGAAAGTGAATTCGGCGAGCCTAATCCCGGCTATTCCGACGACGGCACCCATTTTGCGGTGACAGGCGCTTTTGCCGTAGGAAAGCTGCTTGCCACCTATCTGGAGGCGATCATGCCGCGCGCGCCGGCCCGTATCCTGGCGACAGACGATCGTTTTGACCCGGTGAACAATCCAGCAGGCAATCTGGCAGCTGATTTTTCAGCCCTGACAGTCACGGAAACAGGTGAACAAAGCCACCGTCTCGGCGGGCGGCTTGTCCATCCGGGCACAGGCTTATGGGTGGAGGCCATATGCGATGTTGATGTGCCGGCGCATAGCGACGTACTCGGAATATCGCTGCGTCTGAAAGATGCTGCAGCCCAAGGACAGGAGGCGGTAGCACTTGCGCCTTTCCGTGCCGAAGACGGCACATTTTTTCCTTTCCCTGCCACCCAATGGACAGGGGCGCTCAGAACTCCTCCCCTGAAACTCAGGCCAGGTGAAGCCCCTCCCGAAGTTTTTCTCGATGTGATCCTGCGGCCCGGTTCTCAACCGATCGAAATCGACGTCAACCGCATCGAGGTTCGACCTGTTTCAAGTCCGGTACGCCAATGAGACCATCTCAAGACAAACCACGGCTGTTGATCGCCATGCGGAACGAGCTTCCCGAAGGTTTCTTTGGTTCGCGCGAATGGGCACGCATGAATGCCGTAACCGACATCATACCGGGTTTCCCCTACACGGATTTCGACACGGAAGCGGGAGCAGAAGCGTTGGCCGAGGCGGACATTCTCCTCGCCGCCTGGGGCGCGCCATCCCTGACACGCGAGCGCCTCGCCCGTGCGCCAAAGCTCAGGATGGTCGCTTATGCCGCGTCCTCGGTGCGCGCTGTTGCTCCCGCCGAATTCTGGGAAACATCCGATATTCTTATCACCACGGCGGCATCGGCCATGGCCGTGCCGGTTGCCGAGTTTACCTATGCGGCAATCATCATGTGCGGCAAGGATGTGTTTCGTCTGAGAGACGAGCATCGGGTAGAGCGCGGCACCGGCGGTTTTGGCAGCAGACGTGGCATGAGCCTACCCTATCTCGGCAATCATTTCCGCAAAGTCGGCATCGTCGGCGCGTCACGGATTGGTCGGCTTGTCATGGAGATGCTGACGCGCGGAAAATTCGAGATCGCCGCCTACGACCCTTTTCTTTCGGTGGAAGACGCGGCCGCACTTGGTGCTACGAAAATGGAGCTCGACGAGCTTCTCGCCTGGTCCGATGTGGTCTCCCTGCACGCGCCGATCCTGCCTGAAACCCGCCACATGATTGGTGCCCGCGAACTGGCGCTGATGGCGGATCATGCGATCTTCATCAACACGGCAAGGGGCTGGCTGGTCGATCACGACGCATTGCTGGCCGAGGCACTTTCCGGGCGGCTGCGTATCCTGATCGATACTCCGGAGCCGGAACCCTTGCCGACGGATAGCCCATTCTACGATTTGCCCAATGTCGTGCTTACCCCCCACATTGCCGGGGCGCTGGGAAATGAATTGCGGGCGCTTTCCGATCTCGCCATTACCGAGATCGAACGTTTCGTCGCGGGGCTTGCCGCGCTTCACCCGGTCCATAAACAGGATATGGAGCGTATGGCATGAGCGCTTTCGATTATTGTTTTTCAACGCTTGGCTGCTCCGAACTTAGCCTGCACGAAGCGGCCGATCTGGCACAGAGGCATGGCATCGTGCATGTGGAGTTGCGCACGCTCTCCGGTACGGTCGACCTCATCCCGGCACTCACTGCCGAATTTGCCACTCCTTCCAGATTTGCAGCCTTTCTGGCCGAAAGTGATCTCGAGGTTGCCGCCCTAAACACATCCATTCGGCTGTTCGGCAGCACCGATCTTTCCGCCATCGAGCCCTTTATAGACTGGGCGGAAGCCGCAAAGATTTCCTATCTGCGCATCTTCGACGGTGGCAAACAGTTGGGACAGGATGAGATGACACAGGCAGCGGGCCTGTTGGACAACTGGCAATCGCTGCGACTATCACGCGGTCTGAATGTCGACCTCATGATCGAAACACACGACGCGCTGGCGGACTTCGAGCAGCTTCTTGCCTTCATCGCGTGCGTGCCAGCATCGAAGCTCTTGTGGGACACTCACCACACCTGGGCCAAAGGCAGCGATCTCAAAATCCTTTGGCAACACATCGCACAAAATGTCGTCCATCTGCACGTCAAGGACAGCACTACGGACAGCGATGGCCGACGACGCTACGTATTGCCCGGCCATGGCGATTTTCCCATGGCGGAACTGCTTTCGCTTTTACAGTCGGATGAACGACATATCCCTCTCAGTCTGGAATGGGAACGCCACTGGCATCCCGAACTGTCCCCGCTGGACGATGCGCTAAAAGCTGCGCGCGGCTGGTGGCGACAAGGAGCTTTTTAATGCGCATAGCCGAAATTCACCTCACACCGGTCGCCATTCCCGACAGACCGCTACTGAACTGTAAAGGCGTGCATCAGCCGCATGCGTTGCGCACGGTCATCGAGGTCATATGTGACGACGGTACGGTCGGCCTTGGTGAAAGTTACGGAAGTATCAAGGCGCTGGATGGGTTGCGACGGGCGGCCCCTGCCCTGATCGGGCTCGACCCGTTTCATCTTCACGAGCTGAAATCTCGCGTCATCACCGCATTGCCCGGCAGTGGCGGCATCAATGCCAAATCGGCGGTGGCCGATCACAAGCTGACGGACGTGGTTGCCTCAGCCTTTGAAGTCCCCTGCCTCGACATTCAGGGCAAGCTTCTCGGGCGGCCGGTCTCGGATCTGCTTGGTGGCGCCATTCGTACCAGCGTTCCGTTCAGCGCCTACCTGTTCTTCAAATTCGCAGCCCATATAGGTGAAGCCCCGGATGAATGGGGAGAGGTTCTTACGCCTGATCAGATGGTTGGCGAAGCCCGCAGGATGGTCGACACATACGGTTTCCAGTCGCTGAAGCTCAAGGGTGGCGTGCTGCATCCGGATCTCGAGATCGAGACCATGCTGAAGCTTCGGGGAGCTTTTCCCAATCATCCGCTGCGGATCGACCCCAATGGCGGCTGGACTGTGGACACGGCCATCTACATCGCACGCAAGCTTGAGAATATCCTTGAATATCTCGAGGATCCGGTCATCGGTATGGATCAGATGGCACAAGTCGCAGCCGCTACGTCGATCCCGCTCGCCACGAACATGATCGTCCTCGAATTCGACCAGATCGCCGCGGCCTTCCGCAAAAATGCGGTGCAGATTGTGCTGTCAGATCATCATTATTGGGGTGGACTGCGCGCCTCGACCCATCTCGGAAAGATTTGCGAGACGTTGGGTCTTGGCGTCTCCATGCATTCCAACTCGCATCTCGGCATCACTCTGGCGGCAATGGTCCATGCTGCAGCCGCAACGCCGAACCTGAGCTTCGATTGCGACACGCATTACCCATGGACCGGTGTCGACGTGATCGAGGGCACGCCGTTCACGTTCCGTGGCGGTCGCCTCGATGTTCCCAATGGCCCGGGACTTGGCGTGACGCTCGATCGGCAAAAACTCACCGAACTTGCGGCACTTTACGAACAGACCTCGATGAAAGAACGCGATGATACAGCCTATATGAAGCTCTTCGACCCAGCCTATGAAAGACGTGTGCCACGCTGGTGACGAGAAGATACTATGTTACACCCTCGTCAACCTCGAGGCAGCACACCTGTCCTCCTTACCTAGACCGTGACAGTCTTCGCAGTAATCGCTTTCGCAGGGGCGGTAAATCAGCTCGCTCGGCATTCTAGAGCCCGTGCACGATACCGCCCCCGCATAACGGACAACTCGCCGCTGCACATTTATAACCGTGTCTATCTCAATTCACATGCGGATCTCTGTCGCGCGAAAGACGAGACGCGGCGATGGCACTATCTTCCGGTGCAAGTAGATCGTGTCTTTCGGCAAAGGCCACGAACAAGCCGCGGGCGGTCTCCGCTTCAATCTCGCCGCGCAACGCGGCAGCACATGCCTTAAGCGCAATGGAATGTGCGCTATCTCGGTTTGTTGCGGGCCACTCGGAAAGATGTCGGTAGGCCTCCAGCACGTTTCGAACCTCCGCTGGAAAGCCGAGACCGACAAGAATGAAAACAGGCTGTCTGAACATATCGGGTTTCATTGCTTTCTCCTTCCCATCCCGGATATTGGTGGGCGCCATCGCGACGGCGCCCCTGTTCATCCAACAATGTAAATCAAGCCGCCTTTTGTGCTTCGATCTGGCCCGGGGCAACTGTCGGCACCAGAACCGCATCGGTCTGGATGTCGATTTTCCGGGGCTTCAGGGCCTCCGGGATTTCGCGGACGAGATCAATCGAAAGGAGACCGTTTTTCAGTTCGGCGCCGCTCACTCTGACATGATCGGCGAGTTCGAACCGATGCTCGAACGGACGGGCCGCAATGCCGCGGTGCAGGTAGCCCCCCGCGGGTGTCTCCTGCCTCTTGCCTGTCACGGTCAGGAGATTGGACTGGAAAGTGATGTCGATCTCGTCCCGTGTAAAACCAGCCACCGCAATAGAAATCTGATAGCTGTCTTCGGCCGTCCTAATAATGTCATAGGGCGGCCAGTCACTGATCGTGCGGGTGCGCTGGGCGTTTTCGAGAAGATTGAAGACCCGGTCGAATCCGATGCTCGATCGGTACAACGGTGCATAGTCGTAAGATGTTGCCATAACCATATCCTCCTTGAAGCAACATGGGTACCAAAGCGCCAAAAGCGGCGCTTCCAGCACGGCCAGTCCTGTCATCAGCGACTGGCGGCTGACGATTTGGTTTTTCGTGTTTTCAAAATCAAGAGGCGAAGCGAACGAAATTTGCTTTCGCACCCGTATTAAATATGGCTCGGGTACCGCGCGATCAAACGCCTCCAGCCACGCCGATATTCGGCCCGGGAAGCAGGATTTCTGCCCGACCCTGGGCACAACCTGGAACCGCCATTGAGGCACCACTCTCCTGGACATCGGCGGGGAGCTCGGTCGGACTCGGTGTTAAATCCATATCTTAAGACAGGACTTCGGTTCGAGGCCACACAGCGTCGCGTGCGGTTGCGCCTCGGGACGGCGCGCAGTCAGCTCGCGATCCACATCGGCCCGTCCCTGCCATTGATTGGCCCGGGGCATCATGGATTTCATAACCCATAAGGGCTTCATCTGCGTTTCAGCTACCAAAAGGATAGTACGGCGCCAACTTCGGAGTACCAGCCACTCCGTATCATGCGCCCACTAGTCCTTACGACCAGCTTGCCGCCTGTTTTCACGTCGCCAAGAATGCTCCTTCAGACCGGACATTTGGCGGGAGAAAAAAGCGTGAGGATGATCTTCCTGAACAGATACGGTTTCCCCGACCAGTCGGCAACAAGCCGGATGATATCATCGCTCGCCGTTTCAATGGCGCAGCGCGGAATGAACGTGACTGTCGTTGCAAGTCGCGAAATACACAATCATCCCGGAAGCGTGTTGCCCGCAACCGAAACGGTTCGGGGTGTACAGATCCGACGGCTCGCAAGCGGCCGCTTCGGCCGCCACAGCCTCACGCGCCGGAGCATTGATTATCTTCTTTTTCAGGTGCTGGCATTCGCCTGGCTTCTGCGCAACGTTCGGGCGACGGATACGGTCGTTGTCTGCACCGATCCTCCGCTCCTCTCCGTCATGAGCAGCATCGCGATCCGCCTAAAGGGCGCACTCATGGTGAACTGGATCATGGATCTTTTTCCCGAGACCGCAATCGAGCTTGGATTTTTCAGGAAACGTGCACGGTGGCTTGCGCCATGGCTGACGCAGGCGCGCAACTGGTCTCTGCGATCCCCCGGCATGGTTGTCTGCCCTACCGACAAGATGGCAGAATTCCTCTTCACGCAAGGGCTTGCAAAGGATCGCGTCAGCGTCCTGCATCACTGGTCGGATGGGGAGGAAATCTATCCTGTCCTACCCCAAGATAACAGCCTGCGGAAGGCGTGGGGACTGCAGGATGTGTTTGTCGTCGGCTATTCAGGAAACTTCGGGCGGGCGCATGAGTTCGGCACTATGCTGGCAGCGGCGAAAGGTCTCGAGCACCGGCAGGATATCCGGTTCCTTCTCATTGGCGGCGGACACCAGCACGCGGCTGTGAAGACTGTCGTGCAGGATCTCGGTCTTCAAAACGTCATCTTCAAGCCGCTGCAGCCCGTTGAGAAACTTGCTGAAAGTCTGAGCGTTGCTGATGTGCATCTGGTCTCGCTGCTGCCGGAACTGGAACACTGCATCATTCCAAGCAAATTCTATGGCATCCTCGCGGCCGGGAGGCCGACGATCTTCGTTGGCGACCCTGATGGAGAGGTGCCGCGCGTTCTCAGAGCCAAGGGATGCGGCAGCAACGTCGAAATCGGAGAGATCGATAAGCTCTCCAGCACCATCGAAAAGCTCTGCGACGACCCGGATACCACGACAGCAATGGGGGATGCGGCACGGCGGCTGCTTTGTGCCGACTATTCCCGAGAAAAGGCGGCAGATGCCTGGGCAGTGCTGATCGCCGGGCTGCAGACTGTCGAGCCTTCCAGTCCCCCTATCGCTCAAGGTATCTCGTCATGAAAGACAAAGTCGTCGTCAGCCAGCTCGGCGCCCGCATGCATTATGCCGTACCGAGAATATTTGCATCCGCTGGCCGCCTTGCGCATTTTTACACCGATATATGCGCCACGAAAGGCTGGCCCCGGATCGTCAATTCGTTTCCGGCAACCCTTTATCCCGCACCTGTCAAACGGCTGGCCGGTCGGCTGCCAAAAGGCGTGCCGACAGCGCTAACGACGGTGTTTTCCAGCTTTGGCCTCCGTTCCGTGCTGCGCCACATGCGAACGAAAGACGTTGTGGAGGAAACCTCTCACGCGATCTGGGCCGGGTCGATTTTCTCCGAAATGGTGGCCCGGCGCGGCTTCCATGGCGCAGCTGGTCTCTACGCCTTCAGCGGCGACGCCCTCGAACAGATGCGGGCGGCAAAACAGCAGGGCCTTTGGACCGCAGTCGAGCAGATGATCGCGCCACGCGATGTCGTCGAAACGCTTCTGGACCAGGAGATGATGCGGTTTCCCGCATGGGCCGGCCCGGTGCGGGATAATCCGCATGCGCGTCTGTTTGCCGATCGGGAGAAAGCGGAGTGGCGCCTTGCAGATGTCATCGTCTGCCCGTCGGAATTTGTCCGCAAGCACGTCGTAGCATGCGGTGGCCCGGAAGACCGGTGTGTCGTCGTTCCCTATGGGGTCAATTCCACGGCTGCCATCGACAGACCGGCACGCATGCCGGGGCCAATCAGGGTCCTGACCGTGGGCGAAGTCGGGCTGCGCAAGGGATCGCCCTATGTCGTGGAAGCTGCCAGATTGATGGACGGCGCCGCCCGCTTCCGGATGGCGGGTCGCGTTCGCGTACCCGATGATGTCAAGCAGCAGATTTCGCAATGGGTCGAGCTGAGAGGTATCGTTCCGCGCTCGCAGATCGCCGAGGAGTTTCGGTGGGCGGATGTCTTCCTGCTGCCGTCGCTCTGCGAAGGCTCCGCAACCGCCGTCTATGAAGCGCTGGCAGCGGGCCTGCCGGTTATAACGACCGAAAACACCGGCAGCGTCGTTCGCGATGGCATCGAAGGTTTCATCGTTCCCGTCTGCGATCCGGAAGCTATCGCGACCGCGGTGCGTGCGCTTGCCGACAATCCCGAGCTGAGGCGGATCATGTCTGCCAATGCACTCCTTCGCGCAGCCGAACATACCGTGGAATCCTATGGCAAGCGGCTTCTTGCGGCCCTGTCCGGCCCGCATCTGTCGCGCTCGCCAACTCTTTGCATGACGGACGATGCGCGGTACCTGGGGAACTACGAGATATGAAGATCATCCACGTCATCGCTTCGATTGATCCCAAACATGGCGGCTTGCAGGCCGTTGCCATGCGCCTTGCCGCTGCACAGGCCGGCCTCGGCCTCGATGTGAATATCGTCAGCTATGGCGACGCCGCAATCGAGGCACAGGTCACGGAAATCGGTCGCAGCATACCGCATTTCGAGAGTATCCACTGGCATCTCCTGCAGCCGTCCGGCAGGCTGGAGACGCTGTTCTGCTTTAAAGGCCGGCGAGTGCTGAAAGACGTGCTGAAAGATGCATCCTTCATGCATATTCACGGGGTATGGGAGCCTTTTCTGCTCTATGCTTCCAAGCTCGCCCGCGCCGCTGGCGTACCCTACTGCATCTGCCCGGCCGGCATGCTGGACCATTGGAGCCTTGGCCAGCGATCGTGGAAAAAGAAGATCGCCCTGATGCTGTGCTACCGCAAGATGCTGAACGAGGCTGCGTTCCTGCACCTGTTGAACGTCGATGAAATGGCAGCTGTCGAGCCGCTGAATTTCCAGGCACGAAATCTGATCATACCGAACGGTGTTTTTGCCGAGGAATTCGATCCCCTGCCGGCCCGGGGACATTTCAAGCAGAAAATCGCCCTGGCGCACGGCAGGCGTTACATTCTGTTCCTGTCACGCCTGCACATCAAAAAAGGTGTCGACATTCTCGCCTCGGCCTTTGCGGCTATCTCTGACACCTATGTCGACGTTGATCTCGTCGTCGCAGGTCCACCCGGTGGAGCAGAGGGCCATTTTATGCACCTGGTCAAAAAACTGAACATCCGGAACCGGGTCTTTATGGTCGGGGCCATTTACGGCGAAGCAAAGCTCGAAGCCATGGTCGATGCCGACTGCTTCTGCCTGCCAAGCCGACAGGAGGGTTTCAGCATGGCGATCACCGAAGCGCTCGCCTGCGGCACGCCTGTGGTGATCACCGACCAGTGTCACTTTCCCGAAGTCGGATCTGCCGATGCCGGGGTTATCGTCGCGGTTGACGCGGCCGAGGTTGCCAAGGGCCTGGCAAGCGTGCTCAGCAACCCCGCCAAAGCGAGAACGATGGGTGAAAACGGTCGTCGACTTGTGCTGGAGAAATTCACCTGGCCGGCCATCGCCCATGCCACCCTGGAGGGTTATCGGCTGAGCGCGTTGGAGGCCGCCGCTTCCTGACGACGCGAGCCGACTGGCCTTGCCGGATTGCCGACATAGATCGTCCAGGGCTCCAATGACTTCGCGGTGACGGCTCGCGCACCGAGCACGGCCCCCTTGCCGACGACGACACCGGGACCGACGAAGGCTTCCGCCGCAACCCAGGCGTCCTCCTCGATCAACACCGGCCGCGTCACGAGGGGAAACGCGCTATCCTGAACATCATGCGACCCGGTGCACAGATGGGCACGTTGCGAGACAGAGGCATATTGGCCGATGGTGATCATGTCGACGTTGTAGCAGATCACCCCAGGTCCAAGAGATGAATGACGCTCCATGACGAGGTGCCCCGGCCACCACACGATCGCCTTGGAATGCACCATTGCGGTGTCATGCAGGCGCGCGCCGAAACTGCGCAGGAGAAAATTGCGCCAGCGGCGCATCGGCGGTGGCGTCCAGCCGGCAAGAAGCCGCCAGACGATCATCCAGACCAGTCGTTTCAGCCGCAAATGCAGTGCAAAGGTCGGACCTCCGAAACGCGGCAGGGTCGTCGTTGCATGCTGGAAGGCAGGATCGTCGTATCGTGAGCGCATCGCCTATCCTCCTGCTTGAGACGTCAAATATGGTATCGCGTACCGACTCTGCTGCACGCGCGCGGGTATGACGGCAAATGCCAGCGCCGGCGCTGCAAACATCAGCATATGCACCCAGACCATGAGAACCCAGTCGGTCTGATGCGATATGGCGTGCATGGACGGTATGATCGACAAAAGATAGGTGAATTGCGCAGCGAACTCGCCCGTGTTTGCGGTCACCCAGATCCGGCGCACCAGATAGGCGAGCAGGAAAAATTTGAACGCCCCCAGATACCAGAAGGATCCGAACGCATCCGCCATTCCGGTCTCGGTCGTGCCGAGGACAGGATTGTAGTCGCGCGATTGAACCGGCACCGGCAACATGAAGGATTGCTTGACCTCCACGCCCACGAGTTGCGCGGGCACGAAGTTGAACACCAGCCTGTTCCAGTGGAACTTGCCGTAGTCGAATTGCAAGGTGTTTGCGGTGTTGTCGATCCGCATGATCGCGTTGCGCATCTCGTCGCCGCCGTCCCGGAACACTTTCTCAAGATTGCCGATGACATCTATCCTCTTGATGTCATCCCACACGGGAGCGTCGTTGGCCTTGGTGATGGCGCGGTAGTCGCCCATGCTGTTCATCGACAGTGTGCCGAGGAAAAGCGCAATGATCACGAAGATGCGCGGGATCGCCCATCCCTTGTAAAACCACCATGCCAGCGCGAACATCATGATGAGTTCCACCGCTTCGGCGCGCTTTCCGGTTATCACGATGCGATCCAGGTAAAAGACGAGATCGAACGCAAGGACGGCCAGCGCCAGCCAGGAGAATCGCCGTGCAAGGCAAAGCACCGCAATGGCCAGACCATAACTCAACAACCGCGAAAAGAAGATGTACATGACCGGAACTCCGGTCATCTGCACCGCAATGGTCAACTCTCCCGGCAAACGGCTAAGCTTGAAATAGAAGTAGGCGCCGGCGACCGAGAGAACGGCTGCGACGATCAGCAGACGTGTTTCGTCGAAATCGATACGGAAGAATGCAAAGGGTTTTGCCGTTCTTTTCCATCCCCACCAGCACATGAAAAGGCACAGCATCATGAACACTGCGGCTCGGGTGAACGCGCCTTCCGGCAGGAAGTTTTCAGACGAGAGGCCAGGAACCTGCGGCAAGATGAAACTGAACGTGATGACGCCCGTCAGAAACGGGAATTCGTAAATTCGCTCCCGACGCATCATTCCCCAGAAGAGGAGCAGGACGACACCAGCGAAGAGGCAAAAGACCAGAAGCGTGTTCATGATGAAGCAAGCCCCGCCTGAACCGGCGGCATATCCCGCACGAAACTGCTTCTGAGGTCGTAGAGGAGCGCTTTGGCGTACTCCTTGAACACCTGCACCCCGTCGCCGTTGATGGCAAGCCGCCACAGTGGCACGGTTCGTTGCGCAGGAAGGGAAATCCACTCGATTTGAGGCATCACAAACCGGAAGCGCTTTACTGCGCGTCGTGAATGAAACCAGCTCGTGACCAGAATGGCACTTTTTGCCCCCATTCCAGTCAGTATAGGCTGTGCGAATGTCGCGTTTTCCCAGGTGCTGAGCGAAAGACATTCCGTTGAGACGACTGCGGAATCCACCCCCAGCCGCACCAGCATGTCGCGGATGAAGTCGCAATCCCCATAGCCAGTCACCAGAACGAGCGGCGCCCTTCCCTCGTGCCATAGTTTTGCGGCCTGGGCAGCTCGAGGAGGACCGTCCCCGCCCAGAACTACGATGACGTCGGCTTGCGCAGGCGGGTCCTCCACTACAAGGAGCGACCCCGCTGAGACGAGGGCAAGTCCGTAGAGCCCGATTGCAGTCAGCATCATCAAGCCCAGTAAAATTGCGTTCCGTTTCAATGGCGGAGCGTTTCGGATGTTCTGGGAAATGCGCGAACGCGAAAGCCGTCCTTTTGAAACCGGTGTCGAGGGAATTCGCGGTCCGGGCCACGGCGCTTTCATGAGGCGATTACTCTTCATTCGCCGATTGAATGGCTCTTGGCTCCGGCGCGGCGCTTGCGGCGACCGGTAGACGCGCCACCTCGCGGTAGAGATCGAAATTACCCCTGTGAAGCCAGGTTTTCGAGAGGTAGCCCGTCGCGGTAAGGACGAACGCGGTGTGAAGGGCAATCGGCACGAGAAGGCCGGCGGCCATCATCTCCGCCGGAACACCGGCTTTTATTCCGGCAAAACCGATGCCGCCGCAAATGAAGGAAATGACGACCAGCGTGTTCGTTGCCGCCGCCGGCGCGAAACCATAGTCCAGCAGCAGATGATGAAAGTGCCAGCGATCGCCCGACATTGGACTGCGACCGTGCATGATACGACGGACGATCAGGCTGAGCGTATCGGTGATCGGCAGGATCACGATCCAGAGCAATGCCGGAAAGGATACCGCAGCGCTTGTGGTCGCCAGCAGGACGATTACATAGGCAATCGTCGCACCCAGTGCGGTACTGCCCGCATCGCCGAGGAATATGCTCGCCCGTGCGCGCCATGGACCGCGCATGTTGAAGACCAGAAAAGCGCAGAGGCATACGCAGAGTGCCTGAAGCGGCGCGATAATGTCGCCGACACCTGCGAAGATCGCCACGATCATCAGCCAGATCAACGCGACACCCGCAGTGCCACCTGCAAGCCCGTCGACGCCATCAAGCATGTTCCACGAATTCACCAGCCCGGTCACGAAGAGAACTCCGATGACGAAAAATAGCGGCAGGAACAGCTCGGAATGCTGCGTGAACAGCACGCCGATGGAGAGAGAGCCGATATCGGCGCCGCCTACGAGAGCGATCGCCATTGCTAGTTGCATGAGAAGGCGTCCTGCTGCGGGTAGCGGCCGGCGATCATCGACAACGCCCATTAGTAGAATGACCGCCAGCCCGAGCCAGAAGTTCATGCCGAGAGCCTCGCTCCACCCACCGACGAATGCGGAAACAGCGAAAGCGGCAAAGATCGCGATGCCACCGCAAAGAGGAACGGCTCCCGTGTGGCGTTTGCGGATTGAATCGGGGCGATCCACAAGCTGAAACACAATGGTCAGGCGCCTGAGAACGACGATGAGGGATACGCACAGAACGAAAGTGGCAATGGTGTTGAAGAGTATCCCCGACATGTCTGATCCCCACACTGAAGCTTGGCGGCGCATTTGCAACGATACTCGCCTCCAGACGATCCTAAAAAACACCGGCCCTGAGGGGTATGCGGGCAAAAGGCGTGTGAAATCCACCAAAGGGAGAGGGTGTCGAAATTAACGGCTACCCTACCCACCCCCGAACCGGATCGACTATCGAAAGAGCTAGGTTTGAGACCTTGACGGCGAGCGACCACAAATGAACGACTCGGCAGCGTGCGGCATCTTGCAAGTGATCATTCCTGTGTGGAGAGAACGGCGATCCAGTCCTGAAAGCCGAAAGCATTCGCCGATGCCGGCACCGTCACGTTACGAAGGCCGCTGCGGCCAAGACGCTCGATCGGTTCGATGTAAATTCCATTCGAGGGATCATACCAGCGAAGGGTTTTCTCGCCTGCCGCCAAACTGTCGAGATCGATCGCAACGGAAGGAGTGTCGAGATAGATCACGGCGAAAAACCCTTCCCTGTCGCGCGCCGCGAATGCGCCCGCATCGCTTTTCAGCAAGCTTCCCTGATCGGGTACGAGCTTCCACCATGCCAGTTGTCTGAAAAGCGAGGCCAGATGGGTGATGCTTTGAGCACCACGGCTGTTCAGCGAACCTTGCCAGCTGTCCTTCGCTTCATAAAGCCCGGCGGCGGAAAAATGCCAGACCGGATTGTTGCCGAAGAGCTGACCGCTCGCGCCTGAAAGCAGCGCACCATAGGCGATAAGACGAACCTGACGCTCCTTCACATCGTTCTCGCCTTCATATGCGCCTTCGATGAGGAAAAAAGGGCGTCTTGGTCCAGATCGGTAACGATCCAGCACCTCCGCCGCGACATTGCTGTAAGTATAAACTGAATCGATATCGAGCCAGGAAGCGCCCCGCCAAAAATCGCTCGTCACGGTATCGGGATTGCCATGCACGGTCTGCAATGCCGAAAGATCAGTTTCAGCGATCCCCATTGCAACAGCCATGACCAGATTGCGATCGGGCGGATCGTAATCCCCGCCCTGCACCCAGATGATGTTGGGGTACTTCGCAAAACGCTGCCCGACATAGCGTCCATAAGCCCGCAGCTTTTCTGGCCCGGCCGCGACCATTTCCTGATACCATCCTTCGGGGCCACCGCGTGCGCCGCTATAGGCCGGACAGAGAAGCACCAGCAGGTTGTGGCTGGCGGCTGCCTTTATGACGGCTTCTGCCCTGTCGAAATAGGCCTCGTTTGGTTGCTCGAATGCATCGCCTGCGAAAGGTTTCTCGTTGTAGAAGTTCGCCGGCGCCTTGCGGGAGAACTGATGCTCGATCAACGATACAAGCACGGTGTTGAAGCCCTGCCGCTTTCGGGTTTCCAGATAAAATTCCGCATCGGGAATAGAGGTATCACCAATGAGCGACCACGCACTGTCGCCGACAATCAGGAACGGCAGACCCTTGCTGTCTTCAAGATAACGCCCGTCCTTCGACGTCTGCAGCGGAAAAACGGTATCCTGGGCGTTGCAGGTCGAAAACATGCATAGCCAAAAAAAGAAGACGCCACACAGATGTCCAAGTCGCCGCTGATCGCCGATCATCGCTTCAGAGCCGTTCACGAACGACGCGAAGCCAGTTTTTCAAGGGCAACGGCAGATAGGTTCGAAGGCCCGGCCTCAAACCGGCGGGAATAGACCAGTCCTCCATCCTGAGCACTGTTGACAGGCCAGGACGGTCGTTCAGTGTCATAGTGATGACTTCGTTGTAGCGTGCGGCCATCCGTTCGATGCTGAAGCGGTTCAGGACCATTTCCTTTCCCGCGATCGACATCCGCTCGAGAAGGTCGCGATCGGCATGCAAGCGCGCGATCGCATTGGCCGCTGCCGTATAATTGCCGATCGGGAACAGGAAGCCGTTTCGGCCCGGCTCGACAATCGTGTCCGTCACGCCGCGGATATGAGACACGACCGGGACGCAGCCGCCGGCCATTGCCTCGATCATCGTCATGCCAAGCCCCTCGAAGCGGGACGGCATGATGAGAACATCGTGACTGGCCATGATGACCGGTATGTCTGAAAGCTGAACGGATCCTGCGTAACTGACGCGATGGCCATGGCCGTCTAGCCGTCGCCTGAGCTTGCCCATATCCGGCCCATCTCCGACGATCGTCAGGCGCACGGCCTCGGGCGAGGCATCCAGTATCTCCCGCAGCCACATCACGCCTTTCGATGCATCTTCAATGCGGCCGACGAAGAGAACCTTGAGTTCCGGCCCTCGGTTGAAGCGCCGAACCGCCTGGCTCCGGAACGCATCGCTGTCCACCGCATTCGGGATTGCGTAGGTACGCTCCTTCGAAAAGCCGTTGCGCGCGACAAGGTCGGCGCGGCACCGCTCCGATACGCCGATCGTGACATGGGCATAGTCCCGGACCGAGCGCGCAGCCGCGTATGTTCCAGGCGAGATATTATGGACGACGAGAATACGCAGGATACCTTCTGGCAAATAGCGCGCGATATTTGTCTGCAACTGATCGCCTAGAACGTTGACGATCACACCGTCGAACCCTCCGTCTTCGATGGCAGTCGCCATTCGCCCTGCGCATTCGCGTTCGCTGAGATTGACGGGCATCCGCAGCAATTGACCGAAAGCCTTCTCACCCTGGAGATCGAAAGGCAGCCCGTATGTTTCCTTGCACACGCCGAGCCATCGCACGTCTATGCCATAGGCAGCGAGACCTTTGCGAAGATGTTTGAAGACGGAATAGGTGCCGCCGATATGGGGAAGAACAAAATAGGCAAGCTTCATGGGACACTCTCGCTCTTGCATCCACAACCATGCCGCAACGGATCGACGGCGGATGGTTCGAGTGGCTGCTAAGGCGACATACTAAAAAGCCACGGGATGACAGTCAGTTGCATCTTAGGCTTAGCTGTATCTTCCTTTGAGAGGTTTGCGTCAGTCAGACTATTCGTTTGGCGTAAGACGCAACCCGAATGTCGGTGTGGGGTCGGACTGCTCCAGCGGATATCAATGCCATATCGAGCGTGTCGGCGCCGGGCTGCGATTGGAAAATAAATGAGGATCACTCTCCTTGGACAATTTGGCTCTGGCAATTCGGGCAATGACGGATCGCTGGAAGCCATGCTCCTTTATCTGCGCAGGATGAGGCCCGATGCCGATCTGTTGTGTATCTGTGCAAGTCCGACAGTCGTAAGTGCGAAGTTCAATATTCGTGCGATGGGTGTTGGGGGGCCTCCCCTGACAAATGCATGGATGAGGCACCTGGACAAGCTGCTCGGCAAGGTGCCTTCACGGCTCATGCTATTGGTCAGTTCCCTCTTTAGTTTCGACAAGGCTGACCTGATGATCATACCGGGGACCGGCATCCTCGATGATTTTCAGGAAAAGTGGTTCGGCTGGCCCTTTGTCGTGTTTTGCTGGTGTCTCGTTGCACGCCTTCGCAACACACGGATCGCCTTCGTCAGCATCGGCGCTGGCCCGATGAAAAGCCGTCTCAGCCGCTGGTTCCTGCGCTCTGCCGCACAGATGGCCTCCTATCGATCCTACCGGGACGATTTCTCGCTCAACTACATGAAAACGATCGGTGTCGACGTGTCGCGAGACCACCGTTACCCCGATATCGCCTTTGATCTTCCTATTCCTGTGCCCCACCGGCAGAGCCCCGCCGACGGCGTAATGAGAATAGGCGTCGGCGTCATGGACTATCGCGGCTGGCGTCACAACGATCCCGAGGCCGCCAGGATTTACAAGACCTACATCCACAAGCTCTCACGGCTCGTGAGCTGGTTGATCGGTGAAGGCCATCGCATCACCCTTTTGATGGGAGACATTACGGACAGGGTCGCCTGCGCGGATCTGATGTTTCTGCTGACGGACATGCTCTCCGAGGACGAGTTGGCGCAGATCGACATCAGCGCGGCCGCAACGCTGCGCGATATCATGCAGCAGATGGCAGCAATCGACCTTGCGGTGGTGTCGAGATATCATGGAGTTGTCTGTTCCCTGAAGCTCGGAAATCCGACGATATCAATAGGTTATGCCAGAAAGTTCGATGATTTGATGAACGATTTCGACCAGGAGAAATTTGCCCGACACATCGACACGTTCGAAGTCGAGGAAGTTATCGAGCTGGTGAAGGAGATACTCGCTGGAGCCGGGGCGGTAAGACAGCGGATCGACCACGCCAATGATCGCTTCAAGCGCCAGCTTTCCGAGCAAGAGGCGCTACTCGGCCGGGAATTTCTCTCAACTGATGCCGTCGCAACGCCGCAGAGCGTTACGCCTTAGCAAAGGTGTCCCGCAGCCTAATGCTTTCGACGTAATACCGAGGCTCTTCACCACTCGACGGGAGTAGTCCGCACAATGTCGCACGCCCTTCAACGGACATTCTCCAAACGGCCTACACCTACGGATCCGGCTGCCATCCCAACGGTCAGATTTCCAAGATCCAAGTCCCCACTCTAGATTTGACGCTACCGTCGATTATCGGCGACGCTGTCGGAGCCCTCGATGCACAAAGTCCGCCGCGCCTTTTTCATGGCCATGCTGGAACAGCACCTCGGAATTGCGATCAATCTCGCTCTGATCGCGATCGTATCGAGACTATTGTCGCCGGCGGAAGTTGGCTTTGCCGTCATCGGCTACGGGGTGACATCGGTGATATTCGCCTTTCGCGAATTCGTTTCGTCCGATTTTCTCATTCAGCTCGATGTCGTTGAACGCGATGACATCAACACGTCGCTTACACTCTTGCTCCTCGTCAGCGGCATTCTCGGGATCGTTCTCTATCTATGCGGACCCTATCTGGCGATTTTCTACCACCAGCCCGGTCTCCAGCATTATCTTATCCTCGCAATTGCCGCCGTCATGGCCGAAAGCCTGGGCATGCCGGCATTTTCCATGCTGCGTCGCCGGCTGGCATTCGGCACCATCGCACGCGTCCGAACCATCGGCCTCGTGGCTATGGCTACCGTGACGATCTTCGCTGCCAGCAATGGATGGGGCTTCGTCAGCTTCGCGCTCGGCCTGCTCGTCGGCAACAGCGTTGCCAGCGCCCTTGCAGCCTATGCCGATCCGGCCCAGCGTACAGCACGCCTTTCGCTCAAGTCGTGGCGCCGTATGGCCGAATTCGGCCGTTACAGGGGCGCTGCAACCATCGTTGACAAATTATACGAGTCCCTGCCGCAACTGGTGCTCGGCTTTGCCATGACACCGACAGCGGTCGCGATCTACAATCGCGCCAATACCGTTTGCTCCATTCCCGATCGCATTTTCCTCTCGGCAATCTTTTCCTTCGCCTTCCCGGCGCTCGCCGCCGAAGTTCGCGAAGGTGGAGACGTCCGCAGGTCCTACCTGCGCGCCCTCAGTTACATCACCGTGCTGTATTGGCCGTCGCTGATCATGGTGGCCATTCTCGCCGATCCCATCGTGCGCCTTGCACTTGGAGACCAGTGGCTCGCCGCCGTACCGATCACCCGGATTCTCGCGCTTGCGTCGATCTTCTGGTTTCCCATGGTTTTGACAACGCCGCTGCTGATCGCTCTCAACGCCAACCGGGAGGCTTTTCTGGGCAATTTCGTCTGCCGCAGCGTCTCGGCAATTGTGCTCTGCTCTGCCAGCTTCTTCGGCCTCACCGCGGTAGCGCTGAGCCAGTTCGTCACGCTGCCCTTCCAGATGCTCGTCGCCTTCTATCTCGTCAGACGCCATGCGCACTTCAAATTACCCGAACTGTTCGCAGCCATCGGCCCGAGTGCCGCCGTGACCCTTGCCGCGATTGTGGGGCCGCTCGCCATATCTGCCTGGACGGGATTCCGCTTCGATTACTCCCTCGCCCAGGCTGGCGGCGCCGTCCTCCTTTCGGTGACAGGCTGGGCCGTTTGCCTGTTTCTTCTGCGTCATCCACTCGTCAGCGAAATACGTTCGACGCTCGATGCTTTTGCCGGGCGTCTGCGCAGGGTCGGAAAACCTCCTGCGTCGGCTTCCATTCCCGACACCGTCGTTCCCGCAGCGGTGGAACCATGAGCAGCATCGATATCGTCATCCCCAACTACAATTACGGTCGCTTTCTGGAGGGATGCGTAGAAAGCGTCCTTGGCCAGAACATCCCGGACATGCGTATCCTCATCATAGACAACGCCTCCACAGACGACAGTGTCGCGATCGCCCGGTCTCTCGCGGCAGCAAATCCCCGTATCGAAACGAGCCTGCGCCCAAGGAACCTCGGCGGTCACGCGTCTTTCAACGAAGGCATCGATTGGGCTCGGGCGGACTATTTCGCCATCATCTGCGCCGACGATGTCCTGTCGCCTGGAGCACTCACGCGCGCAATGGAGGCGCTCGACAACCACCCCGGCGCGAATATGGTGTTCGGCCGCACCGCCTTCTTCCGTGACGATGCCGATATACCATCAGGATTTCGCAGCGATGCCGATGGCATGCACCTTCATCGCGGCATGGACTTCATCGTCAGAATCTGCGTGACGGGACGCAGCCCGGTGCCGGGCCCACTCGCCGTTACCAGGACGCACATTCAACAACATGCCGGTCATTATCGGCCAGCACTGCGCCATACCGACGATGTCGAGATGTGGATGCGGCTCGCGGTACTGGGCGATATCGTCGAACTTGATGCCGTGCAGAATTTCACCCGTATCCACGGTGCGAACCAATCCGCCATCCTTGATAACGTGCTTGCCTGGAATACCGAAATCGAAGCCGCGCTCGAAAGCTTCTTTGGCAATGAAGGGGCTTTGCTTGCCGATGCCCAAACACTGCTAAGGCGCGGTCGCGCGAGCCTGAGCGACCGCGCCTATTGGTGCGCGCTTTCCAATCTGGTCCGGCGCCGGCCCGGCGCGGGTGCCCTTCTCGCACAGGCTTTCCGCCTGAGACCCGCTTCAGCATTTCTGCCACCGGTGAGTTATCTTGTGCGCCGACCTGATGCATTACATCGCATTCGCGCAGCGATCGCCCGCCGATAGCGATAGACCGGCCAAATTTTCGATGATGACGGCCTATTCTTCGGCATTCAGGACAAGCCGCAACAGCGCCGGCAACGAAGCGGATTTCGTTCGGCGCATGATTGATGCGCGATGGTTCTCGACAGTGCGCTGACTAAGCTTCAAATCAGCTGCAATAACCTTGTTGGCCTGCCCCTGAACAATCCGGTCAAGGATCTGGCGTTGCTTGCGAGTAAGCGTTGCCAGCGTGGCACGAGCCGTTTCACGCCGCTCTTCGCGCTCGTTTGCATCACGCGATCGCTCGAGGGCCGATTGCACGCTCCGATATATCTCCTGGTAAGAAAACGGCTTCTCGATGAAATCGGCCGCTCCATATCGCATCGCATTGATTGCCATACGGACATCGCTACGACCCGTGATCACAATCACCGGAAACCGATGATGTTTTTCTTTCAGTAAACGCAGCAACTCCATGCCGACCATGCCCGGCAGATACGCATCGACAAGCAGACAACCTGATCTGTCCGGCTGGTAATCTGCAAGATACTCTTCTGCCGATACATAGGTTGCAACCGTCCAGCCTTCTCCTTCGAAAAGAGCGCGCAAATTGTCCCTGATGTCCTGCTGGTCGTCGATGACTTCGATGAGCCGACCCGTCATCGGCCTCATGTATTCGGGTTCGCTTATGTGCACTACCCTCTCGTCGGTTTGGCGAACAACCAGGGTCTCGACGACCTGCACGACGTCCTTGAGTTTCGCCGGCTTGTGCAGATACGGAATTTCGTGCTGTGCAAAAGCCCTCAGGGCCTTGCTTGAAATATCGCCTGTGAGAATGAGCGCCGGAACATTTCGGCGGAGTGCTTGCCGGATATCTCCTATCGCAGCTATGCCATTCCCCCCGGTAGGGAGATTGTAGTCTGCGAGAATGACGTCGGGCGTGAACTGCAATCCTCGAACAATCGCGAGCGCCTCGGCAGCCGTAGAGGTCGCAGCCACCACATATCCAGTCTGCTCAAGTCCCATCTTGAGCAAATCACGCATGCCGTTTTCGTCTTCGACGATCAGAACCGACGCCCGCGACAGGGTAGCCGCTTGGTTCGAATGGTCATCCACTGGCGCAGGAAGTGGTACAAGCGGCTCACCGGCCGGTGCGTGATCGATCTCGATCATGAATGCCGAACCTTTATGCAGTCGTGACTGCACCACTACCCTTAGTTCGAGAAGCTCGCTGAGCCGCTTGACGATCGACAATCCCAGCCCCAAACCACGGTCTTCCGTTCCAGCAGGCGCATCGAGCTGGAGGTATTCCTGAAAAACATCCTCGATATGGTTTTCGGGAATGCCGATGCCAGTGTCCCACACTTCGAAACGAACCTTCGTACCGCGCCGGCGACAACCGACCAGAATTTTGCCGCTCGTCGTATATTTCAGCGCATTGGACAGAAGGTTGCGGACGATCTGCTCGAACAGACGCGGATCGGTGCGAACGGCGAGGCTGGACGGCACGACATGGAGTTGCAGCCCGGCGGCCTGAGCGGGATAGTAAAATTCCTTGAAGAGCCTTCCCAGAAGATCGCCTATTGCAAAGCTCACGATCTGAGGTTCCACCATACCCGCTTCGATCTGGTTGATGTCGAGAACGGAGTTGAGTATTCCCAACATCGAGGACAGCGTCTCCTCCATCCTCTGAACGAAGGTGCGCGCCTGGCCTTCGCCCACGCTCTTTTCCAAAAGCCCCTGCAACAGCTTCAAGGTTTGCAGCGGCTGACGCAGATCGTGGCTTGCCGCAGACAGGAACTGCGACTTTGCCTCAGTCGCCCGCTCGGCGGATTTCTTTGCAGCCTCCCTGCTTTCCGCAACCTGTTTCTGGGCGCTCATATCGATGAATGTGATAACGACCCCGTCGACGGTTTCGCTCTCTCCGCGATAGGGTTTGACGCGGCGGACATACCAGCGGCCGTCAGGTCCTCCTATCTCCCTGTCGATTGTATTGCCGTCCTGGAGGGTCGCCATCGCATCGACTTGAAGCGTAATGTCGCCGTCAAAGCCGCTAAGGTCCGAGAGGGGGCGGCCGACATCGGACGATATAATCTTGAATACTGACCGGGTGGCTGGTGTAAAAAACCTTATACGAAGACTGGCATCCAGAAAGAGCGTCGGGACATCGGTGCTGTACAAGACGTTTTGCAGATCGTTGGAAACTGCACGCTGACGCTCCAGTGCTTCGTGCAATTGATTGTTGAGGGCTGTCAGCTCTTCATTGAGGGATTGCAGCTCCTCTTTCGAAGTAACGAGTTCCTCATTCGTCGACTGATACTCTTCATTCAGAGACAGTGCTTCGGCGGTGATCTGCTTCTGTTCTTCGCTGGCAATTTCCAGATTGCGTATGGCGCCCTGCAATTCCGCCCGTGTCTCCTCCAGTTCGAATTCCAGCTCGGTAATGGGCGACGCATCTGTCGTCGATGATTTCTGCGATCGGACAACCCTGTTGGCCTGCGCAGCATCTTCCACGAAACATATGAGGAACAGCTCTTCACCCTGACTGAACAGCGGTTCGACGTGAATGCTGAACTCGATATGCGCGCCGTTGCTGTCGAGTTTTGCATTCTTGGCTACGAATGGCTTCTGATCCCGGGTCGCACGATGGATCGCAGACCTGATCTTATTATGGATCGCCTTCGGTGTCATGGCGAACAGATCATGCGATGCCGGGCCTGAAGCGATCCGCAGGAACCTTGCTGTCGGGCCTATGGAGTAAAGATATTCATACTTTCGATTGACGAGGATCGCGGCGGGCACGTAGCTACCCAGCAGAACCTGGGCAACCGCGTCGGCAAGCGCACTGTGCCTCGACGCTGAAGTCACCTTTCCCAGCGAAGAGGGAATTCTGACATTTCCACCCGGAGCCACGCCGAAATTAAGATCACCGAAAACCGGCGGCCCGATACGCCGATATACCCGTTCGGTTTCCGAAATCAGCTTGAAACGGTCATCCATTCCGCCAACGGTTTCGGATTTTCCGACCAGTAAAATGCCGTTCTCCCGCAAGGCGAACCTGAAAAGCGATAAAACTTTGGCCTGGGCGTCTGCCTCAAGGTAAATCAGCAGGTTGCGGCATGAGATCAGATCGATCCTTGAGAAGGGTGGGTCGCTCAGGACATTCTGCACGGTGAATACCACCGCCCCACGCAGTTGCGTCGTCACGGTGTATCCGTTGTCATCCCTTACGAAATATTTTTCCAGCAAGTCCGTCGGCAGCGATTTGGTCGCCTCATGTGAGTAGTGTCCGTCTCTGGCAATTGCGACCGCCTCGCCATCGGCGTCCGAGGCAAACATCTGAAACTGGAGACGAAGGCCCATGGACTGAATGAGCTCGAGGAAGAGAATAGCCAGAGAATATGCTTCTTCCCCCGTGCTGCATCCAGCGACCCAGACCCGCACTGCTCCGTGAGCCGCTTTTGCGTGGAGAATATCCGGAATAATGGTGTCGCGTAGAAAGTCGAACACCTTCCCGTCGCGGAAGAAGCTGGTGACGTTGATCAGAAGATCCCTGACGAGATTTTGCCGCTCTTCTTCGCTGTTTTCGAGCATCTCAAGATATCGGTCAATCTCCTCGATCTCGATACCGAGAACCGCAATGCGTTTTTCGACACGGCGCTGCATCGTTCCATGTTTATAGGCCGAAAAATCATTCGCTGTGGAAACCCTCAATATCTCGATAATCCGGCCCAGCTGGGGCATTCGGCGCACCATCGAGTGATCGGCTCGAAGCCGCGACAACAGCGCAATATGTTTGGCGATGGCCGCAGGCATCTTTTCGACCGGTAAAACCGTAGCGCCAATGCCCAGCGAAATAACACTTTCGGGCATGCCGCCAAACTGTGCGTCTTGAGGCTCCTGGACTAGAACAAGTCCCTTGAAATCCCTGATCTGCTGGACGCCGGATGAGCCATCTGACCCCGTGCCGGACAGGACAGCTGCTATCGCCCACGGCCCGAATTCTTTGGCCATAGAACCCAAGAGAAAATCAAACGGCAGAGGTGCCTCATGCAGTTCACGCCGGGGCGACAGATATATCCTTCCTTCGTCAACCGACATCAGGAATTTTGGTGGAATGACGTAGACGTGCTCGGGCTCTATCAATGCAAGATTGACAGCCTCGGTCACGACCATATTCGTTTCGCTCGCCAGAAGTTCTGCGAGCATGCTTTCATGCGACCGGTCAAGATGCTGAACGAGAAGAAACGCACAGCCGGTTTTTTCAGGCAACGCCTTGAGCAGGGATCTGAACGCATTCAGTCCACCCGATGAAGCTCCGACGCCGACAATCGGGAACATCCTAACGGGACTTGCTTCCTGTGACCCGGACATCGGACCGGTGTCTACCTCGAAAGTAGAGGGAACCTTGTTACTATCCGCGCCGCGTTCCGTCATATTCACTCTCGTTAAAATTGACGCGCATTCCAAACAGAAATCGACCCTTACGAAGCGTCAGGGGGTGGAGGGTCAACGAAGTCTTGAAAACGGCCAACACGGCCTTGAGATCATTCGTCAGTGATAAATATTCACCACGCCCCGTTATATACGGGGTACAGTGTGTCGAATTGTCTTGAGGCGCAATTTGAAAATGCGATTAACACGCATAGGTTGCCGACATCAAAAACAAGAGCAACAAAGGTTGATGATAAATCAATCCAGCAAATATTATAATTCATCCAATATAATTAGACGCGGCCCGCGAAGAATGACGTTGGTGTGATCGAAATTCCATTTCACCGGTTCTCGTGCGCCTGCTGGCATTTTTACGTCATGCCAGATTGAACACCGTCTCGAAATCTCAATCAAAAGTGAGTAATTTCCGAGCCTTTTCCAGTTGAGATACTCCATTGTAGGATGCCGGAGTAGAAATTCGGGTAGTGCCACGTCTATTGCTTTCTGGCCGACATTAAATTCCGAAAAATCCAGACCGCAATTCAGATCATCTCTTCCGAAGTTCCAGATTGATGACGACGTTCCGGGTTGAATTACCTCCGACGTCCGTTGTGCCGGCTCGTAGAAAGAAACTCTTCGGTTGCGTCTCTGCCAAGCCAGGCAGGTTCGCAAAGCAATCTTTAGCGCGGATAGGACATAACATGCTGACATCAGTTCCTAACAACGGACATAGCCAATTCTCATCAAATTTCCATGTGGTTGCGCATTCGAAACCTATGGAAACTTCGGTTAGAAAGCTGGCGATCATCGACGACCGCGCGCTCGACCGTGAGTGTCTGGCTCAGAGCCTGATCGCATACGGCCTTGATATGGAAGTCGAGTTGTTTTCATCACTCGACGACTGGAGACATGCTCCAAACGGCCAGCATAGCGGCATCCTGGTCAATGTCGGTCGCAGCGATTTTTGCGATGACGTTTCCCTTCACGAGTTGCGGGAATTCATCGCCGATTTCCCTTATCTGCCAGTCGTCATTCTTGCGGAAAACCGCGATCTGCGTCAGGTCATGAGGGCGTTCGACGCGGGAGTTCGCGGGTACATCTCCTCGTCGATAGGGTTGGCGGTGTGCGTGGGCGCCATCTCACTTGCATTGGCGGGCGGCGCTTTCGTATCAGCTGAAAATCTGAGCGATCTCAGGCAGTTGCTCGTGGTTGCGGAAGACAAGGAACGTCAGCGCACGGCCATGTTCACCCAACGTGAGGTCGATGTCATCAACGCCTTGACGCAAGGCAAGCCAAACAAGATCATAGCCTATGAACTCAATCTTCGTGAAAGCACCGTAAAGGTACATATTCGCAATATCATGAAGAAAGTCGACGCCAAAAACAGAACGGAAGTGATCTTTAAAATATCCGATCTCTTCAAAAACTAGTCATGTGTCGTGCAGTGGACCTGTTGTAAATCCATAATTGCCTGCGGGTGTCGGGCCCCGCAAGATGCAAACGCATCGGAACGATTATGACAAGAAGATTGTACATCTCCTCTAAGCCTTTCGGCTAGCATTCCAAGCATAAAGACGGGGTGACGGCCACCGGGCCGGATACGGTAATCTCTGGTCATTGGACATATGGACCCGGGATTTCGCCATGCAAACTTTCGTCGAAAATTTCGAAAACTCGGATCGACTGCGCCTGCGCTCCCGCAACATCATACCGGGCGGCGCACATACCTATGCAAAGGGTGACGACCAGTACCCTGTCCTGTCTCCCGGCTTCATTGAAAGGGGATATGGCTGTCATGTCTGGGATGTCGATGGAAATGAATATATCGAGTACGGTATGGGCAATAGGGCTGTCGGCCTTGGCCATGCCTATGCCGACGTCGTAGAGGCTGCGCGTGCGGAACTATACCGCGGCTGCAATTTCACGCGCCCCTCAAAGATCGAGGTGGATTGCGCCTCGACCTTCCTTGATACGATCCAGACGGCCGAAATGGTCAAATTCTGCAAGAACGGTTCCGATGCGACATCCGCTGCGATACGACTTGCGCGGGCTGTTACCGGCCGCGACCTGATCGCGCGCTGCAGCGACCACCCCTTTTTCTCCACCGACGACTGGTTCATCGGAACAACGGAGATGAATGCGGGCATTCCTCAGGCGATCCAGAATCTGGTCCTTGGCTTCAGCTATAATGATCTGGCGAGTGCGCGCAGTCTGTTTGACCGTTTTCCAGGCCGCATAGCCGCCTTCATCCTGGAGCCGTCGCGCGGTGATCCGCCTCGGGACCAGTTTCTTCACAAACTCCAGAATCTTTGCCACGAAAACGGCGCGCTTTTCATTCTCGACGAAATGATCACCGGCTTCCGCTGGGATGCGGGTGGCGCGCAGAAGACATACGATATCGCCCCCGATCTATCCTGTTTCGGTAAGGCGCTGGGGAATGGCTTTTCGATTTCCGCACTTGCCGGCAAGCGGGAGTTCATGGAACGAGGCGGTATCGATCAAACCGATGCCCCCCGCGTCTTCCTGCTTTCGACGACGCATGGCGCGGAAACGCATGCGATGGCCGCGGCCATCGCAACCATGAAGGTTTACACGCAGGAACCCGTGGTCCCACATCTGGTCCGACAGGGAAATTCGCTGCGCGCCGCCATCAGCCAGATCGCAATTGCGCACGGGCTCGATTCCTATTTCGGCATCCAGGGCCATTCTGCCTGCCTCAGCTACTTCACGCTGGACCAGACCGGAAAGCCGTCTCAGGCTTTTCGCTCGCTGTTTCTGCAGGAAACCATCCGTCGCGGCCTTCTCGCACCGTCTCTCGTTGTAAGCTACACGCATGAGGACGAGGATATAGCCAAAACGCTTGACGCCATCGATGGAGCGCTCGTCGTCTACCGTAAAGCGCTGGAATACGGCGTCGACAAATTCCTGACAGGACGCCCATCCGATGTCGTCTTCCGGCGTTTCAACGGCAACGCGCAGCATCAGGCCAGCCATGGGTTGGTCATGGCCGACATGCCCGAATTATCGGAAAGCATCCGAAAGCCTTAACCGAGCGGGGCACCTAGACCGTTCGCATTATCGATACAGCCGCTTTGCGCGGTGCATCGATCTAGCCTGAAAAGATACGCTCGTTGCGATCGAAAATAGATTTTGAGGGGAAATTTCATGCACGTTCTAGTCACCGGGCATCGCGGATACATCGGCTCCGTCATGGTACCCATCCTGCGCAAGGCGGGTCACGAAGTACACGGCTACGACACTGAATTCTACCATCGCTGCGCTTATGTTCCAGGCGGACCTTTGCCGCAGGTCCCCGGCGTCTGCAAGGACATCCGCGATATCCAGCCTTCGGATATGGAAGGTTTCGACGCTGTCATTCATCTTGCGGCGCTGTCCAACGATCCGCTGAGCAATCTCAATCCGGAAATTACCTATGAGATCAATTACCGCGGCAGCGTTCGGGCAGCGCGAGCCGCAAAGCAGGCAGGCGTCAAGCGTTTCATCTTCGCCTCGTCGTGCAGCAACTACGGCGCCGCTGGCGAAGGACTGGTCAACGAGACGGCCGAGCTGAAGCCGGTATCGGCCTACGGCACGTCGAAGGTCTTGGCGGAGCGGGAGATTGCAAGCCTTGCGAGCCCCGGCTTCTCACCGGTCTATATGCGTCCGGCAACAGCATATGGCCTTTCGCCCATGCTGCGTTTCGATATCGTCCTCAACAACCTGACCGCTTGGGCGGTGACGGAAGGACTGATCCTCCTGAAATCCGACGGATCGCCATGGCGCCCAATCGTTCACATCGAGGATATTTCGCGCGCCTTTCTGGCTGCGCTCGAAGCGCCCACTGATGCCATACACAATCAGGCTTTCAACGTAGGACAGGATGAGCACAACTATCAGATCCGGGAGATTGCCGAAATCGTCGCTCTCACGGTGCCCGGATGCCGGCTGCAATATGCGAGCGATGCAAGCCCCGATACCCGTTCCTACCGCGTCGATTTTGGCAAGATCGCCCGTGCGCTTCCGGCGTTCAAACCGACATGGACGGCGGCCGCAGGTGCCGAGCAACTCTACCGCGCCTACAAGAGCGCCGGCCTGACAATGGCCGAATTCGAGGGACCGCACTATCAGCGGATCGGCCAACTCCAGAAGCTGATCGGCGACAAGGATATCGACATCAACCTGCGCCGCCCCATGGCCGCGCCGCGCCAGAACGCCGATATTGCGGCATCGGTTTAAACAGGAGGCCCGGATGGGCAAGATGGAGCCTGGTGCAAAGCTGACAGGCGATGCATGGAGAGAGTCAGGTATCGGCCAGACTATTCATGATCTGGCTTCCCGCCTCTTTCCGATCTGTCGCAGCATCACCGGCAAAGGCGTGCGCGACACCATCGATATCCTTAAAGACTATATCGATATCCAGCAGCGCGCCGTCCCAAGCGGGACGCGGGTTTTCGACTGGACGGTGCCCCAGGAATGGAACGTCCGGGACGCCTATGTGAAGACCGCGGCGGGACGCAAGGTGATCGATTTTCAAATGTCGAACCTGCATCTCATGAGCTACAGCATCCCTCAACGTCGCGTGATGCCGCTGGCCGAACTGCAAGCGCATATCTACACCTTGCCGGCACAACCCGATCTCATTCCTTACAAAACAGCCTATTACACGGATGCCTGGGGCTTTTGCATGTCGCACCATGAATTCCTCAAGCTAGAGGAAGGCGACTATGAAGTCGTCATCGACACCGAAAAGGCCTCAGGCAATCTGTATTACGGCGAATATCTGCATATCGGACAAAGCACCAAAGAGGTGCTTCTCTTCGCGCATATCTGTCACCCGTCGCTCGCAAACGACAATTGTTCCGGCCTGGCATTGCTGACGTGTCTTGCTGCAGGCCTGAAAAGCAGGTCCACATATTACAGCTACAGGTTCGTCTTCGCACCCGGAACGATCGGCTCCCTGTCATGGCTTGCGCAGAACGGAGACGGGATATCGAACATTGCGCATGGTCTTGTGGTTTCGTGCATTGGTGACGGGGGTGGGCCGAACTACAAGCGCAGCCGCAGGGGAGATGCACTGATCGACCGGATCGCCGCCTGCACCCGCTGTGGAGAGGATCGTAAACATCTGGCAATCGCCGACTTCATTCCCTACGGCTATGACGAGCGCCAATTCTGTTCGCCGGGCTTCAACCTGCCGGTCGGACTGCTGCAAAGAAGCGCTTTCGGAACCTTTCCGGAATACCACACCTCGGCCGACAATCTCGACTTCATCCGGCCCAAACATCTCGACTCATCCTTTTGGATGATCATGGACATGGTCGATGCTCTCGAAGACAACTGGGCGCCGTTGAACCTTCGGCCCAAGGGTGAGCCACAGCTGGGGAAATACGGGCTTTTTCCTGCGATAGGCGGCCATAAGACGAATGACGACCGTACCATGGCCTATCTATGGATACTCAACCTCGCCGATGGAACCAACTCGCTACTGGATATCGCCGAAAGGTCCAAAATGCCGTTTGTCGATATTGCGAGCGCTGCCAGCAGGCTGCTCGAGGCGGGCCTTGTCTCGAACCTCGGTTTCCTGACGCGCTAAACCTTCATTGCAAAGCGGGCCAACCGAGGTCCTTTTCCGATATGACAGAGGGCGGCGCGGGCCATTCTACACCTATCGCGGGCTCGTCATAACGGATCCCTGCCGCACTCGCCTCGGCATAGGGCACCGAAATCAAATAGGAAACAGCAACGTCGTCGCTGAGCGACTGGAAGCCGTGTGCAAAACCCTCGGGAATGTAGAACTGCGCGCCATTGTCTGCCGACAACACCGTACCAACCCATTGTAGATAGGTCGGCGAGCCGCGGCGCAGATCGACGGCGACATCCCAGATCGATCCTTTGACGCAAGAAACCAGCTTTGTCTCCTGATGCGGCGGTCTCTGGAAATGCAGCCCTCGAACGGTGTGTTTCAGCTTTGATAGAGAAAGGCTGTGCTGACTGAAGTCCGATACCAGCGCGTTGCTCTCAAATTCGCGCTTGCAGAACGTCCTGGCAAAAGAGCCGCGACTGTCCCGCACAGGCACCGTATTGACGACCCAGAGCCCCTCGATTTTCGTCTTCTCAAACAGCATTCGGCGCTCCTGATGCAATCCCGTATTCAAGAAGAATTCTCCGCCATTCCAGCGGCTCCGGAATACACCCATATGCAGCACCATACCTTGAAGGCGGGCTGGCAAATAAGTCACCCTTTCGGTTGCGGAAACCAGCCGCTGGAAGCGAATTTTAGCGGATTCCCAGATAACCCTACGGCTTATGGATGACGTTTTCGAGCCGAATGCAGTATCGTCACCCACCCCAATCCATAGTATTTTTTCCAGTTAATAAAAGAATTTTCTGAAATTCACTCGAAGACAATGCGATGAAATCAGGGGGCGTCAGATGAATAATGAGGCAGTTTTTTCTGCAAGACTGAGCTCGACGCATCACGTCGGGCTTTGCCGTCTTTGCAGCTCGCCATTGGTGCATACCTTCGTCGATCTTGGAATGTCTCCGCCCTGCGAAAGCTTCGTCGCAGCTGACGCAGCCAACGACGTCGAGCCGTTTTATCCGCTCCACGCATTCGTTTGCGACGAATGCTTCCTCGTCCAGCTTCAGGAATATGTGGCGCCCGAGAATATTTTCACGGAGTACGCGTATTTCTCCTCGTTCTCGGACAGTTGGGTCGCTCACGCAAAGCGGTACTGCGACATGGTCATCGAGCGCTTCGCGCTTGGCGAATCCAGTTTCGTTGTCGAACTTGCCAGCAACGACGGTTACCTGCTGCAACATTTCCTGACCAGCAACATCCCGATGCTCGGAATTGAACCGGCGGTCAACGTCGCAAAGGTGGCGATCGGCAAAGGTATTCCGACACTGACTGAATTTTTCAATGAGGCTCTAGCAACCGATATGGCGGCCAGAGGCCAAAAAGCCGATCTCATCATCGGCAACAATGTCCTTGCCCAGGTGCCTGATATCAACGATTTCGTCGCCGGTATGAAAGTGCTGCTCAAGCCTGAAGGCGTCATCACCCTTGAGTTCCCGCATATCGAAAAGCTAATCGCGGAAAACCAGTTCGACACCATCTATCACGAGCACTTTTCCTACTTCTCATTGCTGACCATAGAAAAAATGGCCCGCCGTCATGGGCTAAAGGTTTTCGATGTCGAAGAGATCCCCACACATGGCGGTTCGCTGCGGGTCTTTTTCTCGCACGAGGACAGCAAGTTCCCGCGTGAAGCCCGCGTGGATAGCCTCCTGGAACGGGAGCTGAATGCCGGGCTCGACAGAATAGAGACCTATACGGCCTTCTCCGAAGCCGTGCGCCAGACAAAGCGAAACCTCCTGTCTTTCCTCATCCGCCTCAAGGAGATGCGCAAATCGATCTGTGCCTATGGCGCACCGGGAAAGGGCAACACGCTGCTAAATTATTGCGGTATCGGCACCGATTTCATCGATTTTGCAGTCGATCGCAATCCTTACAAACATGGTCGCCTCACGCCGGGAATGCATATTCCGATCCGGCCCGTGAGCGAAATCCAGCGCATGAAGCCGGATTACGTTCTCATTCTCCCCTGGAACCTGAAGAATGAGATCGTTGCACAAATGAACGACATCAGAAACTGGGGCGGGAAATTCGTCGTTCCAATTCCCGACATATCCATCATTGATCCGAAGGAGTTGGTACAATGAAGGTCGTCTTGTTCTGTGGCGGCAGGGGTACTCGCATCAGGGAATATTCCGAAAGCGTCCCGAAACCGCTGATCCCGCTCGGGTCTCAACCGATCATGCGGCATGTCATGCAATATTACGCTCGTTTTGGGCATGAGGACTTCATCCTCTGCCTTGGCTACAAGGCGCACGTCATAAAAGAATTCTTTCTGAACAGCCGGCCGGAAAGCTATGCCGACTGCGTCATATCGAGCCCCGGACGCGTGGAATTGCTCGAGGAGCTACCTAGGGACTGGCGCGTATCCCTGATCGATACGGGGATATGGCGCAATATAGGCGAGCGCCTCTGGGCCGTACGTCATCATCTCAAGGGCGAGAAGATGTTCCTTGCCAATTATAGCGACGGCCTGACCGACGTCGATCTCGACGACATGATTGACCAATTCGAAAAGAGCGACAAGCTCGCCTGTTTTCTGGCTGTCAGACCGCCCCTCACCTACCACCTGGCGGAAATCGACGAGAGCGGAAGGGTCCGGGAATTTCGGTCGTCGGAAACATCCGACATGTGGATAAACGGCGGCTACTTCCTGATGCGACCAGAAATTTTCGACTACATGCGCGAGGGCGAGGAACTCGTGTTGGAACCGTTCTCGAGGTTGATTTCTGAAGATAAATTGATGGCCTACAAACATGAGGGTTTCTGGCGGTCAATGGATACGCTGCGCGACTGGCAGACGTTGGAGGCAATGGTAGAGCGTGGTGACATGCCATGGATTGGAGACGATGCGTCGATGGCACGCAAGTCGTCAAACACGAAGCTGCTGCCATGAAAAACATGTCCCTCGCTTCCGCCGGTGATCGTCTGTCGATCCTTTGTCTCGGAGCTCACTCCGACGACATTGAGATCGGCGTCGGAGGCACGGTACTCAGCCTGCTTTCAAAGGGCGTGTTGCTCGATGTCTATTGGTGCGTCCTCAGTGCCGGTAACGAGCGCGCCCTGGAGGCACGCAGTTCCGCCGAAGCTTTTCTTGAAAAAGCAGCATCCTACTCAATTGAACTGGCATCGTTTCAGGACAGCTACTTTCCCTCGCAGAGCCGCGAGATCAAGTCATGGCTGCTGACATTGCGCGACAAAGTCAGTCCCGACGTCATATTCACGCATAGCCGCGAGGACGCGCATCAGGATCACCGCGAAATCAACAGGCTCACATCTAACATCTTCAGAAATCACCTGATCATGGAATACGAAATCCCGAAATGGGACGGCGATTTCAGCAGGCGAAACGCCTACGTGCCGTTGAGCGAAGACGCGATGAACATGAAGGTCGAGCTTCTCTTGCAGCACTTTGGCACACAGAGATCCAAGGACTGGTTCGACGCCGATACCTTTCGCGGCCTGGCGCGGCTGCGGGGAATGGAATGCCGGGCGCCGACACGTTTTGCGGAAGCCTTTACCGTCAGGAAGCTGACGTTCGCCTGAAGCAGACCCAAAGCTAGTTGGCGATATTAAATCTAGACGTTTGCAGAAGTTCACAAGAAACCAAAAACAATACAGGGGGCATCTTCGTCATGATCCACAATCACATCTCCGAAAACCCGTCGGAAGGCGCATCGCACCCGCAGGCCGCATCAAGTGCGGCCGGCTATATCGGCATCATAGACCGCCGCATGCTGGAGCGGGAATGCCTTGCCCACAGTCTCAACTATCAATATGCCGACAGGCGCATTCTGACCTTCTCCGATCTTGGCGAATGGCGACAGGCACGCGCGGAGATCGGCATGCCTGCGGCAGTTCTGGTCAGTGCCTGGCCCGGTCCGTCCGCAGAGACAAACCGCGATCTTGCAGAGATTGTGGCTGCCGTGTCTCCGGCCGCCGTCGTGGTGCTCTCTGACGATCAGGATATCAATGCCATTCTGGATACGATCGCTCTTGGCGTGCGCGGGTACATATCGAGTTCCGTCAGCATCGACGTCTGCGTCCAGGCGATCAGTCTTGCAATCGCGGGCGGCCGTTTCATACCGGCCAGCAGCGTCATGAACATGAAAAGCCTGTTCGGCATGACGGCACACGCATCCGTTCCTCCGACAAAATTTACAAGCCGTCAATCGGCTATTGCGGAGGCCTTGCGGTGCGGAAAGGCGAACAAGGATATCGCTCTGGAGCTGAACCTTTGTGAAAGCACCATCAAGGTGCATATCCGCAATATCATGAAGAAGCTTGGAGCAACAAACCGCACGGAAGTTGCCTGCAAGATCGGTGACATGGCTTACGGGCGCTGAGCACGCACCATTCACCAACCTCTACCGAACGCGCCGCTTACCTAGCAGGAACCGTCATGATCCAGTCGTCCTCATCTCCGGGTGAGCAGGAAGGTATTTCCCGCTTCATGGCCATCCTGCGGGAGCGGCGCAGAGCCGTCTTCATCTGCTTTCTCGCCAGTTTCATAATCGCGGCAATCGGCTATGCGCGAAGTCCGATAAAGTACAAGGCAGAGGCAACCCTTGCACTCGATGTCCGCAAGCTTCAGGCGCTCCCGACCGAATCCGTGGTCTCGCCGCTGCCGCAGGAAAGCCCGGTGCTTCGAACGGAACTCGATATCATCGGCTCTAGGTCCATGGCCGAACGGGTTCTCGTCATCCTGCAGAAAGATCGGATGCTCGAAGGGCGGCAAACAAAGGTTGACCGCGCGAATACCGACGCGACCGTTCTCGGCAACGACGCCGAGACATCGAAAATGATCGACACCCTCATGACCAATGTTCGCGTGATGAACGATGGCCGGTCGTATACGATTTACATCTCCTATTATGCCGCCGATCCGGCACTGGCCGCGAAAGTCGCCAATGCTTTCGGAGCAGCCTATATCGACTACCAGATCGACCTCCAGACGACGGCAACCCGGCGCGTCAGCGCCTGGCTCGGGGAACGGCTCGTCAGCCTTCGGACGGAACTCGAGGAGTCCGAACGCCAGGCGTCGCAATTTCGCGAAAAATCCGGATTGATCGACACGGGCGGTCTTCCCCTGCAATCGCAGCGTCTTTCAAGCCTGAATGTCGAGCTGACAACGCTCCAGGCCAAGCTGGCGGGATCAAGGGCGCGGCTGGCGACAGCGCTCGCACTTCAGAAAAGCGGCGATGGGCTCGGGATCACCGAAGTTCTGTCCTCGCCGACGATCCAGCTTCTGAGGGCCGAGCAGGCAAGGGTCATCCGCGCCATCGCGCAGATCGATGAAAGCGGCGCCGTCATGAGCCCGGAGCGGCCGCAACTATCCTCCCAGCTCAGTTCACTCAACAAGCAGATCGATGCAGAAATCTCGCAGATCATCGCTGCCTTGCGCAACGAGATCGAGGTCAACGAAAAACAGCGACAAGAGGTGGAAGCAAGCCTCAACGATGTGCAACGGGCGATTTCCACGACCGATATGGCAATGGTTCAATCCGGGCAACTTGACCGGGAAGCGGCAGCAAACCGCTCGATCTACGAGACATATCTGGCCCGCTACAAGCAGACTATCGAACAGGACGGCATCGCGACTGCGGAGGCGCGGATCATATCGAGCGCCATGCCGTCGCGCAAACCGACCAGTCCCGACGAGGGTCTGTGGGGCCTGATTGCGCTTCTGCTCGGGTGCAGCACCGGTTTGGCGGCGGCTTTTGTCCTGAATTTCACCGACCGGTCCGTTGGCTCCATCGCGTCCCTTCAGCAGAAAACCGGACTTAACGTCATCGGGCGCATCCCGCGCATTTCCTTCGGGGAGTTCCAGAACAAGCCGGGCAAATTTAGCAGCGGCGCGGCGGATTTCTACAGCGCGTTTGCCGACCTTCAGACCCACATACAATTGGCGGAGAGCAAGGCCAAGGTGATCGCCTTCACCTCTTCGGCCGATGGCGAAGGCAAGACCTTCGTGATTGCCAACCTTGCCAGATCGCTTGCGATGAGCGGCGTGAAGCTGCTGCTGATCGATGCCAATCTGCGAAATCCGGCTCTCGGGTCGGAATTCGATGTGGGATCGGCCTCGCATGTTGCCCAGGCCGTCAACCGTGAGGTATCGCTGGATGACATCATCCAGTGCGACCAAGCCTCGGGCGTCGATATCATCATCGCCGAGAAAAGCGACCTGCCGCCCAATCTTGTGCTTGGAAGCAAGCGCTTCGCCGCACTGTTTGCCGAGGCGAGACAGCGATACGAACTGGTATTGATCGACGCGCCATCCATTGCCTATGACCTCGACTTGCTGCGGATCGCCACTCTTTCGGACGCCGTCTCCTTCGTCGTTCGGCAGGAGGTCGCCGATGGCACGGGCATGAAAAACGCCGTCCTCAAGCTCAGGGTCGCGGGCCGGCCGATCACGGGCATCATCCTCAACGGCATACGACGCCCGAGAAAGCGTCAGCCGCCGGTCTGGCCGAGGATTTTCCGCGACTGGAACACAATTTTCAAGCTGCGGAAGCGGGTGACCAATCTGCGCCCGCCGGCTGTCGTCCATACTGAGAGGTGAAAAATGCGCTTCGTTAAAAGGTCCAGAGGTCTTTCCCTGACGATCGCAGGTGCGACCTTGCTGTCTCTGGCGGTTTGCCCGCTACCAGCTGTTGCCGATGGCACCAACTACAAGGTCGTCACCGGCGACGTCCTAACGATCTCCGTCTATGGCGATGCGGGCCTGACCGGTCTTTTCCCCGTCAGTGCAGATGGCACGATCGGTTATCCGCTTCTTGGCAACGTCAACGTGGTCGACCAGACGGTGAACGAAATCGGTGCGCGGATCAGCCGCGATCTGGCAAGCCATGTGGCAAACCGCTCCGTTGCCGTCGCGGTCAAGGAATATGCTCCGATCTTCGTTGTCGGTGACGTCCAGAAGCCGGGAAAATATGAATACCGTCCCGGCATGATCGTGCTTGAACTCTTCGCACTCGGCGGGGGATTGCGCGAGTCGAATGCGCAGAGGGATACCTCGGGCATACAGTTGATCGCTGCCCAGCAGGAATATGAAGATATGTCGATGCAACTCCTGTCGCAGGATATCCGGCGCGTCCGGCTGGAAGCGGAACTGAACGACACCGAATTCGAATATAGGGGCGATGAAATCGGACTTGTCCGGGATCGCACCGCGTTGGAGAAGATCGTCTCATCTGAAACAAGTCTGTTTCGCCTTCGCCTCTCGGCGCAGCAGGACGAAAAGACCAATCTCGAGGTCCAACGACAGAACTTCATTCAGGAAATAGACACGCTTCAGAAAAGCAACGTCATGCGCAGCCAGCAACTGGAGTTGCTCGACATGGACGTGAACGCCTCGAAGGAACTTGTCACACGCGGCGCAGCCTCAGAGTCAGCCCTGAGAGAGCGCAAGCGCGAACTGCTATCCATGAACCAGCAGGTGCTGGAATCAACATCGTTCCTGGCGCGCGCGCAACAAAACAAGAGCGAGGTGGAGCGGCGTATTCTGGAGCTGAAGAGCAAAAGGCATAATGACGCCGCGACCGAATTGCGGGAGACCTCCCTGGACATTATGCGTCTGAAGAAAAAGCTGGCCTTCAGCCTTCAATCCATGGCCGAGATCGGCTCGACGGCGCGGCGGGTTTCCAGCCTCGAGGACATGATCCAAACCAAATTCTTCATCGTGCGTCAGGTTGCAGGCACATATAGCGAAATCGCTGCGGACGAGCATACGCAGGTCCGCGCGGGGGACGTCGTCCGTGTCCGCCTGTCGGTATCCGGCAGAGATCCGGTTTCGGCAGCCGTCGTCACAGGAAGCGTCAACTAGAGAGACGAGCGTCTCTGATGCCCTCGTTTGAGCGGCCCTGTAAAGCAGCTACCGCTTTTGGAGAACTATAGCGCCAAGTCGCAATTTGCTATCCTGAATAGTGCACTCCAACAGTCTTGTAGGAACCGCACCGATCAAAAGGGTTTGCCGACGTTCCGATCGGTAGGCTCCTTACTTCCTCCAGAGAACAGAAATAATCGGCACAAGTGTCGGGGGAGACGGAGATGGAATCTGCGATCGTTCCGGTTGGTTATCACATGGTCAGGCAGCGTGCCGTCATCATCATGAACGGCGAAAGAGGGCTGCAGCCCGTCCATGTGACGCAAGATGCCCTGAACGACATTCAGTCCCCACCGCAGTGCGATGCGCAACGTCTGGCGCAATTCGTCGATGTGTTTGCGACGATAGCGACATCCAAAATCGAGAAGGGAATGTTTGCGTTCGATGGACAGATCTGGATCACGGCGACCGACGTCCGGGCCTGGCTCAATATGGCGACGGAAACCGGACCGGCCAAGTGACGTCTCTCAAACTCTAACGCTTTTATCCTTTTGCCGTTACCCAAAGCGCGAAAATTTGGCAGACATCAGATGGATGGATGTGGATTCTACCGCTTATAGCCAGATTGAACAGAAGCGATAAAAGCGGTTTGTAAGAGTTACCCGTCGCCCCCTGATACTTTGGCGGGTCCCTGGTTACCGGGGTTATCTGGTAACTGGGAGGGCTCGCTCGTTCAACCGGGCGAGCCTATTTGCGTTCTGCACATGCCGTCACCAGCGCCGCGCAAATCTTCTTGTGTCGACGGGTTCAGATTGAAATTTGCAGGAATGTCACCCCAGTCAAACGGAACCACAGACCGCTCGCCACTCATAGAGTAACGAACGATCCGTCGGTCCCCTCGCCTGAAATGAAAACCGCCGAGCCTGAATTTCAATGGCCCGTGGTATCGCATGGCCTTGATTTATTGAGCCATATTCGCCACTTTCCGGCAGCTCGTCAATTCACCGCAGATACGTCATTAGAGGTAGTTTGCCGGGATTTTCGCAGGAATGGACTCTGGTTCAATCAGGTGTTGGCCTTGCAGCATTGGAGGACGATTTAACGGTGCCGGCCTTAGGGCCCCCGTTTCCCATTGCAAAGCCGCTCCATGTAGAGCCGACATTTACCCAGCTGTTCTGCGGATGCATCGTCACGAAACCCGCACTTTGAACGGGCCCTGGCGTTCCTCGGGTAAAATGATTGTCGTAGAGCACCGTGTTGATCCGCCTTGAGCGTTCGTCCGGTCCGGCCTTGAAGCTGCCGTCGTGCGTCCACATGAGTTTGTAGGCATCTACGAAGCCGTAGCGGACGTTGGCGAAGGTATTTCCATCAAAGACCGTCCCATTATAGTCGGAGCCGGGATGGTTCCAGGTTTCATATTCGACGCCGATATAGGCGATATCTGTGAACCTGTTCCTGCGATAAATATTCCCCAGACCGCCCCAGATGCCGGCAACCCCGGAATCCGCGAATGTCGTGCCGACATAGAGGCCGCTGTTGCTGCGTGTCACACTGTTGTTGGAATATTGCAGGAAATACGGGCTAAGTCCCCGCGTCGAGTCCAGCGCAACCGTCATCATGCCGTGTCGCATCTGAGAGATGCGGTTGCTGTCGACCACCACGTCGTAGACGTTGCCGTAGAGAAGAACGCCGGTGGAATCGGAATCATGCTCCGCATAGCTTGACCTGCCATCGAACACATTATCGTATATCACGGCTCTCGATGCGGTCGCTGCCAGAGCAAAACGGCTCGTTCGATCCGGCACGACATTCCAGGGTTGCTCGAGCAGAACGACAGAACCGCCCGTCGACGCGATGTGACGGTGCTGCCCGGCACCTCGCCCGCCAACGATGACGAGATCGAAACCGCCCGGCGCGGCATCCCCCAGATCCGACAGGGACTTGAAGGTAACCGAGTTCGAGGAAGCGCGGACGAAATCGTTCTTAAGCTTGCTCCCGACGATCTCGAAGCAGATCTGTTCGCCCTTGTTGCAATCGACCTTGGCGCAGTCGTGGGGCGCGGCGTTTCGCGAGATGTTTTTCTCAAAATAGAGGTTTCGCATGCTCCCGAAATGCGCCTGGGCAACAAAAAAACGTCCGATGCCATGACCGTCGTCGCGGCTTTCATCCGCATTTGTCAGCTCGTTGCCCGTCATGGCGAAATCGCGCCCACCCCATAGCGCGACGACGGATTCGCCGTAACCCGTCATCCGGAATCGGTTGTTGGAGAAAAATACCTGCCGGCTCGCGCCGTAAAAGGATCCGTTCTCGATCAACTCGGACGCATGGACAAAAAGACCTACGGTGTCCTGGGCATCGAACGCCGGCACGCCCCAGGCGTCGATACGTACGGAATCCAGCCGTGTGTTTTTGGCGTTGCGCAAAGCAAGAAGAGGTTTACCCGCAATGTTGCGGTTGGCATTGAGGGTCAGGTTTCCGAACCGGGTGTCGTCGCCATTAACGACAACCATGCTCTGATCAATCCCGTGGTTCAGCCTGATCTCCGTTTTGTTCACCCCTTCCCCGAACCACGCCACATTGGCGGGCGCAATCAAAGGCTTTGTCACGAGATAAATCCCGGCGGGGAAATACAAAACCGATGGCGCCGTTGCGGCCGCGGCGTCGAGCGCGCGCAAAATGGCTGCGGTGTCGTCGGTCATGCCATCGCCCGTTGCACCGAACTCCCTGGCATCGATGCGCTTTTTATCCTGCGCCGCCCATGGCGATTGCGACAGGACCTCAAGCGTCAGCGGACCGCTCCAGCCGAAGCGGCCGCCATGCGTATTGTGAACCCAAACTTCATAGTTACCCGGTGGCAGAGCCGGCACCTCGAAATCGACCTTGAAGGGGTTGACGGAGATTGCCGGAACATACGAGCCGGCAACAGCGACCGGCTTGATATAGAGATAGGATTGGCTGGTCCCGTTGGACCGCGAAAGGTTGCGTCCATAGACCGAGACGATCGCTCCTGGCGCTGCGGCATCGGGCCCGATCCACCAGCTTTCCGTGCGATTGATTGCGAAGCTGCGCCCTTGAACAGTACCCCGCTGGGGCCTGATCAGGTAGGTGGACCATGAAGGAAGCGTGGCTGGCAGCAGCAGCGTCGCCGCCGTCGCGTCAGCCGTCAGCGACACCAACGGCGTCACGACGCCCTCCGCGACACCGGGGTTTTGCGAAAAGACTTCGAAACCCGTTCGTCCATCGAGATCGACACCGGTCATCGAGACAACCTCGCCAGGGCCCGCCGTTCTCGAAATTTCCGCGATTGCCGGACCCTTGCCGCCTACCTCTGTCCATGGCGGATTGAAGGCATCCGCATCATCCGGCAATCGTGGTTCTGGAACAGGTATCGCAAAACCGAACTTCCGTGGATCAGGTTGGCTGCCTTGCTCTTGCCCTCCCAGCATCGCAGGCTGCCCGGCAGACGGGAGACCCGAAAATGCGAGCACAAGGGCGGCAAGCAAAATCGATGATATCAGGGCATTTGGCGATCTCATCTTGCCGCTTGTCGTAACATATCCGATTGCAGCGACTTCGGGTGTCGCCACCACTCATACAAATCCTGAATTCCGTATCTGAGTTCGACCGTCGAGTTCCAGCCAAGCGCGTTGAGCCGCGAGCAATCGAGCAGCTTTCTGGGGGCTCCATCCGGTTTGCTGGTGTCAAAAACGATCTGCCCATCGTAGCCGACGATACCGGCAATCAGATGGGCGAGATTGCGGATGGATATCTCCCGCCCCGAGCCGATGTTGATCAGCGGAAAATGCGCCGATGATTTCATAAGGAAGCAACAGGCATCCGCCAGATCGTCCACATGGAGAAACTCACGCAGAGGACTGCCCGTACCCCACAGAACAATCTTGTTCTGACCGCTGATTTTTGCTTCATGCATTCTCCTGATCATCGCAGGAATGACGTGTGAACTTTGCGGATCGAAATTGTCGTTCAGCCCGTAAATATTGGTCGGCATGACGGAGACGCAATTCAGGCCGTACTGACTGGAGTAGAATTGGGAAAGCTTGAGCGCCGCGATCTTCGCAATCGCGTAGGCCTCGTTGGTCGGCTCCAAAGGGCCTGTCAAAAGGGAATTTTCCGTGATCGGCTGCGCTGCGAATTTCGGATAGATGCAGCTAGATCCCATCCAGAGAAGCTTTTCAACACCGATATCGGCAGCCGATTTCATGATATTCATCGAAATTAGCGTATTGGTGTAAAGAAAGTCCGCCGGATAGGCCGCATTTGCTGCGATGCCTCCAACCTTGGCGGCAGCAACAAAAATGACCTCAGGTCTTGCCGCCGCCATCCATTGCTCCGTCTCGTACTGTCGGGTCAGATCAAGCTCGCTGCGAGAGACTTTGAGAATTTCGCAATTTTCGCGCTGGAGACGTCGCACGAGTGCCGAGCCGACCATTCCGGTATGGCCGGCAACCCAGACGCGCTTGCCATTCAAGCTGAACGGGATTTCCTGCGATTTATGCGACGAATTCATTTCTTCCCTCTTCCAACATCACGAGGCGAAGATCCGCTTCGACCATTTCCTGAACGAGGTCGCAAAAGGAAGTCGAGTGGCTCCAGTTGAGTTTCCTGCGCGCCTTGCTGGGGTCGCCGAGAAGAAAATCCACTTCCGCCGGACGAAAATATCTGGGATCGATTTCGATGATCGTATTGCCGGTTTTGGCGTCGTATCCCACTTCGTCACTGCCATCGCCGTTCCACTCGATGGTCTTGCCGACTACGCCGAAAGCAAGCTCAACGAATTCCCGCACCGTATGTGCCTCGCCGGTTGCGAGCACATAGTCCTCGGGTATTTCCTGCTGCACGATGCGCCACATGCCTTCAACATAATCGCGCGCATGCCCCCAGTCCCTCTTTGCGTCGAGATTGCCAAGACGCAGCTTGCTCATGAGGCCGCGTTCGATGGCGGCAACGCCGCGCGTGATTTTCCGCGTGACGAATGTCTCCCCGCGAATGGGGCTCTCATGGTTGAAGAGAATGCCGTTGGATGCGTGAAAGCCGTAACTTTCCCGGTAATTGACCGTCATCCAGTATGCGTAGAGTTTTGCCGCAGCATAGGGGCTTCTCGGATAGAACGGCGTACCCTCGTGCTGAGCAACAGTGCCCATCCCCCCGAACAGCTCCGATGTGGACGCCTGATAAAACCGGCAACGGTCTCCGAGGTTCAGAATGCGCATGGCCTCCAGCAGCCTCAGCGTGCCAAGCGCATCCGCATTTGCCGTATATTCCGGCGTCTCGAAGCTGACCTGGACATGGCTTTGGGCGCCGAGATTGTAGATCTCGTCGGGCTGGACCTCCTGAATGACCCGGCACAGGTTCGTGGCGTCCGTCAGGTCACCGAAGTGAAGACGAAAGCGAAGGTTTTCCTCGAAGGGATCTTGATAAAGATGATCGATCCGGCCGGTATTGAATGAGGAGGACCGCCTTTTCAGGCCGTGCACAATATATCCCTTGGCAAGTAGCAATTCACTGAGATACGCGCCGTCCTGCCCGGTTACGCCGATAATCAAGGCTCTCTTGTCTACCATCCACCACATCTCCCAGCGGTTCCGGCCCCGGATGGCGCCTCCTTGAAAGGTATAACGAGGCCCTGCGCATCGGCAGCATACCAAAAGGGAGAGGACGGCCGGTCAGAACTGGCTGATTCACCGTCCACCACGTCGACATCTGCCTTTAAGAGGAGGCAGGGTGGGTATCCCCGCTTCCGACTTAAGCCTTTTGGTCGAGTTGCAGGTCACGTAGGCCGTGCCAGACTTCAAAAATACAACGCCGGGTCGCGCACGATCTTTACGATAACAGGTAGCGCGAGACGACATCATCTACGGTTCATGGAGGCGGATTGGATGGGTACGTTCGCGACGACTTACGAAAAAATGCAGAACTTCAACTGGCTGACGCGCTTTCTGCATGCAGGCCGCTATCGAAAGCTGCTCGAGGTCCTCGAAACAGTGCAGAAGGACGTCGGCAATCGGAAGGTCAGAATACTGGATATCGGCTGCGGCCCCGGAACCGCGGTCGGACATATTCTGGAAAAATTCGACGTTGAATACGTCGGTATCGACTACGATCCAATCTTCATCGAGGCCGCGCGCAATCGCTACAGCAACTACGAAAACTGCCGTTTCATCGTCGGCGACGCCACCGACGAGAGCCTTTACGAAACGATCGAGGCCGACATCGTCATCGCGCTGGAAACGCTTGAACATATCCACCTCAACCGCACCGTCCGTGTGATCGAGCACGTCTGCGCGATCGTTCGTCCCCGCATTTTCCTGGTTACGGTACCCGTCGAAGTCGGGCCAGCCGTATGGATCAAGAACTGGGGTTCGGCCCTCATGGGCTACAACCGGCAATCCGGCAATCTGAAAGAGACTTTTTGGGCAGGCTTATACCGGCTGGACCGGGTGCCCGCGCACCATACGTCACACCAGGGCTTCGACTGGCGGTGTCTGGCGCAGCTTATCCGCGTCAACGCGCCCCTGCGCGAAATCCGCAGCCTGCCGTTTTCTTTTGTTCCACGCTTTCTCAGTCCGAACGTCGCGCTGATCGCCGAGCCGGTAAAATCGAGGATCGATCTGGCAAACGATGACCCCGAGGCATGGAAGATCAACCATGGCCAGACAACCTGGAACCAACAGCATATTGTCGAAGGTGCCGTTGCAACCGATGCTGCTCGCCACGCCAAGTCCTCGTCAACATGGTCGATGCGCCTCAAAGGATTACTGGGAATGGCCCTCGCCACCATGCCATTTGCCTGGCATCGCTGGTCCTACATTTCCATTTCGCCAGGCGAACTGCATTCATCGCATTTCCTGCTGACGATCGACAAACACTTGCTGCGGCCTCATCAACCGATGGAAGGCGACATTATCGTCCTTGCGGGGCAAGCCATTGTTCAACGCATTTCTGAAGCCAGCTATCTTCTGATCTAGGATCAGGACTTGTCAGCCGGAGCGAGCGCAGAGAAGACGAAAGTCGGACATGGATCGTTCCGGGTTGCGGACATCCACAGGGGGACCGCCAACGCCCGTCAAACCCGATATCGCAGGGCCTCCAAAACCCTGACGAACGCCGGTGATGCCTGGCGACGGCTGGGGTAATACAGGTAATATCCGTCCCAGGGCGGGGAATATTTCTGCAGCACGCGAACCAGCCGGCCGTCTGCGACATAAGGAAGGATCATTTCCTCCGGGATGTAGGCAAGCCCGAAGCCGTCAAGCGCGGCTTCCAGCGAATTGAAACTGTTGTTGAAGGCGAGCTGGCCATCGACCTTGATCTTGATCTCGCGGCCCTTGTCCTCGAACTCCCATACATAAAGGCCGCCGGCACTCGGCAGCCGGAAGTTGATGCAATCATGGCCGACCAGGTCCTTGGGATGCCTCGGGTGTGGTCGGTTCTTGAAGTAGGCGGGCGATCCGACGACAGCGAGACAAAAGTCGGGACCTATCCTTGCGGAGATCATGTCTTTCGCGAGATGTTCGCCCATACGCACCCCCGCATCATAACGCTCCGTCACGATGTCGGTCAGTCCGTTGTCGAGGATTAGCTCGACCTTGATGTCGGGATATTGAGGCAAAAATTTCCTGAGTTTGGGCCAGAGGACATAGGTGATCGCGTACTCGGCGGCGACGATACGGATCGTTCCCGCCGGCTTTTCCCTCAGTTCGTTCAACGCGTCGACATGCGCTTCGATCTCGTCGAAATGTGGACCGATCCCGTTTAGCAGCCGTTCGCCCGCCTCCGTCGGCGAAACCGCTCTGGTCGTCCGCATCAGGAGACGCACGCCCAACCTGGCTTCAAGCTGGCGAAGTGTGTGGCTCAATGCTGACTGCGATACGCCCAGCTTCGCCGCAGCCCGGGTAAAGCTCTGTTCTCGGGCAACAGCAATGAAAGCTGCAAGATCGTTGACGGTATCGCGTGCCATTCATGAGCCTCCTGCATCCAGACCTGTTGATTATGGCATAATGCTCATGTCGCACTAACGGAAAAAGAGCCCGCTTCGGCCGGGCTCCTGAGCTGTTACGTCACTGCAGGACGTATCAAGCCGACAGGTGCTGCTCAAAGAAGCTGGCGAGCTTGGTGAAGGGGATCACATCCATCTTGTCATAGAGGTCCGTGTGGCTGGCGCCGGGAATGACATGGAGTTCCTTCGGTTCGGCCGCCGCTGCATACGCGGTCTCCGCGAAATAGAGAGAATGGGCATTCTCGCCATGAATGAATAGAACCGGGCGCGGCGAAATTTCCGCGATGTAGCTCAGGATCGGCATGTTCATGAACGAAATTGGCGTTGTCTGCGACCAGGCGTTACGGGAGTTGACCGCCCGCTTATGATAACCGCGTGGTGTCGAGTAGTAGTGGTGATAATCGACCATGAACTGCGGCGCGTCGGGTCCGACTTCCGCGTTGTAGGCCGCCTGATAGGCAGGTGTACCCTTTTCCGCATCGACCCACCGCTGGCGGCTCAACTGTTCCAGGCTCGCCGCGCGCTGCTCCAGCGTGACGCTGTCGTTGTAGCCCTTGGACATGACGCGGGTCATATCGTACATGGTGCTGGCAACCACGGCCTTCACACGCTTGTCCGAGGCCACGGCATTGAGCGCCATGCCACCCCAGCCGCAGACACCGATGACGCCGATCCGTTCGCGATCGACTTCGGGACGAAGGCCGATGTAGTCCACAGCCGCGCTGAAATCCTCGGTGTTGATGTCGGGAGACGCGATATTGCGCGGTTCGCCGCCGCTCTCACCTGTATAGGAAGGATCGAATGCCAGAGTGACGAAACCGCGTTCGGCCATCGTCTGTGCGTAAAGGCCGGACGATTGTTCCTTGACCGCGCCAAACGGTCCACTCACCACGATTGCGGGGTTTCCGACGCTGTTGCGGGTTTTGGGCATGTAGAGGTCGGCCGCCAGGGTGATGCCATAACGGTTTTTGAACGAGACCTTCTGGTGATCGACCTTCTCGCTCTTCGGAAAAACCTTGTCCCAGTCCTGCGTCATCTTCAATGTTTGCGCCTCTGCCTTCGAAACCGCCATCACTGACGCCGCGCCAATCGCGGCGATGCCGACGCCCGTAATCTTGAGAAGGCCGCGGCGGCCCATGTCTAGGCCCTCTCCCGTAGAAGCGTTTTCGTTCTGATTGCTCACTTCACTCTCCATTGTCGTTGCCGTGACGAGCGGCCGGTGGGCTGCTTTGAGGGGTGATGCAGCAGCGTCGCTCAAAAGATAGATCGGAGATTGTCGCGAGATTAGACCGCGGCGAAGGCATGCCGTCATGAGCGATATTCATGAATGAACCGAGCCCTTGCATCGACGTGGATAACGCGCAAGCAGGCCGGGCGCGGCTAAACAAGACCCTTTGATGAGCATCGTTCATGACTGCATCCCGTGACAGGCGGCTAATTGCAAGATGCTTCATGACTTATGTTCACCTCGCTGCCTCCCATCAGCAGCGGAAGACCGTTGAAGAAATAGTCAAGAAAAGCTGCCGTACCATGTCCATAGAAACTACAATTTCCACAGGGGAAGCCAGATCCCGATCCGCAAATTGGGGCGGTGTGTTGGCGATGACGCTCTGCGTTTTCGCCCTGATCGCGTCTGAATTCATGCCTCTCAGCCTGCTGACGCCGATCGCGGATGAACTGCGCATCAGCGAAGGATCGGCCGGACATTCGATCGCGATCTCCGGCGCTTTCGCCGTCGTCACGAGCCTCTTTGTCTCGTATCTCGCGGGAGAGTGGGACCGTAAGCTGCTGCTGCTTGCCCTGACGGCACTTATGGCCCTTTCTGGCGTGACCGTGGCGATCGCACCGAACTATGAAATATTCATGGTCGGGCGCGCGCTCATCGGGATAGTGATCGGTGGGTTCTGGTCCATATCGGTGGCGACCGCCATGCGTCTTGTACCGGAGCATCTCGTTCCCCGAGCGCTTGCAATCTTTAACAGCGGTAACGCGCTGGCAACTGTCGTTGCTCCTCCGCTCGGCGCGTTTCTCGGATCGATCATCGGTTGGCGAGGTGCCTTCTTCACTGTCGTCCCCGTCGCGGCGATCGCATTCCTGTGGCAGCTGGCAAGCCTCCCTTCCATGAAACCTCTCCCCGGGAAAACGTCAAAGAATGCATTCAGGTTACTGAACCGTCCTTTGATCGCTATCGGCATGGCATCGGTCTCGGTCTTCTTCATGGGCCAGTTCACACTGTTCACCTATGTCCGCCCGTTTCTCGAAACTGTGACACGAGTAGATATCTCGATACTCACCTCCATTCTTCTGGGCATCGGCGTTGCCGGCATCGTTGGCACCAGCCTTATCGGTTACTTTCTCGCCAACCGCCTGTATCGCGTTCTGATCGTCATCCCGGCTCTGATGGCGGTGACGGCCATGATACTTGCTGCCTTCGGCAACAGTCTCCCTGTCGTGGCGATAGCGCTTGCGGTCTGGGGAATGATCGCCACTGCAGCGCCAGTGGGTTGGTGGGCGTGGCTCGCCCGCTCACTGCCGCAGGATGCAGAAGCCGGAGGTGGTCTCATGGTTGCGGTCATCCAGCTTGCGATATCAGCCGGTGCGATAGTGGGCGGATTTCTTTACGACGCATCCGGCTACCGCATGACTTTCCTGGCAAGCGCAGGTTTGCTCCTGGCAGCGTCAGCGCTGGCATTCAAATCATCGAGAATATCCTCGTAAAGCAGTTTGGCATGAGAGCATTCCAATGATCGACCGGCGTCTATTTCTTGGGCTGGCTACCGCGGCCACAGCTTTCCCGTCCGCATTGTTCGGTCAGGCAACAAAAACGGAGGTATCCTTGATGAGTTTCCGAATGGCCTTTGGTGGTCACAGCATGACCGCGACCTTGTTTGACAACCCGTCCGCACGCGAGCTCATGAAAATGCTGCCGCTCGATCTCACGATCGAAGACTATTCGACCAACGAGAAAATCGCATATCTGCCTCGAAAGTTGACGCAGGTGACGGATAAGCCGTTCGATAACGCACGTCCCGGCGACATCGCTTATTACGCGCCATGGGGTAATCTGGTCTTCTACTACGACAGCTACCGATACTCGAAAGGGCTGATCCGCCTCGGACGTTTCGATGACGGCTTCGAGCCACTTTTGACCCGAGGCGAATTCTCTCTGCGCATAGAGCGCGCCTGACACGCGCCTGCCAAAGGTAAATGCCACTAACGTCGGGAAAGCAAGCGGGTCATGGCATGATGGGGTGCCGGCTTATCGCTATCCGGTCCGCTTTCCCTTTCGAGACGTGCACGAATCTTTTCGATTTCCTCTTCCGTGAGGTGCTCGATCCCAATGAAGTCACCGCGCGCCTGCTCCACCGCCCGCAGCAGCTCGTCCAGTTTTGCTTCCATCGCCGCGGAATCCCGGTTCTGTGAATTCTGCACGAGGAAAATCATCAGGAAGGTGACAATGGTCGTACCCGTATTGATGACCAGTTGCCAGACCTCCGAAAACCCAAACAGCGGTCCGCTTATCCCCCAGACGAGCACGGTTCCGAGAGCCACCATGAACGCCGTTGGAGAGCCGGAAAATGAAGCTATAGCGCTTGCGAAGCGAGTGAAGAATTTATTCATAACACGCTGCCCCTTGTTGCCATTTTAGGGATGCCAACTAACAAACAAAATGCACGATTGTTCCCGGGTGCCGTGACAGCAGAAGTTCCGATTTGCACTTCGATCCGCGGCAAGCCCTCATTTGTGTTCGTTCTCGCCAAAGTGGTCGGTGAATTCTCCCCAACGACAATGAGGCGGCCACCAACTCTCCTACCCCGGCATTCAAGCAGGTCAGCACAAGTGTCGGTGCCATCACCTCCGCTTGACTATTCTCCGAAGCATGGAGCCTCTCGCCTTGTGAGGAATGAGATCGATATCGCTGACAAGCTTTGCGCCCCCCTCCCGCCGTTCCAATGTGATCTTCCGGCTATGAAACGCTTCCAGTTCGGCACGATGCGCTACGCTTACGATCGTCGCATCGGGTAACTCATCAATTACCGTCTGCATCATCTTGTCCTGACTTTTCTCGTCCAGAGCCGCCGTCGCCTCGTCCATAACGATGATGTCGGGGGCGTTCAGCAACAGGCGTGCGAAGGTCAGCCGTTGTTTTTCGCCACCTGATAACGTCTGGTCCCACGGCGCCTCGTCTTCAATCTTGTCCTTGAGTTGACCCAGACCGACCTTGTCGAGAGCGGCCCCGATCTCTTCCGGCGTCCAGCTCTCGGCCGGTTGCGGATAGCAGACCGCCCGACGTAGCGTTCCGGCCGGAATATACGGCCGCTGCGGCAGCATGAACAATCGGCTGCCGGCGCGAAAATTGACGCTGCCTCCACCCCATGGCCAGAGACCGGAAATGGCCCGAACCAGTGTGCTTTTGCCCGAGCCCGATTCCCCCGCGACAAGCACTCTCTCACCCGCGCCGATCTCGACATCCGTCTCCTTGACGACGGCCGTTCCGTCACCGAGAGAAACGGACACATCCTTGAGGCTGAGTATTGTCTCGCCTTCCGTTTCGCCTCGCACGATCCGACCGAGCGTATCGCTCTTTTCGGCGCGCTCCAGGCCATCGAGCGACATCATCAGGGAGGCAACACGTCGCGCGCAGGCATTCCAGTCGGCCAGACGGGGATAGTTGTCGACCAGCCAGCCAAATGCGGATTGGACAATGGTGAAAGCGGAAGCAGCCTGCATTACCTCGCCAAGAGACATGCTTCCATCGAGAAACTTCGGCGCGCACAACAGAACCGGTACGACGGGGGCAATCAACATCGATCCATTCGATACGACCGTGGTGCGCATGTATTGCTGCGCCATGAGACGCCACTGCCGCCGGACATTGCCGAAGCGCTTGTCCAGATCGCTGCGCTCCTCGTCTTCGCCGCCAAGCAGGGCGATGCTCTCACCATTCTCCCTGACGCGCGTAAGCGTGTAGCGAAACTCCGCTTCAACCTGGTTCTTGACTTCGGAAACCTTGACGAAGTTCCGGGCAATGAAGGCGATGGAACTGGATGTGATGATTGCATAGATAACGGCCGCAATCACGAGAAAGCCGGGGATCGTGATCCAGACGCCCGCGATGGAGACCGTGAGAGCCCCACCAATCGTCCACAAGACAACGATAAAGGTAGAGGCAGACACGAATGCAGCGATGACACCTGAAACAAAATCCACCGGCGCCTCGGTGGCAATACGCATATCCTCCGAGAGCCTTGCCTCGGGGTTTTGATGGTCACCATCGATCAAATTGAGCTGATAATAGCGGCCATTCGCAATCCATCTCCCAACGAGCGCCTTTGTCAGCCAGGAACGCCAGCGCCGCTGAATGCGCATCCTGACATACACCTGCGAGGTCACGATAAAGACACTTCCCAGGACGAGCAGCGGAAAGACGGATCCAAGAAAATAGACCGTCGACGCGTCGCGTTTTTCAATCGCGTCAAAAATCCCGCGATTCCAGACGTTGATGCCATACTGGAAGCCGACATTTATGCCGATCATAGCCAGAAGCCCGAGCGAAAACAGCCAGGCCAGCCGATCGCCGCGACGGCTCCAGAAACCTCGCGCGCTGATCCAGAAACGCTTCAGCAGATATTTCCTGCGAGCCTCCTCTGCCTCCTCCGGCGTCAAGCCCAAAGCGGGTTCCATCTCCTCTGGCGGGAGCGGATCATCGTTTTCATGGGCATCGTTTTCGGATGCGGTTGGGGTGCCAGTCTCGTCGGCACCAACGACCGGCTTCGGTCCTGCGTCATTATCGATCATGGGCGCTAAACGAACAATGCGTCGAAAGGTTTCACGACTTTGTGATGCGTCGTGAAATATAATTCCGTTACTGCGCGGCGCTTTTCAAAAGGCTCTAAATACACGGCTTTCTGGCCCGCTGCCGACATACCGGAATTGCGCTAGCGGATATTCTGACCGTTGGTGGAGACGGTCCAGGTGCATCGCCATGGGGTGCCTGACTTAGCGCGCGGTGCGACAGATCATATTGACGGTTAACCGCGTGTTGACTTCCCGTTTGACGAGATGGCCTAACATAAGCAGACTCTGAAATTGGACCCCGCCGCACCCGGTTTTCATGCCGTGCGGCAAGCATACGGCGCCATCATGCGACTCAGTACCATCACGAACCTGGCTTATGCTGTCACCCTCGTGCTCACGACAGTATCGGCGACCACATTCATTCTATCGGCCAGAAGCGCTTCTCAAGAGCGGGTGGCAATCCAGAATCATCTCGAACTGACCGATCTCGCCGAAGAACTGGCGATCATTGCGGACGAGCGCACCGAGGAGGCGCGTCTTTACGTCATGCGGGGCGACGAGCAGCATCTCGCAAAATTCTACATCGACGAAGATCAGGAAAAGCACCTTGAAAACAGCCTGGACAAACTCGCAGCTCTTGGTGTTTCGCCGCAAGAGGCAGGCTCATTTCAGGACATACGAAAGAGCGCCGACGCACTGGACAAGATGGAGCGCGATGCAATCGGTTTCTATCGATCCGGCCGCCAGAACGATGCACAGCAGGTCCTGTTCGGCGATGAGCACTATCGACTGCATACGGACCTGCTGACAACCGTCGCGACGCTGAGAGAAGCCATTGCGGCCCGCTCGCAGGCAATTGTTGACCAGGCTAAAGACCGAAGCGATTTCTACGGATCGATCGCGAAGGTGATGCTTGCGCTCACCGCCCTCATGTTTGTGGCCGTACTCTATTTTGTCCTCAGCAGACGCGTTGCCTTGCCGCTTATCAAAATGAGCAACATCGTCACGCGCCTTGCTCGGCAGGATTACAGTATCGACCTGCCCGACGAAGGCCGGCGTGACGAAATCGGTGAAATGAACCAGGCTATCAGGATCTTCCGCAGCAACGGGCTGGAACGGGAACGGCTTGACGCGGAGCACCGCAGGAATCAACGCATCAAGGACCTGATCCTGCAGATGATGCATCGGATTCAGGCCTGCCAGAATCAGGAAGAATTGTCCGACGTCGTTTCGAAATTCATGCCGCAGATTTTCCCGGCCATTGCCGGCCGCCTGCTTGTTCTCAAGGAAAACAGTTCGGTTCTCCAATCGACCGGACAATGGTCCGATCCTTCGTTTTCCGCCCCGGAATTTTCGATAGACGATTGCTGGGCTCTCCGTCGCGGACGTCCCCACGCCAGCAACCCGGGCGGAGACGATGTTGTCTGCCGTCACCTACATGGCAGTTTCGGAACCGGCCTTTGCATACCACTCACCGCATTGGGAGACACCGTCGGCTTATTGTATCTTGAAATTCCGCAGAGTAGCGAGACGCTGGAGTTAGAGCGGCTATATCTCGAACTCCTCGCCGAAAATATAGGCCTTGCCGTTGCAAACCTCCAGCTTCGGCAGCGGCTGGTTGGCATGGCACGGCAAGACGCCCTGACTGGTCTTTTGAACCGTCGATCGCTTGATGAGACGCTGAACAGGCATATTGAAAAGCCAGCCAATTCTCTTGCGTGTCTGATGCTCGACATCGACCATTTCAAGCGCTTCAATGACCGGTTTGGCCATGATGCCGGAGATGCGGTGATGCAATATGTCGCCCAGGTACTGTCGGAAGCTGTCGGCGATCTGGGTGAACTATTCCGTTTCGGCGGCGAGGAATTCACCGTGCTCATGCCGGCTGGGGGCATTGAAGATGCCATCAAGGTTGCGGAGAAACTCCGGCACGCGGTCGAGCGCGCACCTTTCACCTACCGGGGCCGTCTCCTTGACTCGATCACCATATCCATTGGTATCGCAACGTCACCGGGTGCCGGAACCGTGAGCAGCGTCCTGGAACGGGCGGACGCTGCGCTTTTGAGCGCTAAGCAGACAGGCCGGAACAAGTGGGTGTCGGCCGAGAAGCCTCCAACCGATTAGGTAGAGGCTCCGCCGCGCCGATTGCGTGGTTATCGACGCAGCAGCCGACCTAGCATATTTGACCGGCTAGACGATGAGGTTCGGGTTCTTCCACAGCTGGAATCCGCCCTCGAAAGCAAGCGCATTGTCTCCGCGGCGGCATCCGGGCGGCAGGGTATCGAGTTTTTCGACATTACCGCCGCCGATGACCACCTCATCCGGTTCAAGGGCGGCAGTCAGACGCTTTACGACATCAGTGACGCGCTTTTGCCATTTGGCATTGCCCTTCTCTTCGCGATACGCCTCTCGGAGATAGTGCTCGTACGTTTTGCCCTTCCGATAGGGAAGATGAGCGATCTCCATGGGCTGGGCCACGTTTTCGACAATCATCGCAGCTCCCAGGCCTGTTCCGAGACCGAGAAACAACATGCGCCCGCCCTGATAGGAGCCGATTGCCTGCATCAGCGCATCGTTAACGATACGAACGGGGCAGCGGAAAGCGCCGGCGTAATCATAACCAACCCAGCCTGTACCCAGATTGACCGGTTCGCGAAGCGGTTTGTTGTGGACGACCGGACCGGGATATCCCATGGCGATGACGTCATAGGTCATGTCTTTCGCCATGGCGGTTACGGCGATGACCATTTCTGGCCCAGTCATCGCCTTGCCGCTTTCGACCTTGCGCTCGTCGCCACCGGCACTTGAGCGAATCTTGACGTGGCTGCCGCCGATATCGATCGCTAGTACGATCCGATCCTGTGTCATTGAACTACCGTCCGTGGTATTTGCCGGCATGGGCGTCACTCCGGATCGACCCAACCGCCGGGCGGCGCGAAACTCTCCATCTCGACCGGACCCCAGCTTCCTACGGCATAGCGTGGCGGCACGGCCGGGTCGTCGAGAATGGGCTCAACGATTCTCCATGCGAGTTCTGCCGCATCCTGACGGGTGAAAAGCTGGCGTTCGCCTTCCATCGCATCGCCGATCAGCCGTTCATAAGGCGCCATGTCGCCGATGCCGTCATCGACAGCACCCAGTTCCACCGCCTCGCCGAGCATACCGTCCCCGGCAGCCTTGCGGCGCGCGCCTATGCCGATGGCGATATCTGGCCCGAGCCGAAAGCGCACATAATTTGCGGCCGCCGTCTCAACATCGCCGAATAGCGCTATCGGCGGCCGCTTGAAGCGCACCACAACTTCGGTTGCATGGGCAGGCAGGTTCTTTCCGGCGCGGATGAAGAAAGGCACGCCGTTCCAGCGCCATGTGGCCACGCGAAACCGCACGGCGGCAAAGGTCTCGCGGCTCGAGCCGGACGCAACGCCGGGTTCGTCAAGGTAACCGTCGAACTGGCCACGCACCACATCCTCGCGGCTGAGCGGTGGCATGGCTTTGAGGATCTGCACTTTCTCATCGACAAGATCGTCCGAAGCGCTTGTTGCCGGTGGCTCCATGGCCAGTAGCAACAGCACGTTGATGAGATGGTTCTGGATCACATCCCGGATGCATCCAACCTCGTCATAAAACTTTCCGCGTCCCTTGATGCCAAAATCCTCGGCCATGGTGATCTGCACGCTTTCAACATGGTCGCGGTTCCAGACCGGTTCAAGAAACGCATTCGCGAACCGGAAATAAAGAAGGTTCTGAATCGCCTCCTTGCCGAGAAAATGGTCGATGCGAAAAATGGCGTCCTCTTCGAAAACCGCGTGCAGCGACTGGTTCAGCGCCTCCGCCGTGGCAAGATCGCGGCCGAACGGTTTTTCCACCATCAATCGTGCCGAGGCGGCTATCCCGGCCTTATCAAGCCCGGTCACGACGGTTTCAAACAGTGACGGCGGAATGGCGAGGTAATAAAGCGGATGACCGTGGTCACCGAGTGCGGCGCGCAGCTTTTCGAATGTCGCCTCGTTTCGGTAGTCGCCGGACACGTAATGCAGTTGAGAAGCGAATTTTTCGAAGACGGCTTCATCGATCTTGTCGACGTGGCTGGTAACCGCGTCGCGCGCCCTTGCGATCAACTGATCGCGCGACCAGTCATCGAAGGCGACACCGATGACTGGTGTTTGAAGCGCGCCGCGTTTCACCATGGCGTAAAGGGAAGGAAAGATCATTTTGTAGGCAAGGTCGCCGGTGGCACCGAACACTACGAGCACGTCCGATCGCTGCTTATCCATGGCCGGCGCCCTCATTTTGCTTTTTCCAGATGGCCACCAAAGGCGTTGCGCATGGCCGAGAGTACCTTGCCGGCAAACTCCGCCTCACCGCGTGAGGAGAAGCGCTCGAACAGGGCGGAAGCCAAAACAGGCGCAGGAACACCCGTTTCGACGGCCGCCTGAAGGGTCCAGCGCCCTTCGCCTGAATCTGACACCCGCCCGCCATACTGGTCGAGATGAGGGTCCTGCTTCAGCGCCTCCGCCGTCAGATCGAGCAACCACGAGCCGATGACAGACCCATGTCGCCAGACCTCCGTCACGGCAGGAAGATCGATGTCGAACTGGTAATATTGCGGGTGGGCGAGCGGCGCAGTTTCCGCATCGGCCTCCCGGTGCTGCGTGCCGGCATTCGCGGCCTTCAAGATATTCAGGCCTTCAGCATAGGCGGCCATGACACCGTATTCGATGCCATTGTGAACCATCTTGACGAAATGCCCTGCGCCTGACGGTCCGCAATGCAAATATCCCATTGGCGCCGTGCCGGTGACGGGATCGGCCGCGATGCCTTGGCCCGCACCGGGAGCGAGCGAAGCAAAAATCGGATCGAGCCGCTGCACAGCACCCAACGGGCCACCGATCATCAGAGAATAGCCGCGCTCCAGACCCCAGACGCCACCGGATGTACCGGTGTCGATGAAGTCGATGCTACGGGGCGCAAATTCCGCCGCCAAATCGATGGCATCCCGGTAGAAGGAGTTGCCGCCATCGATGATGGCATCGCCCGCCTGCAATCTGGCGGCAAAGTCACGAGCAATTTTCGGCGTTATTGCCGCCGGCAGCATTAGCCAGACGGCGCGTGGCGGTGACAGCTTCGCAACCAGGTCGTCTGGCGAGGTCGCGCCAACTGCGCCTTCCTTCACCAATGCTGCGACATTGTCGAGATTGACGTCGAAGACCACGCAATCATGACCCTGTTTCAGAAGACGGCGCACCATGTTTGCGCCCATTCGTCCAAGCCCAACCATTCCGATCTGCATGCTGACACTCCATTTGTCCAATGCGCGATATGTACTTCATTCGCCGAGGCGAACGGTGAAATCCTGGTTTTCCCAATTCCCTGTGTTTGGCCAAAAGAAAGTAAAAACGATTGCGTCGCCCGCCGCCATATCCTGAACGGGCAAGTCGACGAAATATGTGCCAAGGCCGGAAGCACTCGTTCTGGTGTCGCTGGTCGTCACCCAGCCATCCGCACTCCAGTGCACGACAGCATCATCCGTCAGTTCGAGCCGCAACATCTTGCCGGCCGGCATCCCGGCAATCTTGTTATTGAAACACCAGATCCGAAGGTGCGACGGCGTCTTGTTGAGGATGTAGCGCTCCACACCCTGCGGCGGCACGTCGAAAACGGAACCATCGGCAAGCGACCGCAGAAGTTTGATATGTTCAGCATGCGCCCAGACCAGCGGCATCGCACTTCCTGAGGGCTGGCCGTAGAAAAGCTCGTATTCGGGGATGTCGGGCTGGTCCCAGAGCTGCTCGGGGAAAAGGCCGTTCCCACCGGCCGATTTCTCCAGCGTTACCAGCAGCGCTTCGGCCACCTCCCGCCTTCCCGCAGCAAGCTCGTAATGGGCGCGTTCGCCGGTTAAAAGCGGCCATGGCCGCCCCTGCCCGGTGCCGTCGAATGCTGCTCCATCGGCGTGCTCACCATATCCATCGCCCGTATATCTATACCATACAGGCCCCTGCGGCAGATCGGCACGCAGGCAATGGTCGATTGCTTTGATCGTCGCGAGAATATGCGGATCGTCAGGCGCGCGCAGGCCGAAGCGAACAAGGGCAAGCGCATCGGGACTGATGACGTCGCTGGTCGGCAGCGTGGAACGGTCCGGCGTCTGGTTGCGGATGGGCGTATCGCCGAATGGTCGAGCTACGTCGGTCGCGTCAGGCGAAGCGATGCGAACATAGTGGCCGGAAATGCCAAGCGCGGCGCAGAATGTCTCGTCACCGGCAAAGGTCCATTGTTCGATCTGCTCGTTCCAGCAATCAGCCGTTTCCCGTAGATGCACGGCTTCGGCAGCATCACCGTCCATATCGATAAGGTCGGCAGCGGCAAGCAGCGCAGCGATCTCGACGGCAAGGGTGAAGGGACTGTAGCCGGCATCCTCTTCCCACCTGTCCTCACCGGTCGTCGGGCCGTTTGCCAGAATATAGGCCGCGGCGCGGTGGATCATCGGCATAAAATCCGCCCGCGTGGCATGATCCAGGTGACCATGTCGATGCAGCATATCCGCCAGCAGGATCGGAAAGGCGCATTCATCCATCTGGACGCCTGGCCAATAGGGTTTGCCATCCAGCCAGAGATTTTGCGGCCAGCGGCCCGATGGCTGCTGTACCTGACGAAGATAATTGAGGATCGCCAGCGCCTCGTGGTGATCGCCGGCCGCCAGAAATCCGCCGGCCGCTTCCACCAGATCGCGCGGCCAGACCAGGTGATAACCACCGAGATCGTCATCGCTCTTCGATGCTCCCCAAGGGATCGACAGGCTTGCAACAACAGCGCCCGGTCGGTCGGCGGCACGATGTGCGGCGAGCACTGCTGTCGACACCCGATAGGAATTGATGCCGTGATGCGTATCGCGGTCGAGCGTTTCCAGCCGGTCTTGCCAGTTGCGCCAGTTGGCAACGTAGGCCTCGTGCGCCCGTTCAAAGCCATGCTTCAGACTATAAACGGCCGCCGCAGCCGCTTCATATTCCGTCTCGCCAAAGCCGAGCGCCAATGTTGCCGCGCCATTGACATCACTGAAGTCGATCTCACCTGCCAGCGAGACATTTCCGTCATCGGCTCGCTGGTACTCTTCAACGATGCGTCCGTGCCGATGCAACTGCTGCCAACCATCGGAAACACCCACGAAACCGGCGCTGACTGCCCGCCAGGGCAGATCGCAGACAAGCGCAAGATATCGTGAACGGCCGGTCGCGAAGAGGACCTGATATCCCTCATAGTCGCCAATCCAAGCCGAGTTAAGATTGCCTGCATTGACGAGATGAGGTGCCAGCAGCGCAGTCACGCGATAATCCGAAATTTGTCCCTTCAGGGGAATGAACGAAAGCTGCTGAAGAACACTGGCCCGCGCGGGATCGCTGATCACCTGTTTCTCAATTCTGAACGAGCCATCCGTCGCCGTATTGGTAATGTGAAATGCCGGAATTCCACTTTTAAAAGGGCGGGTGACGGATACGCAGTCGCGTTTTTCTTCCGAAAAGTAACACTCAGGCCCAGTGACAACAAAACCGAGATCGCGGGTGCAGGCACTGTCTATCCTCGGATAATAGACCTCGTTCAGAATGCCGTGGCTGAGCGTGAACCAGATAGGCGATGCTTCCGACAGCGCAGTGCCGACCCCGTTTTTGGCGCTCGACGTCCAGCGCGCTTCTATGCCAGGCGCGCCCGGTGCAAAATCCAGTCCGGTGCGCATCATGAAATGTCTCGGTTACGCTGATGAGGCAGGCGAAAGTGGCGCGAATTGCAGTCCTGAACAGTCATGACGGGGTATCTCGACCTTGAACCAAGGCTCTGTTCCTGGATAACAACAGGAAACGGGCTTACCGGTTCCTTGCTCATATCCACAACGGATGCAGCCTCGCCATAAAGCTAGGTATTGGCGAACTGGTACACAACTAAAGATTTGGTAATTTAAGCCGCGCCGCGCGTTGGAGGTTTTGGGTTGCAGGACCAACACGCTCAGCCACCGAGCCGCCGCTAGAGCGGGCGGCCGTTGTGGATCACACCGATATTGCCGATGAACCGGCTATTCCAAGTGGATATCAACCGCCCGACCAGCCCCTTGCGTTGCCTATGGCGCGTGAGAAGCGAGCGTGATCCGCTTCTTCGACCGATCCGTCGGGTTTGAATATCTCGGCATCTTTTCGCATGGCGGTTACATCGATATCGCACAGTTCCGCGAGACCAAGCGCCGTCAACTCGCGCATGGCCGGAACGCAGATGGTCCGACCACTGGCAGCGGCCAGGAAACGGGCGAAATAGCGACTGTTCGACAGGCCGCCATCTATCGAAATCGTATCGCCGATGGGAACGAAAGTCTGCGCGGCTTCGATCAACCGAACCGTCAGCAAGGCAATGCCCTCAAGCAGGGCGCGCACCATGTCACTCCGCGCCGTTGCGTGGTCCATGCCGATGAAAAGCGGTACGGCCTGTCTATCCCAATATGGCGCAGCAAGGCCTGAAAATGCAGGCACGAACACCAGTCCACGACGAACGGCCGATGAACCCTCAAAACCGTCAAGTTCGGTATTGTCAACATAAAGGCCGATCTTTCGCGCCCATTCCAGCGCGGCACCGGCGTCATAAACCCCGCCTTCGATGGCGAAAACGGCTGCGCCGCCTTGCTTCTGCCAGCCAATGGTGGGCAGAAGCTCCCCCGCCAACGGGCGTTCGTGACCAGCGATGGCCAACAGGAAGGCGCCCGTGCCGAAGGTTATCTTACAATCGCCCGGTTTGCGGCAACCGTGCCCATAAAGCGCCGCCTGCTGATCGACGATGGAAACGCGAATGGGCGTTCCCTCGATAGAACCGAAGCCGCCATTAACAGGACCGATTGCGGGCAGGCAATCCAGCGGCACCCCATGAAGAGCGCAGAGTTCCGGGCTCCAGGCACCGGTTGCCAGATCAAGCAGTCCCGTCCGCGAGGCCGTTGCAAGGTCGGTGCGGAAACAGCTTGCAAGCCGATCCAGAAAGAATGCGTCGGTTGTGCCCAGGCGTAACCGCCCTTCGGCTCTCGCCCGTGCCACCGCCGGATTGTGCCTTAGCAACCACGACAGTTTGCTTGCCGAAAAATAGGGATCGAGCGGCAATCCGCAAATCTCTTTCGATCGTTCCGCAGCTGATTGGGGCAAAGCGGCCAGGGCTTCGGCGGTGCGGGCATCCTGCCAGACGATGACCGGCGACAGCGCTTCCCCACTCTCGGCATCCCACGCCAGGCAACTCTCGCCCTGGTTGGCGATCGCGATCGCATCTACCGGCCCGGCATCTGCCAGTACCGCGCGGATGTTGCGCAACAGCTCTTCCGGATCATGCTCCACACGGCCGGGGTTTGGATAGAACTGTGCATGACGCAGGCTTGAGACGAGTTGCGCCGTGCCACCGTCGCTTATCACAAGGCATCGGGTCGACGTCGTTCCCTGATCGATCGCCGCTATGCGCATCAATTCGTCTCCTGAAAGTGAAAGGCAATCTGGGTCGCCTCAATGGCGGCGCGGGGAATGGGCACAAGCACACGGCGTTCCGGCAGCCATCGGCCGGACTTGCTCCACACTTCGGTTCCATCAAGATGAAGCGAAAGCCTGCCTTGAACACGTCTGATGAAGCGCAGCTGAAAATCGAGAAAAGCCGGCCGGTCAAGTCCCCCCGATCGCACCATGGTGGGTACCGCGAGTTTGAGCGGGTCGGCGAAAGCGATACGCACTGCCTTTGCGTTGCAGGGTTCGCGGGTGAGATCGTCGGCAACGGCAGCACCCACGCGGCGGCCTTCGCGAAACGACCAGCCACCCGTTTCCACGGCCCGCAATACGTTCCCCGTAGCGAAGAACATCGGGTTGGCCATCCGGCCGTCCTGATCGATCGTAGGGCCATCGCTGCCTGCCGCCACATCAACAGGGGATGCGTCCAGAAGCGTTGCCTCCGGCGTGAACCGCCCGGTGAGGAGAACACCATCGCACTTGACGGTGAGGATACGGCCATCTGTCAGCCGGATGTCGGCCTCCTCGACACGACCGCTCCCACGAATGTCCACAAGTGTTGCGCGGCAATAAAAGGGCACTCCGACCAATCGCGGAAACCACCGGAAAAGCGACCGCGCCAGCGGTTCCGGCTCAGGCTCGATCATCGCCACCGGCCGCGCGCCATGCGTCAGGCACGTGAGAAGCGCGGAAAAGGAAACCAGTTCCGAACCAAGGATAAGCGGCCGGCGAAAGGGCATGATGCCGTGAAAGGCGACATAGGATTGCAGCGTGCCAGTGGTGATCACTCCCACCGGCCGGTCGCCCGGCAGGAGCCGCGCTGAGCGTGGTTTTTCCCGCGCGCCGGTCGCCAGCACAACGCGCCGGGCCTTCAACGTCTCCACGCGGCGCGCAGACGTAACCAGCAGCGTACCGTCCTGTCCGAGTTCCACCACGGAATGACCGGTGCGGACATCAACGCCCGCATCCTGCACCTGCCGCTGCAGACGTCGCGCATAGGCCGGGCCGAAATAAACGCGTCCGAATTCGCGCATGCCGAAAGGCGAATGTGTGCAATGACGGGGTACGCCGCCAAGGGCTGGCTCACGCTCGAGGATCGTCACACGCGCAACGCCGCGTGCTTTTAGCTCCAGCGCTGCCGCCACGCCCGCCGGGCCGCCGCCGACCACGATTACATCTGCATCCGGAACGTTTTTTTGCATCTGCTGAAAAGGCTTCCGGGAGCTCATCGATCGTCTCCCGGACGGACCGCAAGCGGTACAGCCAGACGGTCGCCCGTCATCGCGGCCAGCCGGGCGTTGCAGTAAAATCCCTGACAGCGCCCCATGCCGGCGCGGGTGCGCCGCCGCAGACCTCCGAAATCACCCGGCGGCACCGGGCTGGAAAATGTCGCCTCGATCTCACGGCGGGTGACAAGCTCGCAATGGCAGACGATTTCGCCATGATCAGCGCGCTGCCAGTCCCGCTCGCAGGTTTCGCTCAGGTTCGGCATCGTCACATGAGGCACTGCGGGCGGGGGCATGAAGCGCGTGCCGAAACTTTCGTGAAGCGCCAGAGCGTGCTGCGCCAGACCAAGTGCCGCACTGAGACCGGTGGATCGCACGCCGCCAAGCGTGATCGCGCGCCGGTCCGGCCGTGCGGAAATCCGGTAATGTTTCTTCTCGGAGGCCGGGCGCAAGCCGGCATAGATAGCGGTCACGGGAATGGAGGCGAGTGCCGGAACGATCTCCCTGCCGCGCGTCAGCAGCGCTTCCAGCGCCGCCGTTTCTACCGTCGCACGCTCGCGGTCATCCTGTTCTTCCGCCGTCGGGCCGATGAGAACGTTGCCGAAGGCGGTTGGACACACAACGATGCCCTTGGTGATTTCGGTGGGAACGGGCAGGACGATGCGCGGCACGTGCCGGCGGGCGGCCTTGTCGAGAACAACGAATTGTCCCTTGCGAGGCTTGATGGTGAAGTCTGGGACAAGCCCCAGCCGCGCATCAACGATATCGCCGAACAATCCGGACGCATTGACAACGCTTGCCGCAAGGATCGGACCCGCCGTCGTCTCTATCCGCCACGCGCCATCAAACGCACCGGACAGGACTTCGGCGTTGCGCACCAGCTGCGCGCCAAGCGCCACCGCTTGCGTAAGATAGCCCAGCGGCGCGGACCAGGGATCGATGACATGTTCACCCGGAACTTCGAGTGCTGCGACAAGACGGTCGGACAAGCCGGGCATGGATTCCCGGGCCTGCCGGGCCGTGAGCAGACCGAGCTCGGAAATGCCGTTGCGTCGCCCCTGCTCGGCGATCGCCTCCAGGCTTTGCGCCTCGTCGGGATTCCACGCACAGACCAACGCGCCGGTTTCAACGAGGCTAAGGCCCATCTGCCTGTGGATGGACAGATATTCTGCCCGACCCGCCTTCACCAATTCCAGCTCCAGACTGCCTTCGGGCGCATCGAAGCCGGTGTGGAGGATAGCGCTGTTAGCCTTCGATGCCCCGGAAAGAATATCGGACCCCTTCTCGACGATCACGACCTTCGCACCAGCCAGTGCGAAACGACGGGCAACCGCGCAACCGACCACCCCGGCACCGATGACGGCGACGTCGAATGCTGTGGAGAGGCTCTGGACCATGGACTTGCCTTTATTTTCGTGGTTCGAAAGCGAAATCAACAGGCGCAACGGATCGAGCCGATGCACCTTGCCGGATCGTGGCTACGAATGAGATCTGCTTTGTTTCTAGTCGGACAAAGCCGTCAGCGGCTTTTCGAATTCAACCAGCGTCACGCCACTTGTCTCCTGCTGGCACATGGCGCTGATCAGGGTCATGATCTTCCCCGCCGCTTCGACGGGCGGAACGCCACCATCACGAATATTGGAAATGCAGTTGCGTCGGGAGTCCGGCAGCCCGGTCTCCGGCCTGAAGGTGACATAGGCGCCAAGACTGTCGGCTGCCGAAAGGCCCGGCCGCTCGCCAATCAGGATCACCGCCACCTTTGCGCCGAGCACGGCTCCCACATCATCCGCCAGCGCAACCCGCGCCTGCGTGGCAAGTGTGATCGGCGCAACCGTCAATCCGTTGCTTGCGAGTGAGTTAAGCAACGCCGTTGCCACCGGCACTGCATTCATCTCCACAGCCGTTGCGGAAAGCCCGTCGGCGATTACCAATGCGACATCGGCTCCCTTGGCCTGCCCGTCGAGCGCCAGACGGCCTTCGTCTGAAAGAGCACGGCCGAGATCGGGTCGGCGCAGGTAATCCGCACGGTCCTGCGCGCGGCTTGCGACATGCACGACATCCGCACCCGAAGCGCGCAAGGCACGCTCCATTTTTTCAATGTCCAGCGGACGCCACACTGCCTGGCGCGCCTGCGCATGATCCAACAGAAATGTCTGTACCGCGCGCGTGGGCGGGCTTGCACCCGTGCGGCCGAGCGCCACGCGTGCATCGGTTGCCACACGCAGGGCCTTGAGACGTTCCGGCGGGCTGGAGATGAGGGAGGGCCGGCGGTCACGCATCAGGCGGCGTCCCTTCCAAGAAAATCAAGTTCGCGAAGCCCGCGGTTCATCAGCGCAGGGTTCTCGATCATATGGCCGGCGGCATCCGTCACGCCCATATTCACCAGCCACTCCTCAAACTCCGGCGCAGGCCGACGCTTCAGCGTTTCGCGGGCATAGATTGAATCGTGATGGGAAAGCGTCTGGTAGTTCAGCATGACGTCGTCCGAGCCTGGCACGGTAATGACGAAGTTCACATCAGCGGCGCACAGCATGGTCAGCAGCACGTCCATGTCTTCCTGGTCGGCATCGGCGTGGTTGGTGTAGCAGACGTCGACACCCATCGGCAGGCCAAGCAGCTTTCCGCAGAAATGATCTTCAAGCCCGGCGCGAATGATCTGCTTGCCATTATAGAGATATTCCGGACCGATGAAGCCGACGACGGTATTCACCAGAAGCGGCGAGAATTCGCGCGCCACGGCATAGGCACGCGCCTCCATCGTTTGCTGATCGACACCAAAATGCGCATCGGCCGACAGGGCAGCCCCCTGCCCCGTCTCGAAATACATGAGGTCGCTGCCGATAGTTCCGCGCTTCAGCGACTGACCAGCCTCATGAGCCTCTCGCAGAACGGCAAGATCAATGCCGAAGCCCGCATTGGCCTTCTGGGAACCCGCAATCGACTGGAAAACCAGATCGACGGGTGCAGCGCGCTCCATCGCCCTGATAGCCGTCGTCACATGGCCAAGGCAGCAGGTCTGGGTTGGGATGTCCAGCCATTGCCGCAGATCGTCAAGCAACTGCACGACGCGGATATAGTCCGTCACAGCGCTGGTGGCCGGGTTAACACCGATCACCGCATCGCCGCTCCCCAGCAGCAACCCGTCAATGGCCGAGATGGCGATGCCACGGGAACTGTCAGTCGGATGATTTGGCTGGTTGCGGGTGGACAGGCGGCCGGAAAGACCAATCGTGTTGCGAAAACGGGTCACGACCTCCCGTTTGGCCGATACCGTCACGAGATCCTGCAGACGCATGATCTTGGAGACTGCCGCCACCATTTCCGGTGTCAAACCCCAACTTACCGCCTCAAGTTCCGCGTGCCCGACCTTGGAATTGAGCAGCCACTCGCGAAATTCGCCAACCGTCAGAGAAGACACCGGCGCGAAGGCCAGTGCGTCGTGCTGGCGCGCGATCAGGGCCGAAATCTCGTCCTCGTCCGAGGCGATCAATTCCTGTGCAACAAAGGTGGAAAGCGGCAGATCGGCCAGCGCCATCTGCGCCGCCAGTCTCTCCACCGGCCCTTCCGCCGCGATCCCGGCCAATTGGTCACCGGACCTTTCCGGCGTCGCCTTTGCCATCAGGGTTTTCAGATCGTCGAAACGATAGGTCGTGCCGGCTGCGATGTGTCGATAAGCCATTTTTCCGGCCCCTTACTTCACGAAAGTCTTCGTCAGGCCCACCGTACGGTCCACGATCAGGACGACGGCAAGCGTGAGCACGATCAGAAGAACGGAGATGGCGGCAACAAGCGGATCAGCCTGGGTTTCGACATGCTGATACATGGCAACGGGAAGCGTCGTGATGCGCGGACCGGTGAGGAACAGCGAAATCACGGCTTCATCGAACGAGACGAGAAAGGAAAGCGCTGCCGTTGCAACGATGCCAGGCGCGATCATCGGCATGGTGACGCGGCGAAAGACGGTAAGAGGTGACGCCCCGAGCGTGGAGGCGGCCTCCTCGTAGATCAGCGGCAGGCCCGCAAGCGACGTGGTGAGTACACGCAGCGCATAGGGCAACACGATGATTAGATGCGCGATCACCAGACCCGTGAATGTGCCGAGCAGGCCCGCACCGGCAAAGACGATCAGGATCGCAAGGCCAAGAACGATGGTCGGCAGAAGAAGCGGCGCGGTGAAGAAGGCGAGCAATGTATCCGCGCCAATCACCCGCATCCGCACGATGGCATAGGAGGCGGGCAGCGCAATCAGCATGGACAGAACGGTAACGATGACCGCAAGGAGCGTGCTGGTGCCCAGGGCGCCGATCATCTTGGAATTATGCATGAGATCCACATACCAGCGCAGGCTCCAGCCGGAGGGCGGGAAGGTCATGTAGCTGTCGGCCGAAAACGAGATCGGCACGACGAGCACCACGGGCGCAAGGAGGAAAAGGAACATGATGAAGGCGACAATTTTCAGCGCCAGCGGAGCGGGACGTTCTTCCATCTTCGATCTCCTTTACAGAATGGCCCGCAGAAGCCGGGAATAGAGCACCAGGGCGGCACCGAAAATCACGAGGATGATCATCGAAAGCGTAGCGGCGAGTGGCCAGTTGAGCGTCACGATGGCCTGATCATAGATTTCCGTTGCCAGAAGGAAGACGCGGCCACCGCCGAGCAGCTTGGGAGTGATGAACGAACTGACGGCCAGCACGAATGAGAGCAGGCAACCCAGGGCCACGCCGGGCATGGTGAGCGGCACGATGATCCGCCAGAACACTTTCCAAGGCGATGCGCCGAGCGTTTCAGCAGCTTCCTCGACGCGAGGATCAAGCCTGCCGAAGCCGGCGAGGAGCGCCAGGATCATATAGGGCATCAGGATTTCGGTAAGCCCGATGACGACGCCGATCTTGTTGAACAGCAGACGCACCCCGTCTTGCGCACCCAGTGCGAAGAGGATGTTGTTGATGAGGCCGTCATCCGCCAGGATTGCGATCCAGCCATAAGTGCGCACCACCGCCGAGGTGAGCAGCGGCGAAATGACCAGCACCAGCAAAAGCGTTTTCCAGCGACCCTGCGCCCGGTGAAGGTAGAGGGCGATGGGATAGGAGGCGAGCAGCGTGAGAACGGTGATCATAAGGCTGGTCAGAATGCTCTGACCAATCAGCTCGATATAAAAACCGTCGGTCAGTGTCGACGACCAGTTGTCGAGCGTATGGGCTTCCCCGAGACCGCCGCCGCCGAGGCTTTCGCGGAAGGAAAGCAGCAGCAGGTTGAAGACGGGCAACACAAAGGCCAGACCGTTAACCGCAATGATGGGTCCAAGAAGAAGGGTTGCGAGAAACACGATGGAAGAGGTACGGCCACCAGGAGCCGTGATCATGACCGCCGCCGTCATCGGTTTGCTCCGAAGACCAGAGTGTCCTCCACGCGCCAGACGAGACTGACCGCGCTGCCTGCTGCGACCGGCGTTTCACCGCCGGAGGTCGCGCGCTCCACGGACAGGGTCTGCCCGCCAGCAGCGATCTCGTAGTGGAGAATGTCGCCGGCATAATAGACATCGCGGACTTCGCCGGCGATGCGATTGACGGGCGCTCCGTCGAAATCGGGGACGGCGTCGCCAGCGACGGTCATGGCCATGCGATGCGGCCGTACCATCAGGTCGATCTTACCGCTGTGCGCGCCGGGCGCCCGCAGCACCGCATCGCCAACCGTGATGCGGTCACCGGCGGCGTTGCCAACCAGCCTGTTGGTGCGACCGACGAAGGAGGCGACGAATGCCGTAGCTGGGCGCTCATAGAGATCGTGCGGCGTGCCAAGCTGTTCCAGGTGCCCGCCATTGAGCACAGCGACCTTGTCGCACATGCTGAGCGCCTCAACCTGATCATGCGTGACGAAGATGGAAGTGATGCCAAGCTGTTTCTGGATACGGCGAATCTCGGCGCGCATCTCGTCGCGCAGCTTTGCGTCGAGATTGGAAAGAGGTTCGTCAAACAAGAGAATGGACGGCTGGATGACGAGGGCGCGCGCCAGTGCGACGCGCTGCTGCTGGCCTCCGGAAAGCTGGGCAGGGCGACGGTCCTCGCGCCCTTCCAGACGCACCATGGCAATGGCCTCACGGGCACGGCGTTCCGCCTCGGCAGCAGGCACTTTGCGCATTTCAAGACCGAACATGACATTCTTGAGGACCGTCATGTGGGGGAAGAGCGCGTAGCTCTGGAAAACGAGGCCAATGTCACGCTTATAAGGCGCAAGTTTCGTCACGTCCTTGCCGTCGATCAGGATAGACCCCGAGGAGACAGGAGAGAGGCCTGCAATCATGCGCAACGACGTCGACTTGCCGCAGCCGGAAGGACCAAGGAAGGCAACCAGTTCGCCCTTGGGAATCTCGAGATTGAGATTATCCACGGCGACGATTGTCTCGTAGCGCTTGGTCAGTGAAAGAATCGAGAGGAATCCTGGCTGCATGGTATCTGAAGTTCCCATTCTGGCTTCTTGCCTTTCTCCAGAGCATCTCCGACCCGCAGGGAATCGGAAATGCCTTGGCCCTTGATCTACGCAAGCGCGGCGAAAATTCGCTGCGCCGTTTCGCGGTGCCCCCCCGATGCAGGCCTTGGGGGCCGCTCGGCATGCATGTCCGCGTTGGCTCCCACCTCTTCCGCCCCAGCGCCGACAGAGGAGATGATCCGAGGGTTTTGGTATGCTGCTTCCGCGACTGCCATGGGAGCCGCGGAAGTCCTTTCATTTTTTTGCGCTCTGCGCAGAAGTCTCAACGGCTGAGGGGAATGACCTTGCGGCGCCAGTCCTGCGTAATCTGGTCACGGACCTTCGAGAGACCAATCCAATCCACCGGGATGACCTTGTCCATCGCCTTGACGACCGTGCGCTCACTCACATCGGCAGAGACAGAGGACTTGGAATTGGTCGGCGCATAATACATGGCGGCGGTAAAGGCAGCCTGGGCTTCCGGGCTCAGCGCATAATCAACGAACTTGCGCGCAGCCTCGGATGACGGACCACCCTTGACGAGGTTGAGCGTGTTGATCTGGAGGATCGTGCCTTCCTTCGGAAGAACCACCTTCATCTTGCCTTTGGAACCGTCAGCATTCACCTGGCTACGGGCGTTCCAGCCCACGCCCAGCGAAACCTGGCCGTTGACAACGTTCGGATAGACTTCCGGCTTCGGCTCCCAGGTCTGCACATTCGGAGCAACTTCAGCCATCGCATTGATGCCGGCATCGATGTTCTTGATGAAATCAGTGCCGCCATTCATATGGTCCATGATGATGGTGGTACCGATACCGACGATATCGGGGGCGCTCAGCATGGCGACTTTACCCTTGAGGGCGCTATCCTTCAGAGCGTTCCAGCTGTCGGGAGCCGTCTTGATGGCATCGGTATTGTAGATGAGCACGAGATTGTCGAACGTTACGCCAACCCCGGCCACGCCTTCGAAGCGGGCATTAGGATAGAGGTCGGCGACATTCTTGGTTACGCTTTCGTCGATCTTGTCAAACAGACCTTCGTCCGTACCTGTTTTGGCGACAGAGACATCCATCAGAGCGATATCGGACTGCGGCGCAGCCTTCTGGGCGCGCAGCGAGCCGAGCATTGCAGCAGAGCCCTGCTGCGGGAAATATTCGATCTTGATATCAGGGTTAGCCGCCATGAAAGGTTCGATGACGGCCTTGGTGTAACGCTCCTGGAAAAGGCCGCTATAGCCGAGGAACGTCACGGTCTGCTGGGCGTGCGCCGGAAGAGCGGCCGCGCCGAGCATGAGAATCCCACTCAGAAGTATTGTTTTCTTCATTGTCCTGTTCTCCTCTATTGTTATTTGGAGTGGCGGACTGATCCGCCACCCATAAGACGATGTCAGGCGCTCAGCTTGGCCTGAACGAGCTTGTTGGCGCCAGAAATGTCCGGCAATTTCTCACCGTTGCGCAGGCGCTGCAGAAGCACGAGTTCGGCTTCCTGCATGCCGATGGCGCGTTCAGCCATGGCTCTAGCCTGGCTTGGATGAAGAGCGACAACACCGCTTTCATCGCACAGGATCGCATCGCCCGGATTGATCACCTGGCCGCCGACGCTGATCGGAACGTTGATCGCGCCTTCGAGGCCGAGGATCTTGGTGGTGATGGGCGAAGGACCACGGCACCACATCGGCATGTCGACCTTGGCGAACTCCGAGAAGTCGGTCGCCGGGCCATCAACGACACCGGCCTTAACGCCGGCCATCTTCATGGTGTTGGTGATGACACCGCCCCAGCAGGCGTGACGGGTATCGCCGCAACGGTCGATGAGGACGATATCCCCGGGACGCACGAACTGCGACAGATAGTGGAGCATGGTCGAATCCGCATTGGGGATGCGCAGCGTGACGGCAGTGCCTGCCACACGTTTGCCAGGAAGGACGGCGCGGATTTCAGGATCGACGAAGCCGGAGTGAAGCACGTGACCGATCGTTGCGACTTCGACCTTCTCAAGAAGCTCGATGATGTCGGCACCGATCTGTTCGGGCATGGGGTTGGCGATAAACATTGAGTCTTTCTCCGATCAGAGAACGTGGTGGTTCGCCACCGGTACGTTGGCGCGCACCTTGGCCGAATAGTCGAAGTCAAGGACGGCACCGGCCGTTCCAACGCTGTCGGAGCATTGGGCGACGATGTGGCCCCACGGATCGATGACCATGGAATGCCCCCAGCATGCCTTCTTGCCACCCGCATGGGTGCCGATCTGGCCGACGGCCAGAAAGTAGGTCTGGGTTTCGACGGCACGGGCGCGCGCCAGAACTTCCCAATGGTCCTTGCCTGTCATCAGGGTGAAGGCCGCTGGCAGAACGATGACGTCTGCACCTTTGTCCCGCAGGGCGCGAAACAGTTCAGGGAAGCGAATATCGTAGCAGATGCCACAACCGATCGTCTTGTCGCCAACCTTGTAGGTCACCACTTCTTCGCCACGGGCAACGGAGTCGGATTCGCGGTAGCTGATGCCGTTCGGCGTATCGACGTCGAACAGGTGCATCTTGCGGTAACGCGCGATCTGTTTGCCATCCGGCCCGAAAACGAGCGTCGAATTATAAAAGCGATTGCCTTCCTTCTCGACGATGGAGCCGGCATGCAGCGTGATCGCGTGCTTCTTGGCCAGCCCCGAGAGCAGCGTGTAAATCTCGCCGTCAGGGAATTCCTCCCCGCTCTCATGCATCTCCTGGGGATTATCTCCAAGAAATGCGAAGTATTCTGGAAGAACAACAAGGTCAGGATTATCCGCCTTGACTGCCTTCTCAATAAGATCGGCAGCAACCTTAAGGTTTTCTGCCTTGTCATTCTGGGTATTCATTTGAACAAGTGAGACTTTCACGTTGCTCTCCTCTCATGTTGCGAGGAGAATTAAGAACGGGAACTGTTTTCATTACAAACGGAAAAACTCTATCGAAACCCATAAGGTAAGCTTATAGATTAATCATTTTGCGCTGCAGCGCAAAATTTAGGCGGCAGCCGTCATCCATTGCGTGGTGGTTTCACTGACGATTTCCGTCGCCATATCGGCAATGGCCCGGGCAATCGCGTTGTCGCCACGCTCCTGATAAACGGTGTGAAATGTGAGGGGCGGTACTGACGGACTAATGTCGAGAATACGCGCCTCACCGGATTTGATGATGCCGTCCACCAGCACACGCGGCAAAGCGCCCACCCCAACGGCCGCGGCCACAAGGCGGGTCATGATCGACAGCGAATTGGAATTATAGATGCGGCTGTCGGACAACCCGTGAGAATCGAGCAACGCGCGCAACGCCTGATGTGGCTGCGAGCCTGTCGAGAAGGTAAGTAACGGAAAATGCGCGATATCTTCGAGTGTGACGCCCGTTTCCGGCAGCGGCAATTCGACCGCGCCAACCCAACAGGACTCGAACGTACAGAGCGGTGAGTTGTAGATATTTGCAGCCATGATCGGCCCCATGATGAAACCGACATCCACCTCACCGTTTTGAATGCGCTGGGATAGTTTCAGGCTGGTGTCGATGGTCAGATCCAGACTGACGCCGGGGTAACGTTCGTTCATGCGGCGAATGAGCAGCGGCAACCAGGCATAGACGATCGTGTCGGCAGCACCGATGCGCACGGTGCCTCTCAGCGCCTCCCGGCTACTCACGATCTGTCGGAACTCACCGGTCAGATTGACGATCTTTTCGGCATGCTGCAGCGCCAGACGACCAGCAGGTGTCAAGTTGACGCAGCGCACATCGCGCGTGAAAAGCACGACGCCAAGCTCCCTTTCGAGGGCGGCAATTCGGTTGGACACCGACGCCTGGGTGGTATTCAACCGTTCCGCGGCCGCCGAAAAGCTGTTCAGTCGTGCAGCCCAGAGGAAAGTTTCGAGAAATCGCGTATTCATGAGGTAAAATCTTCCCGCATGGCTCCGCGAGCCGGCACTAACGTCGCTGGCTCGTCTTGCCCTTGGCCCTTTGTGGTTCGAGTGTAAGTATGTCCGATGCACGCCCCCATAAGCAAGGGATCAACGCCCTGGCCCTGGCACCGCTTTTTCGCACCGGCTGGGGCTGGGAAAAGGGATGACGGTCACAAGGATGTTTCAAATGAGTGGCCTGTTTTGCACCAGCTGCTTCCCAAACCATTGAACGCAAACAGGGCTCTGCGTCTCCTCGGAGCCCTGTTTCTTCAAATCTTTGATTGTCGGGCCATCAGCGTTGCACCGGATTGCTGTGACGAAAGACAGATCGGCGAGACCTAAATCCTCGTGCCCCGCATACAGGACACAGCCTGCCTTAGGTCTGCAGGCACCCCTCCCCCAAACCTCACGGCTTCGGGATGACAGTTGCGAGCTTACGGAACGGCGACAGGATTTCGAGGCGGCTTGGCACGCCCTTGGCGATGCTGATAATCGATCCGGGACCGATCTTCACAGGTTCGGCTTCGGCCTGCGAATACATAGCCTCACCCTCAACGACGACAAAAGTTTCCTCGAGGTCACGACCCGGATAGTTGTAGATGCCGGGCTCGGCCTTCCAGACTGCGACGATTGTGCCATTTTCGACCTGGTCCTGCCATATCTGGCGACGATACGAACCGCCTTCACGGCCTTCGGCGGGCATGGCCGGAACAAGATCCACGTCATCGGAAATATTGAAAATCGGCATGGTCACGGGAATTCTCCTTGCTTTGTCAATGTTGGCACGGACCTTGGGGCCGCGCCGGTTCAGGCATGGGGCGGCAGTTCCGCCCCAGCTAGTTTCGTGGATATGTTGTCGCGCAGCCGGTAGTAACGCAGCGCCATTGCGGGTGCGAAACCCATAAAGAAGGGAGCTGCCTTCAGTGGTTCCAGCTTCAGGGCAAGCTCGTTCTCCGGCTTACCAAGCGCCCATTCCGAAAGAATGGAACCGAGCATCGAGCCGGTCGGCACACCACGGCCCGAAAGACCGGTCAAAGCCACAACGCCCGGCGCGAGACCATAAAACCGCGGTACGGTGCGATATTGCATATCGAGTTCGCCGAACCAGAAATACTCCCAGCGGATCTCTTCCCGGAGCTTTGGATGCAGCCATTTGAGCCGTTCGCTCATGACCTGTCTCGTATAGGCCATGTCGCGGCCGCGGCGTCCCATGGGAAACATCGATGCGACGATCCGGCCTTCGGCATTGTATTTGTAGACGTAGATATCGCCGCGACCATCATGAATGGTCGTGTTCTGCGGCAGGACGGTCCGGCGTGTCTCTTCGGACAAAATTTGCGTGGCAGCAACGAACACGCGTTGAATCTTGAACGTCCGATCCAGCTTGGGCCAGCCGCCAACCGTATAGGCGCCAGTGGTAAAGATCACTTTCGACGCGACCACTTCTCCGCGATCGGTCTTGACCTTCCAGCCTCCGGTTATGTCGCGTTCGCAACCCGTCACCGCCGAGCCGGTAAATATCTTTCCGCGCTCCTGGATGACAGCACGGCCGAGACCGCGGGCGTAACCGAGCGGATTGAGGTGACCTGCCTCTTCGTGCAGCCAGCCGCCGTCGAAACGCGGACTGCCGGTGACCGCTTCCACCTCGTCACGGTCGAGCAGCCGGGTTTTCGCGCCCACAGCATTATAGGTCTCGACCTTGCGCCTGATCTCATCCATGGCGCCCTTATGCGGTGCGCCCATCACATAACCGTTCTGTACCCATTCGCAGTCGATCTGATAGTCGCGGATCATGCTCGATACGCGGTCATTCGCCCGCGTCTGCCGTTCGATCAGCCGTTCCGCCCAGGGCTCACCCAGCATCCTGCGCAGCTCGGGCAGGCTATAATGGGTAAAGGTCGGGGTGCAATGTCCGGCATTACGGCCCGAACCGCCGAAGCCGATTTCCTGCCGCTCCAGAAGCACGACATTGATGCCGGTTTTCGCCAGCTCCAATGCGGTCGTCAGACCGGTATAACCCGCGCCGACGATGCAGACATCGGCCTGCACGCGACCCGAAAGAGGCTCCGTATGCGGTGCTGAAGCTGCGGTCGCATACCACAGTGTCACGTCAAAGGGTGAGAACGAAACCATCTACCGACACCTTCAGTTCAGGTCGCTGCGCGCATCGAGCGCATCACGAAGCCCATCACCGATGAAATTGAAGCTGGTGACGGCAAGCGTGATGGCGACGCCCGGCACGATGGCGAGCCAGGGCGCCTTGTCGAGATATTGCTGGGCTCCGTTCAGCATATTGCCCCAGCTCGGCAGCGGCGGCTGAATGCCATAACCGAGAAAGCTGATATAGGCTTCCAGAAGGATGGCACGCGCAACCGTCAGGGTCGCGGCAACGATGATGGGGCCGACAGCATTCGGCAGCAGTTCCCGGAACATGATCCAGCCATTGGGCAGGCCCAGCATACGGGCTGCCATGACGAAGTCGCGTTCGCGCAGAGACCGCACTTCCGCTTCAACCAGACGGGCAATTTCCATCCAGCTCGTGACGGCAATGATAACCGTGATCATGAACGGGCTCGGCTTGACGAAAGCAGCCAGAGCGAGAAGCAGGAAAATACTCGGGAAAGACAGAAAGGCATCGACGAAACGCATCAGTATCGCGCCGATGCGCCCGCCATAATAACCGGCAACGACACCGATGATGGTGCCGATCAGTGTCGACAGCACCATGGCGAAAAACCCGACCAGCAGTGAAATGCGTCCGGCATTGAAAAGGCGCGCGGCTATGTCGCGTCCGAGCGGATCGGTGCCGAAAATATGGTAACCGGTCATCGGCGGGGCAAAACGGGCGCGCAGATCTATGAACAATTCGTCGTAAGGCAAGAGATAGGGCCCAACCACGCAGGCGAAAATCATGACGGTGATCATGATGAGGCCGAGCACAGCAAGCTTGTGGCGGGCGAAACGGCGCAGCGTGCGGTTCTGCCACCAGTGGAACCGCGGTGCGGCCTGTGAGGGATGGAGGGTTGCAGCGGACATGGTCTTTCCTTCGATTGAGTGCGGCGTTTCGTCGATCCGGCCCTATCCGAGCCGGATGCGGGGATCGACGAGAGCAACCATGAGGTCAGCGAGCAGACTTCCGATGAGCACGAGGATTGCGGAAAACATCAGAAGCCCCATCACGACGGGGTAGTCGTGATAACCAAGGCTATCGAGGAACAGGCGGCCCATGCCGGGCCAGGTAAAGACCGTCTCCGTGACAAGCGCGCCGCCGAGAATCGTCGGAAGCTGCAGACCGGCAAGGGTAATCATTGGCAGAAGTGCATTGCCGACGACGTGTTTCATCAGAACCCGGCGCGGGGTCAGCCCCTTGGCGCGGGCAGTGCGGACAAAATCCTGATTGATGACGTCAAGCGTCGCAGTCCGCATGTAGCGGCTCCAGACGGCGATGTTGACGAGGGCAAGTACCAGGCTCGGCATGATCAGGTGAATTGCATAGTCATAAAAAGACTGATCGCCGATCGTATACATGTTGCCCGCCGGTAGCCATTTCAGCCTGAGCGCGAAAACATAGATGGCCACCAGCCCGAACCAGAAGGTGGGAATTGAAAGCGCGACCATGGCCCCGACCGTGGCGGTGTAATCGAACAGCGTGTAACGTTTGGTCGCCCCCTTGATACCGATCCAGGTGCCGACAAGGATGGATACGACGGTTGATGAGACCATCAACAGCAGGGTCGCAAACAAATGCCCGGAGATGATATCGAGAACCGGACGTTGGTCGCGATAGGATTTCCCCCAATCGCCTTGCAGCAGGCGCCAGGCCCATTCGAGATATTGCACCGGCAAGGGTCGATCGAGACCCATCTGATGGGCGATGCGATCAAGCGCCTCCCGCGTCATGCCGGGCGTCAGGGCAAATTGCGACAATGGCCCGCCAGGCGCGAGGTTGAGGATGGCAAAACCGATGATCGAGACAAGCAGCAGAAGTACGAGGCTCTGCCATATCCGATGGAGAAGAAAGGTCAGCATGATGAGACTCCAGGTCGCATCGTGGAACTGGCTAGCACCATCCACGAATAGCCGTCAGAGTGCCGGCTGCTTCAAAGCCGGCACTTCACATGGATCGGGCATAAAGCCCTGTCTGCGGCAGGCTTTACGCCAGACGCCAGGTCGCAACGTTCCAGGTATCGATACGGTTATTGACGTTTGGCTTCACGTTTTCGACGCCCTGCTTGTGACCACGCACCGTTGCGTACTGGAACAGCGGCAACAGCGGCAGTTCCTTGCGCATGATCTCCTGGATCTTCAGGTAGACGGCCTTGCGCTCCTCCGGCACGAAGAGACTGCCGCCCTTGGCCAGAAGATCATCGACGTCCTTGTTGACGAACTGCCAGGTATTCTGGCCCGAGCCGCCTTTTGCAGCACTCGACGTTGAGCGGAAGAAGTCGGAGGTATCGGGATCCGGGCCGGTTAGGAAGTCGAGCCCGACGATAACCGAATCGAACTTCGACAGCATCCAGTAGTCACCCCACATGACAGCTGGCGGCAGGTTCGAAATGGTCATCTCCACGCCGATATCCTTGAAGGATTGCTGCATGTATTGCTGAACCTGTTCGCGGATGTGGTTGCCCGCTGTCGTGGAGCAGGTGAAGGCGAGCTTCACGCCATCCTTGGCGCGTATGCCGTCCGCCCCGGGCGCCCAGCCCGCATCGTCGAGCAGCTTTTTAGCTTTCTCGATGGAATATTCATGCTTGGGAAGATCTGGATTGTAATAGAAAGACTGCTGCGGAACGTAGCTTTCGGTGGGTGTGGGCAAACCGTAATAAAGTGCCTCGATGATCGATTGTTTGTCGATCGCCGCATAAAGCGCCTCTCTTACCGCCAGCTCCTTGAACTGTGGACGTTCCATGTTGAACGAGAGGGATTCAATCGTCGAGCCCGGCACGACGTTGACCACCTTGCCGGCGAGATCCTTGGCCTCGTCATAATGGTCGGGTGTGATCCATTGCAGGCCCACCACGTCTATGTCGCCGGTCTTGAACTGGGTGTACATCACATTCAGGTCGGGTACGTATTTGTAGACCAGACGCTCTATATGCGGGCCATCACCAAAATACTCGGTATTGGCGTCGAGCAGAATGTAGTCACCCGCAACCCGCTCTTTCCATTTGAATGCGCCCGTTCCGACCGGCGCGTTGTTATAGGCGGCGGTATTGCGGTCAGCTTCCGCACCTAGGAGGTGCTTCGGCGTAATAAATGTGGAAGCAAGGATCGAGGGATAGGGCGCGAATGGCTTTTCCATCTTCCAGGTGATTTCCGTTGGCGAAACCACGGTCAAATCCCGTACGAATTCGTGCCCGGTCTTGCGCCATGAACGGAAGTTGGGATCGACCAGGAGTTCAAGCGTGAACTTCACGTCTTCAGCGGTGAACGGCTTGCCGTCGTGCCATTTGACGTCGTCACGCAGCTTGACCTTCCAGTTGAGACCATCGGCGGAAATGCCGCCGTTTTCGACCGTCGGCACTTCGGCGGCGAGAGCTGCCACGAAGGCACCTTTCTCGTCGACATAAAACAGCGGGTCGAAGATGCTGAAATGGATGCCTTCATCTACCTCAATATGTGGCATATGTGGATTGAACACGGTAGGCTCCTGCGAGAAGCCGACCGTGAGCTGGCCTTTGGCGGCCTTGTCCTGCGCCATGGCGCGGGAAAAACCCGGAAGACCGGAAAGGACGACGCCGGATGCGCCGAGCGCGAAAAGGCAGAGTGCCTGGCGGCGGGTGGTATTGATAAGCGGCTTGTTCTGGTCGGACATTTTTTAGTTCCCCTTGATCCGATGGTTGAACACGACGATTATTTTTGCTTCCGCCTCTTTGGGCGGTACTACTCCCATCAGCAGTTGCCTGCCTCATGCGTCAAAAGGATCGGCGGCACCTGACCGCCGGGCTTCTCATTTCAAAAGCCGCTGACCAGTTCGATCTTCGAACCGTCGCTGAAGCGGCTGAAACGGAAATCGCGACGATCGACAATCGGATTGCGGCCTGTGACGATATCAGCCATGAGTTTTCCAGCCGCCGGGCCGATGCCGAAGCCATGGCCGGAAAAGCCGGTTGCAACATGAAAGCCCGGAATGGCGTCGATATTGTCGATGACCGGAATAGCGTCAGGCGTCACATCGATCATGCCCGCCCAGCGCTGCGAAATTTCGGCCTTTTCGAAGACCGGGAAGGCTTTCTTCAGCTTGGCAAAGGCGCCGTCCGTCATGTCCATCGCCGGAACGGGATCGAGCACGCGATTATATTCGAAGGGCGAAGCCTCATCGAGCGCCCAGCGGCGCGGAATGCGCCATTCATCGTAAAAGCGGCCAGTCAGGCGCAGGTCGAGTGAGCGCCACTCATGCCGCAGAGCCGGCAGGAATTTCAGTGCATAACGGAAAGATGCGGGCACGATGTCGACGATGTTCTGGAAGCCGTTCGCGATCGTATATCCGCCGTCGAGGCGCTTGCGGATCGCAAAACCGTTCGACCAGATTGCCTCTTCCGGACCGCCTTCCAGCGGCTTTGTGCGCAGCACGGAATTCATGACCTTGAGCTGCGGCAGATCGAGACCGTTGTTGCCGAGAAACAGGCTGGACCACGCGCCACCCGCCATGACCGCCGCCTTGCAGGCAATTTCACCGCGCTCTGTCACGACACCAGACACCTTGCCGCCGGAAAGCTGCAGCCCACGCACGGCGCATTCGGTCAGGATGAACGCGCCGCGGTCGCGGGCAGCTTCGGCGATGGCAGGCGCGGCGCGCTGCGGCTCGGCCCGGCAATCGCCGGCAGTATAGAGCGCACCGGCGACATCCATGTTGGAGCCGGGATATTTCGCCTTGAATTCCGCTCTACTCAGCATGCGGCTTTCAATCTGGTAGCCTTCCAGATTGCGGTTCCAGCGTTCGTGCTCGGAAAATTCCTTTTCGTTTGCGCATGTAAAGACGATGCCGGAACGCTTGAAACCGGTCTCCCGTCCTGTACGACGATTGAGATCCGCCCAGATGCGCAGCGATTCTGCCATCAATGGCACCTCGCGTGGGTCGCGGCGGGAAATGCGCACCCAGCCCCAGTTGCGGCTCGACTGCTCGTGGCCGATACCGCCCTTTTCGCAAAGTGCAACACGCAGCCCCTGATCGACGAGTTCGAGCGCGGTGGAGGTGCCGATAATGCCGCCGCCAATCACGACGACATCGACTTCTTTCGGCAATTCCGCATCGCCATGGACGGGAACGACATAAGGACCGGGCATGTCAGAAAAACTCCTCAAGCTGGCAATTGATGGCGAATTCGGCGACGGAAGCCTCATTCGGTAAGGACAGCAGCATGGCAATGATGCGGGCAAGATCGGCGGGCTGGGTCATTTGATCCGCCGACCGTTCGGACAAGGCGGTCGCCATATCGGTCGCAACGAAACCGGGGCATACGGCTGTTGCGCGCACGCCGCTTTCGAAGCCCGCCTGTCGGATGGCATGCGCAAGCGCGACCGCCGCAAATTTGGAGAGAGAATAGCTACCGGCAGATGCGGACTTCACCCGCTTGCCGGAGAGGGAAGCGAGGATGATGACCCGGCCACGACCGCTCTCGCTCAACGCCTCCCAGGCGGCCTTAACCAGCCTTCTCGGTGCCTTGACGTTGACCGCAAGCATGGCGTCGATGTCTTCGTCATCCGCTTCGATCACTGTCTTCGGTATCATGATGCCGGCATTGGCCACGACAGCATCGATACGACCGAAATGCTGATACGCTTCATCGGCCCAGCGCTTCTCCGCACTCGCATCATTTGCGTCATAATGGGCAAGATGGACCTGTCCCTCTTGACCCACAGCCCATTGCGGCAGCGACGGGCTGCGCATACCAAGCGATACCGACCAGCCTTCGCCAAGAAGAGTAGCAGCGATATGGTCGCCTATACCCCGGCTTGCACCGGATATGAGAGCAACGCGTTTTGTCGTTCGTTCCATCATGCTAGCCCCACAATATGGCGGTAGGCGCGACGCAAAATGTCGATAACCTGCTTCTGCTCGTCTTCCGGGATGAAGCTGAAGAAATCGCGCGATTGCTGCGGAACGATCTCCCGGATTTTCGTTGCAAGTGCCGCTCCGGCTTCGGTGATGTAAAGCTCCTGGGCGCGGCTGTCCTCCTGCGACACTTCCCGGCGTATCAGATCGTGCGACACCATCTGGTCGATGATCCTGCCCATTGCAGACCGGTCCCGCATCGTCAGATGAGCTATCACTGAAGGACGGATACCCGGGTAGTCATCGACGAGCAGCAGGGTCGTGATCTTTCCAGTTCCCTTCGCCACATCCAGCCCGTCCAGCCGGGCATCGAGATCGCGCGATACGGCAAGGTTGATCGTGCGGATGTAAAAGCTCAGCGTGTCTTCAAGCACGTCGAGATTGATATCAGTTGGCGATGTCGGCGGGTTTTCAGTTGGTTTGGACATGGAGTTTCCGTTCGAATGGTCAAAGATCGACATTGGCGCACACGCTTTCCCGGCGTGCCGCAGTGCAGGTTTTCGGCCATGTCGTATGTCAGTTTCGTGACTGAATGAAAGGATAATTAGTAGACAAACGCAACTACTTTTTATTCCTGAAATCATATTTTTATTATTTAAATCAGACCTTTAAAAGGAAAACCTCTCGCGCCGCCGGATCCACGATAATCCGGCGGTGCAATCGGTCTTTGATGTCGCGCGATGCAAAGTCTGACGAGGTGTCCGGCTCGTCAGACTTCGATGTTATGTGCCGACGGCAGTTGCCGCAGGTTCCCAGTCCGCACCGGGGATCGCAGCAACGAGTTTGCGGGTATAGGGATGAGCCGGCGACCGGAAGATTTTTGTCGGCGGCCCCTGTTCGACAACCGTTCCCTTGTGCATGACAAGCACATCGTCGCAAATCTGGCTTGCGACTCTCAAGTCATGGGTGATGAAGATCATCGCCACCTTCATTTCAGCCTGCACCCGCGCCAGAAGCTCCAGAACCTGCGCCTGTATGGAAACGTCGAGAGCAGACACGGCTTCGTCGGCCACAAGGACGACCGGATCAAACATCAGTGCACGGGCAATGCCGATGCGCTGGCGTTGGCCGCCGGAGAATTCGTGCGGGTAACGGTCATAGGCCTGTTCATCCAGCCCCACGAGCTTCAGAATTCCCAGAGCCTTAATTCTCGCCTCATGCACAGCCATTCCGTGGGCAACGGGGCCGACCGTCAAGATCCTGCCGATCGTATGGCGGGGATTAAGCGACGCGAAAGGATCCTGAAAAATCATCTGGATATAGGGTCGCAACGATCGAAACGTCGTTTCGTCCATCGCTGCTATGTCACGGCCATCGAAGCATATTGAACCGCCATCCGCCTCCAGCAATTTCAGCAGGACACGCCCGAGCGAGGACTTGCCCGACCCGCTTTCGCCAACGATACCAAGGGTCTGGCCCTTGTGAAGCTTGAAGCTGACACCATTGACCGCCTTGACGATACGGGCCTTGCGGAAAAACGAGCCGGAGCTGCGATATTCCTTCTCAAGATTTTCGACCTTGAGAACGACGGGGGCATCTTCGCTGACTGAACGCTCAGTGCTCCGCATCCGTGGCACCGCAGCCACAAGTCGCTGGGTATAGGGGTGGACGGGATTGACCAGAACCTGGTCCGCCCTTCCCTGCTCCACAAGATATCCCTTCTCCATCACCACGACGCGATCGGCAATTTCGGCAACGACGCCGAAATCATGGGTGATGAACATGACGCTCATGTTCTTGCGCTTCTGTATCTTGCGGATGAGCTCAAGGATCTGCGCCTGGGTGGTAACGTCGAGAGCGGTTGTTGGCTCATCGGCAATCAGGACATCCGGATCGAGTGCCAGAGCCATGGCGATCATGACCCGCTGGCGTTGTCCGCCAGACAGACGGAATGGATATTGCAGCCGCATCAGAGGCGGGTCGGGAAGACCGACTTCTTCAAGTAGATCCAGAACCTTGGTCTTGCGGGTTTCAGGCGTTCCATAGCCATGCGCTTCAAGCACTTCGGCGATCTGATCCCCGATTGTCATCAACGGATTGAGCGCGGAGAGCGGATCCTGGAAAATGATTGAGACCGCCTGACCACGCAGCGGCCGGATTTTATCTTCCCTGGCCGCAAGTATGTCCATTCCCTTGAAATGGATTTCGCCGGAGCTGACTTTTATCACGGGCGACAACAGTCCCATGATCGTGCTGGCAGTGACGGATTTGCCGGACCCGGATTCACCGATAATGCACAGGATTTCACCTGCGTGGAGGTCGAAAGAGATATTCTTGACCGCGTGGGTGCGCTCCATTCCCGGCGGAAGATCCACCGTGAGATTGCGAACGGACAGCACCACGTCGGCTGACGTGGTTGGATGCGACATAAGTTCCCCTTGTTTTTTTGTAACTTTGTTCGCTTTGGCCGACGCTTCATACGTCGGAAACAATATGGTGGACTATGTCTACTATATTGTCCAGTGAGTGGCGGTAGCTGAGACGGTCGAACCGGCACCGCGTTGGCGCTGTCCAGCATTCTTGACCTTTATGATCTGCAAAATGCCAGGCTGTCCCGTTTGATATTTGGTCAGGAACGGACCCGGCGTTTTGCGTTTCGGGACAAGTTCTCCAACTGTCCCGCTAGCGCCCACTTGCGGAGCAACTTTCGCGTGCTTAAAAGGCGTGCAGTTTCAAATCGCGTCGGAGAGGACCAATTTCGTGGAACAGGTAAATACCCAAACCGGTAAGGGCCGGACCAAAGCTTTATGGGCGGCGGTTGCGATTATTGCTGTTGCTGCTGTAGGCGTCATCGGGGGTAAGGCCTTCTACGAAGCAAAGGTCAGCGAACTCGTTGCCCGCACTGGCGCAACTGCCCGTTCCGTTGAGGTTGATTTCCTCGGGCAGATTCATATTCGCGAACTGGCCTTGCCGCTTGCCGATGGCAAGAACATCCGGATTGCAGCTATCGATGGACGTCCAAAATTTCCTTTCCTGGATGGCGCACTGGAGCTGAACGACATTAATGTTGATGTGCCAACCGGCAAGATCTCGATGGCGCATGCGCGTGTCGAGAATGCCGCGTTCACAAAACCGGATGCGGCTGAAGTATCCGGAGACGGAAATGCCAACTCTCTGCCTAAGCGCATAGAGCGTTTTGCAGCAGAGCGTATTTCCACGCCTGAGATGACATTCACGCAGTCTATCGCCACCACCGAGCAGAAGACTGTTTATAAGAACGTAGCCTTTTCGGACATCGCCAAAGGCCGGGTCGCCCGATATTCCATCGACAATGCCAGCTACGACATCCAGATGGATCTACCGGACAGCACTGGCGCGATGAAAAAGAAGCACTTGGTCGTATCGACCGGCGCCGTAGCCGGACAGGACTTCGATGCCGCTTACCTCGCAAGGCTCTATACGGAAAAAGCGGGTCCCGAAGATAAGGACGCAAAGCTTCTCTATGGCCCGCTCTCCGTCAGCAAAATCTCGTTCTCGGACGGAGACGGTCATTTCACCTACGATGAAATACGCAGCGACGGCTTCAGCGCCCGCATGCCGGCCGAGCCGCTTCTGGAAACGATGAGCGCGCTTTCGGCGACCAAAAATACCGACGAGCTTTCACCTCAGGAACGCCAGGCAATTTTCGCCAAGGCCCTGTCCATTCTCGATATGATTGGCAAGAGCAACATGCAGTTGCTCGGGTTCAAAGCCGACGCGCCTGATGAAAGCGAAGGGGCTGCCGGCAAAAGGGTCAAGGTCGGCATTGATCGTATCGATATGCAGATGGACAGCCGTAAGCTCGACTTCGGCCTGAATGGCATGTCGATCGGAAATGGCGTCGACACGATCGAAGTCGCCGAGGCAAGCCTCAAGGGCTTTGACTGGAGTTCCACAATCGAGAGTCTCTCCAAAATCGTCGGGCTTGACGACAAGCAGATCGAGACTTTCCCGTTTAATCACCTGATACCGGAACTGGGCACCGTCCGCGTCGGAGGCATCAATGTTGACGTCGCCGCCCCGGAACAGACAGACGACGAGACTGGTGAAAAGACGGAGGGCGTGCCTGAGCGCATCAAGTTCACGCTCAGGAATTTCGAGATGGGTCTGACAAAGCCCTTCAACGGCATACCCACAGATATCGTGATCAGGCAGGATGACCTTTCTCTTCCGATCCCGGAAGATTCGACCGAGGAAGTTTTTGTCGAAGCCCGCAAACTGGGTTTCGAGGCACTCGCCCTGTCTTATGCCCTTGCCGCCGGCTGGGATGAACCGAACAAGAACCTGGTGATCCGGGAAATCTCCATGCGCGGCAAGGATATTGGCAGCGTCAATTTCTCCGGTCTGGCGAGCGGGTTCACGGAGGAGTTCTTCTCCTTCGATACCAATCGTACCCAGGCCGCCCTCCTGGGGCTCGCGGGTCGCGAGGTAAAGCTGACGATCAAGGACGAAGGCATGATGGCCAAGGCTATCAAGCTGTATGCTCTGCAAAACGACATGACCGAGGATCAAGTGCGCGGTGTTCTGACACTCGTGGCAAGCGCGGGGTTGCAGCAGATCGCAGCTGAACAGCCCAAACTCAAGAGTGCGGTGGACGCGTTGCTTCGCTTCATCAACAACCCAGGTACTCTTACGGTTACCGCCCGCTCCACTGGACCAAATGGCCTTGGTCTTTTTGATCTGGTTGCAGCGTCTGAAAACCCGATGCTTCTTCTCGACAAGGTCGATATCCAGGCGACGGCCGAGTAAGTCGTCCGATCGCACCCCCAAACGGTTCAAGCTCCGGTTCTCGGAGCTTGAACACACCGGGCGCGGAGCTTCTAGCAAAGCTTAGATGCGCCGCGCCTTGATCGTGTTCATGACAAAGCTGGTCTCGATGGTGTCGACGCATTTCAGCTTAGCGATCTTCTCTTTGATGAAGCGCTCGTAGTCCTCGAGCCCACCACACATGACCTTGAGCATGTAGTCCCTCGAACCCGTGACGAGGTGACATTCCAGAACCTCGTCCCAGTCCAGAACGGCCGCCTCGAACATCTGGATTTCGTCATCGTGCTGGCGACTGAGGCGGATGGATGCAAGCGCGGTCATCGTCCATCCCTCGATTGCCGGATCAACGATCGCGGAATAACCTTTGATCACCCCCGTCTCTTCCAGCCGTCGCAGCCTCCGCAGACATGCAGATGCCGACAAGCCTACTCGCTCGGCAAGTTCGTTGTTGGTGATCCTTGCGTCGGCAGACAGCTCCTTGACTATCCGCCGGTCGATCGGATCTGCAATTTTTTGCGACATAAAGCACAATTCTCCGCAATATATTGCTTCATCAGACATATCCACGCTTCAGAATGCAAGGTATTTTGACTTGATTGGATGTAAGCTGCGGACAGTTCAACGTCTGTTGAGGAGGACCTTCCGCAAATGACTGCACCGCATCCGTCTAAAACCCATATCGGCAACCACGCTCTCCATCCTGAAACCCAGATGCTCAATTACGGCTACGATCCGGAATTGTCGGAAGGAGCGGTGAAGCCGCCTGTGTTTCTGACCTCGACCTTCGTCTTCAAGTCGGCGGAAGACGGTCGCGACTTCTTCGACTATGTCTCCGGCCGCAAGGAGCCGCCAGCAGGCAGAGGTGCAGGCCTCGTCTATTCGCGTTTCAACCATCCCAATAGCGAGATCGTCGAGGACCGCCTTGCCGTTTACGAACGCACCGAGAGTTGTGCGCTCTTCTCGTCCGGCATGTCCGCCATTTCGACGACGCTTTTCGCCTTCGTCCGGCCCGGCGACACCGTACTCCATTCCCAGCCTTTGTACGGCGGCACTGAGACGCTGCTGGCAAAGACCTTCCACAATTTCGGCGTTTCGGCGGTGGGTTTCGCCGATGGTGTCAGCGAGGCCTCGGTGATATCCGCCGCAGAGGCTGCGATGGCGAAAGGCAGGGTGTCCGTCATCCTCATCGAGACCCCCGCCAACCCGACAAACAGTATTGTCGATATCGCTATGATCAGCCGCGTTGCCGACGTAATCGGCCAGAAGCAGGGGCACAGGCCAATCATCGCGTGCGACAACACACTCCTCGGTCCGGTGTTCCAGCGGCCTATCGAGCACGGTGCCGATATCTCGCTCTATTCACTGACAAAATACGTTGGCGGGCACTCCGACCTCATTGCCGGAGCAGCGCTCGGTCGCAAGGATGTCATGAAGCAGGTGAAGGCATTACGCGGAGCGATCGGCACCCAGCTCGACCCGCATTCGTGCTGGATGCTCGGGCGCTCGCTTGAGACGCTACAAATCCGCATGGAGCGGGCAAACAGCAATGCCGAGGTGGTGGCCGAGTTCCTGAAGGCGCATCCCAAGGTCGAGAAAATCCATTATCTGCCGTTTCACGATCCGGCGTCCCCGGTGGGCAAGGTGTTTGCACATCAATGCACCGGTGCGGGATCGACCTTCTCGTTTGACATTGCGGGCGGGCAGGCAGCGTCTTTCAAATTCCTCAACGCTCTCACGATATTCAAACTCGCGGTCAGCCTTGGCGGTACGGAATCTCTCGCCTCCCATCCTGCAACGATGACGCATTCGGGTGTTCCGGCCGACGTCCGCCAGCGCATTGGTGTGCTTGATTCCACGATACGGCTGTCAATCGGCATCGAACATCCCGACGATCTGGTCGCCGACCTGACCCTCTCTCTGGATGCCGCCTGACGGAGAGGCAAATGCCGCTCCTCCCCGACTGCAATACCTATGGGTTTTCCAGTACATACGAAACACGGAAACCAACGTAGTGCAGGAAGGCGATAAGGGGAGCGGCGTTACCTTCCGCTACGAGTGGAGCCAGTCCCACACCGGCAATATGATACAGAAGCGGCGAATGACGGGTTGAGATGGCGTCGGGCAAAGGGTATCAGGTGCCTCAATTCCAGGCGGACCTCCCGCAAGCAACAAGGCGTATCCTGACATGATCCCGGATTTTCTCGTCACCCATTCCGGTGGCTTCCATGCCGACGAACTGCTGTCCAGCGTCATCCTGACCCGACTTTTCCCGCAGGCCCGCATCGTCCGCAGCAGGGCGCCGGAATGGATCACCCCCGGGGTGGACCGCATCATCTACGATGTCGGCGGCGCCTATAACGCGACAAGCAGGATATTCGATCACCATCAGCGTGGCGCGCCGCTGAGGGATGACGGTCAACCATATAGTTCATTCGGACTGATCTGGAAGCATTTCGGCCGGGACTATCTTGCCACCTTCGGCATCCCCGATGAACATGTCGAAACCGTCCATACCTCTTTCGATGGCAGCTTTGTGCTGCCGGTCGATCTGGTCGACAATGGTGCGGTCAGCCCCTCCGTCGCCGGGCCGCTGGTTGCGCTGACACTGCCTGTCCTGCTGGAAACTCTGAAACCTGTTTTTGACGAGACCGACCCCGAAGCCGATGATCGCAGTTTCCACGCGGCGCTCGTCATTGCCCGCAGCTTCGTCGAGGCGAAAATAGCCAAAAGCGCTGCGAAACTGCGCGCCGAGGCGCTTGTAATGCAGGCTATCGTCGATGCCGGTGAAGGTCATATTCTGGAATTGCCGATGGGTATGCCGTTTCGGCCCGCCATTGTGAAGGCGGGCGCAGACAATCTGCTGTTTGTCGTTCACCCGCGTGACAAGGACTGGTGTCTGACCGGTATCCGTCGCGCAGATGAAGGCTTTGAACTGCGGGCAGACCTGCCTGCGGCATGGGCGGGCCTTACAAATGGCGATCTGGAAGCCGTTTGTGGCATTGAAGGCGCGAGTTTCTGCCACAATGGCCGGTTTATTGCCGCCGCCAAAACCCGCGATGCCGCCCTCGCCATGGCAGAACTGGCTGTGAAAGAGGCGATCTTGCCTGCTCCCGTAGTGTAGTCCATTGAACAACGGAACATGAGTAGGAGATCGCCCGGAAGGCGGGCCGGCGGAGCATATCAAAGGATATGCCCGCAAATGTTCTTCGGCCGCATCACTGGACTCTCCTCCTCCATGCCCAACCGGGAACACCGTGTTCGTTCCCGATAATCTACGGAGCCGTCACCTTGTCTGCGACCGCAGCACTATTGGGCAGCAGGAAAAGGACTGCGATGGCGCATAGCGTCGTCACCGCGGCAAGCCACCAGCAAAGTGTCGAAAACGCAGTCTGATAGGCATCCCGCAACAGGTCGTCCCCGATGTGGGACGATATTGCCGCTGCACCCGCCAGGTCGCCCACTGCCAGACGCTGACCTGTCTGATTCAAGAGGGGCGTAGACAAAGGCGCCAGCCGTCCGAGGGATGCCGAGGTCAATGCCGACAGGGCGGCGCTGACGACTGCAAGCGCGATGCCCTCACCGGCAACCCGCACGGTACTGAATATGCCGGTCGCCATTCCCGCACGCTCCACCGGCACGACGCCAACGGACAAGCCATCCATCAGGCCCCATGGCAGGCCGGCGCCCACCCCAATGACGAGCATGGGCAGAACGATCATGGCTCCATCCTCTGCGGTGAAGCCGGCAAGCCAGACGAGGCCAGAGGCGGAGATCAGCAGGCCGATGCCGCAGAGCATGCCCGGCGAAACATGACGCGCCAACATCGTCGCGACTATAGGCACCACCAGCATCGGAGCCGACAGTCCCAACATGATGAACCCCGCCCCGATTGCTCCTTGTTGCTCGATACCGATGAGGCGCAACGGAATGATAACAAGAAGAACAACGAAACAGGCGCAGGTGGCGATTGGCAATAGCTGCACCCCCACGAACCGCGGATAACGGAACAGCGATAAGTCCAGCATTGGCCGCGCTGCCCGCATTTCGATCAAGACGAAGGCTGCAAGCGAAAACGCAAATCCTGTGCTGAAAGCGATGAGACCGTTAGACCCGAGAACAGGCAGTTCGATCATCGCAACGGTGAAGAGGGTGAGTGTGAGGGTAAAGCTTGCAGCGCCCAGCCAGTCGAGTTCCGCCGCATTGGGATCCCTCGTTTCACGCATCCGTGGCGGGCCGAGGATCAGGGCAAGGAGGCCGATCAGGCCGCCGGCAAGGAATATTGCCCGCCATCCGACCGTTTCGATCATCAATCCCGTCAGCAGCGGACCAGATGCAAGACCGACGCCGAAGGTCGTTCCAAGCAACCCAAAGGCACGCGTCCTAGCGTGGCCGTCGAATTCCTGCGCAAGTGCGGCCGTACCTCCGGCCAGGGCCGCGGCGGCGCCCACGCCTTGACCGGCACGTAGCAGATCGATGATCCACACCGAAGGCGCAAATCCAAGCGCAAAGGAGAAGCCGGTAAACAGCGCAAGGCCGATCAAGAACACCCGCCTTCTGCCATATCGATCTGCCAGCGCGCCTGCCGCCATCAGAAGACTTCCGAAAGCCAGCATGAAGGCATTGGTGATCCAGGTGAGGGATGCAGGCGATCCCCCGAGGTCCTGCCCGATAGCCGGTGTGGCAACCGCACCGGCGGAGAAGTTCAAAGGAAGGGTCAAGGCGGCAAGACACACCGCCACCAATACCGAATTCCGGCTGGCTGAGGATCTATGAGGGGCGTCGTTCATGCGAACTCCAATCGTGAAATGGCATCGCGACACCAAGGTCGCGTATCGGCATCCATCCTCATCAGACGACATGAATTCGACAATCGGCCTCACGGGCCTTTCATTGCGGATTAAAATTCTCTAATCAGTGACAATGGATAAGTTGAGCGAGATCGATGCCTTCGTCCGGGTTGCCGAAAGGCTGAATTTTGCCAAGGCCGGGCAGAGCCTGGGGCTGTCACCTTCTGCTGTCGGAAAAAGCGTTGCCCGACTGGAGGCATCTCTGGGCGTACGGCTGTTCAATCGCACCACCCGGCAGGTCTCCCTGACCAATGAAGGGGCAATGCTGTTTGAGCGGTATCGGTCCATCCTGACCGATCTGCGCGACGCACATGAAGCAGTAACGGACAATCTGGCCCTGCCCCGCGGCAGTCTGCGCGTGACGCTTCCGACAATCGGATACCGCTTTCTGCTGCCGATCGTGCCTGAATTTCGCCGGCGTTATCCCGATATCGATCTGGAACTCGACTTTAACGACAGGCGCGTCGATCTGATCGAGGGCGGCTTCGATGCTGCAATCCGCAGTGGCGAGCTTGATGATTCCAGCCTGATAGCGCGGCGTCTTGGTCCATTCCGCTTCATTTTATGCGCGTCGCCGGACTATTTTCAACGAATGGGCACGCCCCGGCACCCCAGCCAATTGCAAGAGCATGAAGCATTGCGCTTCCGCTTTCCGACCTCCGGCAGGTTTCAGGAATGGCTGCTGGAAAACGGCGACAACCCCCTGTTGAGCATGCGTATCGCCCTTACCTGCGGCAATATGGAGGCGATAAGGGCGGCGGCGATTGACGGGATGGGGCTCGCTTACATGCCTGAATTCCTGGCGACGGACGCCATCAGGGATGGCCTGCTCGAGACGGTCCTGAACGAGCATCTCGCCGCACCAGGCCAGTTTTCAATTGTCTGGCCATCAGCCCGCTTCATGGCGCCGCGGCTGCGCGCCTTCATCGATTTTGCGATCGAAAAGCTCTTTGTCGAAACCTGACTGGAGTATCTGCGCATGACAGATGCTGGCGGGCTTATGCGCGCCGGTGGAGTTCGTCCATTGCAGCCATCGGCGGACTAGTACGGTGCATTTCTTGACCAATAAGACAGTGGTGGGTAAATAAAGGATGCTGATGAGGAGTTTATGACCATGGACAAAGATCGCCGATAATCCGGACTTACGTCGATGACAGCGCAGTCTTTTTAAAACGACGCGTCGGCTAGCTCAGCATTTGCATCAAAGGAACATTCATGCCCAGACTTTCTGGAAAGACCGCACTCGTGACCGGCGCGGCGCGCGGAATTGGTGCGGCTATCGCCCAAGCGTTTGCTGACGAGGGGGCACAGGTCATCGTTACCGATATAGACGTGGATGGCGGCTTGTTGACCGCAGGCTCAATCGGCGGGAGGTTTGTCCGTCTCGACGTCGCATGCGAGGCAGACTGGGCGAAAATTGCCAGTCAATTTCCCAAGATGGACGTCGTCGTCAACAATGCGGGAATAACAGGCTTTGAAGGACCGTTCGAAGGGGCCCCGCCAGCCCATGATCCAGAAAATGCCCAACTTGCTGATTGGCACAAGGTCCATGCGGTCAACCTGGATGGCACCTTTCTGGGCTGCCGTTATGCAATCCGCGCCATGCGAGCAAATGGTGCGGGGTCGATTATCAACATTTCCTCACGCTCAGGGCTTGTCGGAATTCCAATGGCAGCGGCCTACGCCTCATCCAAGGCCGCCGTCCGCAACCACACCAAGAGCGTGGCCCTATACTGCGCCGGTCAGGGCCTGAACATCCGGTGCAATTCAATTCACCCTGCAGCCGTGATGACACCGATGTGGGAGCCGATGTTGGGAAATGGCCCGGACCGCAAAGATCGTGAAGCTTCGCTGGTCAAAGAAACGCCCATGCAACGCTTTGGCAGAGCCGAGGAGGTAGCCGCACTGGCAGTCCTGCTCGCATCTGACGAGGCAACTTATATGACTGGGGCCGAACTGAACATCGATGGCGGCATTCTTGCAGGATCAGCCGCAGCACCGGGAAGCTAGAATAACGGGCTATGGAATGACCGCACCTTCTTGGTCCATTGCCCCCATTATGATGGAAGATAGTAAAGGTCGAACTTCCACCGACCAGTTCTGTGGCACTCCCGGCAAACGCGTCAAAACCTTGGATCATTTGGGAAGAGTTCGGCCCAAATGATTTATGACGGCAATTGGCGCAAACCGATCAATCTATGCGTTGAAGATCGTCGCTAAAAACTCAAGACGCACCCAGACGGAAAAGGCCCTCCCGGTTCGGAGAGGGCCTGTTTTCATTACCATCGATAGTCGCGACGGTCTCGCCATTCGCGATGTTCGCGCCAATCTCTGCGCTCGCGCCATTCTCTGCGGGCCTGACGTTCACGCCACTCCCTGCGGGCTTCCCAGCGATCACGTCTGTCCCAGCCGCGCTCATATCTCGGCGGTCCATTGGGCCGGCAATATCCGCGCGGCGATAGATGAAAGCCGCGTCCGCAAGCATAGTCCACACTTTGAACGTTGGATGCCAGGGGTGCGGCCGGTTGACCGACAGGCATCGCGTTCGCGCCACTGCCGAACAGGGCACCGAGAATTATTCCAGCGCTTAAAATCATCTTACGCATTTCATCTCCCTCCTTCCGGGATGGAGGGATTTAGCGCCCTTGCCGGTGAACTGTGGCTGAATGAATCTTGATGTTTTCGTGGCAAAAACTCCACAATTGTGGCAGATGCCGGCTTCGCGTTTCGATCACTGCGAAAGGGTGAAGCGGCGTCAAGGCGGCGCGGCCCACTGCCCCGCCCCAGTCAATGCAGACCTGTTATTCTTTTATGTGCCAGTGGTTTGAAGGGGCGCGATGTATCCCCTCCGGTTGCAGTCCCGCGGTTTTCGTCATAGTCCTCAAGCGAATGAGGAGACGGTGATTGAACCCCAATCTGGACACAAAGCCCGAACCAAAGCCAAAGAGCAAACGCCTCATCTGGCCTTGGGTGCTGTTGGCCGTTCTAACGCTTGCAGCCGTTCTCACGCTTGCGGGCATCTATATTTACAGGGAGCTGACATCGACGGCCGAGGATCTGGCTCGAACCTGGCGCGACCTCATGCAATTGTTCTGGCTGATAATGCCGGACCGCCAGCCCTAGTCGAGGGTAACAGACAGGCTCTAGTGGCAAAGCCTCAGCGCAGCATGGAATCCCAAAAAAATTGAAGAGTTTGCGGCGGCGGTGTATCGGATCGCAAACTCTGTTTTTGGGAACCTGAATGCAACCGTCTTTTAGATTGCCGCCGCTGGAGGCGCTTGTTGTTTTTGAGGCAGCGTCCCGTTTGGGCAGCTTCTCCCGCGCGGGCAACGAGCTGGGCCTGACACAGAGCGCCGTCAGCCGGCAGATCGGCAAGCTGGAGGCGTTCATTGGCTCCAAGCTTTTCGAGCGCGTGCCGACAGGCGTGCGACTGACGACCATCGGCGAAAACTACTCGATCGATATATCGCGGCTGATCCTCGATATCGCAAGTGTCACGGACGGCGTCCGCTCGTGGACCGGCGCCAGCCAGATCACCATCGCCTGCTCTCGCGGGATTGCGGATCAATGGTTCATGCCTCGCCTGCAGAAACTGAAACGCGATATTCCCGGCATCGAATTGCGGGTGCGGGTAACTGACGATGTGGCACATCTGCGTCTGGATGAATTCGACCTGGCTATTTTCTATCGCAAGGAAAGACCGATTGGCGTCTGGCTATCGGAACTCGGCCAGGAGGAGGTCGTCCCCGTTTCTGCCCGCGGCATGACCAATCTTATGGAGCAGAGGGCACCGGTTTTGATCTCCATCGAAGATTCGATGCGGGAATGGCAGGATTGGAGCGACTGGTGGCGCTCGTCACACCTGTTGCCGCCACAGGATGCAATCCAGTGGAAACTCGGAGACTATGGCCTCTGCGTCGCGGCGGCATCGCAGGGGCTTGGTGCAACGCTTGGGTGGACCTGGCTCATCCGCGACCAACTGGATAGCGGAGCGCTCGTTCCTGTGCATTCCCATGCCATGCGCTCGGAAGGCAAATTTTACCTGATGCGACCGGCAGATCGCCACCAGCGTAAAATTGTGCGCGAGGTGTCCGATTGGCTGATTGCAGACAACCATAAAACCGCGCGCTGAAACCCGTCATGCCTGCGCAGGAGGTGTCTTGCGGCGCCGGTCCAGGAGGAACCGCGCGTAGCCGATGATGGTGAACAGCAGCCAGGCGACCTGTGAAATCAGCGAGCCGAGGTTGAAATTCCATATCAGCGAGTAGATCAGAAACACGCCACCCAGAACATTTAAGAGAGTGTAGCGCCAGTCTTCTATCGTCAGAAGTCGTAGCTGCAACAGGGCATAGGCGAAGAGATAAAAAAACGCTCCTGCAAGGCCGACAAGATCCGCTAGCCCCATTTGTAACCACTCCATAAACACGCCCGCCCGGCGAGCGCCTGCTACACCGGACCCGCTCCGGCGCATCCCTTTACTCCGCTTCGCAGATAACCGGATGCGCTCAGATTTCATGACCCCATGCGCAAAAATCATACCCCCCTGCGCGCATCGGTATCTAGTGCCGAACCGTCGAGTACGATACGCCACTGCCAGCCGCGCCTCGTCCGGCCCCGATAAAAAACAGGGAACCCAAACATGACATCCTCCCCCTTTTCCTTCTCGCTCGACCGGCGGCATTTTCTTGCCGGCGCGGCCAGCCTCGCGGCGCTTTCTGCCGGTTTCATCACAGACGCCAGTGCGCAAGGCGCGGACACACCGAAGAAGGGTGGCGTTTTGAAATTGGGTATCGGCGGCGGCAGCACCACGGATAACCTCGATCCCCGCATCCTGAAAGACTGGGTGCCGGTCAATCAGGCCTTCATGATCATGAACGGCCTTGTCGAGATCGATGCCAGCAATCACGCTGTGCCTGAATTGTTCGAAAGCTGGGAAGCGCAGCCCGGCGCCGTGGAGTGGGTCTTCAAGCTGCGTCAGGGTGTCACCTTCCACAACGGCAAGACCCTGACGGTGGAAGACGTCATCTACTCCATCAACCTGCACCGTGGCGAAACCACCTCTGCGGCACGCTCGGTCGCGTCTGCGCTCAAGAGCGTCGACAAGCTCTCCGACACCGAGGTCAAGATCGTCCTCGAAAGCGGCAATGCCGACCTTCCTTACATCCTGTCCGACTACCATTTCCTCGTTGTGCCTGAAGGCTGGACGGATTTCAGCAAACCTGTCGGCACCGGGCCATTCGTGTTCGAAAGCTACGATCCGGGCGTTCGTTCGCGCTTTACCCGTAATCCGAATTACTGGAAGCCGAATGCCGCTCACGTTGACGCCGTGGAAGTCATCGTCATCAACGATATCGCCGCACGCACCAATGCCATGATGTCGGGTCAGGTCCATGCGATCAACCAACTCGACTTCAAGACAGTAGACCTGCTGCGCCGTAACCCCAACCTCAACATCGTCCAATCGGCTGGCGGCCAGCACTTCACGTTCCTGATGGATTGCACGCAGGCGCCATACAAGGACAACAATATCCGCCTTGCCATCAAGCACGCCATCGACCGCGAGCAGCTTTTGAAAACCGCGCTGCGTGGCTACGGCCGCATCGGGAACGATCATCCGATCCCGAGTTCTGACCGCTTTTATGCCGCGGATCTGGCGCAGCGTCCCTACGACCCCGAGAAGGCGAAGTTTTATCTGAAGCAGGCTGGCCTCGATACGCTCAAGGTAGAGATTTCCGCTTCCGACGCCGCCTTCTCCGGCGCTGTGGATGCAGCGGCGATTTTCCGCACGAGTGCGGCCAAGGGCGGCATCGATGTTTCGATCAAGCGCGAACCCGCCGATGGCTACTGGGACAACGTCTGGATGAAAGCTCCATTCTGCATGTCATACTGGGGCGGACGCCCGACAGCAGACCAGATGCTGACCATCGCTTACCAGTCCACCTCGGCGCAAAATGATACGCACTGGAAGAACGAAAACTTCGACAGGAAACTCATCGAGGCGCGTGCACTTCTCGATGATGCGAAGCGCAAGGAAATCTATGCCGAGCTTCAGGCGCTCATCTCCAATGAGGGCGGCGCCATGATCCCGATGTTCGGAGATTATCTGGATGCGACATCCAAGAAACTGAAGGGCGTGACCACGCATCCGATGTTCAACTTCATGGGTGCCCGTCTCGCTGAAAAGGTCTGGTTGGACGCATAATGACTAAGCTTATCCTGAAGCGCATTGCTTTGGGTATTTTGACGCTTCTGCTGGTGTCGGCGCTTATTTTCGCCGGCACTCAGCTTCTTCCCGGAGATGTGGCGTCGGCAATACTCGGACAGAATGCGACGCCTGAATCTCTCGCCGTGCTGCGCGCCGATCTCGGTCTGGAGCAGCCCCTTCTGCAACGTTATCTTTCCTGGCTCGGCGGTTTCGTGACCGGCGACCTTGGAAATTCGCTGGCAAACCACCAGCCCGTTGCAGCTCTCTTATGGCCGCGGTTCTGGAACACCATGGCGCTGGCGCTTTATGCCGCCGTCGTGTCCGTTCCGGTTGCCGTACTTCTGGGTCTGTTCAGTGCCATCTGGCGCGGCAGCTTGTTCGATCGGGCTGTCAACATCGTTGCGCTGGGCTTTGTTTCCCTTCCGGAATATTTTCTGGGCCTGTTGCTGATCCTTTTCGTGTCCGTGCAGTACAATCTTTTGCCGAGCCTTGCTGACACTTATCCGGGCATGGGCTTTGCGGATTGGCTGAAAGCCACCACGCTTCCTGCTCTGACGCTGGTTCTGGTGACTGTGGCGCAGATGCTGCGCATGACCCGCACCGCCGTTCTTGCGGTGATGGATCAGGCCTATGTCGAAACAGCCTATCTCAAGGGATTGCGGACCAAACGCGTGGTTCTTCGCCACGCGCTTCCCAACGCCGCGGCCCCGATCGTCAACGTCGTATCGTTCAACATCGCCTATCTCATCACCGGTGTGGTGCTGGTAGAGGCCGTGTTCAACTATAATGGCCTTGGCCGTTTCATGGTCGATGCCGTTTCGAAGCGGGACCTTCCGCTGGTACAGGCAGCAGCCCTCGTTTTCGGCGCAACCTACGTCATTCTAAACATCATTGCCGATGTGTCGGCAATTGCGCTTAACCCGCGCCTGAGGCATCCCCGATGAAAATGCTCCGCACCATCACCCCAACCGCATGGGTCGGTCTTTTCATCATTTCGGTCAACATCGTCCTGTTCGCAGCCGGTCCGCATATCGCGCCTTTCGGGCAGGAGGAGATCGTCGGTTCGCCTTTCGATCCGCCTTCGGCAATGCACTGGTTTGGCCTTGATCAGAACGGACGCGATATGCTGTCGCGCCTTTTGGCCGGTGCGCAAATCTCCATCGGCGTTTCGCTGGCGGCGTCCCTGCTCTCCTTCACAATCGGGATCACGCTTGGTTTCATCGCGGCTATCTTCGGCGGCTGGCTCGATATGGTTCTTTCGCGCATCGTCGACACTGTCATGTGTATTCCAGTGCTGATCTCGGCTCTTGTCGTGCTGCAGGCGCTAGGCTCGTCCATCCCCGTTCTGATAGTGACCATTGCGCTTCTGGATTCCACCCGCGTCTTCCGTCTGGCGCGCATTGTCGCCCAGGGCGTGAATGTGCTGGAATATGCCGAGACCGCGCGCCTGCGCGGAGAAGGCCTGATCTGGCTAGTGTTCAGGGAGATACTGCCCAATGCCCTGCCGCCGCTCATTGCGGAATTCGGCCTGCGTTTCTGCTTCACCTTTCTGTTCGTGGCCGGCCTGTCCTTTCTCGGGCTTGGCGTTCAGCCACCTTTCGCAGACTGGGGCGGCATGGTGAAGGACAACCAGCAGGCCATTCTTTACGGTCTCTACGCACCGCTATATCCGGCCGCTGCCATCGCCGTTCTCACCATCGGCGTCAATCTAGTCGTGGACTGGCTGCTGGCTGGCCGCAGCGCAATTCAGGGAGCAGACCGATGAGTAACAATGAGGTCCTGCAAATTCGCGGCCTGAAAGTTGCTGCACCGAATGGAGCAATTCTGGTTGATGGTATCGATCTGGATCTCAAGCGCGGTGAGGTCAAAGGGCTGATCGGTGAATCCGGTGCCGGTAAATCCACCATCGGGCTTGCCGCCATGGGATATGGCCGAAACGGTTGCCGAATCGTTGGTGGAGAAATCGTCGTGAATGGCGTTTCGCTGATGACGGTCGATCGCGCCGGTCGTGAGGCGGCGCGCGGTGCGCGCATCGCCTATGTGGCGCAAAGTGCAGCTGCGGCGTTCAACCCTGCCATGAAGATTGGCGAACAGATTATCGAGGGACCGCTTTACCACGGCGTCATGAACCGGCGGGAAGCCGAAGCCTGGATGCTGGAACTGCTGCAAGCGCTGCAACTTCCCGATTATCAGAATTTCGGCGACCGTTACCCGCATCAGGTCTCCGGTGGGCAGTTACAGCGCGCGATGGTGGCCATGGCGATGTCATGCCGCCCTGACATACTCGTGCTGGACGAACCCACAACGGCACTCGATGTCACCACGCAGATAGAGGTTCTGGCCCTGCTCCGCAGCCTCATCCAGCGCTACAATACCGCCGCCCTCTACATCACGCATGACCTTGCCGTCGTCGCGCAGATTGCTGACAGCATCATGGTCTTGCGCCATGGCAAAAAGGTAGAAGCAGGTTCTGCCGAGGATATCCTCGAGCACCCGCAGGAAGACTATACGCGCCGCCTTGTTTCCGAACGCCAAGCCAGCATGTCCGGCGAATCCGTCCAGAACAGGGGTGGTGAAATCCTGCTGGAAGCGCGTGGCGTCACCGCCTACTACGGTCGCAAGAAGGTGCTGGACAACGTTCACTGCGAAATCCGAAAGGGCGAAACACTGGCAGTCGTGGGTGAATCCGGGTCGGGAAAATCCACTTTGGCCAGGGTTATCGCCGGGTTGCCGCCGCAATCTTCCGGTGTCGTTTCGCTGGCTGGACACCGGCTTGCGGACAAGTACTCCAGACGTTCGCGCGAAGATCTTCGCCGTATCCAGCTCGTTTACCAGCTTCCGGATGTGGCGCTCAATCCACGCCACACCGTCGGCGAGATCATCGGCCGTCCCATGTCGTTCTATTTCGGAATGAATGAAGATGAGCGCGCCTCCGAGGTGAACCGGTTGCTGGACCTGATCGGTCTGCCCCGGGAGTTTGCAGAGCGCCTGCCAAAAGCGCTTTCCGGGGGGCAGAAGCAGCGCGTGTGTATCGCACGCGCACTTGCCGCAAGACCCGATCTTATCATCTGCGACGAGGTGACATCGGCACTTGATCCTCTCGTGGCGGAAGAAATTCTCAGACTGTTGCGCTCGTTGCAGGATGAACTGGGCGTCTCCTATCTGTTCATCACCCATGACCTCGGCGTCGTTCGCCGGCTCGCCGACAGGACGATGGTGATGCAGCATGGCCGCATTGTCGAAACCGGCACGACCAAGGAGGTTTTTGCACCTCCTTACCAACCGTATACCGAACAGCTCATCACCTCGGTCCCCGAACTGCGGCGCGACTGGCTGGATGGCGTGCTGGCAAAACGTGGCCTCCCCGCCGCATGATCTGCGGGGCGGTTCACTCTTTGATGGGTGTCGCCTCGCATTCTTTCATTGTTGTCTCCCGGCAAAGCGATGCCCGCTTCAAATGACCCGACTGGAATACCCCAAATGACAATACGCGTTGAAGAACATATCTGGATTCCCATGAGCGATGGCGTACGCCTTGGTGCTCGCCTTTGGCTGCCGGAGGGCGCGGAACAATCGCCGGTTCCCGCCATTCTCGAGTATATTCCCTATCGCAAGCGAGACGGAACCCGCGGACGCGACGAGCCGATGCACGGCTATTTTGCCAGCCAGGGATATGCCGCAATTCGCGTGGACATGCGCGGCACCGGCGAATCCGATGGCCACATGGCAGACGAATATCTGAAGCAGGAACAGGACGACGCACTCGAGGTGATCGACTGGATTGCCCGCCAGCCGTGGTGCAGCGGCAATGTCGGCATGATGGGCAAGAGCTGGGGCGGCTTCAACGGCCTGCAGGTGGCCGCCCGCCGTCCGCCGGCACTGAAAGCCGTCATCACCGCCTATTCGACCGACAACCGTTATACCGACGACATTCACTACATGGGCGGCCTGCTGCTGAACGACAATCTGTGGTGGGGCACCATCATGCTTGCTTATCAGAGCCGTCCGCTCGATCCGGAGATCGTTGGCGACACGTGGCGCGACAGCTGGATCGAGCGCCTGGAGAAGCTCCCCTTCTTTCCCGCACTCTGGCTGGAACACCAACGTTACGACGATTACTGGAAACACGGCTCGGTCTGCGAAGACTGGAGCGCCATTGAATGCCCAGTCCTTGCCATCGGCGCATGGGCGGACAGCTATACCAATGCCGTCCCGCGGCTTCTGGAGAACCTTCAGGTCCCGCGTCGCGGCATCATCGGTCCGTGGGGCCATATCTACCCCCAAGATGGTGTTCCCGGTCCCGCAATTGGCTTCCTGCAGGAAGCAACGCGCTGGTGGGACCATTGGCTGAAAGGCAAGGACACCGGCGTCATGGACGAGCCGATGCTGCGCGCCTTCGTCAGCGACACGATCGAACCGACCGGTACGCGCACGACGACGCAAGGCCGCTGGGTGGGCGAAGCAACATGGCCTTCGCCTGAAATTGCAACCCGCTCACTTTACCCCGGTGCAGCGAAGGAACTGCGCGATACGGCAAGCGAACCGGCAATTCTCAGCATTCGTTCGCCGCAAAGCCACGGCAAGGCGGGCGGGGAATGGATGGCGACCGGATGCCCCGGCGAACATCCAACCGATCAGCGGCTCGACAACGGTGGCGCGCTCGTTTTCGAAACCGCCTTGATGGAAGAGGATTTCGATATTCTCGGTGCGCCGGTAGCGCGTCTGCGCATTGCCGCAGATTGCCCTGTCGCGCAGATTTCACTGCGCCTCAACGACGTCCTGCCGGATGGCCGCGTCACACGTGTCAGTTATCAGGTTTTCAACCTGACCCACCGCGATAGCCACGAAAATCCGGAAGCATTGGAACCCGGCAAATTTTACGATGTCGCAATCAAGCTCAATGATTGCGGTTATCGTTTTGCCAAAGGGCACCGGCTGCAACTCGCCATCGCCACGGCCTACTGGCCGATGGTATGGACATCGCCTTACGATGCGACGATCAGCGTTTCCGTTGCAGAAAGCGCGCTTGACCTGCCCGTGCGTGCCACCGGTGACGACAAGCCTGTGCGTTTCGAGGCCCCTGCCCACGGCCCATCGACACCCATGACGCAGGTCGATCCCGGCACGGTCCGCCGCTGGACCGAGCAGGACCATGAGACGGGTATCAACACCTATGTCACGGAAGGCGTGGGCGGCTTGTTCGGCGAGGGCGTGTTGCGGTTTGACGACATCGACACCGAACTCAGCCATAGTCTGCGGCGTGAATTGACCATTCGCGACGGAGATCCCCTCTCCGCGAAATACGTCCTCACCCAGACATATGAAATTGGCCGGGATGGGTGGCGCATCAAGATCGAGAGCCGCACCGAGATGCGCTCCGACAGGGAGAATTTCTACCTGACCGGAGAACTTTCGGCACTCGAAAATGGCAGCCTCGTCAAAACCCGGAAGTGGGATGAGCGCTACAAACGCGACCTCATCTGATGTTGCATGGCCCCTGCAGCTATTTGCGGGGGCCTACAACATACAATTGTCTCGGTACCGTATCTGTAGGCTTTCCTGTTCAGGAGCGATCAATGTCACGGTTGGGAAACAGGATCGATATCGGCCTACGTCTCGTGTCAGAAGCGGGAGACCTTGAACCGCGGCATGAGCCCCAATAAAAGAGTCTGGCAAAACGTCTGTGGAATCCGCCTGCACGGCGATACTGCGTGAAGACCTTCCCGCTGAAAACAATGCAGAGCGAGTAAAAGGGATGGCCAAGCACAACTTTTTGTCGAGACGCAAAAATTAGAAAAACTAATAGTTGACGCGACCGTGCAAGCACGCTATAACGAACCATCGAATTTGCTTGCTTAGCTTTGCTTGTTGCGCGATTGGCACCGCGTTCTGAACGAACCTTTCCTTTCAAAATCGCTATCAATGTTCGCAGCGCTTCTCAGTGCTGTGGGTCCTCTATCGCTATGAAAGGGTTCATCATGACCACTGGCACAGTTAAATGGTTTAATTCCACTAAAGGCTTCGGCTTCATTCAGCCTGACAACGGCGGCACAGATGCCTTCGTTCATATCTCCGCCGTTGAGCGGGCTGGTATGCGCGAACTCGTCGAGGGCCAGAAGATCGGCTTCGACCTGGAACGCGACAACAAGTCCGGCAAAATGTCGGCCTGCAATCTGCAGGCTGCCTAACGGGTTTTGCTTCCCTTTGACCACGGATGTACTGGCACTGCCGGAAGCACCCCGAACCAATCAAGGCCAGGCAAATTGTCTGGCCTTTTGTTTTCCGCTCGCATGTCGAGCCTTACCACCGGAACACCCATGACAGAAAAATACAGTATCTCGCGCCAGAAGGCCGAGGTTGCCTTCAGCAACATCCAGACGCCGTTCTTCGCAAAGGACAAAGCGCTCGACGAGCTTGATTCGATCACGCAGTCCCGCGACGCCAAGACCTTGCGGCTGCGGGAAGCACGTCTTGCAAAGGAACAGTCTGATCGCATTTCTGCGACATCCGCTCTTCTTGCCAAGCGTGCCCGTGCACGATGATGGTTTTGACGGCATCGTCAGAACAGGTGCCTGAAGCCAATTCGCATCAGACGGCTTCCTGACCATCCCGGTATATACAGACGCCGGGCCTTGAGCTGTTGCATGCCTGTCAACTCCCAGGCAAGCTTACGTTCCAGCTGCCCAAGCGCGGCGCCAATTGTATTAAATCACTAAATTAGAATTATATTTAAAAACCGAAGCTATCGGCGTTTACGTCTCGCTCCAGGTCATCGTGTAACGCGTTCCCTTGGCCTGTTCCGGGTGCGTATGCGTTTGCTCGACGCGAGCACCAATGTTCTGAGCCATTGCCATAATCAGCTTTGTTCCGAGGCCAGTACCACGCGGAGATGCGTCGGGCTTTGAACCGACACCATCGTCTTCGACAACGAGAACAAATTGCCGATTTTCTTCCGAAAGTTCGACGCGAACCGTGCCGGATTGATCTGGATAAGCGTATTTCAGCGCGTTGGTCAGCAGCTCGGTGATGATGACACCCAGAGCTACGGCATGGTCTGCCTTGAGGCTGATGTCACAAAGCGATGTTTCGACGGTAATGGACGAAGATCCGGGAACCGCCTGAAACAACCCATCGATGATCGACGTCAGGTACGAATTAAGCGATACCAGACCTATATTGTCGGTATTGTAAAGGCTGCGGTGAACGCCGGCGATCGCCGAAATCCTGCTTTGGGTTTCCAGCAAGGCGACTTCGGCTTCCTCAGACTTGATGGTGTTTATCTGCAGGCGAATCATGGCGGATACCAGCGAGAGGCTGTTGGCCACCCGATGGTTCATCTCCTTCACCATCATTTCCGCATGTTCCTTGGCCTTCACCAGCAACCGGTCGGATTCCTCCTTCGTCTGACGCAGACGATGGTTTTCCAGCGACTGATCGATAGCCGTAAGCAACAGCGGGAAAAAGTCGTCACCGACATTCTTTATGACGTAGTCGGCGGCACCCGCCTTGAGGGCGTCGATCGCGATCTGGGCTTCGTTCGATCCCGTTACATAAAGAACGGGAACCCGCCCCGGCAAGGACTGAATCGCGGCAAGGAACTCCATTCCCGTCGATGTCTGGAAGTAATGGTCCAGAACGACGATATCGAACTGCTCGTCTTGAAACATCTTGAGCCCGGACGCCACGGATGCGGCATGGACCACCTCCATTCCGTGACGACCGAGGATCCGGCTGGAAAGCCGCGCCAGAGCCGGATCATCATCAACATACAAAACGCGCAATGCCATCATGCCTTCAAGGTACTTGAATTACGGAGAAGAACAGGCCGAGGTTCTTTATCGCACTCGCAAAGCCTTCGTAGTCGACCGGCTTGGTTATATAGACATTTGCACCAAGGTCATAACATTTCTGAATCTCGGTTTCGTCATCCGTCGTCGTCAAAACGACCACCGGCAAACGGCGCGTATATTCGTTACTCTTGATCTCCTCGAGAATTCGGATACCCGACATATCAGGGAGGTTAAGATCGAGCAAAACGAGAAGATATCGATCTTTGCTGACAACGCCATCGCGGTTTTCACCGAGGATGTAGTCGAGTGCCTTTGCACCGAGCGTAAAGGGCATGATCTCGTTATTCACACCTGCGCGACGTACGTTCTTCTCGATCAGCCGAGCATGACCTTCGTCATCCTCGATCATAATGATCGTTACCTCTTGACCGGTTGCCTTCATTTTTCGCCTTCTTTCGTCACTTTTCTGAGATCGCTCGGCAACAGCAATGTAAATGTACTGCCTTTGCCAAGTTCGGAACTCACCTTAATGTCTCCTCCTAAACTTCTTATTAGCGACCGAACATGGGCAAGGCCGATGCCTTCCCCCGGTTGATCCTGATCACCGGCGCGGCGAAAGAGTTCGAACACCCGTTCCAGATCATGCTCGCCAATGCCACGCCCGTTGTCGCTGACTTCGATGCTGATGGCACCCCGCCCGGACGGATAAGCACGGGCAGTCAATCGCAGCGGTCGTCCCGGCATCTGGTATTTCACCGCATTGTCGAAAAGATTGCCAAGGATTTGGTCGAGAGAGATACGATCCGTCACGACTGTCAGCTTTGATGTCTCGACACTGATCTCGCCGCCATTGGCATTGATCTGGTGACGAACCGTCTCGGAGAGCGATGACAGCAATGTCTCTATGTCGACTTTTTCCGGTTGCAGCTTTCGCTGACCATCGCGCGATATCTTCAAGATCGCATTGATCAGCTGGTCCATCTTGCGTGTCGAAGAGCGGATGAAACTGATCGCCTCGGGAAGATCTTCCTCGACAGCCAGTCTGGCATCCCGAACCACGTCGTCGGAAGGCATTTTGCCGTCTGCGAGCACATATGCGGTGACCGGCTTCAGGGACGTATCGAATTCGGAGAGGAACCCCATGATATTGACGAGCGGCGCACGCAAATCATGCGTGACGATATAGGCGAAGCGCTGAATTTCCTGATTGGCGCTGCGAAGATCACGGGTTCTTTCCTCAACCCGCTCCTCCAGATGGCGATTTAACTCGTCAACATCTTCCCGAGACCGGTTCAACGCACGGATATATGTGAAAACCAGAAAGATTGAACCGCCGACAACAAGCAGGATCGCCAGCGTGCCGCCGAGCGTTACCCATTGCAATGTATTGGCGGCGCCAAGTTGGTCTCCGACGATGATGCGGAGCCGATCGTCGGTCTGCGATTGCAGCTTCGACAAGATCGCCCTGATTTCGTTCATGAACCGTTTGCCGTCATTCTCACGGACGACTTCGACTGCCTCGGTGATGCGTCCTGCCTTTTGCAGATCGATGGTTTCCTGGGTTTCAGCCAGCTTGTTGGCGACGGCATTACCGAGATCCGTCAGATCCTGCTCGTATTGCTTCTGGTCCTTCAGCACTTCGAGAAGTCTGGACTGCCTCTGCGGCAACAGGCTCAAGGCCTCCTGATAAGGGCCCAGATACTCAATGTTGTTGGTCAGCAGATAACCCCTCTGCCCCGTTTCAATGTCCTGCATCGACGTCAGGATATCGAGAATGGCTGCCCGCACACGGCGCAACTCGGCTGTTTCTTGCGAGTACCGGTTGTTCACCTGCACCAGCCACAGCGAAGTGGCGACCATTCCGGTCAATATTGCAACACCCACAGCGAGCATAAACAGGCTTCGCTGAGCAAAAGGCGAAAAACTAATCACAGTTGTAAATTCCCGGCATGCACCTCATTCGCGCGCAAACTAGAATATGCGGCGCATTGAATCGAACGTTTTATTTTCGATTCATATGGGAACCACTTTTGACGACGCGCGTTGAGCAAGGCTGTAAAAAATATTCCGCTCAGAATAGCGGATAGCGGTGCGAAACTTCACGGTTTTTCAATCCGCAATGCCAGAATTGCCTTAAACAACCTGAACCAGATGGCCGGGGGAAACGGTTTTATAGTTTCGCGTCGGCGTTTGAAATCCCATCGGCCGTATCGGGCTTTTCAGTTCATCGTTGGATATGCCGCGCTTTATTCCGCGTCGCGCCGGATCGGGTACCGGCACTGCCGCCATGAGTTTTTTCGTGTAGGCATGTTGCGGATTGTCGAAGACAGCAGCGCGCGGACCGATCTCCACAATCTCACCGAGATACATCACCGCGACGCGATGGCTGACACGCTCCACCACCGCCATATCGTGGGAGATGAAGAGGAAGGCGAGATTGAGGCTCTGTTGCAGGTCGAGGAGCAGGTTGCAGACCTGCGCCTTGATCGAAACATCGAGAGCCGACACGCTTTCGTCGGCAACAATGACCTTCGGATCGAGGGCAAGCGCACGGGCAATCGCGATGCGCTGGCGCTGGCCGCCGGAAAATTCGTGAGGATAGCGGCTCGCCATGTCGGCGGTTAGACCAACCTTTTCGAGGAGATCGGCAGTCTTTTCCTTCGCCTGCTTCGTGGTGCCCAGTTTGTGCTTGATGAAGGGTTCGGAAATCGCCGTACCCACCGTCATGCGCGGATTGAGCGACGAGAACGGATCCTGAAAGATCATCTGTACGGACTTACGCATATTGCGCAGGCCGACGGTATCGAGCCGCATCACATCGTAACCATCGAGCGAAACCTCGCCGGCCGTCGGTTCGACAAGACGCATGATCGAGCGGCCGGTCGTCGACTTTCCGCAACCGGACTCGCCGACCAGTGCAAGCGTCTCCCCCTGAAACAGATCGAAGGAGACGTTTTCGACCGCGTGAACCGCACCCGTCTGCCGGGCCAAAAGGCCGGAGCGGATGGGAAACCGCGTCACGAGGTTCTTGACCGACAGGACAGGTGTCTTTCCGCTCGCAACCGTTTCGGCCACTTCTACCGGCTCGGTCGACAGGCCGGTTTTCATGTCGAGGACCGGAAAGCGCGTCGGCCACTGCCGGTCGCGCATCGAGCCGAGCTTCGGCACCGCCGAAAGCAGCGCCCGCGTATAGGGATGCTTGCCGCGCTGGAATATATCCCCGGTCGGTCCGGTCTCGACCTCATCGCCCCGGAACATGACAATGGTGCGGTCGGCGATCTCCGCCACGACGCCCATATCATGAGTAATGAAGAGGACCGACATGCCCTCCTCTTCCTGAAGCAGTTTGATCAGATCGAGAATCTGGCCCTGAATGGTGACGTCGAGCGCGGTCGTCGGTTCATCGGCGATCAGCAGTTTCGGCCGGGAAGCGAGCGCCATTGCGATCATCACGCGCTGGCGCATGCCACCGGAAAACTGATGCGGATACTCGTCAAAGCGACCGGCCGCGTTGGGAATACGAACCTTTTCGAGAAGCCGGACCGTCTCCGCCCTTGCCTGCTGCTTCGAAAAGCCCTTGTGCCGGATGAGGACCTCGGAAATCTGGCGGCCGATCGTGAAGATCGGATTGAGCGACGTCATAGGCTCCTGAAATATCATCGAGACGTCGTTGCCCCGCACGCCCCGCATTTCCTTCTCGGAAAGCGCCAGAAGATTGCGCCCGTTCAAGAGAACTTCACCCTCAATCCGGCTGAAAGCGGGGCTAAGCAGGCGCATGATGGACAGCGAGGTGACGGACTTTCCCGAACCGGACTCACCGACAATCGCGACGGTTTCGCCCGGAGCGACATCGAAGGAGACGTTACGGACGACGCTCTTCCAAGCATCATCGACGAGAAAAGAAGTGGTCAGGTTTCTAACGGAGAGAACAGGTGTCGTATTCATGATGTCATCGTCCCACAGCATAGGCCTGCATCAGTCGCGGGGTTGCGGCGGCCCGCAGCAGGCCATCGGGATCCCGCTTTGCGGCAGTCAGGCGGCCCACCGACCACGCATCGGCAACGGTGACCTTGTGTCCGCGGCGGCGAAGCTCCTGCAGCGTGATATCACCCACGGTGCTTTCCACCATGATCTCGCCCGGCGAACTGGTGCGCGGATAAAACGAGCCCGGAAAATGCGAGGTATGGAACAGCGGCATGTCGATGGCCGCCTGCAGGTTCTTGCCGTGATGCGCATAACGCAGGAAGAAGGGCAGCTGCCACTGATCCTGCTGATCGCCGCCCGGAGTACCGAACACCATGGAAGGGCGTCCCTGATGCAGCGCGAGCGAGGGTGTCAACGTGGTGCGCGGGCGTTTTCCCGGTGCAAGCGAGGTCGGCAGGCCTTCCTTCAACCAGAACATCTGGGCGCGGGAATTGAGCGCAAAGCCCAATCCCGGAACGATTGGCGATGATTGCAGCCAGCCGCCGGACGGCGTGGTTGAGACCATGTTGCCCCAGCGGTCGATGACATCGATATGCACGGTATCGCCGCGTTTTTCGGTAAGATGCGACATGGTGGGCTCGTAGACGGTGCCCTTGCCACTCATTTCGGCAAGCATGGCCATGGTGGCGTCCACCTGCTTCTCGTAACCCGGCACGATGCCGGGACGCAGATCGAGCGATGCCTCGGTGCCGATCAGTTTACGACGCCCGGCATTGTAGCTTTCAGAGAGAAGATATTCCGTCGGAATCTGGCCGAAATCAGGATCGCCGTAATAGACCTCACGGTCGGCAAAGGCGAGCTTCATGGCCTCAACGATGGTGTGGATGAAATCGGGGCCGGACGGGTCCATGGCCGCAAGATCGAAGCCTTTCAACAGGGCGAGCGACTGCAACAGAACCGGTCCCTGCCCCCAGGCAGGCGTCTTTGCAATCGTCCAGTCATGATAATCAAGCGTCTGCGGCGCCTCGATTGTCGCGCTCCATTCCGCCATATCCTGCGCCGTCAGCACGCCCTTGTGCTTGGTGCCGCTTGCATCCATGACTTCAGCGGTCTTTACGTAAGTGTCGATGGCTTCCGCCACGAAACCTAGATAGAAAGCGTCGCGTGCGGCTTCAATCTGGTTTTCGCGACCCGAACGCGCTTCGGACTCAGTGACGATCCGCTTGTAGGTTTCCGCAAGTACTGGATTCCTGAAAAGGGCGTGCGGCTCGGGTGCGGCACCACCCGGCAGCCAAGTCTCGTAGGATGTCGGCCATTCCTTCTCGAAGAATTCTGCCAGCCCCTTGATGGTGGCGGAAACGCGCGGCAGAGTCGGATGTCCGTATTCGGCATAATAGATGGCTGGTTCCAGCACCTCGCGCACGCTCATCGTGCCGTAGTCGCGCAGCATCAGCATCCAGCCATCGAAGGCTCCGGGAATGACGGTTGCAAGCAGACCATCGCCGGGGATCAGCTTGAGCCCCTCCGAGGTATAGTGCTCGATGGTGGCGCCACTCGGAGCAGGCCCCTGCGCGCAGATGACTTCGACCTTGTCCTTCTTCTTTGAATAAAAGACGGCAGGCATGTCGCCGCCGGGGCCACAGAGATGCGGTTCGACGATCTGCAGCACGAAGCCGGTGGCAACCGCGGCGTCGAAGGCGTTACCTCCGTTTTCGAGGATTGCCATGCCCACGGCCGATGCGATCCAGTGCGTCGAGGTGACGACGCCGAATGTGCCAAGGATCTCGGGGCGTGTGGTAAATTCGGTCATTCAGTCAGTTCCTTATGAGAAATCATGCTTCGCGCGGATCGAGCGCATCACGCAGGCCATCGCCCAGGAGATTGAAGCCTATGACGACGAGGAAAATTGCAATGCCGGGCCACATCGTCATCCACGGCGCCTGGCTCAGAAAGTTCTTCGCGGTGTTCAGCATGGAACCCCACGACGGCGCCGGTGCCTGCTGGCCAAGGCCGAGGAAGGACAGGCTCGCTTCCGCAATGATGGCGGTCGCAACCGTCAAGGTCGCCTGCACGATGATGGGAGCAAAGACATTTGGCAGGATGTATCGTGTCATGATGTCGAAGTGGTTGAGGCCAATCGACCTTGCCCCCTCGACATAATCTTCCATCTTGACCGCCAGCACCTGACCACGGGTCAACCGAACGAAAATTGGCATGGCGGAAAGCCCGATGGCGATCATCGCGTTGGTAAGGCTCGGGCCGAGGAAGGCCGCAAGGGCAATTGCCATGATGAGGAACGGCATAGCCAACAGCGCTTCGGTGATGCGCGATATGACCATATCCACCCAGCCACCAAAATAACCGGCGATCAACCCGAAGGGTACGCCGATGACCACCGCAATCATAACGGAGACAACACCCGCCATCAGCGAGGCGCGGGCGCCATAAATCATGCGCGAAAGGATATCACGGCCAAGATCGTCGGTGCCGAGCCAGTGGGCGGCGGACGGCGCCTTGCGGATGGCCGACCAACTGGTCGCAATAGGGTCAGCAATCGGCAGGATCGGTGCTGCAATGGCAAGTACCGTGAAGAAAAGCACGATAATCAGACCGGCCAGCGCCGATTTGTTGCGCTTCATTTTCTTCCAGGCGCGGCTTTCCTGCCGCGGCACCGGTACGGACAAGTTTTGATCGAGAGCGGTCATGATATCAGGCCTCAGATCGTCGCCCTGAGGCGAGGGTTAAGCAGGACATAGGCAATGTCCGCCAGCAGGTTCATGAGGATGAAGCCGACCGCGGTGCAGAGCACGATGCCCTGGACGACGGCGTAATCGCGGGTGAAGACCGCATCGACGGTCATCTTGCCGAAGCCGGGAATGGTGAATATCTGCTCTGTCAGAACCGCACCGGCCAGCAACTCACCGAAAAGCAGTGCCAACAGCGTGATGACGGGCAGAAGCGCGTTGCGAAAACTGTGCGACAGGATGATCTCGCGCGGCGAAAGCCCCTTGGCGCGGGCGGTGCGGATATAGTCTGAACTCAAAACCGCAACCATTGCCGAACGCGTGTGGCGCATCAACGTTGCCGCAAGCGCATTGCCGAGCACGAAGGCGGGCATGATCATCGTCTCGATGGAGCGAACGGGGTCGACGAATATCGATTCATATCCGGATGCCGGCAGCCAGCCGAGCTTCACTGAGACCAGCAGGATCAGCATGATGCCGAGCCAGAAATTCGGGATCGACAGGCCGGAAAGCGCCACGATATTGGCGGTGTAGTCGATCCATGTGTTTTTCTTGACGGCGGCCAGAATGCCGATCGGAATGCCGATGACCATCGCAAAGAACATCGCCATTACAGCCAGCTGAATGGTGACCGGCAGCTTCTGGCCGATCAGTTCCAGCACCGGCTGGTTGGTCCTCAGCGAAATACCGAAATCGCCGGTCACCACGCCGCCCAGCCAGTTGATGTACTGGAGCGGCACCGGGTCGTTCAGGCGATACTTCTCCCGCAGGAATTCAATCGTCGCCGGATCACGCTCCTCACCCGCCATGGCGAGAACCGGATCACCCGGCAACAGTTTCTGCAGCGAGAAGACGAAGATGGAGATGATCAAAAGCGTCGGGATCGCGACCAGCAGTCGCTTGCCGATATAGACAGGCATGGCATTGCCCCCGTTCGTGCACGTTCTGGAGGGCCGCACGGCAAGCCGTGCGGCGGATTTGAAGCGCTTAGTCCTTGCTGACGCCGAGAAGGCGGATCATGCCATCAGGCGAAGGCTCCCAGCCCTTGACCTTCTTGGAAATGGCATAGGCATAGGGCTGGTGGCCGAGATAGATGATCGGCATGTCGTCGTTTAGGATGACGCTTGCCGCATCGTATTTCTCCTTGCGGACCGCATCTTCAGTCGAGGCGCGTGCTTCGTTCAGCAGCTTGTCGACTTCAGGATTACAATATTTCACATCGTTGATGCCGCCCTTGCAGGTGACGAACTGGTGAAGATTGCCATCGGGATCGATACGACCAGACCAGTCGGAACGGCTGAGCTGATAGTTGCCGGCGGTCTGTTCGGAAAGAAGCGTCGCAAATTCGGTGGCCTTCAGCGTAACGTTGAAGCCAGCCTCCGCCACCATGGACTGGATCACCTGCATCATCTGCGTCTGCGTGGTGTTGTTGGCGTGCTGAAGTTCGATATCGAGCTTCTCGTAGCCAGCCTCCTTCATCAGCTGCTTGGCCTTGTCGATATCGCGTGGCGGCACCGGCAGGTTCTGGTTGAACCATGGGCTTGTCGGCGGGAATGACTGATTGCCGGCCTTGGACGTACCCTCAAACACGATCTGGCCGATCGCTTCGCGGTCAATCGCGTAAGAGAAGGCCTGACGCAGGCGCTTGTCCTTGCCGAGCGGATTGTCAGCGCGCGCGCCGTTGTTGATGTTGACATACATGGCCATGTAGCCCGGACCGATCACGTCCGCATATGTCAATTTGGGGTCATTCTTGACGGATTCCGCATCGGACGCCGAGATACGTTCGGCAATGTCGAGATCGCCAGAGCGGAGGTTTGCAAGCTTCACAGTGGTATCGGGAATTGGCAGGTAGACGATCTTGTCGACCTTGATCTTGTCCTTGTCCCAATAATCCGCGAATTTTTCGAGGACGATACGGTCCTGCTGGATGCGCTCGACGAATTTGAACGGTCCGGCGCAAACCGGCTTGGAGCCGAAATTCGCGCCCAGTTCCTTGGCGGCCTTCGGCGCGACGATCATGCCCGCGCGATCTGAAAGCTGGGCAAGCAGCGTGACATCGGGCGTCTTCAACGTGAACTTGACTTCCAGCGGCCCGGTGGCCTCAACCTTTTCAACCGAGGACAACTCGCTCTTACGGCGGGATTCCGGAAGGGTCATGTTGCGCTCGATGGTGGCAACGACGGCGGCCGCATCCAGCGTCTCGCCGTCGTGGAACTTCACGCCGTCGCGAATTTTCATCGTCAGCACCTTGCCACCCTCGGACCAGGCCCATTCGGTGGCAAGCTGGGGAACGATCTTCATGTCCTGCGAGATATCCACCAGCTTGTCGCACATGGAGGTGTAGACGATACGGCCGACGAAGGTGCGCGATTGCGCGGGATCAAGCACGTCCGCGTCATCGTTGAGGCCGATGCGCAATTCGGAAGCCATGGCTGGTGCGGTCAGAAACGCGCTTGCCAATAGCGCCGCAGTCAGTGTGTAGATTTTCTTCATGTTCGATCCTCTGGTCTGGTTTTCTTTGACTTTTATCATTGGCCGGCCCCGAAGGACCGGCGGGTTTACGTCCGCGGCCTATGAGGCCGGGGTAAGCGGATTGTCGGCTTCGTTGATGCTCTTCGCCGCACGGTCTTCCGCAGCGCTCTCCTCCTGAAACCCGAGCGAAGTGGCGCGGATCAATCGTTCCTGATGCATGAGAAGGTGCTGGCGCATCGCCTCTCCGGCACGCGCCGGATCGCGATCGGCAATGGCATCGACGATGGCGACATGCTGTTCGAAAGACGCCTTGCCATTCGTGCCACTGCGCCGGGCGAGTTCGCGTATCGACTGCCAGGCATCGTCCTGGCGAATACGGTTCACGACATCGAAGATCGACAGGAACAGCTTGTTGCCAGCACTCTGGGCTATCTGGCGGTGGAGCGAGCCGTCCCACAATTCCTTGGCATCGGCATCCGTGCTTTCGCCGGTCTTCTTGACGAGCGCGCGCATGCGCTCCAACTCGGCGGGCTTGGCGCGCATGGCTGCAAGCTGCGCCAGTTGCGGTTCGATGCGCAGGCGGACTTCCATGATTTCCATGATATCGGTGCTGGCGACCATTTCGGTCACCTGGGTGGACCAATCGTCCGGCTTTTCACCCACAAAGGTTCCGGCCCCCTGGCGACGCCAGATAAGACCCTCGGCCTCCAAAACCTCCAGAGCACGGCGGATTGACCGGCGGCCGACATTGAAGGTCTCGGCAAATGCCCGCTCCGTCGGCAGACGGCCGTCATTCGCGAGATTCTTTGTCTGAATGTACTCGCGCAGCTTTGCCAGAGCGTAGTTTGAATTGTCGTTAGGGTTTGTCGCCAAGCCGCACCATTTGCGTGAACCAATCGAACATTGGTTCATTTGGTGAGAAATTTCGGCAGACGTCAAGCCCATTTTTGAGCCTTGATTACAAGCGCTCAAAATATGGGCATACGCCGATTTTCAGGGACATAAATGCATGCTTTCAAGGCAAGGATGACAATGCCGGCGAGCAAATGAATTACGACCGAAATGCCACCCTTGTCCTGTACGCGTTTACGCCAGCATTGACATCATTCGGAGCTTTTGAGTCCGTTCAAAATCTCGTAAGCCACGGCAACACGATCCTCATTGGGATAGTTTTTATTGGCCAGAATGACGATACCGAGTTTTTGCTCCGGTATGAACGCCACATAGGCGCCGAAACCGTTGGTGGAGCCGGTCTTGTTGATGAAGACATCGCCACGCGGCTTCATCGGCGGCGAAATTTCCGATACCGGCACCGTCTTGAGCAAGGCGCCGGAGTTCGTTTCGATCAGTGTTTTCAGCGCGGCCGGGTGGGCATATTGCTCCCAAATCATATCCTGCGTCATCGCGCCGACGCTGAAATATCCCGTATGAGTGTTGGCGATCGCCTGCTGGAGTTTTCCGTCCAGCTTTTCCAGCCCCATATTCGCATTGACGAAACGGATCATGTCGGTCGCCGTCGATCTGACCCCGTAAGCCTCCGATGAGAGAATGGCTGGCGTCATGCGGGCCGGTTCGCCGGTTCTCTTATAACCCTGCGCATAATCGGCCATCTTTGCCTTGGGCACCACGGTGAAGGTGCTCTTCAATCCAAGCGCCGGAAACAGTACGTCCTGCATAGCGCTGTCATAGCTTTGGCCAATTGCCTTTGCGGTGACGTATCCGAGCATTCCGATGCTGGGATTGGCGTAGGTTCTGTGCGTTCCCGCCTTGTATGCAGGCATCCAGGCCTTGAGATAGGCCAAAAGCTGCGGCTCCGTCTTGACATTGTCCGGCACCTGCAACGGAAAGCCGCCGGCGGTGTGAGTGCCAAGATGCATCAGCGTGACATCGCCAAACGGCTTGCCCTTCATGGAGGGAAGATAGTCTTCGACCTTGCCTGATAGTGACAGTTTGCCCTGCGTCTCCGCATAGGTACTGAGCGTGACCGTGAATGTCTTGCTGATGGAACCCAGCTCGAAAAGCGTATGCGGGGTAACCGGCTGGCCCGTAGTTTTGGACATGACACCGTAGGTGAAGACGTGATTTTCGCCATCGACACTGATACCAACGGCCAGACCCGGAATACCGTTCTTCTCCATCACCGGCTTGATCGCTGCATCTGTTATCGCTTTCAGCCTGGCATCATCAGCGGCAAAAGTCTGCGTGAACAGGCTCGTCGAGATCAATGTGGCCAATGCAATATGTCTGCGATTAAGTTTCATCTTTCGCGTTCTCCAAAACCTCAAGTGGATTTTCGGCGCCTGCGCCGTCCCCAGCGAAAGACGTTTAACCGCCCTACATTGCACGAACAAATCATGATATCTCGGACGAGGCATAACAAAATCTAGGTCTTGAATGGTTCGGCAATTTCTTCCACTGAACGGCTTGAGGGCATTTGAGGCATCAGCGCGGCACCTCAGTTTCACCCGCGCGGCCATAGAACTCTGCGTGACGCAGGCGGCTGTGAGCCAACAGGTGAAGGGCCTCGAAAAACGACTGGGGGTTTCCCTTTTTCAACGGCTTCCAAGAGGCCTGAAAATCACCGCGGAAGGCGAAGCCCTGCTACCGACGGTCACCAGCTCTTTCGACCAGATGGCGATCACGCTCGACAGGATCGAAGCCGGTCAGGTGCGCGAACTGCTGTTTCTGGGCGTCGTGGGAACCTTTGCCGTGGGCTGGCTGCTGCCGCGGCTGAGGGAATTTCAAAAGCGGCACCCGTTCATCGACGTGCGCGTTTCCACCAACAACAACCGCGTGGACATGGCCGCCGAAGGCCTCGATTTCGCCATTCGATTCGGCCAGGGCTCCTGGCATGGCACGGATGCATTCCGGCTTTTCGAGGCGCCCCTTTCGCCTCTCTGTACGCCGAAACTGGCGGAGACACTGAAATCCCCCGCTGATCTCGCGGACGCCACGCTGTTGCGCAGCTACAGGTCTGACGAATGGGCCACGTGGTTTGCAGCGGCTGGCGTAACACCGGTGGCGCATGTGAATGCCGGCATCGTTTTCGATACCTCGCTCGGCATGATGGAGGCCGCATTGCAAGGGCTCGGCGTGGCGCTCGCCCCGCCATCGATGTTCTCGCGGCATCTGGCATCCGGGGCTATCGTGCAGCCCTTCCCCGTCACCATATCGCTTGGCAGCTACTGGCTGACGAGGCTGCAATCAAAGCCGCCGACACCAGCCATGCAGGCCTTCTCGGACTGGATGTTTACCAATATCGGTCCTGCGCAAGACGGCCTATGACAGGGCGAGCAGAACGCCACCAATCGCGCAGATGACCACCACGATCCATGGCGGCGTCTTCCACACCGTCAACAGGATGAAACCCGTCAGCGCAAGCGCAAAATCCTTCGGCATGAATATGGCGCTTGTCCACACCGGATCATAAAGCGCGGCCCCGAGAATGCCAACGACGGCGGCATTTGCGCCGCGCATGGCAGCCTGCGCCAGAAGGTGCTTGCGAAAGCCCTCCCAGAAGGGCAGCGCACCGACGAGCAGTAGCATGCCCGGCAAAAAAATCGCGACAAGCGCAATGCCTGCTCCCGCAATACCGTTCGGGTGCGGCCCCACCACAGCGCCGAGGTAGGCCGCGAAGGTGAACAGCGGGCCGGGAACGGCCTGGGTTGCACCGTAACCGGCGATAAACGCATCTTCCGTCACCCAGCCCGTGGAAACCACTGCCGATTGGAGCAACGGCAGCACCACATGGCCGCCACCAAAGACAAGGGCGCCGGCACGATAGAACGCATCGAACAATGAGAGGCCTTGCGAGCCGGCCATCGCCACGAAGACCGGCAGGAAGGCCAGCAGGAGCGCGAAAGTGGCAAGCGCAATGTATCCGACACTTTTCGGCACCCGGAATGCGAGATGAGTAGCCTCCTGCACGGTATCAGTGCGACAGAAGACAAGCCCCGCAATGGCGCCCACGGCAAGCGCCAGAATCTGGCCAAAAGCCCCCGCGACAAACACGACGCAGATGATGCCGACGAGCGCGATGCTGGCACGCTGTCTATCTGGGGCAAGGCTCTTTGCCATGCCCCAGACAGCCTGCGCCACCACGGCGACCGCAACGATCTTGAGGCCATGCAACAGGCCGTTGCCGACAGGTCCTTCTATGGACGCCGCAACCATGGCGAATAGCAAGAGAAGAATGGCGGACGGCAGGGTGAAGGCCGTCCAGGCCGCCAGCGCACCGAGCGGCCCTGCCCGCAGCAACCCAAGTGCAAAACCGACCTGGCTGGAGGCCGGCCCCGGCAAGAACTGGCAGAGCGCCACGAGATCGGCATAACCCGCCTCGTCGATCCATTTGCGCCGCACAACCAGCTCATCGCGAAAATAGCCGAGATGGGCGATGGGACCGCCGAAGGAGGTGACCCCGAGCTTCAGGAACGCCGTAAAAACTTCGCCGGGCGTGCCGCTTCGAGGGGTGGCCGCTTCAGTGCGGATGGTTTGCGTTGACGACTTCACGAAAAAGCTCCCTGAGCGTGCAACGGCTGTTCGTCTACACAATGTCCGTATCAAAAACGATATCGATATCAGACACTATTATGACAGGGATATGAAGAGGCGGGAGCGCATCCGGAATGGCCGGGGTCGTTGGACGCGCTCCATATATTTGTTTTCACGCCTTTTCGAGCCTCAGACGATCAGTCCCTTCATGGGCCGGATGGCCTCCGAACCGGGAAAGACCGCCTTGTCGAGCATGACAGCGCTTGCGCCGAGATGATCGACCGCGAGGCCCTTGATGATCGCGCGAATATCCGTCGTGGGCGCAAGGTCCCGCCCATCCCGCAACTGCGCGAGCTTGAGGCCGGGCCAATCGGCGATGACACGCCCGCCACGGATGCTGCCGCCGGCGAGAAAGGCCGTTGTTGCCGTTCCGTGGTCAGTTCCTTCCGTACCGTTGATACGGGCGGTACGGCCAAATTCCGTCGCGACCAATATGGCCGTATCCTTCCAGACCGGCCCCAGCTCCTGCTCGAAGGCGGCAAACGCATTGTCCAGCCCGCTCAACAATTTTGAAAGACGCTCGACCTCATGGGCATGGGTGTCCCAACCCTCGAAGGCCAGCGCCGCAACGCGCGGCCCTTCCGGGTGCGCAATCAGCCGTGCTGCACCCCGCGCCATCTGCTCCATGCCAACAGGATCACCCGGACCACCTCGCGCCTTGATATCGACGCCGGAGGCGATCCTGCCGGTTTCGATGCCCTCGGCAAGCAATGCCGCCAGCATCGGGTCCGTCTGGCCGTAGAGATCGGCAAGGCGCGGGGCGAGATCGCCATCGGCGGGCTTGAGAACGGATGGCGCCCATCCCAATATCGGTGCCTTGCCGCGAATGACAAGCGGAGCGCTGGCGCCAATGGCAAGGCCGCTCACCCGCTGCCCGGCCGCAGCTGGATTGATGGTTTCACCCGCCGGCAGCTGTTCGAGCAGACGGTTCAGCCAACCCGTCTCGACATGGCCGGGGGTCGGAAAACCAGATTCCAGCACATCCTGGCCATCAAAATGCGAACGGTCACGATAACCGGTTGCGCTGGCGTGGACCACCGCTGCCTCGCCCTTCCGGTACAGCCGCTGGAAATTGCGAAGGGATGGATGGAGCGCAAAGAAACCATCCAGCCCGAGGGCTGGATTGTCGCCTTCAGTGCGCATGGCGATCTGTTGCCTTAGCGCCTCATAGTCGGGGTCGCCGACGGGCGGCACGGCGGTCAGCCCGTCGAGCGCGCCGCGCAGGATGATGGTGACGAAACGTGGGTCGCGCCCGCCGGCAGCAAAAGCAAAACGCGGCATGAAGGCCCAGGCAAAAAGCGCGCCGCCTGTGCCAAGAAGAGCGCGGCGGGTTGGGGAAAGATGTTCACACAGCATGGTCAACGCCTCTGGAATTCGGGGGAAAGGAAAGCAATCGTCAGTCCCTGCGGTTTGCTCTCAGCCCGCTGCACGGCCTTTTTCGTCTCCTCGGACAAAAGCGGCCCCAGCCGGTCTGCGACGAAGTCGCGCGGATCGGTTGAACCCGCAACCTGATGGGCGAACAGACTGGCGGCATCGATACGCGTCGCCAGCCCCTCGGAAGAACCCCAGCTATCGGTGACATCGGCAAAACCGTTCGGGCCGGAGGGGTTCCACAGCGGCTGACCCAATGCGTTGAGCACTGAAATTACCTGCTCGGGTTTTGGCACTATTCCACTCGCCCTGATGACGGTCGTCACGAAATCTAACGGGGGTCTGAGCTTGGTCAGCGCCGGGCTCCAAGACTGTTCAGCCTCGATAAGCGCCATATAGGTGGCGGAAAGATCGCCGTGGCTCTTGGTGTAGGCGGCAGCAAGTTTCGCCACCAGTTCCGGTGGTGGATGGTCGCTAACGAAATGCCGTACCAGCTTGTAAGCGAGATGGCTGGCCGTCGCTGGATGATGCGCGAGATCTCGCAGCGCCCGCCGCCCCTGCTCTACCCCCGCTTCACCATAGGTGATGCCCATCACGGCATGGTCGCCGGGTTCATGGTTGTTGGCGTTGAAGGAAAATCGGCCAAGCGGGCCCGGACGCTTCTCGTCGCGATAGACGCTCCAGCCGGTGATGATGCGGGCAAGTGCTGTAACGTCGGCCTGACTATAGCCGCCATCCACCCCGAGCGTATGCAGTTCCATGATTTCGCGCGCGAGGTTTTCGTTGAGTCCGCGCTTGCCATTCCTGTTGGCCTGCGAATTCGGTCCGATCGATTGCTGATTGTCGAGAAAATACAGCATGGCGGGATGGGTCTCGACTGCGACCAGCATATCCTCGAAATTGCCAAAGACATGCGGACGGATCGCCTCACGCTCGAAAGCGCCGGCGAGAATGTGCACATCACCGCCCTTGCCGGTGGCAACCGCGAAGTGATTGGCCCAGAACATTGCCAACCGCTCGCCAAAACCGATCGGCGGCTGGCGTATCGTGCCGTTGAAGCGGGCGTCCGCCTCCGCAAGCAGTATCTGCTGGGGAAAATAGGGGCGCTTGGTGGCCGGCACGTCCGGCTTCTTGTCCTGTGAAGCACTGGCAGGCGGCACCATGCCCGCATTGTCCATAGCGTTTGCGGCAGTTGCCATTGCCGGCGATGGTGGGCTCATGGCTCCTGCGGTCGCACCCGCGGCGCCGGTGGTGGCCGCGACGGCAAGGACAGCAGGTTTTTCACGCTCGGCCTTGATCTCCTTGTTATACGCCATCAGCGATATCAGAAGATCGGCGCTGGAATGAAGCTGTGCGCCGACAGGAATTGGTGTGGCGCGTTCGGTAATTTCCAGCCGCAACAGATCGCGCGGGTCGTCTTTGATCGCCTGGATATCGCCTTCACGCGCGCCGAGGCCGAAACGCCACAGACAGAGTGCTGCATCCAATTCCCTGGAATTTGACATGGCCGATACGAACTCCGTTTCGTTATCGACCATTCAACGGGCGCCAGGGCCAAAATCCGTCGCTGTTGAAATGTGACTATTTCGTGGCCGGTTTCGGCGCCTCACGGGCGAGCAAGCCTTCCGCCAGCCGGCGCCGCGCCTCTAGCGACAATGTGCGGGCGAACTCCACGGCCTGCATCTCGGTTGCGGCGCGGACCTCATATTCCGCCTTGCGGGCACGCTCGAGCGCTGCGGACAATGCCTCCGGGTCAAGCGTTTCTGCCCCCATCAGGGACGCCGCCTCGATACGCGCCTGGCGCGCCTCGGCGGAGGTTTCCCGCATGGTCCTGCGTGCATCGCTAAGGCTGCGCCGGAAGGCCTCCCTTTCGGTCTTTGGCAATTGTTCGCCCGCAAGCGGCATGCGGGCAGCGGCAGCGGCCGGGTCGTTCCGCAGATAAACGAACCCTGCACCGGCAAGCGCGCAGACAAAAAATGTATTCGCGACGAGAAGGACAACGACTATCCAGCGGAAATTCTGATCGCTCATTTCGTCTCCTCGGTCATTTCGTTTTCGGTTTGCAGGTTTCCGAACGCGGTCAACGTATCGCCCAATGTCAGGGCGGGCGGTGGCGTGAGGTTGATGACGGCAACCGCTCCCGTCAGCGCACCCGCAAGGCTGATGCCGATCATGCCCGCACCCAGCCCGTACCGGACGATCCATCTGCGTCTGGTGGTCTGCGCCTTTGCCTGCGCCATGATCTTCGCGTTGAGCATGGCCGAAGGGTCGCGAAGACGATATGCCGACAGCGTAAAATCGAGAGGCGCCGCCTGCGCAATCAGGCGCCTGCCGTCTGCCGTCTCCGCATAAGCCATGGCCTCCGGCCGCCGGTCTTCCGGCCAGCGTTGTGGATCGGCACCATAGGCCGCCACAAGATCGGAAAAAACCTTGTTATCCATGAGCGTCTTCTTCGCCCCGTTCATTGGTCGCCCTCATTCAAAATCGCATGGAGTGCCCGGCGGCCACGCGCCAGAAGGCTTTCCAGTGCGTCCACACTGACATGCATGACATCAGCCGCCTCGCGGTTCGACATCTCCTGATAATAGACCAGAACGATCGCCTCCCTTTGTCGCGCGGGTATGGCCTGCAAGGCGCGCGCCACGGCACCGCTCTCGTCACCATCATATGGCAGGGCGGCATCGGGCAGCACACTGCCGTCAATCTGTTCGGGCGGCTCAGCAACCGATATTTCCCGGCGCTTTCGCAACCGGTCGTAACAGAGGTTCAGCGCCACCCGGTGGATCCATGTGTCGAATTTCGCACGCCCCTGCCGCCACGTGCCTGCATGTTTCCATATGCGCAGGAAGGTCTCCTGCGCGATGTCTTCCGCCTCTGCCGGATCACCCAGCATACGCGTGGCAAGCGCCATGATCCTCGGCAGTTTGGCCGTCACCAGAGCCTGCATCGCGCGGACATCTCCCGCAGCGACATCCGTCACCAAATCTGCATCCGGATCGCTTACCATGTATCGGGGTTTGTCTCCGTACTGTCCTGTCGGACACGGGCGAAATCCATGCGGAATGACGGCGGCTTCAGTGAGGATGTCCCGCACCTTGCCACTTTAACGCAGACCCGCGCAAAATCCGTCGCCGATTTCTGGGAAATATTCGCGTGCACTTTACGGCAGACCGCGGCACCGTCCGAACACATTGGAACGGCTGTTTCAACTATCCACAGATACCCCGGCAAGCCTGTCCGGCCCGAACGCTTCAAGCAATCCGCGATAGGGCTTGGCGAGTGGCGTGGCATAGGCGCCGCGCTTGGCGGTCGAAAGCCCCATCGATACCAGCGATTCCACCTGTTTCACCGCCGCAGCGACGCCATCGATAACAGGCACGCCGAATTCGCTGCGCAGCTCGGCGGTCAGATCCGCCATACCGGCGCAGCCAAGCACGATCGCTTCGGCGCGATCTTGACGCAGGGCCAGTGAAATCTCCTCCCGCAGCCTCTCCCTGGCATTTGATGCCGGATCTTCCAGCGACAGGACGGGAATATCGGCGGCACGCACATTGCAGCGGGCAGACATGCCATAACGGTGAACGAGATGTTCGAGCGGCAGCCGCGAACGCTCCATCGTCGTAACGATCGTAAACCTCTGCGCGATGAATGCCGTGGCTGAAACCGCCGCTTCGCAAATCCCAATTACGGGTATGTCGGCGAGCGCGCGGGCCGCATCGAGCCCGGTGTCGTCGAAACAGGCGATGACGGCTGCCCTGGCACCAAGCGTCGGCGCCTTGGCAAGCTCGAGCAGCAGGCCGGGTACCGCGAAAACCTCATCGTAATATCCTTCGATGGAGACAGGCCCCATGGAAGAGGTCACTGCCAGGATTTCCGTATCGCAGCTGGCCGCCCGCGTCGCCGCGTCGGCGATCGTCGCTGTCATGGATTGCGTCGTATTCGGATTAATGACGAGGATGCGCATGTTCTGTTTTTTCATCAACGCGAATGGCGACGGTTCAGAGTGACGATCAGGCCAAGCGTGGCCGCAATAACCAGGAAGGAGAAAAGGGTCGTGACGGCTCCGAGCGCGTAAAGCACCGGCGTCGTGACGTTGGTGGTCATGCCGTAGATTTCCAGCGGCAGGGTGTTGTAGGTGCCTGACGTCATCAGCGTACGGGCAAATTCGTCATAGGAAAGCGTAAAGCCGAACAGGCAGACGCCGATCAGGCTCGGTGCAATCATCGGAAGCACCACATGGGCAAACGTCTGCCAGGCGGATGCCCCGAGATCGCGGGCGGCTTCTTCATAGGATGGAGAAAAACGGTTGAAAACCGCCAGCATGATGAGCACGCCGAATGGCAGCGTCCAGGTCAGGTGCGCGCCAAATGCTGATGTATACCATGAAGGTTCCAGCCCAAGCTGTTGGAAAAGAACGCCGATACCGAGTGATATGATGATCGATGGCACCACGAGGCTTGCGACGGAAAGATAGAATAGCGGCGTCGCGCCGATGAATTTGCGCCGGAAAGCGAGACCCGCCAGAAGCGAGACGAGCACCGTGACGACCATGACCATGACGCCAAGCCCGAAGGAACGGCGGAACGAGCCGCCAAAATCGCCGACCGCCTGCTGTTCGAAAAGATTTCCGAACCAGTGCAGCGAAACGCCGTTGAGTGGAAAGGTCAGTCCGCCATTCGGCCCCTGAAAGGCAAGGATGAGGATCGCCGACAGCGGGCCGTAGAGGAACAGCACGAAGAGCAGAAAAAAGAAGGCGAGGACATAGAATTCACGGCCGCGTTTTTCCGAATGCATGGGTCACAGCTCCTTGCGGATATCGACGATGCGCAGGATGCCCGCGACCATCAGAAGAACGAGGATGAGCAGGATGACGGCATTTGCGGCCGCCGCGGGATATTGCAGCAGCGACATCTGGTTCTTCATCATCAGTGCCACCGACGCGCTCTGCCCACCGGACATCACCTGAACCGTGGAGAAATCGGCCATGACAAGCGTCACGACAAAGATGCTGCCGATCGCCATGCCGGGTTTGGCAAGCGGAATGATAACGTTCCAGAGGGTCTGCCAGCCAGTCGCCCCGGCATCGCGCGCCGCTTCGATCAGCGATTTGTCGATGCGCATCAGCGTGTTGAAGATGGGTGTGACCATGAAAAGCGTATAAAGATGCACCATGGCCAGCACCACGGCAAAATCCGAATAGAGCAGCCATTCGATTGGCGCAGGTACGATGCCGGCGCTGACCAGCGCGCTGTTGACCAGCCCGTTGCGCCCGAGAACGGGAATCCAGGAAATCATGCGGATGATGTTCGACGTCAGGAAAGGCACGGTGCAGACGAGGAACAGAACCATCTGCATGGTGGTAGTGCGGATATGAAAAGCGAGGAAATAAGCGACCCAGAAACCGCAGAACAGCGTGATCGCCCAGACGATGGCGGCGAATTTCAGCGTGTTGATATATGTTTGCCACGTGACCCAGGAACCAAGCGTCTCGGTATAGTTGAAGGTCACGAAACCCGGATACATCTGGGCAAAATCATAATCCCAGAAACTGACGACGGCGATCATGACGATCGGTAAAAGCAGGAAAAAGCCGAGGATCAGGAAAAGCGGTGTGGCCTGAATATAGGACACAAGCTTCTGCGGCAGGGCGAAGCTGCGGGACGGCTTGTCCTTTTTTTCGCTCACGCCGATGAATCTGACTGTCACCAAGGCTTTTCTCCTGCTGGCTGCCTGTGAAAGAGAGGCCGCGTCGGCGCGGCCTCATGTCTGCGAAAGGCGAGAAGATCAAGCCGCGATGAACTCGTTCCAGCGACGAACCATGTAGCGGTCCTCGTCCATGACGGAGTTCCAGCAGGCGACCTTGCCCATTCGCTCCTGGAACGAACCGCCGTCGCGCACTGCTCCGGCCTTTTCCATGACCTTGCCATCAGGCGCGATGATATCGCCCTGCGCGGGCTTGCCTTCGACCCAGTAACCCCACTCGTCGGCCGACATATGTTCCTTGGCCGTATCCATGGCGGCGGAGTAATAGCCCTGACGGTTGAGGTAGGCGCCGACCCAGCCGGAGGTGTACCAGTTGATATACTCATAGGCCGCATCCAGCTTGGCACCGGAGAGGTGCTTGGCAAGGCCAAGGCCGCCGCCCCATGAGCGATAGCCTTCCTTGAGCGGCTGGTATTTGCAGGCGATGCCCTTGGAGCGAACGGCGGCGACGGCGGGCGACCACATGGACTGGATCACGACTTCACCCGACGCCATGAGGTTGACGCTTTCATCGAAGCTCTTCCAGAAAGCGCGGAACTGGCCGTCCTTCTTGGCCTTGATGAGGAAGTCGATGGTCTTGTCGATCTCCTCCTTCGTCATGTTGCCCTTGTCGGCATATTTGATGTTGCCCATGGCTTCCATGATCATCGCCGCATCCATGATGCCGATGGAGGGGATGTTGAGGATAGAGGCCTTGCCCTTGAACTTGGGGTCCATGATATCGGCCCAGCTGGTGATATCGCGGCCGACGAGATCGGGGCGAATGCCGAGCGTATCGGCATTGTAGATGGTCGGAACCATGGTGAAATAATCGGTTTCGCTTTTCGCAAACTTCTTGTCGCCGGGCTTTTCGACGAAACCGACCGTGTGCGGGGCGGTACCCTGGGCCACGACGCTATCGGGCGTCAGCTTGCCGTTTTTAAACAGCGGAACGATCTTGTCGTAATATTTCAGCTTCTTGATTTCCATCGGCTGAATGACACCCGCCGGGTAGACCTTCTTCAGGATCCAGTATTCGATATCGGCGATATCGTAGGAGTTCGGCTGGGTCACGGCGCGCTGCGCGGCCGCATCCGAATCCGTCGCCGTCATCTCCAGTGTGATACCGAGATCAGCCTTGCACTTTTCGGCAATCGCATTGAGGTTCGAAACACCCGTGCCGAACTGGCGGATCGTGATCGGGTTCTGCGCCCATATGGTCGGGAAACCGGTGACAAGGCCGGAGCCGATGGCCGCGCCTGTTGCGGCGGCACCTGCCTTTAGAAGGCCACGGCGGGACAGGCCCTTGTTGCTGTTGGAGTTGTCGGTCATTTCAAAGTTCTCCTCTGGTTATTTTTGGGGTCACTTCTCTACCCGGCCGAGCACGATGGCATCGGCCGCATTCCATGAAAGCGGTATGGCGTCGCCGGTCTTTACCGGCTTTTCGAAGAAGGCGACGTCGCTGAGGATGGCGTTGAAATCCTCAATGCCCGCGCCGGTCACGGCGATCTTCACGCTTGCACCGCGATACTCGACATTCGAGACGATGCCGGTAAAACCGAAACCGGGTCGATCCGCCTCGCCGACGCGCACACGGTCGGTACGAACGGCGATATCGACCGCGCCGTCATCCGGGGCAACGCCGCCTGCCGTGAAGGTGCCGCCGCCCGCAACCTCCAGCGTGACGAGATCGCCGTTCTTTTCCTTGAACCGGCCGGAAATGACATTGTGATCGCCCATGAAGCGGGCGACGAAAGCGGTGGCCGGGCGCTCAAACAGCTCGCGCGGCGTCGCTGCCTGCTCGATGCGGCCATCATTCATGACGACGATGACGTCGGCCAGCGCCATTGCCTCTTCCTGACTGTGTGTGACGTGAACAAAGGTGATGCCGAGCGCGGTTTGCAGCTTCTTCAGCTCGGCCCGCATACGGATCTTGAGGAAAGGATCGAGTGCTGAAAGCGGCTCATCTAGCAGCAACGCCTCGGGGTCGGTGATAAGCGCGCGAGCCAACGCCACACGCTGCTGCTGCCCGCCGGAAAGCTGGGCCGGGCGCCGGGTGGCATAGGGTTCGAGCTGCATCAGCCGCAGCATCTCCAGCGCCTTGGCGCGGCGCGCTTCCTTGTCCACCCCCTTCATCTTGAGGCTGAAGGCAACGTTGTCGACGAGATCAAGATGCGGAAACAGCGCATAGGACTGGAACATCATTGCCGTGCCGCGTTTAGCGGGCGGCAGATCGGTGACGACCACATTACCAAGCCTGACATCGCCGCTTGAAATGCTTTCGTGGCCGGCGATCATTCGCAGTGTCGAGGTCTTGCCGCAGCCCGAAGGACCAAGCAGGCAGCAGTAACTTCCTGCCGGTATCTTGAGGCTTATGGCATGCACCGCGGTGGTGTTGCCATAAATCTTGGAAACGGAAGCGATGTCGATTGCTGCGGCTTTGCTCATGAACACTCTCCTGCGACGTCTTTGTCATGCAGGAGCCGTGCCAATCGGCTTTGCCATTGATATAAAACGGGAATTTCGATGTGTCCACCAGTCCCGCCATCGGTCTGCTCAAATTTCCATCGATTGTTTTCGATTTGGTGCGGAAATTGTATGCGATCCGAGCGACCGACAGGGGAACATGAAATCGGGAAAAGAGCGCCATCGGAACGAACTGGCTGACACCACTGGAATAGCGGACATTTTCCCGGCAAACACAACACAAAGGCTACTGCCGACGCACGCACCGCTCCGGTCGCGTGCGTCGGTACTGTGCTTAGATCATGCCAAGGAACTGCTTGAGTTCCGGCGTCTGGGGATTGGCAAAAACATCTTCCGGCGGGCCGATCTCGTGCACGCGGCCCTGATGCATGAAAACAACGCGCGAGCAGACGTCGCGGGCAAACTTCATTTCATGCGTCACCATCAGCAGCGTCATGCCTTCCTTTGCCAGTTCGCGCACGACGGCCAGCACCTCAGACACGAGTTCAGGGTCGAGCGCCGAGGTAATCTCGTCACAGAGAAGGGCGATAGGCTGCATGGCAAGGGCGCGGGCAATCGCCACGCGCTGCTGCTGGCCGCCGGACAGTTCATCCGGATAGGCATCGAACTTGTGCGCCAGCCCGACACGCTCCAGCATCCTGCGCGCCGTCACCTCGGCCTCCGGCTTGGTGACCTTTTTCACCACCATCTGCGAAAGCATGACATTGCCGCCGGCCGTCAGATGCGGAAAGAGGTTGAATTGCTGGAAGATCATGCCGACCTTCAGCCGCAATGCCTTCAGATGCAGCTCATCGTCCAGCAACTGCGCACCTGCCACCTGGATCGAGCCGGCGCTGATCGTCTCCAGTCCGTTGATGCAGCGAAGCAGCGTCGATTTTCCAGAGCCGCTTTTGCCGATGATGGCGATCACCTCGCCGGGTTCGACATCCAGATTTATGCCCTTCAGCACCTCATTGTCGCCAAAGCTCTTGTGGACTTCAGTGATTTCGATGAGCGACATTGAGCTTCCTTTCTAGGAACTGGCTGGATTTCGACAGCGGCCAGCAGAGGGCGAAATAGATGAGAGCAACCAGCCCATAGACGGTGAAGGGCTGGAAGGTGGCATTGGTGACGATCGTGCCGGCCTTGGACAGTTCAACGAAACCGATGATGGAGGTGAGTGCTGTGCCCTTGACGACCTGCACGGAAAAACCGACCGTTGGCGGAATGGCAATCTTCAGCGCCTGCGGCAGGATGACGTAACGCATCTGTTGCAGGCGGCCCATGGCAAGGCTGGCGGACGCCTCCCACTGGCCCTTCGCAATCGCCTCAACGCAGCCGCGCCAGATTTCCGCAAGGAAGGCAGCGGTCCAGAGGATAAGCGCCACGCCAGCCGCAAGCCAGGCCGGAACATCAACCCCGAGGAGACCTAGGCCGAAAAAAGCGATGAAAAGCTGCATAAGCAGCGGGGTGCCCTGAAAGACTTCGATATAGATGCGGGCAGCACGGTTCAAAGCCCGGCGCGGACTGATGCGCAACCACAAAAGCACGATGCCCACCATACCGCCGCCGATGAAGGAAACGAGCGATAGCAACAGCGTCCAGCGGGTGGAGAGCAGCAGGTTGCGCAGAATGTCCCAAAAGGTGAATTCAGTCATCGTGCCGCCCTCCTCGGGAAAAGAAAGCTGCCGAGCGCCAGCATGCCCTGCCGCAACAGGATGGCGAGCAGCAGGTAGATGACAGTTGACAGGATGTAGGCTTCGAAGGCGCGGAACGTGCGCGACTGGATGAAGTTCGCCGCAAAGGTCAGGTCTTCCACCGCAATCTGCGAAACGACGGCCGAGCCGAGCATGACGATCACCACTTGCGAAGAAAGCGCCGGCCAGATGCGTTGCAGCGAGGGTGTGAGCACCACGTGGCGAAACGTTTCGAAGCGCGTCATGGCAAGGCTCGCGCCCGCCTCGAACTGGCCCTTCGGCGTCGCCTGAATACCGGCGCGGATGATCTCGCAACTATAGGCGCCCAGATTGACGATCATCGCCAGATTTGCCGCGGTCAGCTCTGTAAGCTTGAAACCAAGTGAAGGCAGGCCAAAGAAGATGAAAAACAACTGGATCAGAAAAGGCGTATTGCGGATGAGCTCCACATAGGTGCCGACGATGGGCTTCAACCATGAAGGTCCGAGCGCCCGGGCCCAGGCGCAGGCGATGCCAAGTGAAACGCCGACCACGCCGCCGACCAGCGTGAGTTGGCTGGTAATGGCGATGCCTTTGGCAATTTGTGGCCAATATTCGCCAAGCCACAGGAAATCAAATTGATAGCTCAAGAAACAGTCCCCTTGCGCCGGTGGAGAAAGGCGTCATCCCGGCGGATCCGGGATGACCATGGCAAACGATGATCAAAGGTCTTTCGGCAGATCCTGGCCAAGCCACTTGGTGGCGATCGCATTCAGCGAGCCGTCGGCCTTGGCTGCAGCTACGGTGGCGTTGACCTTTTCCAGTAAGGCCGGCTCGTTCTTGTTGAGGCCGATGTAGCAGGGAGAGTTCTTGATGAGGAACTTCAATTCCGGACGCTTCGGGGGGTTCTTGGCGAGGATGGCGGCTGCAACCACGTTGCCTGTCGCGACAACTTCCACCTGGCCCGAAAGGAAGGCAGAGATGGTGCCGTTATTGTCCTCGTAACGCTTGATGGTGGCGTCCGAAGGCGCGACCTTCGTCAGTTCCAGATCCTCGACGGCACCGCGCGTGACGGCGATGGTCTTGCCCTTAAGGTCTTCGGCCTTGGAGATCGCGACGTCGGCCGGGCCGAAAACGCCGTTGAAGAAAGGCGCGTAAGCATCAGAGAAATCAATAACTTTTTCACGATCTGCATTCTTGCCGAGGCTGGAGATAACGAGATCGACCTTGTTGGTCTGGAGATAGGGAACACGGTTGGCACTGGTGACCGGGACGAGTTCCACCTTCACGCCCAGCTTGTCGGCGATCATCTTGGCCATGTCGATGTCATAGCCCTGCGGGGTCATATCAGCAGCAACGCTGCCGAAGGGCGGGAAATCCTGCGGTACGGCCACACGCAGCGTGCCGCGTGCGGTGATGTCGGCAAGGGCATCCGCCTTGGCGGGCGCGGAAAGACCAAAGGCGGCAGCCATGGCGGCGGCAGCGATGAGGGTCCGTCTGAAGATCATATGTCATTCTCCTTGTGTTGATTGTGTTGCATGTGAATTTTATCCGGATCGCCGCCATTCATTTCCGGTAGGGCGAGCGACCGGCGAAGGCCGGCGAGAGGATCGGGGCGTCGAGTGAGGTCGAGGCCGGTTTCCACCTCGTCCAGATGCTCGATGGAAAGCTCCGCCGCTCTCACGAAATCGCCCGCAGCCATCGCGTCGAAGATACGGCAATGCCCCTCATGGGACTGGAGGGCATGAAACTCCGACTGGTAGAGCATGGAGATCAGAATTGTCCGGGCGGTCAGATCGCGTAGCAGCTCGATGAGCACGGCATTGCCGCAAAGCTCGGCGATGCGGATATGAAAATCGCCCATGAGGCAGGTAAGGCGCTGGCGGTCACCTGCGGCTATTGCGACTTTCTCTTCCTCAAGATGTGCGACGAGGACCTTGCGCCCCTCCTCCGACAGCATCCGCATGCTGCGAAGCAATCCGGATTCGATAATCCGCCGCGCCTCATAGATGGTCATCGCCTCCTCGGCGGAGGGCTCGACGACGAACCACCCTCGCCGCGCGCTGACATGGACGATGCCACGTGTTTCCAGCCGCATCATCGCCTCCCGTACCCGCGTACGTGAAACGGAGAAGAGTCCAGCCAGCTGATTTTCGCTGAGCCGCGTGCCCGGCCGGATGCGCGCCGAAAGAATGCCGGAAACGATGGCTTCTTCGATGTTTATCTGACGGTCCTGCTTGGTATGTAAATCTTGCATACAAGACTGAAAGCAAGGCCCGTGCCAGAACAGATATTGTTTTAAAATCAAAATGCCGCGAAAAAGCTCGCGCCTACTCGCTCAAATTTTGAGCAAGAAAATCGACAAACATCAAAAAAAACGCAGAGCTGTGCAAACTTGACGGTATGGCCGTCGCGGTTTCTTTCTAGCCGGCTTTGAACCGGTCGAATGCCGTCAGATACTTGACCGTGGGATCGGCGTCCCAGCGGTAAATTTCGGTTCGGAGGAAATGCAGCTCTTCTTCGAGCTTTTCCTCCGCCAGTTCCACCCACCAGGATTTCGGCCGGCCATCGGAACCATCAGACCAGCGATAGCCCCGCTTTTTCAGATGATCCTTCATGTCGAACGGGCTGTTCTCCGCGTAAATGCGAACCCGGGAGTGCTGGCTGGCTTCATGGAGTTCCATGAAGGGCGTCCCGCTTTGGCCGGCGCGTACCTGTTCCAGCACCTCCAGCAGAGCGAAACAATCGTCGACTGCTCGGTGGCCGTCATGGAAATAGCCGGATTGCCCGATGAGGTAGGCGAGCTTGCTGCCCTCAAAACCCCGACCACTCCAGTCAACCTCAGAGACGGAGCAGGCCCAGGCCTTATTGCGGAAGATCGGCGAGAAGGCCTCGCAAAACGGACGATCGAAGCCGGCATTGTGGGCAATGATCAGATCAGCACCTTCAACCAGGGAGGTCAGCCGGTCGATGTCTATCGTCTGTCCGGCAACCATTTCATCGGTGATACCCGTCAGGCGCGTGATTTCTTCCGGAATGGAAGTGCCCGGCTGTCGCAGACCGCCATAGACCCCGGTGACATCGCCGATCGTGCCCTGATCGTCGAATGTGAAGGTAATGACGCCGATTTCGATGATCTCGTCAGTTCGGTGGTTGAGGCCCGTGGTCTCGGTGTCGAGGATCACGCCCTGACGTGGAAACCCCGGTCGCGGCTGCTCGCATATCGCGCGCGGCTGCAACTTGCGCAGGACGCGGTAATTGCCTGTGGATTCGAGATATCCGACCAAGGCCTCATCATCAGGAACCGATTTCAGCGTCGTTTCACGACCACCCGCTTTTCGCCCGCGCTCAGCCTGAGGAAGCCGCGCCGTCGCGGAAGCGAAAAAATCCAACTGGGAGGTCATTGTTCTTCTGTCCGCTTTGGCCGGAAATCGATATTGAGTTTTCCAACATATGCGCAGAGGCTCACACTAACAACAGCGGTTGCCGTGATCCACAGAAACCGGGGGCATTGCCTGCATCGGATTCAGAAAGGGGGCGGAATGTTCCGCCCCCTTTCTGCATTACCGTTATCGATCGAAATACCCGTGGTCAGCGTGTGTGGTGAACCGGTTGCAATGCATAGACAGGTGTAGGAAGCCCCTCCATGCGCGCTTTCAACTGCAACGCGAGATATTGCGAATAATGCCGCGACTGGTGCAGGTTGCCGCCGTGGAACCAAAGCGCCTCCTGCTGCGTCGGCTTCCACATGTTGCGCTGCTCGCCTTCCCACGGCCCCGGGTCTTTCGGCGTATCCGAACCGAGACCCCAGACCTTGCCGACCCTGTCTGCCGTTTCCTGATCGATGAGATCAGCGACCCAGCCATTCATCGAACCATATCCCGTCGCATAGACAATGACGTCAGCAGGGATCTCCTTGCCGTCAGCGAGCTTGATCGAATTTTCGGTGATCTCGTCCACCTGACCGGCGGCAAGCTTCACCTTGCCATCGATGATCAGCTGCGAGGCGCCGATATCAATATAATAACCGGAGCCGCGCCGCAGGTACTTCATGAAGAGGCCCGAGCCATCCGCACCCCAGTCTAGCTGGAACCCGGCTTTTTCCAGTGCGGCGTAAAAATCGGCGTCGCGCTCCCGCATCTTGTCGTAAAGCGGGATCTGGAACTCATGCATGATCCGGTAGGGCAGCGACGCGAAGATGAGATCGGCCTTCGCCGTCGTCACCCCATTCGCCAACGCCTGTTCGGAATAGAGCGCACCGAGCCCTATATCCATCAGCGTATCGGATTTGACGATATGGGTCGTCGAGCGCTGGATCATGGTCACATCGACACCCGCTTCGTGGAGTGCGGCGCAGATATCATGGGCCGAATTGTTGGAACCGATCACTGCGACCTTCTTGCCCTTGTACCCATCCGGCCCCGGATGCTGCGAGGAATGGTGCTGATCGCCGTTGAAGCGCTCGCGCCCCTTGAAATCCGGAATATTGGCCTTGCCCGACATGCCGGTGGCAAAGACCAGTTGCTTTGGCCGGAGCACGACTTCCTCGCCATCGCGATCGACGACGATCGACCATTCCTTCGCCGCCTCGTCCCACTTGGCGGATTTGGCAGTGGAGCGGGTCCAGTAGTTCAGTTCCATCACCTTCGTGTAGAATTCGAGCCAGTCGCCGATCTTGTCCTTGGGAGCAAAGACCGGCCAGTTCTTCGGAAAATCGATGTAAGGCAGATGGTCGTACCAGACCGGGTCATGCAGGCAGAGCGACTTGTAGCGCTTGCGCCAGCTATCACCCGGCCGCTCGTTCTTTTCGAGTATGATCGTCGGCACGCCGAGCTGGCGCAACCGGGCACCGAGCGCGATGCCGCCCTGCCCACCGCCGATGATGACGGTATAGGGCTGCTTGTCATAACCGAGCGTGCGCGCTTCCTCCTCGCGCTCCTCCATCCAGGTTTTGGCACCAAGGTTCTGGCCGTGCCTTGCGCCGAGCGGGCGGGTGAAGCCCGATTTTTCCTCATGGCCCTTCAGTTCGGAAAGCGCCGTCAGCAGCGTCCATATCTGCCCGTTCCTGAAGCGCACGAGGCCGTAGCCGCGCCCTGTCGCCGTCTCGAAGGTGATCCAGCTTTCAAGCACACCATCCGCCTCCGTTGCCTCCTCGCCGGTAGCGATGCGCCAGTTTGTGGGTCTGGCCGTCGAAAGCTGCGCCTGCAGCATGTCGCGCACCTGATCGCGACCTTCAACGGTCTTGATGTTCCAGGTAAAGGCAACGAGGTCGCGCCAGTAGCAATCCTCGGCAAACAGATTAACGGCATCATCGATGCGGCCAGCTTCGAGTGCTGCCCCGAACGTATCGAGAAGCGCCTGAAGGCGGGTGGTGGGGGTCTTGTCGAGCATGTATTCCTCCTCCTGCTCAATGTGGAAACGGGACGGCTCCTCAACCGCCCCGCACTTCAAATCGGCCTATCGCGACAGGTCGATCAGGATCTTCAGATGCTTGCCGGCCGGGTCGAGCAGCTGGTCGAACCCTTCCGTGACCGCCTCGCTGAGTGAAACGTTTTTGGTAACGATCCGGCTCGCCGGGATCTGGCCGCTGGCAATCAGCCGGGCAACACGCGGCCAGTAGTGAGTCGGATAGGCCCAGGAGCCGCGGATATCGATGTCCTTGAAAGTCACGTCGAACCAGTTCAGCGGGTTTTCGCCGGGGTGGAGGCCGGTCTGCACCACAACGCCCTGCTTGCGCACGGCATCGGCGCAGTTCTTCAGCGCATATTCATTGCCGACGCATTCGATGGCAACATCGCAGCCAACATTGCCTTCGGTCTCGGCACGGATGACATCGCCCACCTTTTCCGTCTTGGGATTGATCGTGCGCACCTCGCCAAGCGCCGCCCGCGCCAGCGCCAGACGCGTGTCGTTGAGATCGGAAAGAAATATCTGCGAGGCACCGGCCGCCCTGGCCGCCATGGCGACGAGAATGCCGATCGGCCCGGCACCGGTCACAAGCACGCTGCTGCCGGCCGTGACACCGCCACGGTCGCAGGCATAAACCGCGACTGCCGTCGGCTCGATGAGGGCCGCTTCCTGATCGGAAAGCGCATCGGGTATCGGCTGTACGTTATAGTCGTTGAGAAGAGCGGCCTGCGCCATGCCGCCGGAATGCCAGGACAGACCGGCGAGAGCGAGATTTTTACTCAGGTGATAAAGACCGCGATCAGCATAATAGTCGCCATGGCGCGGCATGATGAGCGGCTGGATCGATACCCGGTCGCCGGGCTTTACATGGCTAACGCCCTCGCCTACGGCCTTGACGACACCGCCGAATTCATGACCGAGAATTTGCGGCCCGTGCGCGCCGGTGAAAGGATGCGGCTCCTTCGGCACGAAGATCGGGCCATAGGCATATTCGTGCAGGTCCGTGCCGCAGATGCCGCAGAACTTGTTTTCGACGAGCACCTCACCCGGACCGGGCTCGGGCGGCATATCCACATCCTCGATGCGTAGGTCCTTGGCGGCGTGAAAGCGCAGTGCTTTCATTGCATTTCCTCCTGTAGTTCTTGCACAGAAGGATCAGCAAGCGGCATGCCAGATTGGCTTGCGCCATATCTTGACGTATTTTCAATTGGTTACAAATTCAGCTCTGAGGCTCGCCGGCAGAATGCAACAGGTTCCGTGCAACAGGTGTTGCAATGGTCGCACCGGTTCGGCCGCAGTCAATTCAGGCGTTTGAGACGGCGGTGAATGGTGGAGCGGTTGACGCCGAGGCTTCGCGCCAGCGCCGAGACGTTGTTGCCGCAGTCCTTCAGCGCCCGGCGCAGATCGTCGTCATCGCGCAAAGCATCATCGGTCGCGACTTCGGCAAAGAGGTGTTCAGGCAGGCAACCCGGATCGATCTTGCCGCCATCGGAAAGCGCGGCTGCAACCCGCAGTGCATTGAAGAGTTCGCGCAGATTGCCTGGCCAGTCATGGTCAAGCAGAATTGCCCGTGCCGCCTTATCGATCCTGTAGGTCTCGCCGTTTTCCTTCTCGATGCGGCGGAGAAACTGATCGATCAGCCAGCCGAGATCCTCGCGCTCCCGCAGCGCCGGCAGCGTCACCGTTGCGGCGTTCAGGCGATAATAGAGGTCCTGCCGGAAACGGCCTTCCTTCACCAGCTCGGCAAGATCGCGGTGCGATGCGGACAGTACTCTCAGACGCACCGGCTTGGCTTTCAATGCGCCAACCGGCTGCACCTCGTTTTCCGAAAGCACGCGCAGCAGGCGGCTTTGAAGAGAAAGCGGCATGTCGCCAATCTCATCCAGGAACAAAGTGCCGCCACTTGCCTCCTCGATGAGACCGCGCTTGCCCTTCTGGCTGGCGCCGGTGAAGGCACCGGGTGTGTAACCGAACAATTCAGATTCGATCAGATGCTCCGGGATCGCCGCACAATTGACGGCGACGAAATTGCCGTCGCTGTTGCAGCTGTCATGGATCGCCCGTGCCAGATATTCCTTGCCGCTGCCCGTCTCACCCTGAATGAGGATGGGAATATCGCGGGCGGCAAGCTTTGCTGCCCGCGCCTGCACCTTTTCCATCGCGGGATCGCCGTTGCTCATGTCCCTCAGCGCTCGCGGCAAGCGTGGCTCTGGCGTGACAGGAGCGCGAATGCTGACGGCGGGCGCGATCGCGCTGGCAAAAAGCACCAGACCGTTGCGGGCGCGCAAAAGCCGCTCGCCATTCGGCCGCCCGCGCATAAAGCGCGGCAGGTCGTCCACATCGATATCGAAGACCGAGGAAATCGGCTGGCCGAGAAAATCGCGGGTGGCAAGGCCGTGCATGTTCATGGAGCGCGCCAGCGCCCCGAAGCCACCATGGGTCATGCCGGTGATACGTCCGCTGCCATCAAGGGCGATCGCCGCATCGGGATCGACGTCAAGAAACTCAGGTGAACGTGCAAGACGCAACACCCAGTCATTGCGGGTGCGGGTCATGAGATTGGCAAGCTCGATGCGCCGCGCGGTGGAGGCAACGAGATGCAGCGCCAGTTGCTGGCTGGCCTTGGCCGTCGGCGAGCGCAGCTGGGAAATGTCGAGCACGGCGGTGAGATCGCCGAGCGTATCGAAGACGGGCGCCGCAGTGCAGGTCAGCCCGATATGGCTGGTATCGAAATGGTCATCCTGATGGATGATCACCGGCTCGCCGGAAACGAGGCAGGCGCCAACAGCGCAGGTGCCGGCCCGGTTTTCCGACCATTCCGAGCCAAGGTAAAGCCCCGCCCTCCGCAACTGGTTGTCGAAGGTCGGGTCGCCCATGAAATCGACGGTAACGCCGCGCGCATCCGACAGCAGCAGGACGTAATTCTGCTCGGCAATCTGGTTGAACAGGGCTTCGAGACCGGAGCGGCCGATACGGATGAGCTCCTCGGCCTGCTCGCGATGCTCCCGAAGCTTCAGCTCGGGCACGATATAGGCTTCCTGCGCAATCGTTGGGTCGAGCTTGTAGTCATTGAGGCAGCGCAGCCAGGACTGGATGACCGGCGTATCACGGGGGCTGACCGCGCCCATGCCGACACGTTCGATCTCTCGTATATGCGACAGCGTCGATACCATGCACGCATCCTCCGGCACGGATGGTCGCATATTAGGAGATCGCCCACAATCCACCTCTTACGGTGGTTCGGTCGTTCGAAGCGATGCAACAGTCTCGAATGCGACCGCCTCAGGTGTTTGGGCGATTGATAATGTTCTCGCAATTGGCCGGATTGCCGATGATTTCGCTGGTCTTGATGGTGGAAGCGGGATCCGCGGTGATCTTGATGATGCAGTCGCGGCGATGCTCCTTGATCTTCATGCCTTCCGTTTCCGATATCCGCACCTGCCCGTTCAAGGTGCGGATTTCCCGCTTGTTGGAGAGGCCGGCATAGGTCTCAACATCCACCTTCAGCCAATAGGATTCCGTCGCGCCCTTTTCGATGATCACCTTGTTAGGACGGCCGAGTCTGGCGATAGCCGCATCCAGGGGCTGGCCCACGAGGCTCGCCACCGTTTGCGATGCGTCCGTCTGCCCGGTCGTGGCGCACCCAGAAATGGCGGCCAGCACGCCGACCAGACATCCCGCTTCAAGCCATCTCATTTTCAGTTTTCTTCCCTCACAGAATACCATCAGCCGACACGTTCCGTCGTCAGCGTTGCAATCTAGGCTCGATAATTTTGCTCTGAAAGGAGGTGCGACCCAGATGCTGATCAACTTGTTATGATCGACAGGGTCATACAGGTGTTCTCATCTGTTGCGGAACACGGTGCAGGGAATGCCGGCCTGGCGGATTTCGCCGCAAAGCTCGTTGGCCTGGGCGCGTGTATCGCGGCCGATGCGGGCGGCATAACGCGGGCGCGAACCGAAATTGCCGCCTCGCTGCCGCACGATCAAAGCCCGCTCGGCATTAAGCGGCCCGGATAGTTGGCCAATGGCGCGGGTAAAAAGCCGGTTCGCCACCGCCGGATTATAATGCGCGGCAAGCTGCACGCCCCAGGGCGCCCAGTCGGCCGACGAGATGAGGACAGGATCGTTCATCGTTCGCGTATCGGCCAGACGCAGACAGGCATCGATGAAAGAGCGGGTCTCATCCAATGCCGGGGCCGCCTTTTCCGGCGGGTTGTCCTTCCATTTCTCAACCGGATATCCCGTTATCGCAAACACATAATCCCGGGTTTCCGTCGGCAGCCGACCGGTCGCGATAAAATTCCGCAATCCCGCCTCGCCCGCATTATAAGCTGCGGCGGCGAGACCGAAATTGCCAAACTGCTTATTCAACTCGGACAGATACCGGGAAGAGGCCTCGAGTGCGGCGATTATGTTGAAGCTGTCTTTGAGACCACGCAGCTTTGCGGTTCCAGGCATGAACTGTGCTATGCCTTCCGCGCCCTTCGGGCTGACCGCATTGGCCCGGAACAGGCTTTCCCGCCAGATGAGCCGGGCGAAATAATCCGGCGGAACGGCGTGGCGCCCGGCCAGAACCTCGATGGCGTGACACAGGTCGTTATTGTAGCTTTCGACACGGATGCACAATTCCGGCGCGACATCATGGGTGTAGGCGCAGGAGACTTTGCCATCGACCTTCTCCTCGGCCCCGGTCGTGCCACTGGCAAGCGCCAGCAACCACAGAGCAAGACTCACGCAGCGTGTCGATATCACCGCCAAGCAAAACTCCCCGCAAATCCCACGCCCGATACGCCGATTATCAGGCATTCTGCAAGATATGCCCAGACCTAGGGCTCTTCTTCAATGGAAGCTTCGGTTTGGGCCTTGCCGAGGCTTCCATGCGTCCAGAATAAAGGTCGCATTTCCGCGTCGGCAAGGCCATCTTGTGTGCTTAGAAGTCCTGCCAATCCTCATGTTCGACGGCGACTGCAGCGGAACCGCGCACCGCAAGCGGGCGGGATGCCGGGCGACGCGGAGTGGCAAAGGTAGCCTGCTGCTCGAAGCCGCTCCGCGACGACGATGTCGAGTGCGATGCGTCATCGAACCGGAATTGCCCTAGAAGCTCAAACAACGCTGCCGCTTCCCGTGCAAGGCTGTGGCTGGCAGCCGTCTGCTCCTCAACCATCGCGGCATTCTGCTGCGTTCCCTGGTCAACGGTGTTGACTGCCTGATTTATCTCGGCGAGCGCGGTCGACTGTTCGCGCGCGGCATCGACGATCGCTACGACATTGGTGTTGATGTCGCGCACCTGTTCCGCGATTTCCTGCAAGGCAGAGCCCGCTTTGGTAACAAGGCCAACGCCGTTTTCAACCTGCGTGCCAGACGCGTTGATCAGGCTCTTGATTTCCTTTGCGGCAGTCGCCGAGCGTTGCGCAAGTTCGCGAACTTCCTGCGCGACCACGGCAAAACCCTTGCCTGCTTCGCCTGCGCGGGCAGCTTCCACGCCTGCATTCAGCGCAAGCAGATTGGTCTGAAAGGCAATCTCGTCGATAACGCCGATAATATTCGAAATCTCACGCGACGATTTTTCGATCTGGTCCATGGCACTGATCGCATCGCGCACAACCTGACCTGAATGTTCGGCGTGGTCGCGGGCACGGCCGACGATTTTTCCAGCCTCTTCCGCACGGCGGCTTGAATCATTGACGGTGGTGGTGATTTCCTCGAGGGCTGCAGCCGTCTCCTCGATAGAGGCGGCCTGCTGTTCCGTACGTCTGGCGAGATCGTCGGCCGCGGACCTTATTTCATTCGACCCCGAAGAAATGGCGCCGGCATTTTCAGAGACCAGCGTCATGGCCTTCTTGAGCTTTTTCGAGGCTGCGTTGAAGTCGGACCGCAATCTTTCAAGCGAGGGGATAAAGGGTTTGTCGATGCTCTGCGAAAGATCACCGTCAGCCAGATTGGTCAGGGACTGCGCGAGCTTTTCGACATTTTCAACACGTCCGGTCACGTCGGTGGCAAATTTGACGACTTTGAACACCTTGCCGGACAAATCGAAGATCGGATTATAGGAGGCCTGAATGAAAACCTTGCGACCGCCCTTGCCAAGCCGCATGAATTCATCCGCCACCAGATCGCCGCCGGCAAGCCTTTTCCAGAATTGCGCATATTGCGGGGACTGTGTGTAGGCGGGTTCGCAGAACATCGAATGATGCCTTCCCTGCACCTCGGCGAGCGAATAGCCGAGCGCCGCCAGAAAATTCTCGTTGGCCGTCAGGACCTCGCCGTTCGGAGAGAACTCGATGATGGCCTGCGCCCGCGACAGGGCGTCGATCTTGCCCGCATCTTCCGCCGCCTTCAGCTTGCGCTCGGTAATATCAGTGGCGATCTTGACCACTTTGACCGGCTTGCCGCGACGATACACCGGATTATAGGAGGCCTCGATCCAGACTTCCCTGCCACCCTTGCCAATGCGCTTGTACTGCCGCTGATCGAACTGGCCGGCCGAAAGCTTTGACCAGAAGGCCTTGTAGTCCTGCGATGACACGACTTCAGGTTCAACGAACATGCTGTGATGTCTGCCGACTATTTCCGCCAGCTCGTAACCGAGCGCACGACAGAAATTCTCGTTGGCGGCGAGAATCTTTCCGGCCATATCAAATTCGATGATGGCTTGAGATTTGGAGAGCGCGGCAAGAACCGCGAAAGCATTGGCACCACGATCAAGAAAACTCACGCGCGATCCTCCGATGGCAGCTGGACAGTTTCTACTGAAAATCGTTCACCAACAATATGATTGCATTATTAAATAATATTTAAGGATAATCTTGACGTTGATCACGCGAGTTGATGGTACGGGCGAAATTTGGGCAATACGCGTCTTCCTGCCGCAAAAATCTGCATATTAGGTCAAGCACGCGCTTCACGTTACAAAGAGACATTGTTTCATATTTATTCTTCAGAACGGGCGCGGCTGGGCCCGGCATATGATGCCTATCGCCGAAGGGTGAGGCGCTGGATTTAAATATCCATGCGCGTCGTGTTTGATCATCGCGCCGGCACCGTCATGACGCACAACCTTTATTCCTTTGCAAAATTGCACCTTCCCGCCTCCTTTCGGAACGATCGGCGCATGGCGACATTGTTTACCGAATGGGGCTTTCTTTTGGGAGGAACACGCCGTGAAGAAGAACATGATCTGCATCTGGTACGATAGGGATGCCGAGGCCGCAGCCAGATTTTATGCCGAGACCTTTCCCGACAGCACCGTCAATTCCGTCTATCGGGCGCCGGGCGATTACCCCTCCGGCAAGGAGGGGGACGTGCTGATGGTGGAATTCACGGTGGCAGGCGTCTCCTGTATCGGCCTCAACGGTGGCCCGACATTCAAGCACACCGAGGCTTTCTCGTTCCAGATTTCGACTGAAGATCAGGAAGAGACGGACCGATACTGGAATGCCATCGTCGGTAACGGCGGAGAAGAAAGTGCCTGCGGCTGGTGCAAGGACCAATGGGGCATCTCCTGGCAGATCACCCCGCGGGTGCTGATGGAAGCAATGTCCGCCGGTGGCGCCGAGGCCAAACGTGCCTTCGCGGCAATGATGGATATGAAGAAAATCGACGTCGCCACCATCGAGGCGGCACGTCGGGGTTGATGCTAACAGATCATTCAGCGACAAGTAGCGAAGAAAGACATTTCAAGTAAAGAACTGAAAAACAACGGAAAATCAGATAAAACCCGTTTATCTGATTTTCCCTGGACGCCTATGCGTGCCTGTACCTTCACTCATCACAAAACGTTCAACAAAGTGTAAGCGATCCGTCAAAGACGGCTGCTAGCAGAGCCCGTGGCTTCGTGTTGGGGACGTGACGTCCTCGCCGGTCATGCCATTACTCCATCAACGGGGCTCAACTTATGAAATCTTCCGCTCTGACCTCTTTCGTGGCAGGCGTTGCCATTGCCGCCGCCTTCGGCGCCACGGCTGCCCACGCAGAAAAGACCAAATTCGAATTCTGGCACGGCCTTTCCGGCGATCTCGGCGACCGCGTTCAGGAAACCTGCAAGAAGTTCAACGACTCCCAGGCTGAATTCGAAATCGTCTGCACGTCGCAGAACGACTACGACGCCACGCTGCAGAACACCATTGCCGCCTACCGCGCCAAGAAGCAGCCCGCCATTACCCAGATCTACGATGCCGGCACGCTGGACATGATGTTGTCCAAGGCTTTCGTTCCCGCCAAGAAGCTGATGGCCGACAACGGCTACAAGATCGACTGGAACAACTATTTCCCCGGCATTGCCAATTATTATGCAACGGCTGACGGCGAGCTGAACTCCTTCCCCTACAACTCCTCCACTGCGGTCTTCTATTACAATGTCACCGCTTTCGAAAAAGCCGGCATCACCTTCAAGCCCGACACATGGGAACAGGTTGAAGAAGCCGCCCGGAAGCTCAAGACGGCCGGTTTCGAATGCCCGCTGGCCTTTAATTTCGACACCTGGATGCTGATGGAACAGTTCTCTGCCATCCACAACCAGCCAATCGCCACCAAGGGCAACGGTTATCAGGGCCTCGACGCCGAACTGACGATCAACAAGACGAAGTTCGTTGATCAGGTCAAATTCTTCAAGAAGATGCAGGACGAGAAGCTGTTCGTCGTCAAGACCAAGCAGCTCGGCATGGATATCCTGCCCGCTTTCACCTCGCAGACCTGCCAGATGTTCATGTCCTCGATTGCCGGCCATGGCACCGTCGGCAAGACCATGCCTGAGGGCGTGAAGTGGGACGTCGCCATGCTGCCGATCTGGAAGGGCACCGAGCGCCACAACTCGCTGGTTGGCGGCGCTTCGCTCTGGGTCATGGCTGGTCGTCCGGAAGCTGAATACAAGGGTGCGGCCGCATTCCTAAACTTCATCGCGCAGCCTGATATGGTTGAGTGGTGGTCGACCGTTACCGGCTACATCCCGGTCACCAAGACCGGCTTCGACGCCATGAAGGCCAACGGCTTCTACGACAAGGCGCCCTACAAGGGCCGTGAAAAGGCAATCGAAAGCCTCACGTTTACGCCGCCTTCCGAATATACCCGCGGCATCCGCCTCGGCGGCTTCACGCAGATCCGCAAGGAAGTCTCGACCTCGCTCGAAGCCATCTTCATGCAGAACGCCGATATTCAGACCGAACTCGACAAGGCTGTCGAGCGCTCGAATGCCGGCCTGCGCCGCTTCGAAAAGACCTATGCCGGCGCCAAGCTGAACTAAGCGGTCCTTTTCGCCTGGGTTTGCCCGTCTCCGCGCGGGCAAACCCTTAATGCCATTTTCTGTTTCGGATATTTCATGGAAAAGCGCGCCGTTTTCAAAAGCACATGGTTGCCGCTGCTGTTCGCATTGCCGCAGCTGGCACTGATCCTCCTGTTCTTCTACTGGCCCGTGGCGGCGGTGATCAACTGGGCCTTCACCCTCCAGCCGCCCTTCGGCGGCGCGGCAGAATTCGTTGGTTTCGCCAATTTCCAGGAAGTCTTCTCTGATCCATTCTACTGGCATTCCGTTACCGTCAGCCTGATCTTCGCGACCGTCGGCCCCTTCGTCGCCATCCTCATCGGCCTCACCCTGGCGCTCTCCGTCGACCGCCAGCTTCCCGGCTCCGGATTTTTCCGGGTTCTGTATATCCTGCCCTTCGCCATCGCAGGTCCCGCCGCAGGCATGGCCTTCCGCTTCATCCTGTCGCCGGAACGCGGGTTGGCCGCTTCACTCAACGCCGCCTGGCCAGATATCTGGAACCCGGCGAAATACGGCGAACATGCACTGGCGCTCGTCATCGCCATCTTTATCTGGAAATGGGCGGGCTACACCTTCATCTTCCTGTTTGCCGGCCTGCAATCCGTGCCCCGTTCGCTGACGGAAGCTGCGGCGATGGATGGCTCCGGCCCGATCCGCCGCGCCATAGACATTCAGGTGCCGTTGCTCGCACCCACGCTGTTCTTCCTGATGGTGACGATGATGACCGAGGGTTTCGTCGGCCAGGACACGTTCGGCATCGTGCATTCGCTGACGGCGGGCGGCCCCAATCGCGCCACCGATGTGATGGTTTACCGCATCGTCACCGAGGCCTTCGAAGGGCTGAACTATTCCGGCGCCTCGGCACAAACCATCGTCCTCATCGGCCTCATCATGGTCTTCACCTTCATCCAGTTCCGCTTCATCGAGCGGCGCGTCCATTACAAGTGAGGCCTGAGAGATGATACAGCGCACGCCCTATGCCGACGCCTTTACCTACGTGGTCATGGTCGCGGGACTTCTGCTTCTTATCGGCCCCTTCATCGTGGTATTGGCAGGCGCCAGCCAGACGGTGCAGCAGGTGAACCACACGCCCTTCAGCTTCATGCCGCAGGGCGAGCTTTTCAAAAATCTCAGCACCGCCTGGAACCGCGCCAATCTGGGCAACGCCATGTTCAACAGCCTGGTGATGGCCTCGCTCGTCACAGCGGGCAAGGTAGCCCTTTCCGCTCTGACCGCCTTCGCCATCGTGTTTTTCCGCTCGCCGCTGAAACACCTGTTTTTCTGGTCCGTCTTCATCACGCTGATGCTGCCGCTCGAAATTCGCGCCGTTCCGACCTATGCCGTGGCAGCGGATGTGTTCCAGCCGTTCCGTTACCTTATAGCGCTGGTGAGCGGTGTCGAAGTCAACATCGAATGGAACCTGCTCAATTCCTATGCGGGCCTGTCGCTGCCGCTTGTCGCCACGGCCACCGGCACCTTTCTCTACCGGCAGTTTTTCATGACCCTACCTGATGAACTTGCGGAGGCGGCGCGCATGGATGGCTCCGGCCCCGTGCGTTTCTTTTTCGACGTGCTGCTGCCGCTCTCGCGCACCAACATGCTGGCCCTAACCACCATTCTCTTCGTCTCCTCGTGGAACCAGTATCTGTGGCCGCTGCTGATGGTCACCGACCCCTCCTACAAGACGGTGATGATGTCGTTGCGTGCCCTTTTGCCTTCGGAGGACGGCACGCCGGACTGGAACGTCACGCTTGCCGGTTCCCTCATCATCATCATGCCGCCGCTTCTCGTCGTGGCGTTCCTGCAACGCTGGTTCGTGCGCGGTCTAGTGTCATCCGACAAGTGACGACGCGACGCGTGGCTCTCAACAACAAGGTTCTTAATATCATGGCTCAGATCGATATTCGGCAGGTCCGCAAATCCTATGGCAAGACCCCGACCCTGCACGGCGTGGATCTCACTTTCGAAACCGGCGAATTCGTCGTCATCCTCGGCCCCTCGGGCTGCGGCAAGTCCACACTTCTGCGAATGATCGCTGGGCTGGAGGATATCACGTCAGGTGAAATCGCCATTGGCGGGCGCGTCGTCAACACGCTGGAGCCGCGCGAGCGCGGTTGCGCCATGGTGTTCCAGAACTACGCACTTTATCCGCATATGACGGTATCAGGCAATATCGGTTATGCGCTGAAGGTCGCAGGCGTTCCCAAGGCTGAACGTCTTCGCCGCATCGAGGAAACGGCCAAGATCGTTGGCCTTTCCGACTATCTCGAACGCAAGCCCGCCGCCCTTTCCGGTGGCCAGCGCCAGCGCGTGGCCATGGCCCGCGCAATCATCCGCGAACCGCAGGTATTCCTGTTCGATGAACCGCTGTCCAACCTCGATGCAAAGCTGCGTGTGACGATGCGCGCCGAAATCCGCAAACTGCACCAGCGCCTATCGGCCACCTCCGTCTTCGTCACCCATGATCAGGTGGAAGCCATGACGCTGGCCGACCGGCTGGTGGTGATGAACAAGGGCAATGTGGAGCAGGTCGGTCATCCGCTCGATATCTATCACCGCCCCGCCAGCACCTTCGTAGCCTCCTTCATCGGCTCACCGGCGATGAACCTGTTCAACACGCGGGTGGAGGTCGAATCTCCATCCGTCATGCTGGGCGGCCAGCCGGTGAAACTCTTCCCCGAGACCGCGCTGGAGCTGCGCGGGCGCGACGTGACAGTCGGCATTCGCCCTGAACAATGCCTGGTCAGCATCGAGGGTGCGGGCGTGCCCGCAACCGTGGACTTTGTAGAAGAGCTGGGCTCGGGCCGCATCGTACATGCGGAAATCGCCGGCGAAACTTTCTCCGCAGCCATAGGCGAAGATCTGTTGGTCAAACCCGGCCAGCGCATCCACTTCGAACTGCCCCCGGCCCACCTCCACTTTTTCGATCCGGCCACCGGCAAGCGCATCGAAACGGAGGGTGCCATCGAGACAACCCGCATCGGCAACGAAAAGCTGCTGGCAGTTTGATGGCGGACGTTTGAGCACGGATCAGTCCGGCGCGGTTTGGGGGTGTCCCAACCACGCCGGATCTCCAAACGACGTTTTCGATCTCGAACTACGATTTCGAAATCATCCAATACATTAGCTATATAGACCAATATTTTGAATTTACGACATTTTCTCATTTGAATCATTGCGCGAAATACGTCGAAATTTGCTTGGCGATCACAACGTGAAGCACATTGCTTGCCGGATATTACGTCAACACGATGAGGCAAACCCGTTGCAGGCAAAGCGATCTTGCGAAATGAATGATTTCAGGAAAAATCTTTCTGTTTGGAAATCATAATCGCAATAGTCTTTGCCGCACCGAGCCGCCAGCAAGGCTATCGTCGCGATGAGGACCGAGCCGGTCTTCGATCCTTGGCGGCCGACAGAGAAAACGCTCGGGTCAAAACTTCAACGAAAGAGTGAAGCCCAATGGCAAACGATCGCAAACTGCATCTCGGCGCCTTCATGCGGCCCGTCAGTCTTCACACGGGTGCGTGGCGTTATCCCGGATCCTTCCCGGACGCGAACTTCAATTTCGGCCATCTGGCGCGATTTGCGCAACAGCTTGAAGCCGCGAAATTCGATGCATTTTTCATGGCCGATCATCTGGCGGTGCTTAACATGCCGACGGAAGCACTGCGCCGCAGCCATACCGTCACGTCTTTCGAACCCTTCACCCTGCTTTCGGCGCTCGCCGCCGTCACCTCCCGCATCGGGCTGGTTGCCACCGCCTCCACAACATTCGATGAGCCCTACCACGTAGCGCGGCGTTTCGCCTCACTCGATCACCTCAGCAATGGTCGCGCCGGCTGGAACATCGTCACCACAGCAAATCCGGATGCGGCGCTTAATTTCGGCCGGGACGAACAGCCTGACCACACGGAGCGTTATGGAAGAGCGCGGGAATTTTACGACGTCGTTACCGGGCTGTGGGATTCCTTTTCCGATGATGCCTTTCTCCGGGATGTCGATAGCGGGTTGTTCTTCGACCCTGAAAAAATGCATGTGCTTAATCACAAGGGACCGGAATTTTCCGTGCGCGGTCCGCTCAATATAGCGCGTCCGGTGCAGGGCTGGCCCGTCATCGTTCAGGCCGGGGCTTCAGAGCCGGGGCGCCAGCTTGCAGCCGAAACTGCCGAGGTCGTTTTTGCGGCAACACCCACGCTTGCGGCGGGAAAAGCGTTCTACAGGGACGTCAAGGACAGAACCGTTGCGGCAGGCCGTTCCCGCGACGGCATTGTCATCCTGCCGGGCGCTTTCGTTCTGGTCGGCGATAGCGTGGAAGAAGCCAAGGCCAAACGCGCCAGGCTCGACAGCCTCGTCCATTATGAAAGCGCGATAGCCTCGCTTTCGATTGCGCTCGGCCACGATGCTTCGAGTTTCGATCCCGATGGCCCCTTGCCTGACATTCCCGAAACCAATGCAAGCAAATCCAGCCGCGAGAGGGTGATCGAACTTGCAAGGAGCGAGGGGCTGACGGTGCGCCAGCTGGCGCAGCGGCTGGGTGGCTATGGGGGTCTCGCATTTGTCGGCACGGCAAAAACCATCGCCGACGAGATGGAACAATGGCTATACGAAGAGGGGTCGGATGGCTTCAACGTCACCTTCCCGTTCCTGCCTGCCGGACTTGACGATTTCACGACCCTGCTTGTGCCCGAACTGCAAAGGCGCGGCCTGTTCCGAAAGGACTATGAGGGACCGACATTGCGCGATCATCTCGGTTTGCAACGTCCGGCCAATCGTTTTTTCCCTGAATAACGCGCCGTCGCGCCGATCCGGCCAGCGGTAGGGAGATTTTCCACGCCCGCCCTGAAGTTTGGGATGAGGTTCCAGAAGGCTGGATTGACCTCATAAACGCCGGCCCATACCCTTTAAATACACAAATTACATAAATTAGGTACACTATTATGAAGGCTAAACATTCTCGCCGCCAGATCCTGAAACTCAGCATTGCCGGGGCTCTCGCAGCACCCTTTGCCACGGGCAGCGCGCAGGCCCAGAGCTCACAGGAGTTTCCTGCTGAGCTGAAGCTGGATTGGGGATTTTACTCCTCACACACGCTGCTGATAAAGAACAAGGGCTGGCTTGAGGAAGCGTTCAAGGATGTCGGCACCAAGATCACCTGGGTACAATCCCGCGGAAGCAACAATTCGCTCGAATTCCTGAAGGTCGGCTCGACGGATTTTGCCGGTTCGGCAGCACTTTCCGCGTTTCTGGCCCGCGCCAATGGTGTGCCGCTGAAGGTGATCTATGTGGCAAGCTGGGGTGGTTCTTCCATCATACAGGTTCGCCCGGATTCGCCGGTCAAGACCGTCGCCGATCTCAAGGGCAAAACCATTGCGGTCACCAAGGGTACCGCGCCCTATTTCACCCTCCTGCGCGCCCTTGCCCAAAACAAGCTTTCGATCGATGACCTCAAGGTCGTGAACCTGCAGCATCCGGAAGGATTCAACGCGCTTCAGCAGGGACAGGTTGATGCATGGGTCGGCATCGATCCACACACATCCCAGGCAGAACTTGCCGGTGACAGGGCGATTTTCGATGAGCGTAGCTGGCGCGACGGCAGCGTCTTCAGCGTTTCCGAGGAGTTTCTGGCGAAATACCCGAAAGCGGTCGAACGCCTCCTCGGTGTCTGGGTCGAGACACAAAGATGGATCCGTGAAAACAACGGCGAATTCATCGATTTCGTCACGAAGGTCACCGGAAACGATCCCCAGATCACCAAGCTGACGATCGAAAAGCGCGACTGGAAGGATCCAGTTCCGGGCGAGGAACTGCTGAACTCGATCCGTATCGTGACCCCGTTGCTTGGCGACGATGTGCTGCGTCCTGGCGTCAATGTCGACAGCGTCCTTTCGTCGCTGATCGATCCGGCACCGGCGAAAAAGGCGCTGGGAGCATGAATTCTCATCCGCGCGAATTTCAGCGCGTGAAGCAGACTACGAAACAACTCCCTGCCCGACTGCCGTTCGTGCAAAGAGTGGGGAATTTCCTGGGACGGTTCGACCTGCGCGGCGCGATCGTGCCGGTCGGCTCATTGTTGCTGCTGGAATTCTTTGTGCGCGTGGGCTGGGTAAGCCCCTATGTGCTGCCGCCGCCCTCCGAGCTTTACGACACGTTTCTAAGGCTCGCCGAGGGTCCTTTGTGGACGAATGTCGCAGCCAGTACCGCACGTGTCTTCGTCGGCTTCGTCATTGGCTCCCTTCTTGCAATCGTCGTCGGTTCGCTGGTCGGGCTGGTCGTTGCCGCCGAGCGTTATATTGAACCGACGTTTCAGGCGCTACGCGCGGTTCCGAGCCTCGCCTGGGTGCCGCTGCTGATGATCTGGTTCGGCATTGGCGAAACCTCGAAAATCGTACTGATCGCCAAAAGCGCGTTTTTCCCTGTTTATCTCAACCTCTTCTCCGGCATCAGGAATGTCGACCGCAAGTTGGTGGAAGTGGGCGAGATGTATCGCCAGCCGCTGCCAGTGCTGGTTTGGCGGATTTTCATTCCCGCCTCCTTGCCGCATCTGTTCACGGGCTTGCGTTACGGCCTGTCGCTGGCCTGGCTGAGCGTTGTCGCAGCGGAACTTCTGGCGGCCTCCGAGGGCATCGGCTACATGCTTTCCGATGGGCGCGAACTCTCCCGACCCGATCTGGTGATGATAGCGATTATCTGCCTTGCCGTCCTCGGCAAGATTTCCGACAGCCTCTTCAAGATAGTCGAGGAACGTTGCCTCAGATGGCGCGACACTTATCCCCTTCAGCAAGGAGGGCGCCTGCGATGAGTTTGCTCAATGTCGATGTTCGCGAAAAAGCCTTCGGAGACACGGTTGTCCTTCAGGATATTCACCTGACGCTCGGCGATGGTGAAGCGGCGGTTCTTCTCGGACCAAGTGGGTGTGGGAAAAGCACCTTGCTGCGCATCGCCGCCGGCCTCGATCGGCATTTCTCAGGCGCTGTGAAGGTTCAGCAGGCAAAGGAAGTTCAGGCATCGGACTCACCGCCCATCGCCTTTGTCTTTCAGGAACCCCGCCTGATGCCGTGGCTGACAGTTGCCGAAAACATCGGTTATGCGGCCGGCAAGAAATATGATGTCGAGCGGGTAGAAGGACTGATCAACGATGTGGGCTTGAGCGGCCATGGCAGCGCGTTACCGAAAGCCCTTTCAGGCGGCATGGCGCAGCGTGTCGCCATAGCAAGAGCGCTCTATACCCGGCCGCGCATCTTGCTGCTCGACGAACCCTTCAGCGCGGTCGATGCTTTCACGCGGATGAGATTGCAGGACCTAGTTCTGAAACTCGTCGAACAGCGCGGCATTTCCTTCCTGCTCGTCACCCACGATATTGACGAGGCGCTTTATCTCGGTGACCGCATTTACATGATGGGTGCCCATGACGGCCGTATCCAGCAGCGGATAGAAGTGGACGAGCCGCGCCCGCGCGACAGAAGGTCGCCGCAACTCGCCACCCTCAAGAACGAGGTGCTGACTGCCCTGCACAACGCCCACGTCATCTGACTGGCGCCGGCATCTTTCGCCGCCCTCACCCTTTCACGCCGGACGAAATCATGATGGCTTCCGTCACGCGTCGCTGGAAGATGATGTAGGCGACGATGACCGGCAGCGCCGCCAGCATGGCAATCGCCATCAGGCGTGCATAAACGATGCCGAAGGTGTCGTTGACCTGCGTGATGCCGACGGGGATCGTCATCATGTTTTCGGACGTGATGACGAGGAAAGGCCAGAAGAAGGCATTCCACACCGTAATGAAGGTCACGATCGCCATGGCGGTCGTAATGCCCCAGTTCAGCGGCAGAAACACCTTGAACAGGATCGTGTATTCGCCGCCACCATCCAGAACCACCGCCTCCCGCATCTCCTTGGGCACGCTGTCGAAGAACTGCTTGTAGACGATGATGACGATTGGCGTGATCAGCTGCGGCAGGATGATGCCCGCCCAGGTATTGATGAGGTTGAGGTTCTTCATCAGGATGAACTGTGTCACGACAAGCGTCTGCGCGGGCACCATGAAACTCGCGAGCACGATGCCATAGAGCAGTCGCCGTCCCGGAAAGCGGATCTGCGATAGCGCATAGGCGCATAACATCGAAATGATGAGCACAGAGACCGTGACGATCGCGGCAGTGCCAATGGAATTCACGTACCAGGTCAACAGCCGCGTATTGAAGATGGCATTCACATAGGCACCAAGCTGGAACTCATCAGGCAGTAGCGACGTGTTGCCCGCAACATTCTCGTCCGAGCGCAACGACGTCACGAACCCCCAGTAAAGCGGGAAAATCCATACCAGTGCTGCCGAAAATGTCAGCAGGGTCAGGACGACGTTCTCAAGTCTTTTGGTCAGGCTCATGAATTCCTCCGGATGCGTAGCAACTGGAACTGGAGAACGGATACGATGACGATCAACAGGAAGAGCACGGTCGCCACGGCCGATGCATAACCGCCATTGTTCATCTGGAAGGCTTCCCGGTAGACCTTGAGGAGAAGCACGAAACTGGAATTGAAGGGTCCGCCGCCGCTCAAGAGGTAGATCTGGTCGAATATCTTCAGTTGCAGGATCAATTGCAGCGTCAGGATCAGCGCGGTCACCGGCCACAGAAGCGGCCATGTGACGCGCCGAAACTTTTGCCATGTCGTTGCGCCATCAAGAGCTGCGGCCTCATAAAGCTCGGTCGGAATGTTTCGCAAGCCGGCAATGAAGAGCAGAACGTTAAAACCGTTCGTCCACCAGATGGTGACGACAGCGACCATCGGCATGACCCAATTGGGGTTCTTGAAAACCGCGACGGGTTTGCCCGCCAGCAACGAAATGACCGGTTGGAGAATGCCGAACTGCAGGTCGAGCATCCAGGCCCAGATCTCAGTGACGACCGAAACCGGCAGGACATAAGGCAGGAAAAACAGGCTCATGGCGATTGTCTGCTTGATGCCGGACAATCGGCTGACCGCAAGCGCAATCAACAGGGCGATGAGCGTTGTTGGCACCACCGTCAGCAGCACGAAATAGCCGTTATTCTTGAGCGAGGTGACGAACAGGCGGTCGCTCAGCAATTTTATGTAGTTCTGCAGGCCGACCCAGTTGCCGTCGCCGATAAGCGGCGCATCCGTGAAGCTGATGCGTATCATCTCGATCAGGGGGTAAAGAAAGAACGTGGCGAAGACCACGATGAATGGCGTCACCATCGACAGTGCGATCAGCGACTTCTTGCGCCGGTTTTCAATCATAGCCATGGAATGCCTCCGGGACCTCCCGCATTGCACGCTGCCCTCCGGCTGACAGCCAGAGGGCAGTCTCGGATTACTTGAGCTTGCCCTGAAGCTCGGACTTGATCTGCTCGACCGCATCCGCGCCGCTCATGTAGCCCTGGATGGCCGGAGCGATGATATTAAGCGCCGCATCGTAAGCGGGTGAGGCAACTCCGGTAATCGTGGTCTTCGGATCGAACACTGCCGCCTCCGCCAGCGAGGCATATGTGGCATTCGGCTGCATCGCCTTGTATTCGCTGCTTTCGGTGATCGATTTATAGGCCGGAATATGCCCCGCATCGGCCCAGCTGATGGCGTGTTTTTCCATCCAGCCAATAACCGTCATGACAGCGGCGCGTTTCTCGCCGGAAACAGTCTTGTCACCCTGGTTGGGGATCGCAAAGGCGTGCGAATCCGCCCAGGTGGCGCGCTTGCCCATGAAAGGCGGAACTTCCACAGCGCTCCATTTGAAGCCGAGCTTGCCGTTCTTTTCCAGATCCTTGTAGGTCGGAACTTCCCAGACGCCATTAAGCTGGAAGGCAGATTTGCCAGCGGAGAAGAGAGCAACGGACGCCGGATATTCCGCCTGCTCGGGCGCCCATCCGTTTTCCCGCCATTTCGACATGGTATCGATCGCCTTGGCAGCCTTTTCCGCATTGTCGCCGGCAAGCACCTCGTTATTGGTGACCAGTTCGCCGCCCTGTTGTGAGAACAGTGTATAAAAGACACGCCAGACACCGGCTTCGCCACCCGACTGATAGGTAACCGGCGTCTGAACGCCCTTGTCCTTCGCCCAGGCCAGCGCCTTTTCGAAATCCTCCATCGTCTTGATACCGTTCAACTTACCCTCGGCATCGAGATAGGGAGACCCTTTCAGAAGATCGGCGTTGTAGTAGAGAATAAGGGCATGGATATCAAACGGCACCGCATAAAGCTTGCCGTCATGGGTTGCTGCCTCGACGGGTGCGCTGAAAAAGTCGCCGGTCTTCAACCCGGCATCATCAAGGTCTTTTGTGGTAATTTCGCTCATTACTTTTTCATCAAGGCCGAGCGGCGCGCGCGACAGGTGATAGGTCATGACATCGGGCCCCTCACCCACGGCGGACGCCGTGCGTACCTTGGTATAGAACGGAACGCCCCACTCTAGCGTCGTTCCCTTGATCTGAATGTCAGGGTGTTCCTTGTTGAAGGCAGCAATCAGCGCTTTCATGCGCACACCGTCGCCGCCCGACAGAAAGTCCCACCAGACGATATCCTGCTTCGCCAGTGCCGGCAGGGCGCTCAGGCCCAGAACCGTACCAACAAGCAATGTCTTGATCAGTCGCATCGTTCACTCCTCCCGTTTGTTGGAAACACCCCGTTCAAGGGGCGGTCTACTACTGCATCGAAAGGCGCCTCCTCGCGCCTATCGCAACCTTTTGCCGTCGCTGCCGAAAACCATGATGTGATCGGGCGAAGCACTCAGTGAGACTGACCGGCCATCCAGCCGCTCGCGCGAGCCCTGCCGCTGCACGACAAGTTCTTTCCCGGCACGCGTTCGGGTATAGAGATAGGAAAGGTCGCCAAGCTCCTCCGCCACCTCGACATTGACAGGCAAAGCACCCTCTTGCGTGATCACCAGATGCTCGGGCCTTATGCCGATTTCGACCCGCTGACCGGGGGAAACCGGATGCGAAAGCCGGGCTTCGAGGTGCTTTTCACCACCTTCAGGCGTAAGCGTCACGATACCGTCCCGCTGCCCGACGATGTCGGCAGCAAGGAAATTCATCGCGGGCGATCCGATGAAGCCAGCGACGAAACGATTGTCCGGATCGTCGTAAAGGGTGAGCGGCGCGCCGGCCTGTTGCACGATGCCGCCCTTCAGCACGAAAATCTTGTCCGCAAGCGTCATGGCCTCCACCTGGTCATGCGTGACGTAGATCATCGTGGCGCCGAGCTTGCGGTGAAGCCGGGTCAGTTCCAGCCGCATCTGCACGCGCAGTTCCGCATCCAGGTTCGACAGGGGTTCATCGAAGAGAAACACCTTCGGCTGTCGCACGATCGCGCGGCCTATGGCCACGCGCTGCCTCTGGCCGCCGGAAAGCTGCGATGGCTTCTTGTGCAGATTGTCCTCGAGCTGGAGGATGCGGGCAGCTTCCCCCACTCTCTCATTCACCTCCGCTTTCGGCCGGCGGGCGAGACGCAGGCTGAAAGCCATGTTCTCGAACACCGTCAGATGCGGGTAAAGCGCATAATTCTGGAAGACCATGGCAACGCCGCGATCCGCCGGCTCGACAGCGGTGACGTCGCGCTCGTCGATGGCGATGTGACCGCCGCTGGTTTCCTCAAGACCGGCGATCATGCGCAACAGGGTGGATTTTCCGCAACCGGATGGCCCCACGAAAACCGCGAAGCTGCCCGTCGGAATCTCCATCGAAACGTCCCGGATGGCTGCAAAGGAGCCGAAGGACTTGGCGATATTGCTGAGACGGACACCCATCACCGCCTCACTGAACCTTCACGCGCAGAACATGATAGGACAGCGCCGGCACAGAGCCTTTGAGCGCCCCATCCTCGACACCAATGCCGCTGCCCGGCACCGGCACGACGCGGTCGGGTTGATCCGGACCGTTGCCGATCCTCAGATCATATCCCGCCATGGAAAGATGCAGGCTGAGTGACACAGGCGAAAAGCCGGTGAGACCGACATTGAGCTCTGCTGCTTCGGTCAGATGACGATTGAGGACAAACAGCGTCACCACGCCCTCGTCCTCATCAAACACGCCGGCGACATCGAGATATTTGACGTCATCGGCCGCGTTGCAATCGTAGGTCGGGCAATCGACGGCAATGTTCAGTGCAACGCCACGACCATAAAGCGAGGCGAACTGATAGGGATAATAGATGGTCTGGCGCCATGCCGGTCCGTTCTTTTCAGCGCGAATGGGGGCGATGACATTGACGAGCTGGGCAATGCAGGCGATGCGCACCCTGTCCGAGCGACGGATGAACTCGTTGAGCAACCCGGCCACGAAGAGAGCATCCTCGAAATTGTAGGTCTCCTCCAGAAGTGCAGGCGCTTCCGGCCAGTCCCAGCTCTTGATGCGTTTACCGTCGTCTTCGCGGATATGGTACCAGACATTCCACTCGTCGAAGCAGATGGAGACATCGTTCTTGGCGCGCTTCTTGGCTTTCACGTAATCGATGACACCGGCGATAGTCTGAATGTAACGCCCTGTTTCTTCGATCTTGCCGAAGTAATTCAGCGTGTCGCGGCTGTTATTGCCGAAATATTTATGCAGCGAGATGTGGTCCACATTCTCGTAGCATTCTTCCAGCACCTCGCGCTCCCATTCGGGATAGGTCGGCATGCCGTCGTTGGAACTTCCGCAGACGATTGCCTCGATGGTGGGGTCGAAACCCTTGAAGGCTTTCGCGGTTTCGTTTGCCAGCCGGCCATACTCCACCGCCGTCTTGTGGCCAATCTGCCAGGGGCCGTCCATCTCGTTGCCGAGGCACCACATCTTCACGCCATGCGGCTTTTCGGCGCCGTGGCTGCGGCGAAGGTCGCTAAGCTCGGTGCCGCCGGGGAAATTCACGTATTCGAGAAAGTTGCGGGCATCATCCAGACCACGGGAACCGAGGTTGACGGCGAGCATCATCTCGATGCCTGCCATCGACGCCCAGTCTGCGAACTCGTTGACGCCGATCTGGTTGGTTTCCTTGGAGCGCCATGCAAGATCAAGCCGCACGGGCCGTTTGTCACGGGGGCCGATGCCGTCTTCCCAGCGATAGGCCGAAACGAAGTTGCCGCCGGGATAACGGATCGCCGGAATCTTCAGATCCTGCACGAATTTCAGCACATCCTTGCGAAAACCGTTTTCATCCGCCTGCGGATGGCCGGGCTCGTAAATCCCGCCATAGATCGCCCGCCCCATATGTTCGATGAAGGCGGAATATAGGCGATCGTCGATACGCCCAATCCGGAAGTCCCGGTGGACTGAAACCCGCGCTTTCATAGGCTCTCCTCCCATGCGCATTTATATCTTAAAATATGATATAAACCATATTTCATAATATAGTTGCCAATGGAAGCCGCGCCTGTCAACCGCGAAAATCATACTTTATGAAATTGGCCCGATCAGTCTGCGGTGCGCAGACGCAATACGATGTCCTGATCGTAATTCCCAAAACCCCGGCCGAAGATGTTGAGCCCGCCCGGATGCTTTGCATCCGCCTTTACCTCGATCCGCAAGCGGATTGAGCGGTGGCTGGACAGATCTATATCCGCAAGCGTCACATCGGAAATGCGCGTACCATCGACATAGGTTCCCTTGGCAGTAATGCGCCAGGTTTTGAGCATTCCATACTGCGAGCCGGACAGTTTCCACCAGTCGGGCGTAAACGTACCCCGCTTGTCGCCGAAATCGCCGGGCGAGGTCCAGACCCCGATCTCCTTGCCGTTGACGGAGAGGGTAATGTCTGACGGCCAGTTGCTGTGCGTTCCTGGCACCTCGGAACTGACCTCCATCGAAAACTCGACTTCCTCGACGTTTCGGCCCTGAATCTTGGCATTATTGGGGAATTGATACTCGACGTGACCCGATGTGAACCACAAAAGTGCAGTCTTCATGCGGTCGGGATCCATGAAGGTATCAGGGACATCCAGAAGTCCGATAATGCCCTCCGGCGAACAGATGCCGCAAGGCGCCGTCACCGAACTCTGCGTATAGAGGCCGAGCGGCATGGCGACGGCAATGTAGTTGGATACAGCCGGCGTCTCGGGGCTTCGAAACGAAACGATAAGCTCGTCGCAGGTCGCAAAACAGATTTTCTGGCTGCCCTTGCGCGCCTTGCGCGTTTCGGTTCGCAGCAGCCCCGCCTCTTCAAGAACGGTCACACCGGCCGACACGGTGGACTGGGGAAGGTCCAGCCTCTGCGCGATCTCGTTGACATTGAGACCGTTGGCCTCGTGCAGCAGCTTCAATATCTGCACACGGATCAGCGACGCCGCCGCCTTCAAAACATCGAATTCTTTTTCAGCGTCAATAAGTAGGAAATTGGGAGCCATTGTCTAATCTTCAGATTTAGCGATCTAGATCAGAATTTCTGGCTTAAATATTTTATGCTGTCCAGCATTGTTTGTCGGGTCGATATATTCAAAGTCAGGCACGCAAGGAATGATTGCGAATGGAGGCAGCGCAGGCGGTTTCGATACCGCATGCGCTGCCTCTTTTTCCTTACCCGCGCTTGCGCAACGTGCGGGTGCCGGTATCGACAAGATTCTGCGCTGCCTCATCCACAGTGGCGCGGCCAAAGGCGAGTGAGTCGGCAATCGGACGCATTACCCCACGGTCGAACTCATTGGCGCCGATGGGGGCAGGCTCCGGATAGGTATCGAGCTTGCCGGACAGGCTCTCGATGTAATCCACCGTCTTGCGTTCGGTCTCGTTGAGGCTTGGCAACACAGCTTCGCGCACCTTCTTCGCCGGCGGCACGCCGCGTTCGACGCCGAGAACCTTGCCCGCTTCCAGATCATTGACGAAGAAGTTGATGAACTTCGCAGCAGCTTCCGGAGTGGTGGAGGTGGACGAAATGCACCAGATAAGCCCCGGCCGGTAATAATGCCCGGTCGGTTTTCCCGCCCCCTCGCCCGGCAGCATGCCAATGGACAGGGTCTTCTTGTTGAGCGCCTGGTAACCGACAAGCTGGTTGGAATAGGCAAAGCCGATTGCGGAATTGCCAAGAGTCAGCGCGTTGGATTCGATGGTATTGTCATCGCGCGTCTGGATATCGGCAGAGACGCAAAGCTTGTTCTCGCGCAGATCCTCCCAATAGGCGAACCATTCCTTGGCATCTTCCTTGTTGAAACCGATGGTGCCGTCCTGGAACAGGAGCTTGCCGCGCTGGCGCAGCCAGACATCGAAGACGTAGTGATAACGGGCGCCATAGGGCACCGCCCAATAATTGCGCCGCGCCGGAGCGTTCTTCTTGAAATCGCGCGCCAGTTCCGCCAGCGCCTTCCAGGTGATCTGCTCCTTCGGCACGGAGACGCCGGCCTCCTTCAGCGTCTCTGCATCATACATCATGCAGAACGAATTCAGCCCGAGACCGACGCCGTAAAGCTTGCCGTCGATGCGGCAAAGATCGACTTCGCTTTTGCCGAAATTGGAAAGATCAAGCGACGAGCCGACAAACTGGTCAAGTTCCATGCAGGCCCCACGGCCGGAATAATCGGCAATGGTGGAAGGCTCGAGCTGAAAGATATCGGCGACGTTACGTCCCGCCATGGACGTCGCAAGCTTGGTCCAATAGTCGGAACCGGCGATCATCTCGCCGCTGATTACCGTTTGTGGATCTGCCTTCTGGTAGAGGGCAATCACATCATTGGTGCGCTTGTTGCGGTCAGCCGAACCCCACCATACGCAACGAAGCCGGGTTTCGGCCGCCATCGCGCGGAAACCGCCCGCCGCCGCGCCAAGACCTGCCAGTGCTGCCGTCACCAAAAATCCACGTCTATCGATAGTTTGCATCTGCTCCTCCCGCGTTTTGCAAATTTCTCACTTATCACTTAAATTCTTGCAAATTTTCATTATTTGCAATATTTGCATCATAATAGAATTTTTTGCAAGCGCAGGAGAAGACATGAACGATACGCCCGACATCAGCCGCCCGCGCCAGTCGGATATCGCCCGGCGTGCAGGGGTTTCCATCAGCACGGTCTCACGGGTTCTCGCCGGGGAAAAAGGCATCAGCGCATCGATCCAGACCAAGGTTTTGGGCGTGGCGGCGGAACTTGGTTATCCGCTGCGGCCAGTCACCAGCCAGACCGGCGGCATCTCGCTGGAGGGCAAGAAAATCCTCGCCCTCATGTCCGCCGAACGAGCGACCGGCGATATCGGCGCCTTTTATCACGATATTTTCGACATGCTGCGCAGCCTTGCGCAGACAGAGGGTTTCGAACTCGATATCCGGCTGCTGCACCAGAGGCAGATCGACGACGCCCTTACACAGCGGGTCTGCGAGGTCGATGGCCTTCTCGCCATTGGTCTTGACCCCGAAGAGGAGATCATCCACCGCATCACACAGGGTGTGCTGCAACCGGTTCTCGTCAATAGCGCCGATCCCTCGATGATGCTGGATTGCGTCTCGCCCTCCAATTTTTACGGCGGGGCGATGGCGGCGCGGCGGCTGCTGGAACTGGGGCACCGCAAGGTCGCCTATATCGGTCCGCAACACCGTCACACTATAAGAGAGCGCATGCGGGGCTTTCGGCATGTTATCATCGAGGAAGAGGGTGCCACCTATGAGGAGTTTCTGCTTTCCACGGCGGATAGCGGCTTCGGGCAGGCCGGTGATGCGGTTCGTCAGCTGCTGGCCAGAAATCCTGATCTGACCGGCATTTTCTGCATGAACGATGCGATCGCGCTCGGCGCGCTGGGAGCAGCACAAGAGCTTGGCCTCGGGGTACCGGACGATCTTTCCATCATCGGCTTCGACGACCTGCCCTTCGCCGAACTTTCCACTCCCCGGCTCAGCACAATCCGGGTAGACCGCCGCGAGATTGCCCGCGAGGCGGTGGAGCTGATGCGCCGCCGGCTGGCGGAGCCATCGGCCAATGCCCGGCAGGTTCAGCTGGGTGTACAGCTTGTGGAAGGACAGACCGACGGTCGAGCAAAAAAGACGGGAAAGGCGGCGCGCGATGCATAAGCCAGCAAACCATGATCCAATGACCCGCTTCAATCCGCTTTACGGCAATCCACTCAAGACCCGCGCCGACGTCAGACGGGCATTGGACGACAGTTTCGCACCGCTGCTTCCCTATTTCTCAGAGAGCGGCGCAAGAGTGACGCTAAGCGGCACCGCCGCGCATTTCGACCGGGCAGCGGCCGATCTGGAAGGATTTGCGCGACCACTCTGGGGCATCGCGCCGCTTGCGCTCAGCGGCGATGCCTTCGCCCATTGGCCGCTTCTGGCCAGAGGCATCGCCAATGGCACCGATCCCGCCCATGCCGATTACTGGGGCGATGTGCGGCAGAAGGATCAGCGGCTGGTGGAACTGGCCGCCCTCGGCTTTGCGCTTCGGCTTGCGCCGCAACATCTGTGGGAACCCTTGTCCGAAGCGCAAAAGGCGAATGTGCGCCATTATCTCCTGGCGGCGCGGGAGCGCATCTATGCCGACAATAACTGGAAGTTTTTCCGGGTGATGGTCGATGCGGCGCTCGATCATCTCGGTATCGAATTCGACCGGAGCCTCACCGAAACATATCTGAAAGAGCTGGACGGATTTTACATCGCCGACGGCTGGTATCGCGACGGCAACTATCGCCGCATCGACCACTACATCGCCTTCGCCATGCATTTTTACGGGCTGATCTACGCGAAAATCAGCAAACCGGATGATGCGTACGCCGAACGTTACCGGGAACGTGCCCGCCTGTTTGCCGGGGATTTCGCAAGCTGGTTCGATGAGGATGGTGGCGCGCTGGCCTTTGGCCGCTCCATGACCTACCGTTTCGCCTGCGGCGGCTTCTGGGGTGCCCTCGCCTTCGCGGATGAGGAAGCGATGCCCTGGGGGGAGATCAAGGGGCTTTATCTGAAACATCTGCGCTGGTGGGCGGGAAAGCCGATTGCCGACCGCGACGGCGTGCTTTCCATCGGTTACGCCTATCCGCAACTGACCATGTCGGAAAGCTATAATTCGGCGGGTTCGCCCTATTGGGCCTTCAAGGCTTTCCTGCCGCTCGCCCTGCCGGAAAGCCACCCCTTCTGGCAGGCGGAGGAAAAGCTGCCAGACACATCCACAAAACCACGGCCGCTCGTTCATCCCGGCATGGTGATGATGCGCAGTAAGAGCAACGTCACGGCGCTGACGAGTGGGCAGGAAAACCTGTCCATGCGCGGCGGGCCGGAGAAATACGCCAAATTCGCCTATTCCTCGCGTTACGCTTTCGGCGTGGAAGTGGACGAGCGCGGTTTCAAGACCAATGGTTTCGACAATATGCTGGCCTTTTCCGAAGATGGCCACCACTACCGGGTGCGCGAAACCAACCGCACTGTGCTCTTGGCTGGCACCAATCTTCGAGCGACTTGGAACCCATTCCCCGATGTCGAGGTCGAAACGACGCTGGTTGCCGCGGGAGAGTGGCATATCCGGTTGCACCGGATTACTTCCGCGCGGCCACTTTTGGTCACCGAAGGCGGCTTTGCGATAAACCGCAACGATGGCGACCGCGATGCGGTGACCGAAGACAGCGGCCGGGCAACGGCCGATTGCGGCACCGACATATCCGCCATCATCGATCTCGGCTCCAGCGCATCCCGCCAGGGCGTGGCGTTGAAGGCGCTGCCCAATACCAATCTCATCAATGCCAAAACCACGGTGCCGCAATTGCGGGGCGACATTCCAGCGGGCAAAACCCTGCTCGCCTGCGCCGTCTTTGTGGGACTGGCGGGACCTGAAAGCGAAACAGCTTTGGCGACAGTTCCCGCACTTCCGGACAGGGAAGCGCTTGACCGCCTGTTTGTTGAGCGCGGTGTTCCGGTAAGCAGCATGGCGGCGGCGGGAGAACCGCAATGATGAGCCCGCGTCCGCGTCTCAGCCTTGCCATGGACCCGGAGCGGACGCAGCATGTGCTGACGCCACAGGCGCTTGAAAAGCTGTCGCAGAGCGTCGACATCCTCGATACCCGGCCGGTCTGCGATTTTCACGACCCAGCTGTGACTGCCCAGTTGGAGAGAACAGATATTCTTCTGACTGGCTGGGGTTGTCCCGAGATCGACATGCGGGAACTGGCAATGATGCCGAACCTTCGGTTGATTTCACATGCCGCCGGGACGGTGAAATACTTCCTGTCCCAGGCAGTTTTCGAACGAAACGTTACGGTGTGCAGCGCGGCCGAGGCGAATGCGCAGCCGGTCGCGGAGTTTACGCTGGCAATGATCCTGCTGTCCGGCAAGCGTACCTTCGGTTTCCGGCGCATCTACGGAGAGGATCGCGCACGGCGAAACGTCGACCGCCTGCAGTCGCAGGTCATCGGCAATCTCGGCCTGACCGTCGGCATTGTCGGGGCGTCACGCATCGGACGTCGGGTCATCAATCTGCTGCAGCCCTTCGATCTCGATCTCATCCTTTTCGACCCGTTTTTAAGCGCGGTGGAGGCACAAAAGCTCGGTGTGCGTCTCGTATCGCTCCGCGAGCTTATGGCGGTAAGCGACGTCATTTCCCTGCACGCGCCATCCCTGCCGCAAACCCGGCATATGATCGGCGCCGATGCGCTTGCCCTGATGAAGGACGGAGCGACCTTGATCAACACGGCCCGCGGCGCGCTAGTGGACGAAGACGCCCTGCTGGCGGAACTGAAAACCGGACGCATAGAGGCCGTCATCGACGTGACCGATCCGGAAGTGCCGTCACCAGAGTCACCTTTCTACAGCCTTCCGAACGTGTTCCTGACGCCGCATATCGCCGGCGCCGTCGGCCTTGAACGCGCCCGGCTCGGCGACATGGCGATTGCCGAGATCGAACGCTTCTGCCGCGCAGAACCATTGCAACAGCAGGTACGTCCGGAACATCTGGAACTGATCGCATGAGAATTTTCGAGCCGGGCCTCTGCTCTGTCACCTTCAGGTCCATGACGCCGCAGGCCGTGATTAACCTTGCCGTTGCAAATGGCATCAAGGCGATAGAATGGGGTGCCGATATCCATGTGCCACCTGGCGACTTAGAAAATGCAAGGGATGTGGCGGCGCGTACGGTGAAAGCCGGTCTTACCGTCTCTTCCTACGGATCCTACATTTTCGCACCGGATTTTGCGCCGGAGGATGTGACCGCAGTTCTGGAAACCGCGAAAGCGCTCGGCACCGGCCATATCCGCATCTGGCCCGGCAGCCGCAAACGCCCATCCGCGGATTATTCACCAGAGGAACGCCGTGCGGCAACCGACGCGTTGGCGGCACTTGCCCGGCGGGCAGACGACTACGGAATGACAATCGGCCTCGAATATCACCCCAATTCGCTGACCGACACGCTGCCCTCGGCCTTGCAGCTCATGCAGGATTTGCCGATGCCTAACCTGTTCTTTTACTGGCAGCCAGCCCCAGGTCTACCGCTGGATGACGCCCTTGCGGAAATATCCGCGCTCGGCTCGCGCATCTGCCACCTGCACGTCTTCGCTTGGCTCGCCGATGCCAGCCGCCTGCCGCTCGGCGAGCGCGCGGACTATTGGCGGGCTTGCGTTGATGCCTTGCCAGCAAGCGACTGGATAGAACCGGCTTATGCGATGCTGGAGTTCGTCAAAGGTGACAACGTCGCCCAGTTCTCGGAAGATGCGGCGGTGCTGAGCGAGATTCTCGCCCGCTCTTAGAACCGCTTGTTTTTTATCGAAAACCGACGCGGCGGACTAAAATTCGCTATCCATCACAACCGCCCACTGCCCTCATCCCTGTACCCCCTATAGGGAACCAGCCAGCCCAAGTCTTTGGGCTGATTGATTTCATCGCCGCGCAGACGCGTCAGCTGGACTCCTGTGACAAGCACAGGAATAAGGGAAGGTCTGTTCCTCCCCCCGGTTTTTCCTCTTATATTCGCCGCCCATCCGCCCCGAACAGATGCGTCTTCGCCAGATCAAACGCAAAGGGAATGGTCTCGCCGATGCGGATATGGCGCTGGCCGTCCAGCAGCAGGGTAGCGGGCTGGCCATCTGGGGTGCTGGTATAAACCACCGTCGAGCCGCCGAGATGTTCAACGAGCTGGATGGACGCATCGCCAAGCGAGGCCGATTGCGCCTGTGGGTTTACGTGTTCGGGACGAATGCCGAAAGTGAGTGGCTCGCCTTCCTCAGCCGCGACCGGCTTTTCGAGCAGAATGCGCTGGCCGGCGACCTCGATGGTACGGTTGGAGCTGTCGCCTGAAGCCACTTTCGCGGAAAGGAAGTTCATCTTTGGCGAACCGATGAAACCCGCCACAAACTGGTTGGCCGGATTGTTGTAAAGATCAAGCGGGCGGCCGACCTGCATGATGCGGCCGTCACGCAGGACCACGATCTTGTCGGCCATGGTCATGGCCTCCACCTGGTCATGCGTCACATAGATCATGGTGCTGCCGAGCGTCTGGTGCAGCTTGGCAATTTCGACACGCATCTGCACGCGCAGTTCCGCATCGAGGTTGGACAGGGGTTCATCGAACAGAAAGATTTTCGGCTCGCGGACGATAGCCCGACCGATGGCGACACGCTGGCGCTGGCCGCCAGAAAGCGCCTTCGGCTTGCGCTGTAACAACGGACCGATCTGCAGGATATCGGCAGCTTTCTGCACCCGCGCCTCGACTTCCGGTTTCTTGTAACCCGCCGTCTCCAGCCCGAAAGCGAGGTTCTTGTAAACGCTCATATGCGGATAAAGCGCATAGGACTGGAACACCATGGCGATACCGCGCTTGGAAGCGGCTGTTTCGTTGACCCTTTCGCCATCGATGCGAAGATCACCCTCGGAGATTTCCTCCAGACCGGCGATCATGCGCAGAAGTGTGGATTTGCCACAGCCCGAGGGGCCGACGAAAACGGTGAACTCGCCCGGCTCGATCTTGAGATCGATGCCGTGGACGACCGGAAAAGCGCCGAACCGCTTGACGATTTTTTCCAGAGTAATGCTGCTTGCCATGCTGTTTCTCCCGACCGTCGCGCCGCAGACAAGGCAGCCGCGACGGTGTTGATGTTCTGCAATTCGTTTTCGGTCCCGTTTCGTCCGTTCAGCGTTTCATTCCGGTGGTAGCGATGCCTTCAATCAGCAGCCGCTGGAAGAACAGGAAGAACAGGAAGACCGGTACCAGCGACAGGTTGGACATGGCGAAAAGCGACGTCCAATCCGAGCTGCCGGTGGAATCCACGAAGGATCTGAGGCCGAGCTGCACGGTGTAGGTGTTGATGTCGTTCAGATAGATCAACGGACCGAAGAAATCGTCCCAGGTCCAGATGAAGGAAAAGATCGCGGCCGTTGCCAGAACCGGCAGAGAGAGGGGCAGCATGATCTTCCAGTAGATGCGGAAGGGCGAGCAACCGTCCATCACCGCTGCCTCATCCAGCTCACGCGGAATGCCCCGGAAGAACTGCACCATCAGGAAGATGAAGAAGGCGTCGGTTGCCAGATATTTCGGCACGATCAGCGGCAGCGACGTATTCACCCAGCCCATTTCCAGAAACAGGATATATTGCGGGATGAGCACCACGTGATAGGGCAGCATCAAGGTGCCAAGCATCAGCGCGAACCAGAAATTGCGCCCACCGAACCGCAGGCGGGCGAAAGCGAAGGCGGCAAGTGAGCAGCCAACGACGTTGCCGATGGTGGCGAGCACCGAGATGAAGAACGAGTTCCAGAAGAATTGCCCGAAACTGACCTGAAGCCCGGTCCAGCCGCGAATATAGCCGCCGAAATCAACCGACGAAGGAATGAGCGAGGAGGAACCGAACAGCTCGTCCTGCGGGCGGAACGAACCCGAAATCATCCACAGGATCGGATAAAGCATCGCAAAGGAGGCAAGGATCAGCGCCGCATGCAGCAAAACCGACATTAGCGGTGAGCGTTGCGGGCCTTGTCCCGGCCGGGGAGCGGTAACAGCGTCAGTCATCGTAATGCACCCAGTATTTCGCGCTGAGGAACGAGAAGGCCGTGAACAGCGCGATGATGATCACAAGAATCCAGGCAAGCGCCGAGGCATATCCCATGCGGAAGAAACCGAAGGCTTCCTGATAGAGATAGAGCGTGTAGAACAGCGTCGAGTTGATCGGCCCGCCCGTGCCTTCGGAAATGATGAAGGCGGGCGTGAAGGCCTTGAAGGCATCGATCGTCTGGATTACGGCGTTGAAGAAGATAACCGGCGTCAACAGCGGCAGCGTAATGCGGAAGAACTGCCGCATCTTGCTCGCGCCGTCGATATCGGCGGCCTCGTACATATCCTGCGGGATTTGCCGGAGCCCTGCGAGGAAGATGATCATTGGCGAGCCGAACTGCCAGACGGACAGGATCACCAGCGTGTAGAGCGAGTAGTCCGGATTGGAAATCCAACTCGGCCCCTCATAACCGAAAACCTGCCACAGGACCATGTTGACGAGGCCATCTGACGCGAAAAGCTGCCGCCAGAGAACAGCGATCGCCACGCTGGAACCGAGCAGCGACGGCAGATAGAAGATCGCCCGGTAAAGCGTGAGCCCCTTTATGCCGCGATTGAAGGCGAGCGCCACCAGCAGTGCAAAGATCAGCTTCAACGGCACCGAAAGCAGCACATAGGTAAAGGTGACCTGCATGGCGGCGGCGAATTTAGGGTCGGCAGTGGCGATGCGCACATAATTGGCCGCCCCCACCCAGTCCGGGGATTGAAGCAGGTCATAATTGGTGAAGGACAGATAAAGCGACACCAGCGCAGGCCCGAGGGTGAGACCGAAGAAACCGATCAGCCACGGCAGGAGAAACAGGTATGCGTGAACGTTGCGGTCCAAAAGCCGCTTCACGCCTGCCCGCTTCGGGAGAGCCGCGCCACGGCTCTCCTCCACGAGAGTTTCAGATCGAAAGGCCATCTGCCATCACTTCCGTTTAATGACGGTTTCGGATTCCTTGACGAGCCGGTCACCACCCTCAGCCGCCGAAATCTTGCCGAAGCCGATCTCTTCCGCTGTACGTTTCAGGACGAAGGCGAATTCGCCTGCACCCGGAGGGGGTGCCGGCGGCAGATCGCCAACGCCGGGGGTAATCTCGGCAATATATTCCACCATGCTCTTGCTGACGGCATCGAGCTTGGCGGTCAGCGCGTTACGCATCGATTCCGATGCCGGAACGCCGCGCTCCACACCCAGAACATCGACGCCCTGTGGTTCGGCAACGAGAAAGTTGATGAAACCGACCGCCTGCTCGATGCCGGCACTGCCATTGGCGACGCTGATGAGCATGGATGGTTTCAGGTAGTGACCGGAAGGGCCATCCTTCTTGCTTTTCGGATAGGAGGTCATCGCCAGCTTGGCTTTGTTGAGTGCCTGATAACCGACAAACTGGTTGGAATGGGCAAATGCCGTTGCCGCCTTGCCCGTCGTCAGCGCGTTGGTTTCAATATTCAACTGGTCGAGCGCCTGAATATCGGCCGGCACGCATGCACCGCTCTTGCGCAAATCCGCCCACATGGTGAACCATTTGGTCGCGTCGGTCGGATCAAAACCGATACCGCCATCCTGTGTGTAGAGTGATTTGCCGTTCTGACGCAGCCAGTTCTCGAAGCTCGGCTCGACGCCGCTGGCATCGGCCGTGGCGTAATAGCCGGGCTTGGGCTTGTTCTTGCTGAGCTTGGCGGCGTTTTCGGCAAACTCTTCCCAGGTCTGCCCGATCGCTGGCGGGGTCGCGCCGGATTTTTCCCAGGCCGCCTTGTCGAAGAACACAGCGCTGGAATTCACGCCAAGATTAACCCCGTAAAGCTTGCCGTCGACCCGACCGGAGTCGATGTTCATCTTGCCGAAATCTTCTATCTTCAGGCCCTTGCCGATATAGTCATCAAGGGGAGCAAGGGCGCCGCGCCGGCCATATTCGAAGATGTAGCGATAATCCATCTGGATCAGATCAGGCGCGTTGCGGCCTGCCACCTGCGTGGCAAGGCGCGGCCAGTAGTCGCTCCAGCCGGCAAATTCCCCGGCAATATCGAGATCCGGCTTGATTTGCTTATATGCGGCGATCGCCTTGTTGGTGCGATCCGCACGCTCCTGCGATCCCCACCACAACATACGCAGCCGCGCGGCCTGAGCCTGCGCCGAGCCACCTCCCAATGTTGCGAGTGAAAGGGCCGCAAGCCCTGCTGAAAGCACACTTCTCCTGTGAAGCATCACGGGCATTGGCAACTCCTCCCTAATTGACTGCCAAATTGATGATGGGGGTAAACGACTATTGCCGTTTTATAACTAATTGGTTACATGGGAACACCGATCGCCAACATTGTCAAGCGGGTGCTAAGATGGACGAAACGACGAAAAACCAGCTGCCCGATCCGGCCGTCGAGGAAACGCCTGCCCCCAAGCGCAAACGCGGGGCGGCACAGGTGCGAAACCCGGAGAGAACACGCGCCGCCATTCTTGAAGCCGCCCGCCGCGAGGTGGCCGCGAAGGGCTTGGCGGGCGCGAGAATCGATGTCGTGGCGCGGCGTGCCGGCACCAACAAGCGGATGATCTACCATTATTTTGGCGACAAGGACGCGCTTTATCTCGCCGTTCTGGAGGACGCCTATCGCCACATCCGCCACACCGAACGGCGGCTGGACCTGACCCGCAAGGCGCCTTCGGAAGGCTTGCGGGAACTTGCGCTTTTCACCTGGCATTATTTTCTGGATCACCCGGAATTTCTGAGCATTCTCGCAACAGAAAACCTCAATAAAGCCCGATATCTCAGGCAATCCGCTACGATTGCGGCGATGCATTCGAACTTCATTTCCGAGCTTGAGGACGTGCTGCGGCGCGGCCGCGACACTGGCGAATTCCGTGACGGTCTCGATCCGATCGACGTCTATCTGACGATCGCCTCGCTCGGCGCCTTTTATCTTTCGAACCGATTCACGCTGTCGACGATCTTCCAGCGCGACCTGACCGACCCCGCCGAACTTGAACGCTGGGGCCAGCATATCGTAGATACCCTGCTTGCTGCGGTGCGGCCGGTCTGAGCCGTAAAAACCGAATTTCCCTTTAACAACAGCGACGACGCGCCATTCGCATCCGCGAAGCGCGTCTTTTCCTTTTGCGGCGCGGCACAAACCCGTGATTTCTGCCGCCGCAAGTGCATGTGAATTTCCTGCCAAAAACACCTTGACAGATCGCATCCTTCACGATCACAAATAACCAAATGGTTACAAATTGCCATGTTTGACGGAAGCGGCTTTCGGGAAAAGGCCGCCTTGGGAGGAAATTCATGAAACGTATCGGCGTCATCATGCACGGCATCACCGGCCGCATGGGTTACAACCAGCACCTCGTGCGCTCCGTTCTCGCCATTCGCGATCAGGGCGGCGTGGTTTTGAAGAGCGGCGAAAAGGTCATGCTCGACCCCATTCTGGTCGGCCGAAACGGTGCGAAAATCGAGGAAATCGCTAAAAAGCACAATGTCGCGCGCTGGACGACCGACATCGACGCCGCCCTTGCGAACCCGGATGACACGCTTTTCTTCGACGCCGGCACGACGCAGATGCGTGGCAGCCTGCTCGAAAAAGCCATCAAGGCGGGCAAGAACGTCTATTGCGAAAAGCCGATTTCCGACAGCGTGGCAGAGGCGCTGGAAATTGCCAGACTGGCCGAAAGCGCCGGTATCAAACACGGCGTGGTGCAGGACAAGCTGTTCCTGCCCGGCCTTCGCAAGCTGGCGATGCTGCGTGACAGCGGCTTTTTCGGCAAGATCCTCTCGGTGCGCGGCGAGTTCGGCTATTGGGTTTTCGAAGGCGATTGGCAGCCGGCGCAGCGTCCTTCGTGGAATTACCGCCTGAAGGATGGCGGCGGTATCATCCTCGATATGCTGTGCCACTGGCGTTATGTGCTCGATAATCTATTCGGACCGGTGAAATCCGTAAGTTGCCTCGGCGCCACCCATATCCCCGAGCGTTTCGACGAACAGGGCCACGCCTATGCAGCGGATGCCGACGATGCCGCCTACGCCACCTTCGAGTTGGAAGGCGGCGCCATCGCCCATATCAACTCTTCCTGGGCGGTGCGTGTGCGCCGCGACGATCTCGTCACGTTTCAGGTTGATGGCACGCATGGTTCGGCCGTGGCGGGTCTCACCAAATGCTGGACCCAGCACCGCACCAATACGCCGAAACCGGTGTGGAACCCTGACCAGCCCCAGACCATCGATTTCTACAAGACCTGGCAGGAAGTGCCTGACAACGTCACTTATGACAACGGTTTCAAGGCGCAGTGGGAAATGTTCGTGCGTCACCTCGTCGACAACGACCCATGGCCCTATGGGCTGATGGAGGGCGTGAAGGGCGTGCAATTGGCCGAACTGGGGCTGAGATCATGGAAGGAACGCCGCTGGCTCGACGTTCCCGCACTTTCCTGAGGAGGCGACAGTGAGCGAACTCAAGCTTCCAAAGGACGACCGCAGCATCGAGGTCTACAGGCTATCAGGCGCGCCGGTCGCCATCGAGAAACGAAATGCGGCGGATTTCAATCGAGTCGCCTTCGCTGCCGCCCATGTGGTGGCCGATCCCCTCGCTGACAACGATCCATGGTTGACGCCCGCCATCGACTGGGACGCTACCCTGCGCTCCCGTCACCGCCTTTGGGACCTCGGCCTGGGTGTTGCGGAGGCCATGGATACGGCCCAGCGCGGCATGGGACTGGCGTGGCCGCAGGCGCAGGAACTGATCTCCCGTTCGCTGAAGGAAGCGGCCACCCGCAAGGACGCGCTGATCGCCTGCGGCGTCGGCACGGATCATCTTGACGGCGGCGTATATGACTTGAAGCAGATTATCGACTCCTACCTGGAACAGCTTGATTTTGTTCAGGGAGAAGGCGGGCGCGTGATCCTGATGGCAAGCCGGGCGCTCACCGCTGCCGCCCGCTCCCCGGACGATTATCTCGAGGCCTATGCCAGGGTTCTTTCCCGTGCCGAGAACAAGGTGGTTATCCACTGGCTGGGAGAAATGTTCGATCCTGCGCTTGAGGGCTACTGGGGTGCCCGCGACCATATGGCGGCGATGGACACCTGCCTTGCCATGATCGAGGAGAATGCAGACAAGATCGACGGCATCAAGATTTCGCTTCTATCCAAGGAAAAGGAAATCGTCATGCGCCGCCGCCTGCCCGCTGGTGTTCGCATGTATACCGGCGACGACTTCAATTATGCCGAACTGATCGCCGGTGACGAAAAAGGTCATTCGGACGCGTTGCTCGGCATTTTCGATGCCATTGCTCCGGCGGCATCCAAGGCGCTCGCCAGCCTGAAGCGCGGTGCGGATAATGAATTCTTCGACATTCTGGAGCCAACGGTGGCGCTTTCGCGCCATATCTTCAAGGCGCCGACCCGCTTTTACAAAACCGGCGTGGTGTTTCTCGCCTATCTCAACGGCTTGCAGGACCATTTCACCATGGTTGGCGGGCAGGAAAGCGCCCGCTCCACGCGGCATTTCGCCGAGCTTTTCCGGCTAGCGGACAAGGCCAATGTGCTTGCCGAACCGGATGTGGCGACGCATCGCATGAAGCAGTTTCTGGCTGTCAGAGGCATTGGTTAAGCGCGAGAGCGAAGGTGGCTGGAGGCCTTCGCAAAAGGGAGGAGTACCGTTATGGGCGTTGAGGGCCTTTCAATAAATTTTGCCACCGTGCGGCAGGGGAGTTCCTTCGGGGCAATCGTGGATGCATGCCTTGCGCATGGCATCACCACCATCTCTCCTTGGCGCGAGCAGGTTCACGCTGCAGGCCTTGCTGAAGCAGCACGCATTGTCGAGCAGAACGGCCTTCGTCTCAGCGGCCATTGCCGGGGCGGCTTTTTCCCCGCCCCCGATGCAGAAGGCCGCAGCCGCGCCATTGAGGACAATAAACGCGCCGTGGACGAAGCCGCCGCCATGAAGGCAGATTGCCTGGTGCTTGTCGTGGGCGGCCTGCCCGCCGGTTCTCGAGACTTGAAAGGTGCACGGCAGATGGTGGAGGACGGCATGGCCGAACTTCTTCCCTATGCGAGGGCAGCCGGCGTGCCGCTCGCCATTGAACCGTTGCACCCCTTTTATGCCGCCGACCGCGCCTGCTTCAACACTCTGAAACAGTCGCTCGACCTCTGCGACCGGCTGGGTGCCGGAACCGGTGTGGCCATCGACGTGTATCACGTCTGGTGGGACCCGGAGCTGGAGGAACAGGTGGCGCGCGCCGGGCGAAACGGGCAGATACTGGCACACCATATCTGCGACTGGCTGGTGCCGACCACCGATCCGCTCAACGATCGCGGCATGATGGGCGATGGCGTGATTGACCTGAAGGCATTTCGCGCCATGATCGAGGCCGCCGGCTTTTCCGGTCCGCAGGAAGTCGAGATTTTTTCGCATCGTTGGCAGGCACGCCCGGTGGACGAGGTTCTGTCCACCGTCGTCGAGCGTTTTAAAACCGTTTGTTGATTGGGTTCGGGAGTAAGGAAATGCCTGAAAGGGTGAAACGCAAACGTTATGCACTGGTCGGCACCGGCAATCGTGGCACCACCATGTGGGGGCGCGAACTTCTGGCCGGGTGGAGCGACTATGTCGAACTGGTCGGCATTTGCGACCTGAACCTGATGCGCGCAGAACGGGCCCGCGCCATGATGGGGTCGGCGGCTCCGCTTTACGACGACTTCGACCGGATGATGGCCGAGCAACGCCCGGAACTGGTAATCGTCTGCACGCCCGACGATACTCACGACGACATCATTATCCGCGCGCTCGAGGGCGGTGCCGATGTCATCAGCGAAAAACCCATGACCACCACCCCGGAAAAGATTGACCGCATCCGCGCGGCGGAGGCCAAAAGCGGCCGCCGTGTCGACGTTTCCTTCAATTATCGCTTTTCACCGACGGCGGCACGCATCAAGGAGCTGATCGACGACGGCGCGATCGGCACCGTTACCTCGGTAGATTTCCACTGGTATCTCGATAACCAGCACGGTGCGGATTATTTCCGCCGCTGGCACGCTTTCACCGAACATTCAGGCAGCCTGTTCGTCCACAAGGCCACACACCACTTCGATCTTCTGAACTGGTATCTCGATTCCGACCCGGTGGAAGTGAAGGGCTTTGGGCAATTGCTGCATTATGGCAAGAACGGACCGTTCCGCGGAACGCGCTGTCGTACCTGTCCGCACAAGGACGAGTGCGATTATTTCATGGATCTCGGGGCCGACCCGTTCCTGGACGCGCTTTACGAGGACCCGTCGACTGTGGATGGCTATATGCGTGACGCCTGCGTCTTTCGCGAGGAGATCGACATCCCCGACACGATGAGTGCCTCGATTCGCTATGCGAACGGCGTGCAGGTCTCCTATTCGCTCAATACCTATATGCCGATCGAGGGACACCACATCGCGTTTAACGGCCATAAAGGACGCATCGAGATGCGCCAATATGAAAAGCAGCCGTGGACTGAGCCCCCAGCCGACGAAATCCTGCTGGTAAAAAGTTTCGGTGGCGGTGTCGAGCGTATCTGGGTGCCGCATGAGCCGGGCGGCCATTATGGCGGCGACAATCGCATGCGCGACATGATCTTCAAGCCCGGTTCGAACGACCGGCTGCGGCAGCGGGCGGGTTCGCGCGCCGGCGCCATGTCCGTGCTCTGCGGCGTAGCCGCATTGAAAAGCGCCCGAGAGGGTGGTGCAGCGGCGGTGAAATCCCTGCCCATCTAGATATTTTCGGCCTGCGGTGCTTTCAACGTCGGTCCGCAGGCCGCAATTGCCAAAAAAGAACGGATAACATTCTGCAGATTACGCGCTTCCTCCATACCGGTAAAACGACGATCGGGGGAAGAAAGAGTTAATCATGTCCAGTTTCGAATCCTTCATTCCGCTCATCATCATCGGCACCAGCCTGATCCTTTTTTTCAAATGGGTGGGGCGTGATATGAACAGGGAAGAGAAAAAACCGAAATCGCGCCGCTGACGCAGGAAGAGACATCGGAACCGACAAGTGCAATCGCCAGATGGCGCATTTTTCCGCATCGGCCCATTGCAAAATCAAAAATTGAGGCTATATTCGGCAAATCGACAATTGCTTGTGACGTCGCTCCTGGGACTCTACGTTCCCGTCGGATTTCCTCTCAAATAATCGATCTAATTCCGCAAGGTATCGCGGAAACCAACAACGATTACTACGAAAGGAAATCGTTATGAACACTGGTACTGTAAAGTGGTTCAACGCCACCAAGGGCTTCGGCTTCATTCAGCCTGACAACGGCGGCACGGACGTTTTCGTTCACATTTCGGCTGTTGAGCGCGCAGGTCTGCGTTCGCTGAACGACGGCCAGAAGATCACCTACGACATCGTGCAGGACCGCAAGTCCGGCAAGAGCTCCGCTGACAACCTTCGCGCAGCTTGATTTGTCATCGGCCCCGCTGGCTACGCATGTACCAGCAGTGGCGCTGAGTGATTGTGAGAGGTCGGGTTAAATCCCGGCCTTTTGTTTTTTTGGCCATGGGGAGGCTCTCATGCGCAAAAATCCTTATCGTTCCGGCGATGCTATCTTTCTGAAGGCGGGCGTACTTGGGGCCAACCAGCCCAAAGGTCCAGGCCGGGTCGTAACGGCTCTGCCAGAGACACAACAAGGTGCGGTTCGCTACAGGGTGCGTTTCCAGCACGAGAACTTCGAACGTAATATAGCGCTCGATGAAATCGATGTGGCTGCGTCTTCATCGCGGCCCGTGGAAATCGAAGGCTCGTCTTCGCGCGTTGCGGGATCGAGCTGGATCAATTCGAATACGATCAGAATCAAAAAATAGCAGCGATGGCTGCGTTAAGGAGATAAGTTGCAGGTACTCGTCAGGGATAACAATGTAGAGCAAGCCCTCCGCGTCTTGAAAAAGAGGATGCAGCGCGAGGGTATCTTCCGTGAGATGCGCGCACGGGAATCTTACGAAAAGCCGTCGGAAAAGCGTATCCGCGAAGAAGCCGAAGCTGTACGCCGCCACCGCAAGATGGCGAAGAAAAAATTGCAGCGCGAGGGATTGCTTCCTGCTCCCAAAAAGGTTGCCCGCGCTCGATAACTGTCAATTCGCTCCGCAAAGGAGAATGCCATGACCGCGACTAAAGAGGCTGTTTTCAAACCCGGAAAGCTGTCCTCGCAGGACAAGGCATCCATAACGGACAAGGCGGCGAAACAGATCATAACCGCCGAATCCGACCAGCGCGCCAAGAAGACGGAACGGCTTCGCCAACTTCGCGAAGCTCAGGAGGCGGCAATCGCCGCCCCTCCACCCACCCGCACCAAAAAGTCATCCGGCAAGAAATAACCCGGTTGCACTTTTTGACGTCGTCTTTCCGAAAAACTTCTTGAACCTGATACGCAACAGGCGCACGCTTCGCCTGTCAGCAATCCGCTGAAGAGTGCTGGTGTTTGAGGGCAGAGTGTCCTCGCCCCCAAACGAAAGGAGGACGAGATGTCTTCCGACTTTTATTCATCAAGCCTTTCACGGAACCTCGTCCGCACTGGCGGTTTGGGTTACCGGGAAAACGCATCGCTTCGCCTGCTTCTCAGTGCCGCCGAAGAAACAGCAATGCGCCTGGATCAGGATCGCGGCGCATCCTCCGGCTTTGCGGCGTTTCCTGATTTTGGCCTCCAGCCCGACATGGTGCGGAGAACCTTCTACGCAGGGCGTATCCGCCTCTCCAAACCGACCCTTCCCTTCGGGAAACTTCCGCTTAACGGACTGCCTTTCCCCTGACGATGAAACCGCCCCGCAGCCTGCCTGCGGCGCGCGATCATGCCCCGGACCACACAATATCCAATATCTGTTCAATACCAGGAGGACACCATGGCCAAGGGTCAAGTACGCAGCAACAAAGAAGTCCGCAAACCGAAGAAGGACAAGACGAAGGCTCCGGCTGCGGCACCAGCTGCCGGCACGCAGGTCAAGTTCGCAAACTCCACAACTGCGGATGGCAAGAAGAAGTAGGATTGTTCCGGACAGCCCGCTCATAACAGCGCGACGCACCGGCACGAATTGCCAAACCGCGACCCGATTCGCTAAGGGTCGCGACAAATAAAACATGTAATGGAAATGCGGACTTGTTTTGGCCACATTGCTCTTCTAGAAAGTTCATACAGCAACTGCTGGTGAGCGCAAAATATGTCGTTCGCAGTTGTTTCCGTCGCTTTAGACTTTTGACCACGGATGTACTGGCACTGGTGTTAATGGCGATATGAGGAAGGTCGGTGCAATATTGCCCCGGCCTTTTTTGTTGTCTGCTCTGGTGAGATAAAGAATGTAGCCGCGCCGGTCACATACGCGTCAAGGGCTATGGAATTAGCTTGCCTATTGCGCGCAAAGAGCGCATCCTTCCCCATCGGTACTTAAAGGGCGTTACCGCCGTCAGGCATCCTTGCCGTCTCAAGCCCATTTGCACATGCCTCCGGTCTACAGCGCCCCGTGCGGAATTTCCCAGGGCGCGTTGAGGCACATGCTCCCGAAAACCGGCAACGGTCATCGACCGCACCGGCGTATCGTTTCAAAGCGTTGGAGCGTCCCGTGCAGCCTTTTAAGGGCGCGCGCGAGGCTTCGGCTTTCTGAACCAGTAAGAAAAGAGGCCATCATGTCTTCTGCGCCCCGTAACTGCCTGATCTCCTCTCAAGATCTCGAAATGCTCCAATTGGTCCTCGAGAGCATCGGTTTTAATCACCTTTCCGACGATGATGACAAAAAGCTCCATAACAGAGCCGCCCGCAAGGTTATTGAATTATATCAGGATGGTTTGACCGATCCGGCAGACCTCACCGACGAAATGCGTTTCCTGTTCGGCGTGCAGAAACACGACCGCATCAAGCCGTGGAAGCCGCTCCCCCGATATGCAATCCAGGGCCTGCCACTGCTTTACCACCGCCATTGAGGGGAGAGAGCAGATGCGCGAATATATCATGGTCAGCACCGGCCTGTGGCTGGGGCTATTTCTGACCTGGTACCTCGTCACCATGTACGATACGGCGGATAGCGTCTTTACGGCGAACACCGTTCCGTCACTACCGCTGCTGCTGACATCGGCCGAATGCGAGACCCAGTTCGGCATTCTTTTTTCGATGACCGAAAAGCTTTTGAAGGCAGGCGGGCCGATAGTCCCCGACGACTTGCGAAAGAACATAGAGCATTGCATTTCTTCCGATGAGGCAAGCCGCCTGAAACTCAAAGACAATCAACTTATCCGGCTTTTCCCCTGAAGCGCCTCCCGAAGCGGACGGTGTTCGCCAAAATCACTGGTAACAATAATGACTTGGCAAATGAGATATATCAGGAGAAACTGATTTAGTCGGACATCAGTCCGAGAGTTTGCGTCTGCGTGGAGGGTGAGTATGACGTATGACTGGAGCGGCCGCAGAATGCGCCGCATGCGTGCCGCGAAACTGACGATCATCAGTCTCGTCGCGGCCTTTGTTATCACGGCTCCAATCTTCGCGCATTACTGAAGCCCGCAGCGACAAGACGCGATCACACCGGTTGCCCGACCCCTGCCCGCTTTCTCAGGCGACCTTTGAGCCATGTCTGCACTGGCTGATCAAAATTGACCGTCAGGTACCATGACAGACACGTCGTCCCTATCAGGAAAGCGACACCGACCGGCAAAGCGATGTTTTCCCTATCAACGGCAGGCACCAGAAAATCCGTCCAGGCCAGCAGCGGAATATGCAGCACATAGACGGCGTAGGAAGCTGTGCCGAGAAACGTCGACAAGATTCCCACCCTGCGACCCGGCACTATCCTGCTGGCTACGAACAATACCGTCGGCCAGACGAGCAGAACCACCGCGAGATCAAAGAAGGGCCGAAGCTCACGCGAAATTGGCACGGCGAGGATGACGCAGACCAGCATAAGACAGAGGGCCGCCTGGATGGGCTTCAGCTCGGTTATGCGATTGCGGAAGCGGTAAACCAGCACGCCTGCGAAAAACGAGAAAAACACCCTTCCCATGCCGGCATACATTTCGTGCCATCGAAACCCCGCATGCAACTTCCCAAACTCAGCAGCCGCCACGACAAGGACGCAGGCGCTGACAGCCAGCACCACGATTGTCTGTTTCGTAGTCGCCCGCACACCCCACCGGCCATAAACCGCATTCACCACCAGCTCGTTGAAAAGCGACCATGCCGGGCTCACCAGAAACAATGCGCCGTTCAATGTAAGCGTGAAGGGTGCCGGAACGAAAAGAAGCCCGGTCAACAACGCTATCGCCAGCTCACCGGGATTGATGTGGCGATGAAGATCATCGATCGGCGTCGGCAGGCCCAACAGGTAGAGGCAGATGAAATAGGACGCCATCAACGCCAGCCCCAGCCCATACAATGGATAAAGTCGCGCAAGGCGCGCCTTCATGAAGAAGCCCGGCGTAATCGCCCCTTCGCGCAGTTTCATGCTGTAGGCATGCGCCAGCACAAAACCGCTCAAGGCGAAGAACAAATCGACGGCGAGATAGCTCGAAGCGTCGTCTCTCCCAAAAAACTGTTCGGCATGGCGATGTACGATGAAGAGCGCAGCTACGCCCCTTATGCCATCGAGCAATATGAAGCGTTCCGGGGAAGACTGGACCATGGGCGTTGATGCTCGACAGGACTGGATTATAATTACTTCACGAAAACGAGGTTTACAGCGCAGCGGTTCATCGCATCCAGTCAAAAACTGTTCAACGTCAAACATACCCCGAATTCTTATGGGCAATTCCCCATGAGCCACGCTCTTTCGCAGCCGTCAAAGGCATGCTACGTCCGAATGTCATCGATGCTTTGACCTTCTGACTCTGTGTACCACGCCTCGCAAAAGCCGGTTTCGATTTTAGCAAGTGTCCTGGGCGCAAATTCAAACGGGTTGTTCGGCGGCAAACAACTTTCGCGGAGTCCCACCATGTCCACCATCGCCGACCGTATTAAAAAAATCATCGTTGACCAGCTTGGCGCAGATCCCGGCACGGTTGTCGATGACGCCAATTTTGTCGACGATCTCGGTGCCGATTCCCTCGAAGTGGTTCAGGTTGTCATGGAAATCGAGGAAGAATTCGGAGTGGAAATCCCCGATTCGGCCGCAAGCACAATCCTGACCGTTGGCGACGCCATCCGCTTCATCGAAAAAAACAAGGCTTGACCGGCAGCGGCGGATATCAACCCGCCGACAGGGCCGCAACAGGATCGAGGTTCGATGCGTTGCGGGCCGGCAGATAGCCGAAAACGACACCTATCAGTGTCGAGCAGACGAAGGCAGCAATGATCGACACCGTGGAATAGACCATGGCGAAATTGCTGCTGAAGGCGGAGAAAAGCGCCCCGAAGCCGAAGCTGTCCAAAATTCCCAGCGTTCCGCCGATGATGCAGACGAGCACTGCCTCGATCAGGAACTGGCGCAGTATATCACTGCGCCGTGCGCCGACTGCCATGCGCACGCCGATTTCCGATACACGTTCGGAAACGGAAACGAGCATGATGTTCATCACCCCGATGCCGCCGACCAGAAGCGAAATCACCGCGATCGCTGCAACCAGCAGTGTCATGGTCTGCGTTGTACTGGTGATGGTCTGGCGAATATCGTCAGTGTTGAGAATGTAGAAATCCCGCGTTCCATGCCGCTGGGTGAGAAGAACCGTCAACGCCTGTTCGGCAATTGCGGCGTCAATATCGTCACTCACCTGCACCGTGATGCTGCGCAGCGACAGGCTGCCGAGAAAGCGTGACTGGACGGCAGTATAGGGAAGATAAAGTGAAAGGTTCTGGCTTGAACCGAAACCGCCCTGCTGCGCCTGCGTGATGCCGACGATGCGGGCCGGCACCTTGCCGATGAGGATGACCTGACCGATGGGGCTGCCGTCGAAATCCGCAAACAACGATTTGCGGGTGTTCTCATCAATCACCACCTCCTGGGCTTTCTGCGCGACGCTTGCGGCATCGAAAAAGCGCCCTTGTGACAGCTTCGTGCCCTTGGCGACGAAATACCGCTCGCTGACACCATTCACAAGCGCATTCGCCTCCTTCGCGCCGAAACGCACCGTACTTGAGGTCGAGACCGTGGGCGTCACAGCCGCGACATAGGATTGTTTGGCAAGTGCCTCGGCATCGGAGACGATCAGCGTGGTGATCTTGCCCGACCTTATGTCGCCAAAATCCTTGCCCGCGAAGATTTCCAGCGTGTTGGTGCCGAGGCTTGATATATTCTGCAGCACGCGCTGCTGTGACCCCTGCCCCAGCGCCACGACGCTGATGACCGAGGCGATGCCGATGATGATACCGAGCATGGTGAGAAAGCTGCGCAGCTTGTGCGCCTGCATCGACAGGAGCGCCATGCGCAATGCCTCCCGCAGCGAGGATACGAAACCAGCGAGACTGGAGGCCCCGCCGGAAACCATAGAGGGTTTGGCGTCATCCTTCCGAACCGGCGCGGCATCCGCCCTGCGGTCGGAAATGATGGCGCCGTCGCTGATTTCGATGATCCGTTCGGCACGTCGTGCAATTGACATATCGTGCGTGACGATAATGACAGTGCGCCCTTCGGCATGCAGCTCGTCGAGGATGCGCAACACCTCGTCGCCGCTCGCGCTGTCGAGCGCACCGGTCGGCTCGTCGGCAAGAATGATTTCGGCATCGTTCATAAGGGCGCGCGCGATGGAAACGCGTTGCTGCTGGCCGCCGGAAAGCTGGCCCGGACGATGATCGAGGCGGTCCGCCATGCCAAGGCGACCGAGCAACCTGGCGGCATCGCTCCTGCGATCGCTTTGTGACTTTCCGGCGTAGATCGCCGGAATTTCGACATTGCCGAGCGCTGTCAGTTCGACAAGCAGATGGTAACGCTGGAAAATAAAACCGAGGTTTTCTCGCCGCAATTGCGAAAGCTGGTCTGCATCGAGATTGCCCGTCTCCCGCCCCCTGATGCTGTAGCTCCCTGAGGTCGGCCGGTCGAGGCAACCGAGAATATTCATCAGCGTCGACTTGCCCGATCCGGAAGCGCCGACGATCGCCACCATCTCGCCGGCCTCGATGATGAGGTCGATATTCTTGAGTACGGTAATCGTACCTTCACCGGACGGATAATCCCGCCGCACGGATTTAAGGCAAATCAGAGGATCAGCCATTGTTCAAAAACCCATCGGCGGGCCACCAGGCCCCGGCACGGCGTTTTTGGTGGTGTCGATGGAAAGTTCGCCGGTCACCACGCGCTCGTTCTCGGCAAGGCCGGAACGCACTTCCGCCGTTACCTTGTCGTTCAGACCGATCTGGACCCTGCGTTCGGAAATTCTGCCATCGGTGTCTAGCACACGCACGGCATAGTCATCGTTGGCGCCCTTGCTACCAAGGGCCGCCGCCGGAACGGTTAGCACGTCCTTGGCTTCACCAAGGACGATATGGACCTCCGCCGTCATATAGGTGCGCAACTTGCCGTCCGGGTTCGGCACTTCGAACACGCCATTATAATAGATCGCCTCCGACGACGAGGTGCTGGAAGAGGACGATGTGGTCGAGGAAGACGTCGAGGAGCTGAAGCTGGAGTCGCTGCGCACTGATTCAGGCGCCGGTTCAATGGACGTAAGCGTCGCGTCGTAACGCTGTTGCGGCTCACCCAGCACCGTGAAGTAAACTGGCAAACTGGCTTTTACGCGCGTCACATCTGCTTCGGAGATTTCCGTGCGCACCGTCATCCGGTCGAGCTGGCCTAGGATCACGATTGTCGGCGCGGACTGCGTGGCGTTGACAGTCTGCCCTTCCTGACTGACGATAGACAGAACAGTGCCTTCGATGGGCGCGGTGATCCTCGTATAGCCGAGATTGGCCTTTGCCGTTTCGACAGCGACCTGTGCCTCCTCGATCTGGGCGTCGATCGCTTCGATCTGCGCCTGGGTGACTGCGAGCGCTGCAGTGGCGCTTTCGAAATCCGCACGGGAGGCGGCATTTTTCGACACCATTTCCTGTTGGCGGACGAGGCTCTGGCGGTTGAGAACAAGTGTCGCCTGCTTTTCCACCCGCTGCGCCTTCACGTTGGCAAGCGCTGCCAGCGCCGTGCGCAGGCTGTTATTCTGGGTAACGGAATCGATCTCGGCAATGAGATCGCCCGCCTTGACCGTATCTCCAAGTGCGACCTTGACGGCGGTGATGCGACCGGAGGCCTGCGCGCCGACGGCCACCAGACGAACGGGTTTGAGCGTTCCAGTCGCCAGAACAGTCTGCTCGATATCACCGCGCTTCACAGACGAGGTGATATAACCGGGCGTTGCGGCCCGCGTATATTGTGACGAAAACCAGTAGCCACCCAGGGCGAGCGCGACAACCGTCAGCGCCACACCTGCTTTGCGAGCCATTTTCATCGTCCTGTCCTGTCCGGCCGGTCTACTCAAAAGAAGAAACCGACCTCATGTCGTGTTTCACAAGGATGAAGCCGTTGTCTGCTTCGATCCATTCATAGGCGGCAACAGACTTTCTGGCGGATGCCTTGCGGCAGGCGCCGTGACGACGCTTGCCGTGAGCATTTTCGCGCCGTTCCTTGGCACAGACGGGTTGGTGCCACTGTTCTTCCTGCCGGGATTTCGCCGCCGGATCTCGCATCGGCCTGTCACCGGCCGCAGCGACCGACCAGACGAAGCTCAAACCAAAAACCGTCGCCAGCACCAGGTAGAAATATCTCATCATCATCTTCTCGCTTTAAAAATCACGCGGGGGATCGCAGGCGAGCGATCCCCCGGCTTCAGCCGTTTCCGGCTGATTTCCTCCTTTGCTGGGGGGCTATTAAAGGAGGAAACTTTGAAGAGTGGCGTCAGCCCCGCTCTGCCTGAGGCAGCGGCGGCATCCTGTCGCCATGCGGAGGCTCGATACGACCGTCTCGTACACGGCCATCATGCGGGACGACGGGAGGCGGAGGCGGCATCAATGCGCGTTCGAGTTCAGCAAGCTTCTGCACCTGCTGCGGCGAAAGTTTCGGTTTCAGCGTAGCCGCTGCGTCCTGAAGTGCTTTAGCCTGTTCTGCCTTTTTCATTGTGATGCCGGCCAGTTCCTCACCGGCAAGACGCGGCTCTAGCCCCGTCGCACCCGGTCCCTTCGGCGGCAATGGCTTGAGTTCCGAAGTGGGCAAAACAAGATCGATCAGCGCAGTGGCATAGGCGCGCCACGGACCAAGCTGTTCAGGTGTGACGCCGAGATAGATTTCCGCTGCCGAAAGTTTCGTCGCCAACCCCAATATATCCGGGCCCAATATATCCGGCCCCATCTTATCCGGGCGGAGCATCTCAGGTCCGGCCATCTTGCGGCCATGCGGCAGCCTTTGCTCCGGAGCACTATTCGAGCCGAAGTCAGGACTGGCCAGCGGCGGCACGGCCTGTTCCGATGCCTGCGGCACTGGTTCACCCTGCTCCGCAGCCCGGGAGGTGGCCGAAGCGCCAAGAACAGTTGTCACGACGACGGCGGTGGCGATTAGAGCGTTTCTCATCTTACCTTCCTTTTCGTTTTCCAACCTGAGAAGACGATAGGAGCTAAGCGTTTCCGGCTTTGGTCCGAATGTTTCGGGTCTTGTTCCACGCACGGCCTATTTGTAACCGAATGTTGCCAGAGCGGCCGCAGCAAGCTTTCGTTGCAAAAATCCGCCGTTTCTTTGCGCCGCTTATGTATAGTGGCATCAAAAGGTTGGACGATATGGCGACAGTTTCGGTGACACATATTTTGATCGTGGATGACGATCCGGAGATACGCACATTGCTCGCGAAATATCTCGGCTCGCAGGGGTTTCGCGTTTCGATGGCAGCCGACAGGCGTGAGTTCGAAGAACAGTTCGCCTGCTCCGATCCGGATCTCATCGTGCTCGACGTGATGCTACCGGATGGTTCCGGCCTCGATATCTGCCGCGATCTCCAAGGCCGCCGGCCGCGCACGCCCGTCATTCTCCTGACAGCGCTCAAGGAGGATGTCGACCGGATCGTTGGGCTGGAAATTGGCGCCGACGACTATCTTGGCAAACCCTTCAATCCGCGAGAACTGACGGCGCGGATCAAGGCCGTGCTGCGCCGCGCAGTACCTCAGGAAGTATCACGCGGCTCATCCACCGCTTATGGTTTTGCGGACTTCACCGCCGATCCGGAACAGCGCTCCGTCATCCACGCCAGCGGTGAGAGGATCGAACTGACGGGGGCGGAGTTCGATCTGCTGAAAGTCTTCCTCGACAGGCCCGGCCGGCTTCTTTCCCGCGATCAGCTGCTCGATCTTACGCAGGGCAAGGACCGGGGACCGTTCGACCGCTCCGTCGACGTGTTGATGAGCCGGTTGCGCAAGAAGCTCGAAACCGATGCCCGGGCTCCGATCTTCAAGACCGTTCGCAATGGCGGTTACCAGATGACGGTTCAGGTCAGAACCCTGCCGGTGCATCGATGAGCTCGCTCAGAAACCGTATCGCCGCACTATTGATCGTCTCCATCATCGCGGTCATCGCGCTTGCAACTGTGGTGGCCGATCAGACATTGCAGCCGCCGCCGCCAGATGCCACCATCGAGCCCGTTGCCCGCAGCCTTGCCTTTGCCGTGACCATGGCCGAACGCGATCCCTCGCTACAACAACCCGGCTATTTCCGCATCGAACAGAAGCCGCCTGAAGGTGATCTCGACGGAATGCTTTCGGAGTTTCTAGAAAAGGCCCTTGCACAGGTTGGCGAGCCGCGCACCGCAATTGTGATCCGCGCGCCGGGGAGTAATGCCCCGGTGGCGGCTATAGCGCTGGAAAAAAGCGGATGGCTGGTCGCGGAGATTCCGCATATGGGTCCTCCCCCGGGCGGCTGGAAGATTTTCGGCATGTGGATCGGGCTGATCATTCTTGGCAGTGCTGCTGTTTCCATCTTCGCCGCCAGAAAGATCACCCGCCCCCTCGACATGCTGGAAAACGCTGCTGCAAGCATCGGACCCGATGGTTCGCTACCCCATTTGTCGGAAACAGGTCCGGGTGAAATCCGCGCCACGGCGCGGGCCTTGAACGAACTCGCCCGCCGCCTGAAGGCGGCAATGGAAAGCCGAATGCGCCTCGTTGCAGCCGCTGGCCATGACTTGAGAACCCCAATGACCCGCATGCGCCTGCGTGCAGAATTCATCGAAAACGACGAAGAGCGGGGCAAATGGCTGGCGGATCTCGAGGAACTGAACGCCATCGCGGATAGCGCCATTCTGCTTGTGCGCGAGGAAGTGAGCCAGGATACCGTCAAGATGATCGATATCGGCAGGCTTCTAGGCGAAATCGTCAGCGAACTTTCTGATCTCGGTTACGCTGATGCCCTCGACTTTATGAAACCGGAAGCCGCCATGATCATCAAGGCCGCTCCACTTGCGCTTAAAAGAGCCTTGCGCAACCTCATCCTCAATGCCGTCACCCATGGCAAAACGGCACGGATCGATCTAACCGAGGACGAGAGCCATGTCGTCGTTACAATCCGTGATGAAGGCCCTGGCATTCCGCAGGAACTGATCGGCCGGGTTTTCGAGCCCTTCTTTCGGGTCGATCTCGGGCGGCGAAAGTCGATCCCTGGTGTGGGGTTGGGTCTTGCCATCGCCAGGGAAATCATCGAGCGCTTCGGTGGCACGATCACCATCGCGAACCACAAGAAACAGGGCCTGATCCAGACGGTGATCTTGGCAAAAGTGGCATGATCTCATGCCACAAAATACCCTATGCCCGTTAAGATGACCGCGCCGTCATGCCAAAAGCAGGCTTTCGGCATAGGCCATCATCAGCGGCCCGACGCCTTTGGCGTCATCGGATACAACCGGCTCGGTCAGATAGTAATCCGGAGACCCATCGCGATAATTGCCCTCGAAGCCGCCGAGGCCCGCGACATGCACGATGCCGGTGAGACGGACGATACCCTTTTCGTCCACCTTGAGCTGTCTCTCAAGCAGGGCCTCAAGCGCGGACCGGCCCGCCGAAAGAGCCGCATTTGCCTCCTCGCCCTGCAAAAGCCCCAGCCGCGCAGCCCGCAGTAAGGCATAGGCGAACATCGCCGAAGCGGAGGTTTCCTCGTAGTTTCCGGCAAGATCCGGTTTGTCCAGCACCTGCATCCAGAGACCGGTTTTAGTCTGCCGGGCAACAATACCGGCCAGAAGCAGGCCCGCGCGTTCCCGAAGTCCGATCGTTGCGCCATCAGCCGGCAACATCACCAACGCATCGACCAGCGCCATGGCGAGCCAGCCGACGGCGCGGGCCCATACGGCCGGGGATTGGCCGCTCACGGGATCGGCCCAGCGCTGGTTGCGGCTTTCGTCATAACCATGGACATAGAGCCCACCGGCATCCGCCGTCAGCGTGAGTGCGGTCGAGAATTGCTGTAGCGCATCGTCGATCAGTTCGGCGTCACCAGTCGCCTGCGCATATTCGATCTGGAAAGGAAGTCCCATATAAAGGCCATCCAGCCAGACCTGATGCGGATAACGCTTCTTGTGCCAGTAATTACCGGAGCCCGTACGCGGATGGCTGCGGAGTTGGCCCGCAAGATGTTCCGCCGCAGCGAGATAACGCGGATCGCCCGTTTCCGCTGCCAGAGGAAACAGAATGCGACCGGCAAGGATGTGATCGATATTGTATTCCTGCGGATCGTAACCGGCGAGCACTCCGTCTGCCGCTATCTGGGTGTCAGCCAGACGATGCAGATGTTCGTTCCAGCGCCGGTCGCCGGTCGCTTCGAACAGGTGCTGCAAACCTCGATAGACACAGCCATCCTCATAACACCAGCTCCCGCCCTTGTAGTGCCTATAGCGGCTGGAGAATTGATCAAAATAATCAGTGGCTTTCATGTGTTTTCTCGATTGAAATCTGTGAATGGGAAATGCCAGAGGCGCTCAGCAGCGCAGGATCGTCGCAAATGATTTCAGCCTGTTCGAAAACGATCCCCTCATGCAGCATGGGGCGCACCCAATCGGCCATGATCGGCGGTGTGGCCACGGCTGCAGGATCATGCGAGACGATGGTGAGATTGCGAATGGCGATATTGCGGATTGGGGCCTCCGCTAAACCGAGAAATACGCCGGCGGCATGTGCCAGATGGCGGATTTCCACATCTTCGACAGTAATTCCGTCGATAAACGGGGTCCCGTCGTCGACAGGTGCAGGGTCTCGCGACTGCACCCAGCCGTCATGCCCATCGGCATCGCAATGGTAATGGGCATTGGCGGAAAGCGCGGTATGCACGCCATCCAGCAACACGCGGCGCATGGTGATATTGCTGACTGAACCGCCACGGCCCCGCCGCGTCTTGAGACGCAGGCCGCGATCCGTGCCAACCATGTCGCAGTCCTCTACCGTTACGTCATGCACGCCACCCGACATTTCCGAGCCGATCACCAGCCCGCCATGGCCGCGCTCCATCAGGCAATGGCGCACGCTGACGCCGCGTGTTTCCGCCAGATGGTCGTCCTCGCCGTTCGGCCCGCGTTTGCCTGCCTTCACAGCAATGCAATCGTCGCCCACTGAAAAGCGCACGCCTGATATTGTCACGTTGCGGCAGCTTTCCGGGTTGAAACCATCGGTATTGGGGCTGTTATGCGGAGCGCTGATTGTGAGACCCGCCGCTTTCAGGGTCTCGCACCCCTGTGGATGGACCGTCCAAGACGGTGCATTGCGAATGGTGAAACCGAAAAGCCCGACATTGCGGCAGGAGACGAGATGCAGGCCGCGCGGTCGGCGCGCGCCGTCACGGGTTTCTTTCGGCCAGCTCCACCAGTCGCCTCTGTCGCCGGAACCATCGAGAACGCCTGTGCCTTCGATCACGAGATTATCTGCGCCGATGGCATGGACCGGCGCAGCGAAACAGGCATCCGGTAGCCCTTCCCAACTGCCGAGCATGCGGCCCGTCTCATCGCGGGCAGGCAGGATCGGCCAGCCATTGCGGGTGGAGGGTGCGCGCAGCACGGCCCCTTCCGCAAGATGAAACGTCATGTCGCTTTTCAACCGCACGGGAAACGCTGTCCAGAGGCCGGCAGCAAATCGCAACGTGCCGCCCGCAGGCACGGCGGCAACTGCCTCTTCCAGAGCGCGGGCGTTGGCGCGTGCGCCGGCTTCGTCGTCAAGCGCAATATCCGGCGTCAGCGAAAATGCCGTCGCCTCGACAAGCCCCGCGCAGGGCGCTGTCCTGAACTCCAGGCTTGCGAACCCATCCGCTTCGAACACATACCGTGTATCCGGACGCAGATCATGCAGCAGCGTCACCACGGTGGCGGTTTTTCCGGCTCGTAAATCACCATCTTGCGAAGTCAGCCGCCATGCCGTCTGCGGCAGCCGATATCGCGCACCGGGTACGGCGAGGCAAAGCGCCGCCGTTCGCGCCGAAAGCGCGATGATAGAGGGTTCGTTCATGCTCGTTTCTCGTTGTTCGTGCATGCCCCGCCAAAACAATCGGCGGGAATGCCCATGTCACCCGGCAACCGGATAAAGAGCCCGCCGCCGCAGGGGCGGCGGGCCATTGTCGTCAATCGAATTTGGCCAGAACGTCATTGGTGGTATCGATGATCTGCTCAGCCGCCTCTTCCGCCGTCAGCTGGCCATAGGCATATTCCTCGAGCGTATCGATGAAGCCGGAGCGGATTTCCGGATGTTCGTTGAAGGGCGAAACTACCGGTCCAGATGCCGCCATGACGATGGCGTTGGCGGCGCGCACTTCCGGCTCACCCTTGTCGCCCAGACGCTGCGCCGCAGCCTTGGAAGCAGGCAGGCCGCGAGACGTGCCAAGCGCATCGATGCCCTCAGGCTCGTTCAGCAGGCAGTTCAGGATTTGCGCTGCCGCTTCAGGGTTCTTCGAGTTTTTCGAGATAGAAAAGACCATGGAAGGTTTGCGATAAACGCCTTCCGTTACGGCATCGGCGAGCTTCAGCATCGGCACGGGTTTCAGCACCTGCCCATCCTTCAGGGGATCGGCATATTTCGAATAGGTGGAATCCCATTCATAGGAACCAGCGATACGGCCTTCGGACCAGGACGGCTTTTCATAAAGATTGACGTTGCCATCGGCCGCTTCCTCTTTCTGGGAGCGAATGGAGCCGGTTTCTACCAGCTTGCCGACGAACGAGATACCTTCCGCCAGTTCCTGCGGCGTCCAGGCGACACGGTTGGTCTTGGGGTCGACCAGATCCTTGCCGGTTTTCTGCACCACGGCGAGTGTCACGAGAAGCTGGGCAGTCTCCTTTACGGCATTGAAGGTGTAATGATCCTTGCCGAGCTTTTCCTTGATGGTTTTTGTTGCCGCGAAGAATTCATCCCATGTCTTGGGGATTTCAACACCAGCCTTCTCGAAGGTGGTGGCGTTGAAAAAAAACACGCGGCCGGTGGTGGAGACTGAAAGGCCCTGAAGCACCCCGTTCATAGAACCCGCTTCCAGATCCGTCTCGGCCCATTGCGAAAGATCGAGAGGTTTCAGCTGACGCAGATCAGCAAAACCTTCACCATTCTTGGAAAACAGCGGCAGCCATGGCCAGTTCACCTGAACGATATCAGCCTCCGTCTTGCCTGCCATTTGCGTGGTCAGTTTTTCCAGATATCCATCGAAGCCGGTAAACTCACCTTTGACCGTGTGGCTGTATTTTTCACCGCAGGCGGCAATCGCCTTCTGAGTGGCGACATGACGGCTTTCGCCGCCCCACCACGACATACGCAGTTCCGCGGCACCCGCCGCAGGCGCAGCCACCGTGGCCAGATAGGCAGCACCGGCCAGCATCGCCATTGTTCTCGTCATCTTCATTGTTCTTCTCCTCCTCGAAAAATCAGGCACGCTCGTCCCCTCCTCACAGCGAGACATTGCGGCCATCGGCCTTGTCGAAAATATGCAGCTTCTCGGGGTCCGGCTTCAGTCGCAGAATGCCGTCGCGCCCAAGCGCCTCGAATTCGGCTGCTCCCACCACGCTCACGAGCTTCTGTCCGCCCAGATCGGCATGCAGATAGACCTCGTGCCCCATGAATTCGGCGTTGGTCAGTTTCGCCTGCAGCGCCGGCCCATCGGCCTCACCGGCAAGCGAAAGATGCTGCGGACGGATGCCGATGACGGCGTCCGCCGGTCTGGCTGAAAGCCGCTTTTCCAGATGGTCGCCTATCGGAAGACGTTGCCCACCGATGACGAACTCCGCCCCGTCGATCGCCACATCCACAAGGTTCATTTCCGGCATGCCAATGAAACCGGCGACGAACAGATTGGCGGGCCGGTTGTAGAGTTCCTTCGGCGTGGCGACCTGCATGATGCGCCCGGCCTGCATGACGCAGATACGGTCGCCCATGGTCATGGCTTCCGTCTGATCGTGCGTCACGTAGACGACGGTCGAAGACAGGCCCTCCGCCTTCAGCTGGCGATGCAGATCGGTAATGCGCACACGCATGGAAGCGCGCAGCTTCGCATCGAGATTCGAAAGGGGCTCATCGAACAGGAACACGCCCGGCTTCTTGATGAGGGCACGGCCCAGAGCAACACGTTGCGCCTGCCCGCCGGAAAGCTGTTTCGGCAGGCGATCCAGCAAGGGCTCGATTTCGAGAATGCGCGCGACATTGTCGATTGCCTTCTCGATCTCGGGCTTGGCAACACCGGCAATCTTGAGGCCGAAAGCAAGATTGCCGCGCACCTTCATATGCGGATAGAGCGCATAGTTCTGGAACACCATGGCAATGGAGCGCTTGCCGGGCGGCAGGTCGTTGACGCGCTGATCTCCGATGAGGATTTCACCGCCGGTGATTTCCTCCAGCCCCGCCACCATGCGCAGCGTGGTGGATTTGGCGCAGCCGGACGGGCCGACGAAGACCATGAACTCGCCGTCCTCGATTTCGAGATTGATGCCGTGCACGGCCTTGAAGCTGCCGCCATAGACTTTTTCGAGATTTTTAAGTTGAACGCTTGCCATTTTCAGCCCTTGACCCCGCCAGACGAGATCCCTTCAATGAAATACCGTTGCGCCGCGAAAAACACGACGAGCGCAGGCGCGATCGTCAGCACCGACATCGCCAGGATGCGGTTCCATTCGAAGGCTTCGGTGGTGTCGATGGAGAGTTTGAGCGCCAGGCTCACCGGATATTTATCGACCGAGGACAGGTAGATCAGCGGTCCCAGAAAGTCGTTCATCGTCCACATGAACTGGAAAAGGCAGACCGAGATCAGCGCCGGCGCCAGCATCGGCACCACGATGTAGACCAGCGTCTGCAGACTGTTGGCGCCATCCACACGGGCGGCTTCCTCCATATCCGAGGGCAGCGAGCGCAGGAACTGCACAAGCATGAAGACGAAGAAGGCATCACCGGCTAGTGCCGAGGGAACCCATAGCGGCAGGAAACTATCCAGCCAGCCGAGGTCACGGAACAGGATATATTGCGGAATGCGGGTTACGACATTGGGCAAAAGCAGGATGGCGATGACAGAGCCAAACAGGATTTTCTTCAGCGGAAAATCGAAGCGCGCAAAGGCATAGGCCGCCATGGTGCAGGAAATCGCCGTTCCGATGACCTTCGGCAGGATGATCAGGAACGAATTCCAGAAAAACCGGCCGAACGTGTAGGGCGTGGAGGTCTCCCAGCCGCGGATGTAACCGTCCAGCGTTGGCGTCTCAGGAATGAAACCTGCACCGGAAAAGATCTCGGAATTGCTCTTGAAGCTTGCGCCGACCAGCCAGATCAGCGGATAGAGCATGATGAAGCCGACCGCGAACAGCAGCGTGTACCGGACAGAGGTCGATAACAGCCGGAGCCTTGCCCGGCGGGCGGCCTGCATGTCGTTTAAGGTTGCGATATCGGTCATGGCATCAATTCCGCTTGTCGCCGGCGTAATAGACCCACTTTTTTGAGGACCAGAAGGCCACGAGGGTCAGCACGGTGATGATGGTGAAAAGAACCCAGGCGATGGCGGAGGCATAGCCCATGTTGAACTTCTTGAAAGCCTCATCGTAAATATAGAGAGGCAGCAGATAGGTAGACTTCAACGGCCCGCCCTGGGTGATGATGTAAGGCCCGTTAAACTCCTGGAATGCCTGCACCATCTGCATGATCAGGTTGAAAAAGATGACCGGCGTCAGAAGCGGCAGGGTGATGAAAAAGAACGTCTTTACCTTGCCTGCACCGTCGATTGCCGCTGCCTCATAAAGCGACTTGTCGATGGATTGCAGCGCGGCGAGAAAGATCACCATGGCCGAACCGAACTGCCAGCAGCGCAGCAGCGTAATTGTAAAAAGCGCATTGGCGGGATCGCCAAACCAGTCCACCGGCGACAGGCCGATTGCCGCCAGCGCCATGTTGGCCAGCCCTTCGCTGGCGAAGATGTAGCGCCACAGCACCGCAATCGCGATCGAACCGCCGAGGATGGACGGAACGTAAAAGGCGGTGCGGAAGAAATTGATGAATTGCAGCTTGTAATTGAGTATTGCCGCGATGAACAGCGCGAAGGCAAGCTTCAACGGCACCGTCAGAAACACATAAAACAGGGTGACGTTCAGGGATTTCATGAACGTGCGATCACGGGTGAAGAGCCGCTCGTAATTGGCCAGCCCCGCCCATGTGGGGTCACTCATCAGGTCGTAGCGGGTGAAGCTGAGATACAGGGAACCCAGAAACGGGATCGCCGTGAAAACCAGAAGTCCGATGATGTAGGGCGTCAGATATCCCAACCCGAGGAAGCGATTAGATTTCATGACGCTCCTCCCCCACCCCGGAAAGGCGCGGATAACAGAATACAATTTCGTGCAAGCGATTCTCCCGGAACGGCTGACGGCGGGCGCATGATGGCGCGATTTCTCGCCGCAGCCGATCTCCTCCCTCATTGATACGGCGCGCATTAGCAGTTTGTGAGGTGACAAAACCAAATTTCCGAGCCAAGGTGAATTAACAAAGACGAGGAAAAAGATGGACGAAATCGAAGGTGGCATTCTCTCGTCCGTTCCGCCTGCGGCGCTCACGCTTAATCTCACTCGCGCCACGATCAAGATGGAGCACTCCCGCACCTGGCAGATCGACAAATCCAATCAGGTGGACGATCTCATTATCTGCCTGGAGGGTCGCGGGCATTATCTCGTGGACGGTGAAGCACGGGTGCTGGAGCCGGGCGACGCCATGCTGATTTTCAGGGGGCAGCATTTTATCGGCTGGAATGAACAGGCCGTCACCTATCGGGGAGTGGCACAGCATTTCACACTGGATATTTACGGTCGCCACAACCTTGTCGCGCAGATGGACCTCAAGCCGAAACTTTCGCTGAGCCGCTGGCCGCTGCTGGAGCCGCTGGTGCGCCACTATCGGCAGAGCGCTCCACCCTCCTCTGTCACGCTTGGCCAGCATCACCTGTTCATGGTGTTGCTGATCGCATTTATCGATGATGCATTTCTCGGATGGGTCGACCGTCCGAGTTTCCAGCCGGAAGGTGCCGAAGCCCTGGATCTGGCTGTCATGAAAGCGATCACGATGATTTCCGCCAATCCGCTCGACCCTGAAATCGCCGCAAGGGCGACCGACGCAGCCCCCTATAATCGCGACTATTTCCTGCGTGAGTTCCAGAAACGGGTGGGGCGCACGCCGAGGAAGTATCAGGAATTCAAACGCATGGAACGTGCCATGCATTTTCTTGAAGCCGGGCTTTCAGTTGCGGCTGCGGCGGCAGAAGTGGGTTATGGAGATCCCTATTATTTTTCGCGGATGTTCAAGCGCACATTGGGGTTGAGTCCCCGCGACCACATGAACAGGATACGCCGCAGCAGGCACGGCAATCTGATGGCGTTTGACGAGCACGAACAGCAGAGGCTGCTTGCCACCGAAATGGAAAAGGCCCCGGCATAGCGGGGCCTTCTTGCGATAAAGCTTTGGAACTACCGGAAAAGTGACGGCAACCAGAGTGAAAGCGACGGAATATAGGTGACGGCGAGTAGCACGGCTATGCTGGCGCCGAAGAACGGCCAGATCGTTCGCATCGCTTCCCGTATCGTTATGCCGCCAACCGCACATCCCACGAAGAGCACCGTTCCGACCGGCGGCGTATTGAGACCGATACCGGCGTTCAGGATCATCACGACACCGAAATGCACGGGATCGATGCCGAAGGCCTTCACGACAGGTAGAAGCACCGGCGTAGAAATGATGACCATCGGTGCCATATCCATGAAAGTGCCGAGCAAGAGCAGAATGACGTTGATGACCAGAAGCACGATAATCGGATTGTCCGAAATCGCGCTGATTGTCGCGATCATCAGTGTCTGTACCTGCAGAAACGCCATCAACCAGCCGAACGACGCAGCCGTGCCGATGACGAGCAGAACCATCGCTGTTGTGCGAACCGCCCCCATCACCGCCTCCACGAAACCGCTCCAGTCCAGCTCACGATAGACAAGCATGGCAACAAGGAAAGCGTAGAGAACGGCAATGCAGGAACTCTCCGTCGCGGTGAAGATACCCGAACGAACGCCGCCGAAGATGATGCCGATCAACAGAATGCCGGGAAAAGACGCCAGAAGATAATACATCAGCTTCGAAAAGCCGGGAAACGGCTCGGACGGGTAACCCTTGCGCCGCGCGACGATATAGGCGGTGACCATCAGGGCCGCAGCAAGCAGCAGGCCTGGAATGATGCCGGCGGTGAAGAGATCGGCCACCGAAACATTGCCACCCGCCGCGATCGAATAAAGGATCATATTGTGCGAAGGCGGGATCATCAGCGCGATGATGGCGGCATTGACAGTGACGTTGACGGCGTAATCCCGGTCATAACCGCGCTTGGCCATTTGCGGGATCATCAGGCCACCAACGGCCGAGGCGTCGGCGACAGCCGAGCCGGAAATGCCGCCGAACAATGTCGAAGCGACGATGTTGACCTGCCCCAGACCGCCGCGCAGATGACCGACAAGACCGGCCGCAAAACGGATCAGACGATGGGCTATACCGCCGCGGACCATGAGGTCACCCGCGAAGATGAAGAACGGGATCGCCATCATCGCAAACACGTTCATGCCGGAGTTCATCTGCTGGAAGACCACGATGGGCGGCAGGCCGAGATAAAGAACGGTGGCGAAGGAGGCAATGCCGAGGCAGAACGCAATCGGCGTACCGATCAGCATCAGAAGGGTGAATACACCGAAGAGGATTGTGTAAGCCATTTACGCGGCCTCCTGCACAAACACATCCGCCGCGATTTCCTCGCCGATGACGAGATCGATAAAGCGTTCGGCTGCAAACAGCGCGATCAGAAAACCGCCACCGATCAGCGGGAAGAAATCCATGCCGCCCGGCCATCCAAGAACAGGGATCGTCGCCGTCCATGTTCCGGCAGAGAGGACGGTTCCGTACCAGCACATGCCAACCCCGAAAAAGAAGATCAGTGCCAGACTGGTCAGGTCCATCGCCGCCTGTATGCGCGGCGGCATCATATAGCGCAGAATATCCAGCCCCAGATGCACGCTTTCACGCACGCCCACCGCCGCCCCCAGCATGATGAACCATGACATAAGGTGAAGCGACAGCGGCTCGGACCAACTTGGTGAATCATTCAGGATATAACGGGCAAACACCTGCCAGCCGACGATAAGGGTCATGGCGACCATGCCGACGCCGGCGATGTAAAGTGACGCACGGCTGAGCGCGCCGAGAAATGGGCGGATCGCCCGCATGAAGTTTCGCATTTGCCTTCCTCCTCCAACCTCAGACCAATGACGACAAAAGAAAACCGGCCCTGTTGCCAGAGCCGGTTTTCCCTATGTCACTTGACGGCTTTTACCCGCTCAAGAAGGTCTTTCATTTTCGGATCGGTGACGAACTTGTCGTAGACCGGCCCCATCGCGGCGGCGAACTCTTCCTTGTTGACCTTGATGACGTTGGCGCCACCGGCGCGTACTTTTTCTTCCGAGGCCTTTTCGCGCGCACTCCACAATTCACGCATCTTGCCAACGGAATCCTTGGCTGCCTGACGCAGCAGCTTCTGATCTTCCGGCGACAGCTTGTCGTAGGAAATCTTGGAGATGACGAGGATTTCCGGATTGAGGGAATGTTCCGTCAGCGAATAGTTCTTCGCCACTTCATAGTGACGGGCGGATTCGTAGGACGGCCAGTTGTTTTCCGCACCGTCGACAACGCCTGTTTCAAGCGAGGAGTAAACCTCGCCCATCGGCATCGGCGTAGGGTTGGCGCCAAACGCCTGCATCATCGATATCCACAGATCCGATTGCTGCACGCGGATTTTGAGGCCCTTCAGGTCCGCCAGTTTTTCGATGGGCTTTTTGGTTGTGTAGAAGGAACGCGCACCGGAATCGTAAAAGGCAAGACCGATCAGGCCGTGCGGTTCGAAAGCTGCCAGAACCTCATCGCCGATCGGGCCGTCTACGGTATTGTGCATGTGTTCCGTCGAACGGAACAGGAAAGGCAGGCCGAGAACGGTGGTTTCCTTGACGAGATTGTTGAAAGGCGCAGCGTTGACGCGGTTCATGTCGATGACGCCGAAGCGGGTCTGCTCGATGGTATCCTTCTCACCGCCGAGAACCGAATTGTTCATGACCTGCACCTTGATGCGGCCATTGGAGCGTTCCGACAGAAGTTCGCCCATATATTTCACGGCTTCAACCGTCGGATAACCGTCGGGATGAATATCGGCCGAGCGCAGGGTGATTTCCTGCGCCTTGGCGGAAACGCCTGACAGCGCGATCCCCATCGCGATGCACATCATACTTGCAATCTTTTTCATTTCTTCCTCCTCCGTTGTAACAACGGCCCCACCCCTCCAAGGCTAACGGACCGAATTTTTCACGCCCATCCGGGCCGGCATGCAAAGACCTTTCATCTGCAAAGGATGATGGGGACCTCCCTTTCCCCAACCATCCCGAATTGAAACTACACCGCCTTGAGTGGCGGCAGCTTGAACAGGGCTTCTGGATTTTCCACCAGCGCTCGATGACGGGCCGCATCGTCCGGCAGCCAGCCGAGTGTGAGCTCCGCAAGGCGGGCATCATCCGGATAGGCAGCCGTCTCACGGACCGAATTGTGCGGCCAGTTCGTCCCCCAGACGATCCGCTCCGGCGCATGGGCAGCGATACGGCGCGAAAAGGCCGCAACATCTTCATAGGGCCAGGCGTCGCGCGAACTTTCATAAACACCGGCAAACTTGAACCAGAGATTGCCGCGATCGATGAGCTTCAAAAGTGCCGCCATCTCCGGGCCATCCGTGTCGATACCCCTGAAGAATTTACCATGGTGGTCGAAGACCCAGCGCGAACGGATTTTTTCAAGGCGCGGCAAATGATCGAGAAGCCCATTGCCGTCGAACTGAACCGCCACCATCCAGTCGGCCGCATGGGCACGCTGATCCACCGCTTCCAGTTCCGATAGGTTCACCGCGCCGCCAGGCAAATCCATGATACGGGCGCCCACGGCACCGGCAGCGGCAAGTCTTTCCATGTCCTTTTCAGTCGTGTTCTCATCGATAATCACCACCGCGCGGGCTGCCTCGCCCATTTCTGCCACGCAGGCCAGCGTGTTGCCGTTATCTCGCTGTTGGGCGTTGCCCTGGGTGATGATGACGCGGTCGATGCCGAGCCATTGCATGAGCTGGCGATAATCCTCAGGCCCCGGCAGCGCACCCGGCGGCAGGCCCGGCCCACCCGGCAAGGCTGGATATCCGGGCAGATACATATGCATCTGAGTATCGACCGCCCCTTTTGGGAATGCTGGCTGCGGCGGTGTCCCGCTTAGTTTTCTGACAAGTTCGCTCATGGCTGTGGCATCCTGAATTCAACGAGTGCGTCGCGGTTGATCTCGATGCCGAGACCGGGACCATCGGGAATGGCGACGACACCGTTCACCGCCTCTATCGGCTGTTGCAGCACGGCCTGACGGAACGGATTATGCGTCCGATCGAATTCCATGATCGGCTCGATGGCGTTTACCCGCACCGGATCGGGCACCATCGCGGCCATGAACTGCAGGGCAGCGGCGATCTGCACGCCCGTGCCCCACACATGCGGCACAATACGCACGCCGTGCAGCGTGGCAAGCGTGGCAATCTTCTGCGTTTCGGAAAAGCCGCCGCAGCCGCAGAGGTCTGGTTGGAGAATATCCACGGCACCGGCGGAAAGCGCCTGCCACATGCCGTAACGCCCGTGCCAGGTCTCGCCTCCCGCAACCGGGATTGGTTGGCCCGCCCGCACGCGGGCATAGGCATCGAGCTGCTCCGGAACCACCGGCTCCTCGAACCAGTCGATGCCGTATTCAGCCGCACGATTGCCGAGCGCGATGGCTTCGGTAACGGTATAGCCGTGATTGGCGTCGATCATCAGCCGCATATCCGGCCCGATCGCTTCGCGCACGGCGGCAATGACCGCAAGATCCTCCTCGATGCCGAAACCGATCTTGATCTTGCAGGCGTGAAAACCCTCTGCACGGCGCTCCGCCATCTCATTGGCATTGTCGGAGATGCGGTCGACCCCATCACGCTTGAAGCTGCCGGTGGCGTAGGCGCGCACGCTTTCGCGCCAGCGCCCGCCGAGCAGCATGGAGATGGAGGTGCCGTAATGCTTTCCCTTGATATCCCACAGCGCGATATCGATGCCGGACAGGGCTGTAATGCTGAGGCCGCGCTGGCCCTGGTCGCGCAGGGCATTGTAAAGCACAGCCCAGATTTTTTCGGTCTGGCGGGGATCCTGGCCAATAAGCCAACCGGAATAGGCCTGAACCACGGCGGCGTTCGGTCGCGCCGGACCGAGGCATTCGCCCCAGCCGACGGTCCCGTCATCGCATTCGATTTCGACCAGAACATGGGCACGCCGGTCAAAGCGCATTGATGCGCTTTCAAACGGCGTGGCCAGCCGATGTTCGAGCAGATGCGTGCGCACCGCTGTGATCTTCATCGTTCCCCTCCCGCTATACCTTGATCACACCTTGCGCTTGTGCGTGCCGATCAGGGCATCGAGCATGCCGATTTCCTCATTCGTCAGATCCTTCAGCGGCGCGCGCACCGGACCCGCATCAAAGCCCTGCAGGCGAACGCCAGCCTTGATGGCGGAGACAGCGTAACCCTTGGCGCGATTGCGGATCGCCATGAACGGATAGAAGAATTCCGTCAGGATGCGTTCGCAGGTGGCGCGCTCGCCGGCTCGCAGCGCCGCATAGAACTCGTTGGCAAGGCCCGGCACGAAGTTGAAGACGGCCGAGGAATAGGTGGTGAAACCGGCGCCGAGATAGGCTTCGGCAAACAGTTCCGCCGTCGGCATGCCGCCGAGATACGTCAGGCGATCACCCATCTTGGCGGTGATCTGGCGAACGAGACCGATATCACCGGTGCCGTCCTTGAAGCCGACGAGGTTCGGGCACTCATCGCAGAGACGCGCCAGCGTATCCGCCTGAAGCACCGAATTGTCGCGGTTATAAACCATGACGCCGATGCCGACCGACTGGCATATTTTCTTGATGTGCGTGTAAAGGCCTTCCTGCGGCGCATCAATGAGGTAATGCGGCAGAAGCAGGATGCCATCAGCACCGACTTTTTCCACCGAGCGTGCGATATCAACCGCAACCTCGGTGCCGTAGCCGCAGCCGGAAACGATTGCCGTTTCACCGGCCACTTCCTTGGCAGCCGAAACGATAGCAGGGATTTCATCCGGCTTCAGCGAGAAGAACTCGCCCGTACCGCCGGCGGCAAACAGCACCGGCGCCTTGTAACCGGCAAGCCATTCGACATGCGCCCTGTAGCTATCGGCCGCAAAACGACCCTCGGAATCAAAATGCGTTACCGGGAAGGAGAGCAGGCCGGAGCCAAGCGCCGCCTTGATTTGTTCAGGGTTCATAATCCGTATTCCTCTGCAAGTTCACTGACTGGAAGCCACCTAAACCGCTTGCCGCATATTTGTCAACAAGTCATCATACAAGTTATATGATGAATTTTGAAAACCGGCGCACATTAGCGCGCCAGCCAGCCACCATCGACATTGAGGATGGCGCCATGCACGTAGTCGGCCGCCGGCGAGGCGAGGAAAACCGCCGCCCCGGCGATGTCTTCAGAATGCCCCCAGCGGCCTGCCGGGATGCGCTCCAGAATGGCCTTGTTGCGGGCAGCATCCGCCCGCAACGCCTCGGTATTGTTGGTTTCGATGTAACCGGGCGCAATGGCATTGACGTTGATGCCCTTCGCGGCCCACTCATTTGCCAGAAGCTTGGTCAGACCGGCAACGCCATGCTTCGCCGCCGTATAAGACGGCACGCGGATGCCGCCCTGAAACGACAGTAGCGAGGCGATATTGACTACCTTGCCCGGACGACCTTTCGCCAGCAATTCCTTGGCGAAGGCCTGCGTGGTGAAAAACAGCGCCTTGAGATTGACGTCCATCACCTCATCCCAGTCGAGCTCTGAAAACTCCACGGAATCGGCGCGGCGAATGATGCCGGCATTGTTGACGAGAATATCGAAACCGGCGTCGGCAAAGCTGTCCCTGGCGGCGAGTGGATCGGCAAAATCAATCGACAATGCGGCGGCCTTGCCGCCATTCTTCGCGATCATGTCCAGCGTCTCGTCCGGCGCGCGGCGGGCGGCGCAGACAACTTCCGCGCCGGCCGCGGCGAGGCCGACGGCGATTGCTTGACCAAGCCCCGTATTGGCACCCGTCACCAGCGCCTTACGCCCTTGAAGCGAAAAGGGATTTTTCATTTCAGATCCCCCGGCTGAATGAAGTCCATGTCGGTATAATCGACATTGTCCCCAGCCATGGCCCAGATGAACGTGTAAGAGCCGATGCCAGCGCCGGAATGGATCGACCAGGGCGGAGAAATGGCACCCTCTTCGTTGGAAATGAAGAGATGCCGCGTTTCCTGCGGCTCACCCATCAGGTGCAGAACGCGCGACTTTTCATCCATGCCGAAATAGAGATAGGCCTCCATGCGGCGATCATGAATATGCGACGGAATGGTGTTCCAGACGGAGCCGTCCTCCAGCGTCGTATAGCCGAGCACCAGCTGGCAGCTTTCCATGACGAGTGGGTGGATGAACTGGTTGATTGTGCGCTTGTTGGAGGTCTCGGTCGCACCAAGCTTGACCTCCTTGCTGTCGGCAAGGCTGACGAGCTTTGCCGGCAGGCTGCGATGCGCCGGGCATGAAGTGATGTAGAACCGGCCCGCGCCATCGAAGGTCACCGCACCGCTTCCCGCACCGAGATACAGAACGTCGCCACGATTGAGCGTATACGTTTCGCCACCAGCGTTGACGGTGCCGGTGTCGCCGATATTGACGATGCCCATCTCGCGCCTGTCAAGGAACGACGGCGTCTTGGTTTCCTCGACCTTGTCCAGCATCAGCGGGGCACCATCAGGCACCGCGCCGCCCATGACGAAACGGTCGTAATGGGTATAGATCAGCCTGATTTCGCCGGAACGGAACATGTCGTTGGCGAGGAAATGCTTGCGAAGCCCATCGGTATCGAGCGTTTTTGCATATTCCGGGTTGACGGCCTGCCTTGTTTCGACGGTCAGCATCAAACTCATCCTTCATGATTGTTGCGTATAGGACATAATATATGTTATCCGCTTTTTGTACGATCTGTATGACAAGGTCAAGAGGAACCTGGATATCTCGACCACGCCGGAGACGTTGAATGGGGTTTCCCGCAGCCTCGATGATCCGCAGTCCATTCGTTTAGGGAGAATTGCAATGAAACGGCTTCTTGTTACCGGTGCGGCTGGCCAGCTCGGCCGCGTCATGCGCAAGCGCCTCGCACCCATGGCCGAGATATTGCGTCTTGCCGATCTTTCGCCGCTCGATCCTGCCGGGCCGAATGAGGAATGCGTGCAATGCGATCTGGCCGACGCCAGCGCCGTTGATACGATGGTCGCCGATTGTGACGGCATCGTCCATCTTGGCGGCATATCGGTGGAGCGGCCTTTCGAGCAGATCCTTCACGGTAATATCATCGGGCTTTATAACCTCTATGAGGCGGCCCGCGCCCATGGGCAGCCTCGAATCGTCTTCGCCAGCTCCAATCACACGATCGGTTATTATTCCCAGACAGAGCGGCTTGGCCCCTACGTTCCCTTCCGGCCGGACGGTCTTTACGGCGTGTCCAAATGTTTCGGCGAAAGCCTCGCCCGCATGTATTTCGAAAAATTCGGCCAGGAAACGGCGCTGGTCCGCATCGGCTCCTGCACGCCGGAACCGCAAAATCACCGTATGTTGTCGACCTGGTTTTCGCAGGATGATTTCGTATCGCTGATCGAGGCGGTTTTCCGCGCGCCGGTGCTCGGCTGCCCGGTCATCTGGGGCGCATCGGCCAATGACGCGGGCTGGTGGGACAATTCCCACCTCGGCTGGCTTGGCTGGAAACCGAAGGACAACGCCGAGACTTTCCGGCAGCACGTTGCCGAGACAACACCGCAACCAGACCCTAAAGATGCGGTGGCGCGTTTTCAGGGCGGCGTTTTCATCGACAATCCGATCTTCAAGGCGACGTGAAATGCCATTCGGGACCGACAGGCATGATAACCGGTCTTTCCTGCGCGTGCAGCGGGATTGCAAGCCGGACCGCGAATGACGTATCGAGGAATACCGGACGCTAACCTGCACCCTTTTTTAGAACGGCGATGACAATGACAAAAGCGATAACCTCCGAACCGGCAGCTCCGCAAGCCAAGACGCTTGTGGTGAAGGTTTCCGAGGAGCTCCGCAGCCAGATCGCCAAGGGCCGTTATAAGACAGGCGAGCGCCTGCCTTCCGAAGCGCAGATGACGCAGGAATTCGGCGTAAGCCGCACCGTGGTGCGCGAGGCCATCGCCTCACTGAGGTCCGACGGGCTGGTCGAGCCGCGTCAGGGCGCGGGTGTCTTCGTGCTGGAGCCAGCGCCTGTCGAGCGACGGCCGTTCCATAATGTCGATCTTGCCCGCGTCTCGTCCCTTATCGAAATGCTCGAACTGCGCACCGCCGTGGAAGGTGATGCCGCCGGTCTTGCGGCCGTTCGCCGCTCCCCGGCGCAGGAGGAGAAAATCATCGAAGCCTTCGATGCCTTCCGCGCCAGCGCCGCCAAGGGCATTCCGACAGCAGAGGCCGACTTCGCTTTTCACCTGGCCGTTGCCGACGCAACCAACAATCCGCGCTTCAGCGAGTTTCTACAGGTGCTTGGCCCAACGCTCATTCCGCGCCGCGCCGTTGCCGAAAACGGCAAGGAAACTGTGCTTTCACCCGCTGACCTCAACCGGCTTGTCGGTGAGCACGAAGCGATCCTGATTGCGATACAGGACGGCGACGAAGAGGCGGCAAGAAGCGCCATGCGCCATCACCTGAAAAGCAGCCAGACGCGTTACCGCGCCATGCTGCGCGCGCCGCGCTGAATTTCAAGCTTGAACGACATCGCATGACCGAGGAGAACCACATGCAGCAGCTTCCGACATTCCCCACCGTTTCACCCGACGATGGTGTTGAACGCACCGTGCTTTCCGAAGCGCCGGAGCTGATGGTGGTTTCGTTCCGCTTCAAGACCGGCGCCGAAGGCAAGCTGCACAACCATCCGCATGTGCAATCCACCTATGTCGCCAGCGGCAGCTTCCGCTTTTACCGCGATGGCGAAGCTTACGACCTGCAGAAAGGCGACAGCCTCATCATTCCCGGCCATGTCGAGCACGGCTGCCTCTGCCTGGAAGAGGGCGAGCTGATCGACTGCTTCACCCCTCGCCGCGACGACTTTCTTTGAATCTGGCCGGCCTCAGGCGCGGGACAAATCCCGCAGGGTGCGTGGCAGGCTGTTCATGCACTCTGCCCCTGCTGTAGTAACGAGAAACTGGTCCTCGATCATCAGCGCGCCCAGACCTTCGCCATAAAACGGCGCTTCAAGTGCCACGACCATGCCGGGAAGAATGACCTCCTCATTGTCATGGGAAAAGAACGGCCATTCCTCGATGCCTACGCCGCCGCCGACGGAATGGCCGAAATGACCGCGATAATATTCGCTGAATCCGTCTTTGCGCATCGAAGCCAGCATGGCGGCGTGCACCGCACCGAATGTATTGCCGGGACGAATCGCTTCCAGCCCGCTGGCAAAAGCTGCCTCCAGCGCCTTGAAAATATTGGCCGCGAGCGGAGAGACCGGACCCCATGAAAACGTCCGCGCGCCATCCGACGAATAACCTTCGACCAGCGTTCCAACATCGGCCTTGATCAGGGCACCGGGCGCGACGACCGCCGTCATATCCGACAGGACCGGACCGACCGATATATAGTCCCAATGACCGCTCAGCGAAAAACCCGACTTCAAGGCATGCGACTGAGCGCCGGCTTTCCACGCGTTGGAAAGCTGGCTGAGCGCCACGCCCGGCCGCACGGCCGCCGCCATCTCGACCAGCCCGGCCTCAGCGGCCGCTGCGGCCCGCCTGAGAAGTTCAATCTCGCGCACGGATTTCACCGCACGCAGACGTTTCAGCACTGTCGAACCATCAACCCAGTTCACAGCGGGCGTCACCTCACGAAGAGCCGAAAAATCGGCGGCGGGCATGAATTCGAGATCGGCACCGATGCGCGCCGCAGACAGCCCGCGTTCCTGCAGAAGGTCGGCCAGCAAAACAAAGCAGGCGGCGCGATCGAATGTCTCCGGCCTCTGTCCGCCGGAATTGTTGCGGCGATAGGCACCGTCTACCTGCGAGACGTTTTCGACACCCGACATATCGACCATATCGATCCAGATGCGATGCCGGCGCAGATCGACATCAGGCGCGACCTTCTCGACAAGAGGTGCGGCGTGATCGCTGACGACGGCGGCAAGCCCGGACGCAGCATCGGCTGGCACAAGCGCAATCGCCGACCCCGCCCTGCCCCACATCGTCGCAACGCCCGCATGTGCTCCAACCGCATAACGGAAGGCTTCCGGCTGGAAGAGCACCAGCGCATCCATGCCCGCCTCACCCATCAACTGCTGCGCACGGCCTCGATCGATATCGCCCATAAGAACCCCGGTAGATTGTTTCACCCCCGTGTTTTCAGGCGGGCGCAATTATATCAAGATTCCGATTTATCAGCGGCTGCTGAGAGAAAGAAGCAGGAAAACAAGATAAGGTTGGAGGTTGGGGATAGTCCTCCTATAAAACAGTGCTTTAGCACCACCACAGCATCCGCATTCCGTCACCCTGACGAGGTCCGGGGTCCAGCACGGTCAATTCCTTGATTGCAAAAGGCTCCGGCCACGGCGCTAGCACACCGTGGCCGGATGCCGGGTCAAGCCCGGTATGACGCAGGAGAGGTAGCCAACTTTATCATCCATCCGGAGACCGCGGAAAACCCGCCGCCTCGTGTCGCGTCACGCCTCCAGCCACTTAACCTGCTCAGCCGTCAGCTTGATATCCAGCGAAGAAAGGCTGTCCTCCAGTTCGGCAATGGTGCGCGGCCCGATCAGCGGAATGACCGGGAAAGGCTGGGCGATGACATAAGCGAGCGCGATGTGGATCGGATGGCGGCCGAGTTTCCGGGCAAGCTCGATCGCCCGGTCGCGGCGGTCGAAGTTGCGGTCGGAATACCAGACGCGGACGATTTCCTCGTCATCGCGCTTGTCCCGCCCCGCCCGGTCGGTGAAGAAGCCGCGCCCCTGGCTCGACCAGGCGAAATTCGGGATCTGGCGGGATTGGAGCCATGCCTTCCACTCATCGTCCGATGCCGCCACACACCCCGCCCAGATGGGATCGAGCATTTCGGCAAGCGAGAAATTGTTGGAAAGTGCGCCCGGCGCCTGCTTGCCGTTCTCTTGCGCATAGGCGGTGGCCTCGTCCATACGCTCGCGCGTCCAGTTCGATCCGCCAAAAATGCCCCGAATGCGACCACGCCGGACTTCGGCATCCATCGCATCGACAAATTCGCCGACCGGCACGTCGGGATTGTCACGATGCATGAAATAGACATCGACATAATCCGTCTTCAGACGCTCCAGCGACTGGTTGAGCTGCTTGGCGATCATGTCCGGATAGCAGAGGGGCGAATGCGCGCCTTTGCCGATCAGCACGATTTCTTCGCGCGGCACGTTGCGGCTGGTGTGCCAGTCACCGAATATGGCTTCCGTCTTGCCGCCGCCATAGACATAAGCCGTATCGAACAGATTGCCGCCCGCCTCATAAAAGGCATCGAGCGTCAGGGACGCGGAGGCGAAATTGGGGAAGAACTCGAAACCGAGCGCAACCACCGAAGCGGGTTTGGTGAGGCCGGGTATCTGCCGCTTCGGAACCGCATTGCCTGCCACGACCTTGCCACCGGCAAGATTCGTGATGCGAGAAGTTGCTTTTTCGACGCTGTATTCCAGGCCAACGGCGGCACGCCACTGGTCCATGACACGTAGATTGCCGAGACTGTCGGCCCAGCCCATGCCGGGCGCGCCGAATTCCTGCTTGCCCTGCCTTATCGCCTCACCTGCCGCATCGACTTCGAAGGAATAGAGCCAACGGTCTTCCGGCAATTCGATGGTTTCGACCTTGTCGCCCCTGAAAATATCGATCCGGCCGGTGCCACCCTTGTGGCCGGCGGCGAACCAGAAATCCTTGACTTCGATACGGCCTTCCGAACCGATGATGCGCAGCACATTGTCCTGGCCTGCCATGATCGAGCAGGAGACTTCGGCAACGATACCGTTCGAAAATTTCAGAACGGCCGAAGCCCATTCATCGACGCCCGACTGGCCGAGATGGGCCGCACCTACAATCTTTTCGGGTTCAGCAAAGGGTTTTCCATCGACTGCACCGGCAATCAGCCGCACCATGGATACGGGATAACCGCCGACATCGAGAATGCCGCCGCCTGCCGTCTCATTGGAAAACAGACGATGGTCGGCACGGAAAGACCCCATGTTAAAACCGAAACTGGAGCGGATGATGCGGATATCGCCAACGGCGCGGTTCCTGATCAACTCTACCAGTTTTGCCGTCTGCGGATGCAGGCGGTACATATAGGCCTCGCCCGCAAAGACATCAGCTTTTTTCGCTTCGTGGAAAATGGCGTCGGCGTCATAGGCGGAAAGCGCGATGGGCTTTTCCACCAGCACGTTTTTGCCCGCACGGATCGCCTTGATCGCCCATTCCGCATGGCCGGTATGGGGCGTGGCGATATAGACGGCGTCGATATGGGGATCGGAAAGCAGCGCATCGTAACCGTGGATGATGCGCGCGCCGGGAAAGGCGTCAGCAAGGCCGGGCTTGTCCGGATTGCGGGTGGCGATAGCCTCGAGCTTACCCGTGCGGGAATGGGCAATGCCGTCCGCAAAGGTCTTGGCGATGGTGCCCGGGCCGATAATGCCCCAGCGGATCGGTTGGTCGGTCGTCATGAAATCCTCGTCTTGACTTGCGTGCTTGGGAAAGGGTTCAGCGCAGGCGATTGCCCTGACTGTCGAAAAGAAATGCCTTGCGGGCGGAAAGACCGACCGTCAGCCGGTCACGATTGGCGACGTCTCGCGATTCCGGCCGCTCGATGACGAGTTGCTCACCGCCTTCCGTACGGGCATAGACATAGCTGGTATTGCCGAGGTGCTCGGCGACATCGACGTGGACGGTGAGATCGGCATCGCCCTGCCCGACATCAGCAAAATGTTCGGGCCGGATACCGAGCGAGACCTTGCTTCCCTCATCGAGCCGGTCCTTGATCGGCAGGGTCAGCCGCACGGCAGGATCGCTGTCGAGCGACAGCGTGACGCTTTGTCCACCCGTACCGATGACGGTCGCCTCCAGAAAATTCATCTTCGGCGAACCGACGAAACCGGCAACGAAACGGTTGGCGGGGTCGTCATAAAGATCGAGCGGGGCACCGACCTGTTCGATATTGCCCGCCCTCAAAACCACGATCTTGTCGGCCAGCGTCATCGCCTCAGTCTGGTCGTGGGTGACATAGATCATCGTGGTGCCAAGCTGCTTGTGCAGCCGCGAGATTTCCACCCGCATCTGCACCCGAAGTTCCGCATCGAGGTTCGACAAGGGCTCGTCGAACAGAAAGACCTGCGGTTCGCGCACGATGGCGCGGCCGATGGCGACACGCTGCCGCTGCCCGCCGGAAAGCTGCTTTGGCCGGCGTTCCATCAACTCGTTGATCTGCAGGATTTCGGCGGCTCGGCTGACACGCTTTTCCGTATCAGCCCTGGGATTACCGTTCATCCTCAGGCCGAAGGACAGGTTTTCGGCAACCGTCATGTGCGGATAAAGCGCATAGGATTGAAATACCATGGCGATGCCGCGATCGGCCGGATCGGCATCGTTGACCGTTCTGCCGCCGATACTGATATCGCCGTCCGATATATCCTCCAGCCCCGCGATCATACGCAGAAGCGTTGATTTGCCACAGCCGGACGGGCCGACGAAGACCACGAACTCGCCATCGGCAATATCGAGATCTGCACCATGGATGACTTTCAGCGCACCGTAGCGCTTGACGACATTCTTGAGCGAAAGTTCCGCCATGCGGTCTCTCCCCTTACTTGACTGCCCCGGCGGAAATGCCGGCGATGAAGTGGCGCTGCAAAGCCACGAAAACGATGAGAATGGGTGCGGTGAGCAGAACTGCACCGGCCATGATGCCGCCCCAAGACACTTTGGTGAGCCCGATGAGGGTGCCAAGTGCCACGGGTGCGGTCATCATTTCCGGGCGGGAGTTGATAAGCAGCGGCCAGAGATAATTATTCCAGGAAGCGAGGAAGAGGATGATCGACAGCGCCGCCATGGTGGGGCGCGCCAATGGCAGGGCAATGCGCAGGAATATCTGCCATTCCTTGACGCCCTCGACCCTTGCCGCATCGAAAAGCTCCGTTGGCATCATGGAAAAGGATTGCCGCATGAACAGCACGCCGAGCGAGTTAAACAGTGGCGGCACGATGAGTGCCACCCAGGTGTTGGCGAGCTTAAATTCGCGCGCCACCATGATGAACTGGGGAATGACGACAACTGCAAAAGGCAAGGTGATGGTGCCGAGAATGATGGCGATCACCACCGAGCGTCCGGCAAAACGATAGCGCGCCAGCGCCCAGCCCGCCATGGAGGTCAGAAACACCGAGAGAACCGTATAGATGACCGCAACGGTGATCGATATGAACATCGCCCGCAGGAAGTTGGTATCCGCCTGAAGGTTTTTGAAGTTCTCGATGAAATTGGTGGACGGGACGAGCACGATGTCGGGGCTGAAAATGCCAAAATCAGGCATTGTCGAGAACACGAACATCATCCACAGCGGAAATAGCCAGATGAGGGCAAGCGGCGTCAGCGTCGCATGCAGCGCGATCTTCTGCCAGAGAAGCGATCTGGATTTCGATCTCATTTCGGCTCCCTCCCGACCCAGAGATTAAGAAACGAAATGGCGATGGCGAGCGCCGCCATGGTGTAGGCGATGGCCGAGGCGTAGCCGAAATTGAGCGAAGTGAAGCCCTGCCGGTAAAGGAACAACCCCAGCGTTTCCGTACCGCCGCCCGGCCCACCCCTGTTGGTGATGAGGAAAGGCTCGGCAAAAAGCTGCATGGTGCCGATGACGGACAGGACCACGCAGAAAAGGATGATGGGTTTCAAAAGCGGCAGTGTGATGTGGAAGAACTGCTGCCGCTTGTTCACCTTGTCCAGTGTCGCCGCCTCATAGACATCGCCGGGGATGGATTGCAGGCCGGCCAGAATGATGATGGCGTTATACCCCGCCCAGCGCCATGTGACGGCGATGATGACCAGCGCCATGGCCGCATTGGCATTGTCGAACCACGAGATGGGCGAAAGGCCAACGGAAGTGATGAGCTTGTTGATGATGCCGAAATCGGCACTGAACATCAGCCGGAAAACTGCCGCATAAGCGACTTCTCCGACGACGACGGGTGCGAAGAAGGCAAAACGGTAAAGCGGGCGTACCTTCAACAGTGGCGAGTTCAGAAGTACCGCAATGACGGTCGCAAGCGCGATCATGACAGGCACCTGAATGACCAGAATGATCAGCGTATTGTAGAGCGCGTTATAAAACGCCGGATCGGAGACCAGCCTCCCCCAGTTCATGGAGGGCGCAAACCGCCAGGGATTGATGCGGGTGTTCTGAAACGACAGCATGAATGAGCTAACGATCGGCCAGACCCAGAACGTCGCGAAAATCAGAAGATAGGGCGCAAGGAACGCATAAGCGATCCTGTTCCTTGACGGCATGACGACCTCCAGATGCGATGGTTGGAAAGCTTGGAGAGGCCGGTCATGCTAAACCGCAAGGCCGGCCATCCGAGAGCTTCATTCCGCGACCGGCAGCCCCGTGGCCGTTTCGATCTGCTTTGCGGCATCGTCGAGAGCTGCTTTCGCATCGGGATAACCACCCGCGAAATATTTGGTCTGCGTCGCCTTGTAGATCGCATCTGCATCCGACTGGAACGCGGTGCCACGGCTGGGCACGATTTTCGGCAAAGTCGCCAGAATATCGGTCCAGACCGCCTGCCCACCCCAATAGGGCTGCTTTTCCTTGACGAAAGGATCATCGATGGCGGAGAGAAGCGAGGGAACGAGGCCGAAGGACTTCAGCATCGTCACCTGCCCCTCATTGGTGGTCAGCGCGTAGTCGATGTACTTCCAGGCGGCTTCCTTGTGCTTGGACGCCGAACTTATCGCCAGCGAAGAGCCACCGAGATTGGCTGCATGCGGACCGTCAGGCGTAAGGCTCGGCATCATATAGACACCCCACTTGCCCGAAAGACCGGGAGAGCCGGAGCGAACCGTGCCTTCATACCAGGCGCCATACATCTGGCTCGCGGCCTTGCCGGCAGTATTGGCCTGAATCTTCTCATCCCAGATCGCAGCCGTGATGATGCCGGCATCCTTCATCTGCTTGATCTTTTCAAGCGTCGCGACACAGGCAGGTTTGTTGATGGTGATGTTCTGGCCGTCGGTCGAAAAGTAACCGCATCCCTGCTCGTTGGCGATCATGCGGAACCACTCGCTGTCGCCGTTGAAATCGGCCTGCGCCATCACGGTGCCGGGATTGGCGGCCATGACCTTCTTGCCAGCCGCGATGAAATCATCCCAGCTTTTGATGGTGGCCGGATCGACAGCAGCCTTTTCGTAGAAATCGCGCCGGTAAAAAACGGCCACCGGACCCGAATCCCAAGGCACCGCATAAGCTACGCCATCGACCTCCAGTTCCGTGCGCTTGAAGTCAGGAAAAAGCGCCTGTTTTTCAGGCGTATAGCCAAGTGCAGTCAAATCCGTGAAACAATCCGGGAACCGGCTCCAGAACAGTTCCGCCTCGAAATTTTCGACCGTTACAATATCCGGGAGGCCGTCGCCACCCGCTGCGCAAGCCGCCAGCGTCTTGTCGAAAACCTGATCGTTTCCAAGGTCTTCAACAACAATCTTGATGTCAGGATTTTGCTTGTTGAACCCTTCGACAGTGGATTTAAGCGCCGATGCGGCGACATTCCAGCTCCAGATGGTTAAGGTCTCGGATTGCGCCATTACCGGTGCCGCAAGGAGCACCAGAGCCGTCGACGCGCCAAGAAATTTAAAGCACATTGAAAACCTCCCTTTTTTCAATTGCCGTTCTTTAGCGAACATGGGCACATTACCGGCGGCAGGAAATCTGTCTCGTACAAAGGGAACATCGATTTGGCGGAAAGTAAGATTGCCGAAAGAGCCTTCTACCAGCCGGGTGCAAGCAGCATCGAAGGCATGCCGACCACGCTCCAGCTTTTTTACAACCACCCGCCCATCATGCTCAGGCCGCACTGGCATGCGCAGGTGGAGGTGAACTACGTGATGTCGGGATCCGTACATTACCGGATGGGCGACCACGACCTTTCGCTCGATGCCGGCCAGATGTGCATTTTCTGGGGCGGCCAGCCGCACCAGATGGACCGTTCCTCCGATGATTCGATTTATGCGGGCGCGCATCTGCCGCTCGTCCATTTTTTCCGCATGCGGCTGCCGGCTGCGGTTTCCAGCCTGCTGATGGGCGGCGCAACGATGGTGAGTGCGCAGACGGACCGGGCCGACGAGGAAAATTTCGGCCGCTGGTTCCGTTACGTCACTTCGGGTGATCCGGCCAAGGCGCAGCACGCGGTGGAGGAATTGCTGCTGCGGGTGGAGCGCATGTTCCTCGAGCCCTATACCGTCATATCCTCCGCCGTCAGCGGCAAACGGGAAGAGAACGACGAGAGCATGGCGCCCTCAATCGGCGTGGTGCGCATGTGCGATTTCATTGCCGCCAATTTTCTAGACGACATCGACGCGACCGAAATTGCCCGCGCCGCCTCGCTTCATCCGAAATATGCGATGAACCTGTTTCGCAAATCCACCGGCATGACGCTGATCAAATACCTGACCTTGCTCAGGCTTTCCCGCGCCCAGGCGATGCTGATGAACGGCAAGGACAATATTCTGCAGATTGCCATGGAAAGCGGCTTCGGCTCCGTCAGCGCCTTCAACAAGGCGTTTCGTCAGATCGCCGGCATGTCGCCTTCCGATTTCCGCCGCGATATGCGCGCGACGGCGGCTTAATTTTCCGCCTCTTCAAAATCGGAGTAGCCGGCACTGCGCTGGCCTGCCGCCTTGCGATAGGCGCGGGGCGAATTGCCGAGCATTCGCCGGAACATGGTGGTGAAAGCCGGAATATTTTCATAACCGGCATCCAGCGCCACATTGGTCACCGCCTCGCCCGCGGCAAGCCTCGGCAAAGACGCAAAAATGCAGGCCTGCTGGCGCCAGGTGACAAAACTCACCCCCAACTCTTTACGAAATAACCGCGTAAAGGAGCGCCGGCTCATGCCCATGGCGGCGGCCCAGTCATCGATTTCCACTCTGGCCACAGGCTTTTTCAGGAACTCGCGGCAAAGACCGGCAAGACGCTGATTATCGGGAAAGGGTAATCCCAGCGGGCGTTCCGGCAGACGGTTTACCTCATCGAGCAGAAGCGCCCGCACCAGTCCCTGCCGATGAAAAGCGGCAGGTTGCAACTCCTCGCCCAGCAATTCCGAAATCAGGCTGGAGGCAAGGGCGGTAATTTCCACCACCCTTGGGTCCCCGGCTTGAAACAGATCGGGGTGAACGTAGATCGAATGCATCTCCACCGTTGAGATGATCTCGGCCTCGTGTTTCAGCCCGGCTGGAATGATAAGCCCGTGACCGGGCGGTATCATCCAGCGCCCGGCGGCGGTGCTGACCAGCACGACGCCCTGGCGTGCGCACCATATCTGCACCCGGCCATGGCTGTGGACCGGGGTACGGTGTCCTGTCGGATAGGCACGGTGAAGCGCCAGCACCGGCTCGTTGGTGCCGTCGATCAATTTCAGGCTGCGCTCATGGTCGTCATCCGCCAGACGGGCGGGTTTTAGCGATTTGATTTTTGCCATTTGGCCCATTCACAAAGAAACTCGTCCAGAACACGAAAGCAGGCCAGAAACAATATGAATAAAAGCGGGAAGAAATAAAGACACGTTTCCCGTCTCTCGCGGGGAATCTGGAGAGGATACATCATGGCCACCGTCACCAGCACCGGGTTCAGCCCGCAACGCACGGCGTTTTCAATCATTGCAGCAGCCAGCTTCTGCCACATGCTCAACGACATCATGCAATCGCTGCTGACGTCGCTTTATCCGCTGCTGAAGGCCAATTATGCGCTCGACTTCATGCAGATTGGGCTGCTCACCTTCGCCTTTCAGGTCACGGCATCGCTGTTGCAGCCGGTCGTCGGCATGGTGACCGATCGCTGGCCCATGCCTTTCTCCCTGCCAGTCGCCATGCTCTCGACCTGTGCCGGCCTCATCACGCTCGCATTCGCTCACAGCTTCGAGGTGCTCGTGATCGGCGCCTGCCTGATCGGTGTCGGCTCGGCGATCTTCCATCCGGAGGCGTCACGCGTTGCCCGTCTGGCATCTGGTGGTCGCCACGGTCTGGCACAGTCCTTCTTCCAGGTTGGTGGTAATACAGGCACGGCCATCGGCCCGCTGCTGGCCGCCTTCATCGTCATCCCGTTCGGTCAAGCCAGCCTCAGCTGGTTCTCACTGATCGCGCTGATGGGCTTTGCCGTCTTGTCCTGGGTCGGCGTCTGGTATACCCGCCACCGCCGCGCGAATGTCGGCAAGGCTCCGGCCAGCCGCGCACTTCCGCTGGCACGCGGCACCGTGATGATGACGCTTGCCGTGCTGGTGGTTTTGACCGCCACCAAGAACGCCTATCTCGCCAGCCTTTCCAGCTATTTCACCTTCTACACCATCGAGAAGTTCGGGCTGGGCGTGCAGGATGCGCAGGTTCTGCTGTTCCTCTTCCTTGGCGCTTCTGCGGCGGGCGTTTTCTTCGGTGGTCCGATCGGCGACCGCTTCGGCTCGCGCGTCGTCATCTGGTTCTCGATCCTCGGCGTCATTCCCTTCGCGCTGATGCTGCCCTATGCGAACCTGTTCTGGACGACCGTTCTCGTCGTCGTCATCGGCTTCGTCTTTTCTTCCGCCTTCTCGGCAATCGTCGTGTTCGCGCAGGAACTGGTACCCGGGCGCGTTGGTCTCATCGCCGGCATGTTCTTCGGTTTCGCCTTTGGCTTCGGTGGCATCGGGGCCGCGGTTCTCGGGATCTATGCGGATAAGGAAGGCATCGAGTTCGTCTATCGCATCTGCTCCTACCTGCCGCTGCTCGGCCTGTTGACGGTGCTTTTGCCAAAGTTGCCGAGCCACCGGTAAAGACCCTACGCTCTCAAGCGTTTCGTGACGGCAGTCACCTGTGATAATCACGGTGACTGCCGTAATTCGTTGAGCGAAGACCAGCCACATGCAGATACCGATAAAATCGATCCTCGTCTTTCATGCTGCGGCAAGGGCGGGCAGCATTTCGCGGGCGGCGGAAGAGCTGAGCGTTACGCCTTCAGCCGTTTCCCAGCAGATCCAGTTGCTTGAAGGCCAGCTTGGCACGACGCTGATGGCGCGGACCGGCCGCAAGGTGACGCTGACGGAGGCGGGCGAGCGGTACTTCTCGATGATCACCGCACAGATCGAGCAGATCACCGATGCCACCGACAGTATTCGCGGCTTCCGCTCGGTGACCACGCTGACAATCAGGGCAACCCCGACCATTTCCAACAAATGGCTGCTGCCGCGTCTCGGCTCCTTTCTGGAGGAGCATCCCGAACTGGAAGTGCGCCTTGACGGCACCAACGAGCCGACCGATTTTTCGCAGGAGCTTGTCGACATCGAGCTGCGCCATGGCGATGGCCGCTGGCCGGGCCTGTTTGTGGAAGGACTCGTGGAGGAGGAGTTCCTGCCGGTCTGTTCACCGGACATGCCCGGTGCCGGTACATTCCTGCCCGAAGATTTGCAGAACCAACGGCTTATCCACTCGGTCAAGGCGCAGGCGCAATGGAACCACTGGTTCCCGCTTTCCGGCGTGACGGCTGAAAAGCGCTGGCGTCGCGTTCTGTTCGATCGCAGCCACATGGCCATCGACGCCGCCGTTCTGGGCATCGGCGTGGCGCTGGAAAGCACGTTGATGATGGAGCAGGAACTGCAACGCGGAATGCTGATCCCGGCCGTGGCCGATGCGCCCCGCATCAAGCTCGTCACGCAATGGATCGTTTGCCCGCATTCCCATCTGCGTCAGAGAAAAGTGACGCTGTTTCTGGATTGGATGCGAAAACAACGCGACGAGTGGCGTGTCCGTCGCGTTGTCTGATGCTTCAGGCTCCCTGTTTCAGTCTCAATAAAGACCCATCAACCGTATCGGCCCGAGCGTCAGCACCGGGAAAAGCACGAGTGCGAATATGGCGAGCGTCAGCACCGTCATCGGCGCCAGCGAACCACGAATGACGTCCTCGATCTTCATGTTCGCCACCTGTGCTGCCGCGAACAGGCAGACCCCGACCGGCGGCGTTACAAGGCCGAGTGTCAGCGTCATGACAGTCACGATCAGGAAGTGAATCGGATCGATGCCCAGCGCCTCTACCGGCGGCATCAGCACCGGAATGAGGATGAACATGGCAGGGATAGCCTCCATGAAGATGCCGATGATCAGCAGAAACACGAAGATCACCAGCATGCCCGACATCGGCCCAAGGTTCATCGCCTTCAAAAGCTCGGCCACCTGTTCCGGCAGGCCGTCGAAGGTGAAGACCCAGGCGGCAAGCTGCGAGGTGGCGGCGATGAACAGGATGGTGCCGGAAATGCGCGCCGTGGAGATCAGTATTTCCGGCAATTCGCGAACCGGCAGCGTGCGATAGACCAGCACACCCAATACGGCCACATAAACAACCGCGATGGCCGCGGCTTCCGTCGGCGTGAACAGGCCGCTGGCGATACCGATGATGAGGATCAGCGGCGTGAGCATCGGCAGGATGGCGCGAAGGCCGGTGACGATAACCAGACGGAAATTGAAGGGCGTCGGCGGATTGTAGCCGTAATGCACCGAATAGAAGTGGTTAAAGACAAGAAAAGCGAAGGCGATGAAGAGGCCAGGCACCAGACCCGCAATGAGCAGCGTGCCGATCGACACATTGGCGATGGAACCGGCAATCACGATCAGGATCGACGGCGGGATGATGGAAGAGAGCGTGGAGGTGCAGAGCGTCATGCCGACGGCATAACCCTTTGGAAATCCGTGTCGCTCCATGGCCTTGATTTCGATTGCGCCCACAGAGGCGATATCGGCGACTGAGGAGCCGGAGACGCCGGAAAAGATGACCGACGAAATGACGTTGACGTGGCCAAGCCCACCGGGAAGCCAGCCGACCATCGCCTCGGCGAAATCGAAGATGCGCTCCGCCACACGGCCGCGCTCCATCACCGTACCGACCAAAATAAAGAGTGGCACGGCGACGAGAAGGAAAGAGTTCATCGACGAAAACATCGTCTGCGACAGAAGGTCCATGGGCATGGAGGTGAAGAGCCACAGCGTGCCGACACTGGCGAGCGCCAAAGCGATGGCGAGCGGCACACCCAGCATGCTGAGACCGAAAAAGGCGATGAGAAGAAAGACCGACATGGCTCAATGTCCTGCTGAAATAGAGATATCGGCGTGGGCGATCTCGTCCGCGGGGATACCGATCTCGGGGAGCGCGATCAGGTCCCGCCTGCTGCGCAGCGATTCGATGATGGCCAGCACGGCGATGACGGCCGAGACAGGCAGAACCATGCCGATGGTCCACATGGGGATGGGCAAGGTCGCGGCGGTCTCGTTCATCATGATCTGCTGGCGCACCAGGGTGAAGCCCGTCCAGCCCATCATGCCGAAGAAGAACACCGAAGAACCGACATAGATCGGCACCGCCAACCGCCTGAACAGGCGGTGGAACAGCACCAGAAACACCACGACCCGCGCGCTTTCAACAGTGCGGAAACCGGCGGCAAGGCCAAGGAACACCATCCAGATGAAGAGAAAGCGTGTCGCCTCCTCGGTCCAGGGGAGCGGGCTGCCGATGAGGCGGCCAATGACCTGGAGAAGAACGACGACAAGAATACCGAAACAGGCCGCCCCGGCGGCGACATCAGCGATGACCTTGACGATGGTGCCGAGCACCGACGGTTTCGTATCGCGCATGACAATACCCTTCCACTGCTGAAACCGGATATCCGGTAAAACGAATGCCACCCTGCCGCTACGGCAAGGCAACCCTTGCTGACGATGGGAGCGGCCGGGTTGCTAATCGGTGCAAGCCCGACCCTCCTTTCACTGGCGGCGTCAGTTCGTCTTGAGGAAAGCCTGCGTCTTGTCGAAAAACGCCTGATCTTTCACGAGGGCGGAGAATTTTGCCGAAAGACCAGTCGCGACAGCCACGAAAGCCTTGCGCTCGTCATCGGTCAGCGTGTTGACCTCCATGCCGTTCTTCTTCAGCGTTGCGAGCGACTTGTCGATATCGGCAGCATCGTTCTGAGCTTTCCACGCCTCGGTTTCCGTGGCCGCGTCCCTCAACGCCGTCTTGAAGCCCTCGTCGAGGCCTTCGAAACGGGCCGGGTTCATGCCCAGCACCCAGGCGTCAGCGATGTGGTTGCTGATCGTCAGGTATTTCTGCACTTCATAAAGCTTGGCGCTGACAGGCACGTTGACCGGATTTTCCTGCCCGTCGACGACTTTCAGCTGGAGCGCGTTATAGACTTCCGCAAAGGCCATCGGCGTCGGGGCAGCACCCATGGCGCCGAAGAATTCGACCCAGAGCGGATTGTTCGGCACACGCAGCTTCATGCCCTTGAGATCGGCAGGCGATTTGATCGGCGCCTTGGAGTTGGTGATCTGGCGCAACGGCCGAGACCAGAGATCGAGCCCGAGAATGCCGATCTTGCTCAGATCGCCGGAAAGCTCCTTGCCAAGATCGCTGTCGAGATAGACGCGCAGCTGGTCAATGTCGCGGAACTGATAAGGAATGGCGATGGCCGTGAATTTCGGATTGAACGTTGCGTAAAGCGATGTCGAGTTCAAGAGCATGTCGAGCGAACCGCCGGCCAGCTGCTTGACGCCCGCCGAAGGATCGCCGCCATAAAGCGTGCCGTTCGGAAACACCTTGATCTTGAGTTTGCCGTCAGTCTTTTTCGAAACAATCTCGGCGAACTTGTTGGCCGCGAGCGTGATTTCCGACGTATCGGAATCCGGCGTCGAAAGCGTGAGCGTTTCCGCCTGCGCGATCGATGCAACCAGCATGGTGGCGGCAAGAGCCAGCCCGTAAAGTTTTGAAATTTTCATGTGTTCCTCCCGTTGTTGTCTCTAAACATTTTCGAGCGTTCCTCCGAACGCATTCATGCGTTTAACTTCAAGGATCACACCGCTGTGATCAAGCTCGCCCGCACCATGCTCGACCATGGAGCGGAACAGCCGGTCAACCTCCTCGCCGACCGGTAATTTCAGGCCACGGCTCTTGGCGAAAGCCAGCGCAGTGGACGTATCCTTCAGCTGATATTTCGCCGGCCCGCCGGGGCGGAAATCGCCTTCCACCATGCGTTTGCCGTGCTGGCGGAAGACGGTGGACTCGGCAAAACCGCCAAGCAAAGCCTGGCGCACCTGCGCCGGGTCGGCTCCCCCCGCTTCAACCAGCGTCAAAGCTTCCGCTACGGCGCAGATCGTTGAAGCCACGATCAGCTGGTTGGCCAGCTTGGCCAATGAACCGCAGCCCACCGGACCGACATGGGTGACGCGGCCGAGGCAATTGAGGAGTGGCCGCAATGCGTCCACATCCCGCTGCTCACCGCCGGCCATGATGGCGAGCGTTCCCTCAGTCGCCCCTTTTTCGCCCCCGGAAACCGGTGCGTCGACATAAGCGACGCCATGAGCCTTTGCCGCCTCCGCCTGTTCCCGTGCGCTGTCGACTGGAATGGAACTCATCACCAGCAGAAATGCACCAAGCTTCATGGTGGAAAAGACACCCGAGGCACCGAGTAGAACCTCGTCGCAGACTGGCCCGGAACTCAGCATACAGAGCACGACATCGGCTTCGGCTACAGCTTCGGCAGCCGTGGCCGTCGGCTGCACGCCCTTTGCCGCCAGAACCGCTGCTTTTTCAGCACTGCGGTTCCAGGCCTTGACGGAAAAACCGGCCTCCGCCAGACGCGCCGCCATGGGTGCACCCATGATGCCCGTTCCGATGACAGCGATTTCGCGGATGTCCTGCATTTTTTCCACCCTTCAAAGCCATTGCCGGTTGAGGAAACGAACCGGCAACTCTTCTTCGATGAGGGCGGGAAACGCCTCGCGAAACCGGTCGAGATGTGGTGTTTTCAGATGGTCGTCGAAAGCTTCGCGGCTGTCATAGACCTCATAGAACACCACGTTGTTTCCGGATTCCGGCCGCACCACATCGAATTGCCGGCAACCCGGTTCATCCTGAACCGAATGGGTGGCATCATCTTGCGCTGCGTTAAGAAAGGCATCCATCGCGTCAGGCTTGACCCGGAATTCCGCGATTACCACGAAAGCTCCATTCGGCATGTCCCGTTCTCCGTCCATCACGCCGCAGCGTCTTTTTGCGGACGGAACTGGTTTTCCATGTCCTGGCGAAGCTTCACCACATCCAGGTCGCTCACCAGTTCCACATCGTCGAAGCTGACGATCTGGTCCTTCCTGATGGCGCGCTTCAGCTTGACATTATGGGCAAGGCCGATCGGCAGCGCCTTGATGTCGAGGCTGCGGGTGGCAGGAATGGCATTGGCCCAAACCGCGTAACCGCCCTCGCCATCAAGCATTTCGCCGGGCTGCATGTCCTTCTTTGCCGTCGCGACCGCATCGCCGCGGAACTCCTTCGAGCAACCGGTGGCCTCATTGCGCAGTACGGCCGAAAGCACGCTTATCGAAGTTTCGAGACCGATGATGTGGAACGGACGCCACATAGAGGCGTACCAGCCCGAAGGATCGGTCAGCAGTCCATATTGCTTGAAGCAGGCGCGGGCATATTCGTTATGCGCCTTGAAGGTGACGAAAACGCCGTAACGGATGTTATTAAACACCTCGCGACCATCCGGCTCCTGGCTTGCGGCAATATCCACGAGACCGGAACGCGACATGCGGCCACCATCGGCAGCAGGGCGAAAGACGCGGGCGAGATCGTGCAGGCCTGCGGGCGGGAAGGCCAGACCGTCATCCGGGCAATCCAGCCCCGTGCCGTTTGCGACCGCCGCCATTTCGATGGCCGCCTTGGTGCCGTCGGTAAATGAATTGTACATTTTCGGATTGAAGTCGCCCTTGGCCACTTCCTCGTTAGTCCAGCCGAAGTAGCTCCAGACCGTATCAGGCGTCGAATACCGGTAACGCGGCTCGAAATTCATCCCCTTGCCGGCGGAAACGACCTCGAAGCCGGTGGCGCGTGCCCAATCGACCAATTCGCAGATCAGGGCCGGCTGGTCACCGTAAGCCATGGAGTAGATAAGGCCCTTGGCCCTCGCCTTTTCGGCCAGGATCGGCCCGACCATCACATCGGCTTCCACATTGACCATGACGACATGTTTGTTGTGGTCGATGGCTCCGAGCGCATGGCGCGCGCCAGCCAGCGGATGGCCGGTCGCCTCGATCACGCATTCAATCTCGCCGCAGGCGAACAGTTCGTTCACATCGTCAGTCACATAGGTCTTGCCGCTCTTCAGCGCATCGGCGCAGCTCGTCGCGTCATAACGCTCCTTCGGCCAGCCGACGCGGTCAAAAGATTCCCGCGCCTTGCCGACATTGAGATCAGCGACGGCGACCATGTGGAAACCGGCGATGCGCTGCGCCTGCGCCAGAACCATGGAACCGAACTTGCCGGCACCGATGAGACCCACCCTGACGGGCTTGCCACCGGCTGCGCGCTGCGACAGAAGAGAATAGAGATTCATGTTTTGACATCCTTCGCTGGGGAAATTGCTGGCGAGAGTGCCCAGTCAGCCCGGCGAAGGCCATGCGATACCGAGGCTACGAAGGGTTAACCCTCGCGGCACCGAAGACATGACGTTTCTGCGTTCCTCCCGGATCCCGGCACACACTTGCGCCGGCTCCCGCGGTCGCCTCCCAAAGCAACCCTGGGAACAGAGTAGGAGCGTTCAAATATTAGTTCTATTTAGAAAAACAGATTTTTCTTTTAATTTTTCTAACAAACTATCAAGCCGATTTGCGCAGCATCAGATCGGCACTGAGGAGAATGCGCTCGCGCATCCGTGTCGTGTCATCCGCCTCCTCGTTCAACTTCTGCAGCAGAAGTTCGATCGATAGCCTGCCGATCTCGTTGTAATTCTGCGCCACCGTAGTAATCGGCGGGCAGGCATAACGCGAAAGCGGATGATCGTCATGGCCGGCAACCCTGAGATCGTAATCCGTGCCATGGCCAACCCTGATGCCCTTCTGGAAGGCGGCGGCGATGACCCCGAAGGCGATACGGTCATTGGCGCATAAAATAGTGCGCGAGGGCAAATGCCCTGCGCCGTCCAGCAACCGGGTCGCTTCATCAAAGGCGAAACGCTCGAAATCCCAGGTTACGGTGCCGGGAACACCGATGACATGCGGCTCGAAACCAAGACGCTGCATCGCCTCCTCATAGGCCGTGCGGCGCGTTGCGGCGTTGGTATTGACCTGCGGCATGTCGAAGAAACAGGGCGGCTCGCCCGAACGGCAGAGATAATCCACCATCAGCCCGACGCTCTGGCGGTTGTCGGTGCCGACGAAGGCCGAGGTCTCGTCGAGTGGAGAATCGACATAGACGATCGGTATGCTGGCCGCCAGCTGCTCTAGCGTGGCGCGATGGGACTTGACGCCGAGCGGAGCGATGATGGCGCCCGCGACATTCATCGACTTGAAGGTGCGGATGGCCCGATCCTCGATTTCCGCCTTGCCGTCGGACGACAGCACGAAGGCAAGGAACCCCGCCTCGTTGGCGATGAGTTCGATACGGCTCGTCAGCGCCATGTAGAACGGGTCGGTTGAGTTGGGAATAATGATGCCGATGATATTGGAGCGGCGGCGGTTGAGGTTGACGGCGAAGATATTCGGTCGGAAGCCCGATTTCTTCAGCGCATCCTCGATGGCATCCCGCGTCTTCTTGCGGACCGAGGCCGGATCATTGAAGTATTTCGAAACAGTCGGGCGGGAAAGGCCGACGAATTCCGAGAACTCTTCCATCGTCCTGATAGATTTGGCCAAAGTGCTTGCCCCCATGAAATATTACATGTGGTACTCTATATCGACCGGCCTTCGCACGAAAAGCCGGTCGAATACGGTTATCAACGGCCAAACGATCATTCGGCTGCAAATTGCACTTTCATCGTGGCCGGATCGGACGGCTTTTTCATAAAGAACGGCAGCATATCCGAAAGCGGCAGCCGGTGCGACACCAGCCGCGCCATGACATCGCCATCCGTTTCCAGAATGGCAAGCGCCTGCGGTATGTTGCGGTTCAGCGAATGTGAGCCGACAAGCTTCAGCTGCCGCCGGAAGATTTCGAAAGGCGCAACCGAGATACGGGCATCCGGCGCGCAGACACCGAAAAACAGCGCCGTGCCGCCATCCGCGACCAGCGGGATCATTGCTTCCGCAACAGCTGCGATGCCGGTCGCATCCGCCACGAAATCGAACGCCTTCTGTTGCCGCAGCAGCGCCTCAGACCCGGAAACCGCCGTCTGAAGTCCAAGACTTTCAGCGAAGTCCAGCCTGCTTTCGTTGATGTCAGCAATCGTCACCGTCGCGATGCCGCGTGATTTCAGCGACAGGGCGAGCAGCAGGCCGATGGGGCCGGCGCCAAAAACAAGCGCATTGCCCGGCATCGACCCACGCTCGCCAATACCCGCGCTCTGCATGCCGTTGACGACGCAAGCGAGCGGTTCGGCAAGTGCTGCCACGTGATAGGGCATGGAACCTATGCCATGCAGTTGGTCGGAGCGCACCACGCTGAATTCCGCAAAACCGCCATTGTGGGAAACGCCATAGGCCTTCAGCGTGCTGCAAAGGTTGGTAAGCCCTTTCCTGCAACTGGGGCAGGTGCCGCACGGCAGATTGGGATCGACGACAACCCTGTCGCCGACCTTGATGCCTGTGACATCTGCCGCCACCGCCGCAACTTCGCCGGCATATTCATGGCCCGGAATGACGGGAAAGGCACCGTCACCGTAACGCGCATGCAGCACGTCGATATCGGTATGGCACAGCCCCGAAGCCTTGACCCGGACAAGGGCATGCCCCAGCGGCAGATCGGCGACGGGCACGTCCGTAAGCACGGCTCGTCCCTTCTCGACGAATTGAATCGCATGCATGGTCATCTCCGGCTTTTCAGCTCATCCAGTTGCCGCCGTCGACATTATATGTCTGGGCGAGAATATAGTCGCTGTCGGAAGAGGCGAGGAAAACTGCAAGGCCCTTGATGTCATCCGGCGTAGCGAAACGGCCGATCGGCACGGATTTGGCCACCGCCGCCTTCTTCTCACCCGGCTTCAAGCCTTCCCATTTGGCGAAATGCGCATCGACCACTTCCCAGTGCTCGCCATCCACGACACCCGGCGCAATCGCATTGACGTTGATGCCGTGTTTGACGAGCGCCAGCGCCGCCGACTGCGTGGCGGAAATGATCGCCGCTTTGGAAGCGCAATAAAGCGTCACGAGCGCCTCACCGCGCCGACCGGCCTGGCTCGCCATATTGATGATCTTGCCGCCGCGCGCGCGCGCGATCATGACATTGGAGACGGCCTTCATCATGAAAAGCGGCCCCTTGAGATTGATGTCGAAAACCCGCTCATAGCTTTCTTCGGTAATGCCGTTGATCGGCGCCATATCGAAGATCGCGGCATTGTTGACGAGAATATCGATGCCGCCGAATTCCTCATCGACCGCCTTTACAACCGCATCGATCTGACCAAGGTCAGTCACGTCCAGACGGATGGCCTTGGCGGATGGGCCTATAGCGGCTGCAGAAGCGGTCGCCCTGGCAATATCGATATCGGCGATGATGACCTTTGCACCCTCATCGGCGAAAGCCTGTGCAAAACCAAGGCCGATGCCGCGGGCGGCGCCGGTAATCAGCGCGACCTTGTTCTTCAATCTCATGTCGATCTCCGTGATGCATAGCGGGTAATGGATGAACTCGGCCATGCGCGTTTGTGTTAGATGCGATTTTCTCACTCCCCTCATTCCTGTGCTTGTCACAGGAATCCAGCCGACGCGCGTCTGCGTGGCGAGAGAGTCCTTTTCAGCCCAAGGACTTGGGCTGACTGGATTTCTGTAACAAGCACAGGAATGAGGGCGGCGGGTGCGCCAGCCCCACCCATGCCGCCCGCCGCCAAAGTGACGAACGGGCGGCACGCCGGGAGGACGCGGCTACTTGATGTAGCCCGCGCGGGTCATGTCACGCTCGACCTGTTTCTGGGCGCCTTCGAGCGCCGTATCGACAGTCTGCTGGCCGGAGAGTGCTGCCGCAATCTGCTGGCCGACAACCGTGCCGATCGACTGGAATTCCGGTATGGCGACGAACTGCACACCGGTATAGGGAACCGGATCTTTTGTCGGCTTCGACGGATCGGCGGACATGATGGCTTTCAGCACCGTATCCGCAAAGGGTGCGGCCTTCTTGTATTCCGGCAGCTCATAAGTGGATTTGCGCGTACCGGGCGGCACGGCGACCCAGCCTTCGCTTTCACCGACCGTCTTCACATAGTTCTTCGAGGTCGCCCATTTAACGAATGACTTGGCGGTTTCGAGCTTCTTCGTGGTGTTCGGAATTGCAAGGTTCCATGACCACGACCAGCTCGATCCGTTCGGCGTTGCCTCTACCGGAGCACGCGTGAAAGCGGTCTTGTCGGCAACCTGGCTCTGTTTGGGATCGTAGATACGTCCCGCAGCCGAGGTGGCGTCGATCCACATGGCGCAATGGCCGGATGCGAACAGCGTCTGGTTCTCGTTAAAGCCGTTGGTCGCCGCACCGGGCGGGCCGTAGGAAGTCATCAGCGCAACATAATCCGAGATCGCCTTTTTCCACGGCTCGCTCGTCAGCTGCGGCTTCCAGTCCATGTCGAACCAGCGTCCACCATAGGTATTGATCATCGTGCCGAGGAAAGCCATGTTCTCGCCCCAGCCCGGCTTGCCGCGCAGGCAAATGCCATATTGCTGTTTCGACTTGTCCGTCAGCTTGGCCGCGAAGTCCTTGATCTGGTCGTAGCTCGGATTATCAGGCATTTTCAGGCCGGCCGCGTCGAACAGGTCCTTGCGGTAAAGGGTGAACGAGCTTTCGGTATAAAACGGCACGGCAAAGAGCTTGCCGTCTACCGTCAGGCCCTTTTTGATCGGATCGAGCAGATCGGCGTAATCGTAATCGTCGCCGAGATCATCGACCGGGGCCAGCCAGCCCTGCTTGCCCCAGATCGGCGCTTCGTAACCGCCGATGGTCATGATGTCGAACTGGCCGCCATTGGTGGCGATATCGGTGGTGACGCGTTCGCGCAGAACATTCTCTTCCAGCACGATCCAGTTGATCTTGTTTCCTGTTTCCTTCTCCCAGGCGCTGGAAAGCTTCTGCATGATGATCATGTCGCCATTGTTGACGGTGGCGATGTTGATTTCTTCCGCCTGCGCAAGTCCGGCCAAAAGGCCCGCTCCAACCACAGACGACGACAGAATTCCAATGAATTTGCTCATGAGACCCGCTCCTCCTTTACGGATGTCCACGCATAACAATACATGCGTAAATTTTTATCTCGCAAAATCGCGCCATTTGTCAACATCCAAAAGCAAACTGTGACGTGAGCACTCTTGGATATATTGCTATAACTCGCTGTTTTAAAGTCGATAATGTCATCAAAAATAATTGCATGATCCGCTTTACTTGCTGCATCGCAACAAAAATATCATCAAAAAATATCTTGACGCGCGTAAATTTTAACTGATATCCGGAAAATAACAGAGCCGGAACGTCGGGGGTTTGCACCCATCGGAAAGGTGGGGGCCGAATGCATATGGAGGAGACGATGAGGCAGGTATCCGCACTGGCGCCGCACGCGAAAGGCCCGACCATTACGGCGGGTGAAATCCTCGTGGAAATCATGGCGACGACAGTGGGCGACGGCTTTCTCGAGCCGCAAACGCTGATCGGCCCCTTTCCAAGCGGCGCGCCCGCCATCTTCATCGACCAGGTCGCGCGTTGCGGCGGCAGCGCCGGCATTATCGCGGCTGTTGGCGATGACGATTTCGGCCGCCTCAACATCGAGCGGCTGCGCCGTGACGGCGTGGACATATCGGCCATCGCCACCATTGCGGACCGGCCGACCGGCAGCGCTTTTGTCCGCTACAGGGAAAACGGCGCACGGGATTTCGTTTTCAACATCGCCCATTCGGCAGCGCGCGAAACGCACATGACTGATAAGGCGCAGGCTCTCATCGAACAGGCGGGCCATGTGCACGTCATGGGATCGGCATTTGCGATTGCCGGTATCGGCGAGATCATTCTCGAGGCGATCAAAAGCGTCAAGGCGCGCGGCGGCTCGGTGTCTTTCGATCCGAACATCCGCAAGGAACTGGTGCAGGGTAACGAGGGCCGCAAGCTGATCGATGATCTCCTTGATGTCACCGACCTTCTGCTGCCTTCCGGCGAAGAACTTCAAGCTGCCTCCGGTCTGGATGACGAGGACGCAGCGATAGAAAAGCTCCTCGCCTCCGGTATCGGCGAGATCGTGCTGAAGCGCGGCGCGCAAGGCGCCAGCCACTTCAGCCGCGCCTATGGACGCATCGACGCCCCCGGACTGACGGTCTCCGAAATCGATCCGACCGGCGCCGGCGACTGTTTCGGCGCAACTTACCTCACCTGCCGCCGCCTCGGCATGCATCCCGAAAGAGCGCTCGCCTATGCCAATGCATCCGGTGCGCACAACGTCATAAAGCGCGGCCCCATGGAGGGCGCTGCCAGCCTTGCCGAACTTGACGCCTTCATGACCGCGCTATTGTCGGAGGAAGTCCTATGACCGCCATTCTGGAAAACCTCGCCGCCGCGCGCCGTGCCGGCAAGCCGGCAGGCATCACTTCGGTCTGCTCTGCCCACCCCGTTGTCCTGCGCGCCGCAATCCGCCGCGCCGCTGCCGGTCAAACAGCCGTGCTGATCGAGGCCACCTGCAACCAGGTCAATCATCTCGGCGGTTATACCGGCATGACGCCGCGCGACTTCGTTACCTTCGTCAATAGCATTGCGCAGGAAGAGGGACTGCCCGGCGAGCTCCTGATTTTCGGCGGTGATCATCTCGGCCCCAATCCCTGGCGCAAGGAGAAAGCCGAGGACGCGCTGACAAAAGCAGCCACCATGGTCGAAGCCTACGTCACAGCCGGTTTTCGCAAGATTCATCTGGATGCGTCGATGGGCTGCGCCGGTGAGCCGGCCGCACTGGATGACGTGACCATTGCCAATCGTGCGGCAAAACTCGCGGCTGTCGCCGAAAAGGCAGCCGCCGAGGCGGGGCTGCCAAAACCGCTTTACATTCTCGGCACCGAAGTGCCGGTGCCGGGCGGCGCCGATCACGTGCTCGACACGGTGGCGCCCACCGAGCCGCAGGCGGCGCGCATGACCATTGACCTGCACCGTGAGATATTCGCGCAGCACGGTCTTTCCGATGCGTTCGAACGGGTCATCGCCTTTGTCGTGCAGCCCGGCGTGGAATTCGGCAGCGACAATGTCGTCGCTTACAATCCGGATGCGGCCACGGCGCTCAGCGCCGTACTGGACGGCGAACCGCAACTGGTCTTTGAGGCACACTCGACGGATTATCAAACGAGAGCAGCGCTTGGCGCCCTTGTGCGCGATGGATATCCGATCCTGAAAGTCGGTCCGGGGCTGACCTTCGCTTACCGCGAAGCACTCTACGCTCTCGATATGATCGCATCCGAGATGGTCGGCGGCTATGGCGACCGGCCGCTGGCGCGGACCATGGAACAGCTGATGCTCGGCGCGCCCGGCGACTGGCAGGGTCATTACCATGGTGATGACATCACGCTCAGATTGCAGCGTCACTACAGCTACAGCGACCGCATTCGCTATTACTGGACAAGGCCCGAGGCGCTCGCAGCCGTTTCCGCCTTGCATAAGGCGCTTGACGGGAAGACAATTCCCGAAACCCTGCTGCGCCAATACCTCGGCGAGCTGCCGCTCGCCACGGTTGCAGGCAAGGATATGGAGGAGGTTCTGATCGCCGCGGTGGATCAGGTGCTAGCAACCTACCATGCGGCGACGGGCGAAGGTCGCTGCTAAGACAATCGTCAAGTTAAATTCGGATGCCCCGGCGGAGACGTTGCGGGTATCGGTCATGGAGGGGACTACCAATGGCAACACGAAACACGAGCGGTCTGGCGCGGGTTATGCTTGCGCCTTCGGTGCTGCTTTTGCTGGTGTGGATGATCGTGCCCCTGGCGATGACGCTGTGGTTTTCGTTCCAGAACTACAATCTCCTCAACCCTGCCAATGTCAGCTTCGCAGGCCTGTTCAATTACCAGTATTTCTATACCGATCCGGCCTTCTTCCAGTCGATCTTCAACACGCTTGCCATCGTCGGCGGCGTGCTTTTGATCACCGTCATCGGCGGTATTGCGATTGCGCTTCTGCTTGACCAGGACATCTTCGGTCAGGGCATCGTGCGCATCATGATCATCTCGCCCTTCTTCGTCATGCCGCCTGTTGCGGCGCTGGTGTGGAAGAACATGATCATGCATCCCGGTTACGGCGTGCTTGCCGATCTGTCGCGCTTCTTCGGCCTGCAGCCGGTCGACTGGTTCGCGCAGTTTCCGCTGCTCTCCATCATCATCATCGTCGCCTGGCAATGGCTGCCCTTTGCAACGCTGATCCTGCTCACCGCCCTCCAGTCGCTCGATGGCGAGCAGAAGGAAGCGGCCGAGATGGATGGCGCCAACTTCATCAACCGCTTCATCTACCTGACGCTGCCGCATCTTGCCCGCGCCATCACCGTCGTCATCCTCATCCAGACGATCTTCCTGCTCGGCGTTTACGCGGAAATCCTCGTCACCACCAATGGCGGCCCCGGCTATGCCTCGACCAACCTTGCCTTCCTCATCTATCGCACGGCGCTTCTGGGCTACGACGTCGGCGGCGCATCGGCCGGTGGCATCATCGCCGTCGTGCTCGCCAATATCGTCGCCATCTTCCTGATGCGCGCCGTCGGCAAGAACCTCGACCGTTAAGGAGAAGCGATCATGGCCCGCAAGACAACGACACGCGCAAAGATCGGCTTCACCATCGCGGCATGGGCCGTGGCGTTGCTGCTGTTCTTCCCGATCCTTTACGCCTTCCTCACCTCGATCAAGACCGAGCCGGAGGCGATTGCAGGCTTCAGCCTCATTCCCTCGGGCACGCTCGAAAACTACATCACCGTGCAGACCCAGCGCGATTACTTCAAGCCGTTCATGAACTCGGTCGTGCTGTCGCTCGGCTCGACGATCATCGCGCTCATGATCGCCATTCCCGCCGCCTGGGCCATGGCATTCTCGCCGACCAAACGCACCAAGGACATTTTGATGTGGATGCTCTCCACCAAGATGATGCCGGGGGTGGCGGTGCTGGTGCCGATCTACCTGATCTTCCGCAATGCCGGCCTGCTCGATACCCGCATTGGGCTGACCGTCATGCTCACCTTCATCAACCTGCCGATCGTGGTGTGGATGCTTTATACCTACTTCCGCGAAATCCCCGGCGAGATCCTGGAAGCAGCCCGCATGGATGGTGCCTCGCTCTGGAACGAGATCGTGCATGTACTGACCCCAATGGCGGTTCCGGGCATTGCCTCGACGCTGCTCCTGAACGTCATTCTTGCCTGGAACGAATCCTTCTGGACCATCCGGCTGACGACCACCAATGCGGCACCGCTGACGGCCTTCATCGCCTCCTTCTCCTCACCGCAGGGGCTGTTCTGGGCCAAGCTCTCGGCCGCCTCGATGATGGCGATCGCCCCCATTCTCGTCATCGGCTGGTTCTCGCAGAAACAACTCGTGCGTGGCCTCACCTTTGGCGCCGTGAAATAAGGAACGACAATAATGGGCAGCATTTCCCTTCAGAACGTGTCCAAGCTCTTCGGCGAGGCAAAAGTCATCCCGTCGATCAATCTCGATATCCATGACGGCGAGTTCGTCGTCTTCGTCGGCCCATCCGGCTGCGGCAAGTCAACGCTGCTGCGCCTGATTGCCGGGCTGGAAGACGTCTCCGGCGGCAGAATAGTCATCGACGGCAACGACGCCACCGAAAAGGCCCCGGCCGAGCGCGGCCTTGCCATGGTGTTCCAGTCCTATGCGCTCTATCCGCATATGAGCGTGCGCAACAACATCGCCTTCCCGCTGAAGATGGCCAAGCTCGACAAGGCTGTCATCGACAAGAAGGTCGACGATGCCGCCCGTATCCTCAACCTCACCGATTATCTCGAACGCCGGCCCTCGCAACTGTCCGGCGGCCAGCGCCAGCGCGTGGCCATCGGCCGCGCCATCGTGCGCGAACCGAAGGCGTTCCTGTTTGACGAGCCGCTCTCCAACCTCGATGCGGCGCTGCGCGGCACCATGCGGCTGGAAATCTCCGAGCTGCACAACACGCTGAAGACGACGATGATCTACGTCACCCACGACCAGGTGGAAGCCATGACCATGGCCGACAAGATCGTGGTCCTCAACCGCGGCAATATCGAGCAGGTCGGCTCGCCGATGGAGCTTTACCGCTCGCCCGCCAACCTCTTCGTCGCCGGCTTCATCGGCTCGCCGCGCATGAACCTGGTGACCGGCGATTACGCCCGGCAAAAGGGTGCGACCACCGCCGGCGTGCGGCCCGAGCACCTGACGCTGTCGAAGGAAACCGGCCTGTGGCAGGGAAAGGTCACGGTCGCCGAGCATCTCGGCTCCGACACCTTCCTCCACCTCGACGTCCCCGGCATCGGCCCCATCACCGCCAGAACCGACGGTGAATTCGAATGCAAACACGGCGATACCGTCTTCATCACACCAGATGATGCCAAAATCCACAGGTTCGATGACAAGGGCATCGCGATATGAGGCCTTAAGTTCAGGCCTCGTCGATCCTGACACCGTTTCGGTCAAAAACATGAAGCCGTTCCTGCGGGAAACCGACCCGCATGGACTTGCCCGGCTGCAACAGCGCACGATCAGACGAAAACAGCTTGAAGGGCAATCCATGCACGGTCAGGTGCAGGATGATGCCGAGACCCGTCGGCTCGACGAGATCGACGGTCGCCTCGACAGCACCATCCGCAGGCGAGACGGTGACATGTTCCGGCCGGATACCGAGTGTGACCGGCTCACCATCGGCAAGCTTCACGTCGCGGCCGAGTTCGAGGCGTGTGCCATCGCCAAGCACGACGAAACTACCGCCATTCTCCCGTCCGAGCCGTCCTTCCAGAAAATTCATGCCCGGCGAACCGATAAATCCAGCGACGAACAGATTGGCTGGGCGATCGTAAAGATCGAGCGGTGCGCCGATCTGCTGCACATGGCCGGCATTCATCGCGACGATACGGGATGCGAGCGTCATCGCCTCGATCTGGTCATGGGTGACATAAACCGAGGTGGCGCCGAGATCAGCATGCATGCGCTTGATTTCGGCCCGCATCTGCTCGCGAAGCCGTGCATCGAGGTTGGAGAGTGGCTCATCGAACAGAAAAGCCTTAGGCTGGCGCACGATGGCCCGGCCCATGGCGACGCGCTGGCGCTGGCCGCCGGAAAGCGCCTTCGGACGGCGTGCCAGATAGGGATCGAGACCGAGTTTCGCCGAAGCACCGGCCACGGCCGCCGCGATTGTTTCCTTGGTGCTGCGGCGCAGGCGCAGGCTGTAGCTCATATTGTCGGCGACGCTCATATGCGGATAAAGCGCATAGGACTGGAACACCATGGCGATATCCCGGTCCTTCGGCTTGCGGTCGTTGACGCGCTCACCGTCGATGGTCAATTCGCCCGCTGAAATCTCCTCCAGACCGGCGATCATTCGCAGCAGTGTCGATTTTCCGCAGCCGGAAGGGCCGACGAGGACGATGAATTCGCCGTCCTCGATCTTCAGATCGACCCCGTGCAGGACCGCAAGGTCGCCATAGGTCTTGCCGACATTCTTCAGCTCGATGGAAGCCATGGGATTATCCTTTCACCGCGCCGGCCGTCAGGCCCTGCACGAGATAACGTTGAATGAGCAGGAAGAAGAGACAGGCCGGAATGAGCGCCAGAACACCCGCCGCCATCATCTGCCCGAAATCGACGGAAAATTTTGAAACGAAGGTCAACAGCCCGACCGGGAATGTGGCGCTCTGGTTGCCCGAAATCAGCATCAGCGCAAACAGCAACTCGCTCCACGCGGCGGTGAAGACGAAGCCCAGCGTCGCAGCGATGCCCGGCAATGTCAGCGGCAGGATGATCTGGCGGAATGCCGTGAAGCGGCTTGCCCCGTCGATCATCGCCGCCTCTTCCAGATCCTTCGGAATACCGTCGAAGAATGACTGCATGAGGAAAGTGGCAAACGGCACGTTGAAGGCGGTGTAGACGATGACGAGACCCGTCAGGCTGTTGGTGAGGCCGAGCGGCGACAGCATCTTGAAGATCGGCGCGACCAGCATGACTAGCGGAAACATCTGGGTAATCAGCATCAGCGCCACGATCCAGTATTTGCCCTTGAAGCGGAACCGCGACAGCGCATAACCGGACAGTGACGAGAGTACCGTAACGGCAAGTGCCGTGGAGCCGGCAACGATGACGCTGTTCTTAAAAAATGTCGGGAAGGCACTGTTTTCTATGACATATCGATAATGATCGAGCGTCGCGTGCGACGGCCACATTCGCACGCCTTCGCTATAAAGCAGGTCATTCGGCGTGACCGAGACCTTGAGCAGCCAGAACAGCGGAAACAGCGCAAAGACGATATAGGCGAGGATCGCCAGGCGATGGGCAAGGGTGAGGAATATCCTTGATGTCATCGGTCAGTCCTTCTCGATAAGGCGTTGGCGCAGGAGCACGATGAGCATGGAATAGGCCAGAAGCAGCACCAGAAGTACCAGCGCGATGGCCGAGGCATAACCGAAATCGAGCCGCCGGAAGGCCTGCGTGAAGATGTAGCTCGCAACGATCTGGGTGCGGTCTGCCGGTCCGCCATTGGTCATGACGATGATGAGATCGGCAAAATTGGCGATCCAGACGGTGCGCAGCAAAACGGTGATGGCGATGGTGGGTGCGAGAAATGGGAGGGTGATGGAGGTGAAGCGCTGCAACGGGTTTGCCCCGTCAATGGAAGCGGCCTCGTAAAGATCACGCGGGATCGCCTGAAGTGCGGCAAGCAATGTGATGGCGAAGAAAGGAATGCCCCACCAGACATTGGCGATGATCGGCCCCCACATGGCAAGCTGCGGATCGGCAAGAATATTGTTGGGCGCGGAGAGAAGCCCGAGCGAGACCATCCAGTGCGGCAGCGGTCCTATGACCGGATTGAACAGCCAAGCCCAGTTGAGACCGGCAAGAAAGGTTGGCACGGCCCATGGAAGAAACACTAGCGCCTGGGCCAGCCCCCTGCCCGCGAACGGCTTGTCCAGCAGCAGCGCCAGAATGAGACCAAAGAAAAACTGCAGGAATACCGAAGCCCCCGTCCACCACAGCGTATTTTTCAGCGCCCGGTAAAAGGCCGCATCCTGCGACAGTGCCTCCAGATGTTTCAAGCCAACGAAACCGCCGGAAAAAGGATTGAGCAGCTGCACGTCGCGAAAAGCATAGGACAGGCCGAGCACCAGCGGCACCAGCATGACGGCAACAATGAGCACGAGAACCGGCGCACTATAGAGCCAGGGTTCGGCCCAGTCGGCAAAACGCTGCATTGCCGGCTTGCCGGCGCGGTTGCGCGCGGCCACGGGTCCGGCGCCATGGGCATAGGACATGATTGATCGCTCCTGATCGGACGGCGGGGCGGACAGGTTTTTCTAACGCTTCTGGCCAGCCGGTCCGCACGTTTTGAAATGGGGCCTGCCGTTTGGGACAGCCCGCAAGAACGGCCGCGCGGGTTCAAACCTCGCGCGGCCAACCGTGTGGTTTATTTGGAGGCGAGGAACTTCTGCTGCGCCTTCGTCATATAGTCAGCCCATTGCTTGGCGAGGTCTTCCGGTGAGATATCGCCAAGAAGCGCTTCCTGCGATGTCTTGATAACCAGTGAATCCTTGAAGAATGCGAATTCCTCAAGATAGGTCGGCATCTTCGTCGGCACGGCGTTCTTGTCCGCCAGTTCGTCGAACCAGCCCTTGAACTGCTCGCTGGCGTAGAAGGGGTCCTTCTCCGCCGACTTGTGCACCGGCAGCGCACCCGTCTTCTTGTTCCACTCGATATTGCCTTCCGGCCCTTCCAGCGTCTCGACCAGTTTCCATGAGAGGTCCTTGTTGGCGGATGCCGACATGATCGACCAGCCGGCGAAACCGATGGTCGGGAAGGTCTTGCCGTCAGGTCCCTTCGGCATGGTCATGACGCCGAAATCTTCCGGCTTCATGCGCTGGGCAATGGCGATAAGGGCGTCCGGATCCTGATCGAGGAAAGCGCAGGTGCCGGAATAAAATCCCGCGACGATCTCGTTGAAGCCCCAGTTGACGCTGTCTTTCGGCGCCAACCCGTTCTTGTAGAGATCGATCACATAGGTCAGGCCTTTCACCCAGCCAGGGCTGTCAAAGGTGGAGGTGCCGTCCTTGGTGAAGAACTCGTTCGATCCCGCCATGGACGCGCCGAACATGACCCAGCCGTTAAGTCCGCCCGGCCCGCCACGCAGGCAATAACCGTATTTGCCGGGAAGTGCTGCGACCTTCTTGGAGGCATCGGCGAATTCGTCGAGCGTCTTCGGCGGCTCCTTCACGCCAGCCTGTTCCAGCAGTTTCTTGTTGTAGAACATGGCCCGGAGATAAAAGCCGTAGGGAAGCATATAGGCCGTGTTCTTCACATCACGGCCGAGTTCCAGCGTGCGTTCACTCAGACCCTTGGTGTATTCCCATTTGGCGAGGTAGGGTTCGAGACTTTCGAGCATGCCGTTATTGGCATAAAGCGAAAGCCAGGTGTCGGGCATTTCCATGACATCAGGCACATCGCCGGCGGAGACCATCGTGGCGAATTTCTGGAAGGCCTCGCTCCAGGGCAGCGAGATGATCTCCACCTTGGTGCCGGGATTGGCAGTTTCGAACTTCGAGACGATGCCCTTCAGCGTTTCCGTCCGTTCGGGACTTGTAATGACCTCGACCAGTTTCAAGGTCGTATCCGCCAGCGCCGTTCCGGTCATCAGGGCGGTAAAGATTGCTGCTGCTACCAGTTTTTTCATGTCGTTCTCCCCTTTTTGTCGTCAGTTTTAAGACGCGTCAGACGGCCGAGGCCGCCTTGATCGCGGGTTCGAGATCGTTCCAGAGCGCTTCTGTGCCCTCCAGTCCGACATGCAGGCGCACGGAACGCGCGCTGATGCCGAACGTGTGGGCGGAGTTTGGCTGCGCCTTCTGTTCAAGCACCACTTCACCCGGGACGATCAGGCTTTCATGCCCACCCCAGGAAACACCCAGTTTGAAAAGCTTGAGGCGGTCGGCAAAAGCGCGCACATCCACCCCTTCCTTGAAAATGAAGGAAAACAGGCCGGACGTACCGTTGAGGCCGGGCGGCAGGCGGTTCGCCAATCCCGGATGACAAACCTTTTCCACCACATCGAGCGCCTGCAGGCGGCTGGCAATATCCAGCGCCGATGCCTGATGCGCCTTCATGCGCAGCGGCAGGGTGCGCAAGCCGCGGATGAGCAGCCACGCATCGAAGGGCGACATCTTGCCACCGAGATAGGGATAGGTCTCTGCACGAATGCGGTCGATCATTGCCTTCGAACCGGCTACCACGCCGGAGACCACATCGCTGTGCCCGCCGAGATATTTCGACGCCGAATGTACGACGAGATCCACACCGAGCGAGATCGGCTGCTGGAAGACAGGGCTTGCCCAGGAATTATCGATGACGGTGACGGCGCCATGGCGCTTGCCGATCGCGGCGAGCGCACCGACATCATGGGCCTCCATCACCCAGCTGGTCGGGCTTTCCATGTAGAAGAGCTTCGCGCCGGGCATAGCCTTTTCAACCGCCGCCTCGTCGCGGCCGTCGACATAGACCACCTCGACATTCATGCGCTTCATGAAGGTGCCAAACAGGCGAAACGCATCGGGATAGACATGGCGCACCGCGACGATGCGGTCACCCGGCGAAACGAAGGAGAGAACGGTGGAGGAAATGGCCGACATGCCGCTGGCGAAGCCAAGCGCATCTTCCGCGCCCTCAAGCTTTGCCAGCATTTCCTCAAACATCCTGACGGTCGGGTTGAGCCCTCGCGTATAGACCGGCCGCACCTTTTCGCCGCGATAGGTTGAAACCATTTCGTCGTAGCTGGAAAAGGTGAAAAGCGAGGTCTGCACAAGCGGCGGGACCACAGCTTCGAAAGCGTGGGTCTCGTCATGGGCGACGATCAGGGAGGCGGGATCGAAGAGATCGTTGCCTTGGTTCATTTCGACATGTCCTTGATATCCTCCTCGACGACAGCGAGGATTTTCAGTGTTTCTTCACGGGCGGTCTCCGCATCGCCGGCGGCGATGGCGTTGAACAGCGTGCGGTGAAAGGGGAAGGAGCGGCTTGCAAAGTCCGGCCGGTCGAAAGGCTTCAGCCAGAAACGTTCAAAACCTTCGCGCATCTGCTCGAGCAGTTGCTTGAACAGCGAATTATGCGTGGCGTCATAGATGGAGAGGTGGAAGGCAAGGTCGGCCTTGCCGGACGTGCCTTCAGCCAGATGCACCCGCTCCATCTCATCGAGCCGCGCTTCCATCGTGGCGATATCCTCCACCGTGCGCCGGCGCGCCGCAGCCATCGAGGCCTCAACCTCGATGCCACGCCGGACTTCCAACGTCATCAACAACGCATCGCGCAGGCTTTCGGCATCGATGGAGATAGGCATATGCACGGTTGCGGCGGAAATCGGCTTAAGCAGATAATTGCCGCTGCCCTTGCGGCTGTCGATAACGCCCAGCGCCTGAAACTTACGGATGACCTCGCGAATGGTGGAACGGCCGACACCCAGCGCCACCATCAGCTCTCGCTCGGCCGGCAACCGATCTCCAGCCTTCAGTCCCGCCCTCTCGACGTAATCGGAAAGGGCCGCCTCGACCTGGCGCACGCGGTCGCTGGGTGGAATAGGCTGCATCAGTTCGCGGCTGGATCTATCCAAGACTTACCCTTTGAATTGGTCTGACATCTTACCATTTCAAACGGTCGGTCGATTGTCAACGGGGAACGCAAGCAGCCTAAACAGGGAGATCACATCCCTGTTGAACCGCGTATTCGGGGAAAAATAGAAGGAAATTAGAGATTTGGGCGTTGGTAACGCTGGAGAAGGCTTACCGGCTGGGCAAAATTTGCGAGACGGCACAATCGACCGTAGGGCCTAGGACAGAAGGAAAAAACTTCTCCTCCGTCGTGCTCGGGCCTATCGCGAGCATCTGCCAGCTATTGATTTTACGATACGTGACTGGATCCCCGGAACGGGCCTGAGGATGACATCGAGTGTGGGGATACGTTAGTCAGGTGTCTGAGGGTGGCTGGTGCCACCCTCGCCCGTTTTGTCTTCTTACTGGCTAAGCACGGCCGCCTTGATGGTATCGATGTTGTGGTTGACCATATCGATATAGGTTGCGGCCGGGCCGTCGGCTGTCGAGAGCGCGTCGGAATAAAGCGTTCCGCCAACTTTCAGGCCGGTTTCCTTGGCAATCTGATCCATCAACCGCTTGTCGGTGATGTTTTCGACGAAGATCGCCGAGGCCTTGTCGTGCTTGATCTGATCCACCAGCTTGGCGACGTCGGCGGCAGACGCTTCGGAATCCGTCGAGATACCTTCCGGCGCCAGGAATTCGAGACCATAGGCATGCTCGAAATAACCGAAGGCATCATGTGAGGTGATGATGTTGCGTTTTTCCGGCGGAATGGCGGCGATCTCGGTCTTCACCTTCTCGTTCAAAGCCGCGAGCTTCGCGATGTAGGCCTGTGAATTGGCGGTGTAAGTTGCGCAACCGGCCTTGTCGACCTCACAAAATCCGCCGGCGATGTTCTTCACGTATATTTCCGCATTCTTGATTGACTGCCAGGCATGCGGATCGAATTCACCGTGATTGTGTCCCTCATGGTCATGCGCTTCCTCTGCCTTGTGGTCGTGACCCGCCTCTTCCTCGGCTTCCGGATGTGCGTGACCGGCTGGCTCGTCGGAAATCCTGAGGGGTTTCACGCCCTTGGTCAGTTCCACCACCGGCGCCTTTGTGCCGCTGGTATCGATCAGCCGCTTCAGGAAGCCTTCAAATGCAAGGCCGTTCACCAGCACAACATCCGCCTTGCTGACAGCAACGGCATCGGCCGGGCGCGGCTCGTAGACATGCGCGTCGCCGTCAGGTCCGACGATCGTGGTGATTTCGACGCGGTTGCCGCCGACATTCTTCGCGAAGTCGGCAATGATCGAGAAGCTGGCCACGACCTTGAGTTCAGCCGCAGAAGCCTGCGCCATCAGGACCGGGGAAAAGGAGAGAAGGCTTACGCAGGTAGCAAGACGTAGGGTTTGGAACATGAAGGATTCTCCTTTTTTCAAACGCTGTTTTCAGGCCGTTCTGTGACGACCGGAACCGAGAAGATCGCGAAGCACACCGCGTGTGCCGACGACGATGGACAGGACATAGATGACGCCTGCCGACAGGATGATCGCCGGACCTGATGGCAGCGACGCGTGATAGGACAGAAGCAGGCCTGCAAAGCACGAGACCATGCCGATGCCGATCGAGATGAAGCACATTGGCGCGACGCGATTGGACCAGAAGCGGCTGGCGGCAGCGGGCAGCATCATCAGGCCAACCGAAAGCAGGGTTCCGAGCGCCTGAAACCCGCCGACCAGATTGAGGACGACGATGGCGAGGAAGAGGAAGTGCACGGGGCTCCCCCAGTTGCTGACCGAGCGCAGAAACAGGGGATCGAGGCATTCCGCCAGCAGCGCGCGCCAGAAAACCATCATCACCGTCAGCGTTACGACACAGATACCGCCGATCAGGCCGAGCGCTTCATTGTTCAGTGCCAGTACCGTGCCGAAAAGCACATGCATGAGATCGACACTGGAGCCGCGCCAGGAGACGAGCAGCACGCCGAGCGCCAGAGAGATGAGGTAAAAGGCTGCAAGCGAGGCATCCTCTTTCTGGATGGTGAAGCGCGACACCGCACCGGCACCCAGTGCAACCAGAAGACCGACGACCAGCCCGCCGATGGTCATCGGCAAAATCTCCAACCCGTAAAACAGAAAGCCCACCGCCGCCCCCGGCAAAATGGCGTGCGACATGGCATCACCCGTCAGGCTCATGCGGCGCAGCATCAGAAACACCCCGACCGGCCCGCAACTGACAGCAAGGATCAAGGCACCGGCAAGCGCACGCTGCATGAAGACATACTGGATGAATGGCTCGATGAATAAATCAGACATGGATATGCGAATGCGCCTGCGGGTGTTTGGGGAAATCCTGCGGCTTTTCCGCCAGGTCGGCGTTCACCGTCGCTGCTGCGGGTTCGCACCATGGGGCGTCGCCGTCCCATGCCTCGTGAAACCGTCGTGCCTGCTGCATCATTTCGGGCCTTAGAACCTCCCGTGTCGGGCCAAAGCCCACCAACCGTCTGGCAAGCAGAAGCGTTTGCGGAAAATGCTGACGCACCAGCTCGTAGTCATGAAGAACGGCCAGAACCGTGCGCCCCTCGGCAACCCATGCTTTGATCAGCACCATTAGATCGGCGACGGTGCGCTCATCGACAGCGTTGAAGGGCTCATCCAGCAAAATCAGCTGCGCATCCTGCAACATGGCGCGGGCAAAAAGGGCGCGCTGCATCTGGCCGCCGGAGAGTGAATCGATATTGCGTTTTTCAAAGCCAGAAAGTCCGACCACTTCCAGCACATGGGCCATGGCCGCCCGGTCCGACTGGCGATGGCGAGCGAGCAGGCCGCGTTTGGGCCAGAGACCAAGCGCGACCAGATCGCGCACCTGTGCCGGAAAGGAACGGTCGAGTTCAGACTGCTGCGGTAGATAGGCGACGGAAACGCCTGGAGTAACCCGGCATTCACCGCCAAGTGGCTTCAAAATGCCGGCGATGCCCTTCATCAGCGTCGATTTTCCCGACCCATTGGCGCCGATCACCGCCGTGAGCGACCCTTTGGCAATATCGCCATCCAGATGATGCACCGCCGCGCGGCCGGCATATCCGAGTGTCAGATTTTTAAAGGCAAGGCACGGATCGTTCATCGATCCCTCCGGGGCATGATGTCATTTGATGACCCCTCATATGTAATGTTATTACATTCGTCAAACAAATATGTAATGAAATAACATTAACTATCGGAAAGGTAGGTTCCATCTCACATTGGACGACAACCGCGGGATCGCCTCGGGGGGTGTGATCATGCCGAGTTCTGGATTCCCGGGACAAACCAGAGGAGCACCCGGCAAGCAATTTTTTTAAAGCCAGTTGACACGCTGCGCTTATGTAATGTTATTACGTTACAGCCAACAAGCAATGTGGCTACCAGCTCCGTCGTTCTCAAACCGCAAGCCGTGACGACGATGACTCCCACGCTACCACCGCTAATAAAACGAGGCCCGCATGTCGAAAAAACTTCCCGTCACTGTCCTCTCCGGCTTTCTTGGTGCAGGAAAGACAACGCTTCTCAACCATATTCTCGCCAACCGCGACGGTCTGCGGGTCGCGTTGATCGTTAACGACATGAGCGAGATCAATATCGATGCGGCACTTGTGCGAGATGGGGGCGCCAATCTTTCGCGCACCGAGGAACAGCTTGTGGAAATGACCAATGGCTGCATCTGTTGCACGCTGCGCGACGACCTTCTGAATGAGGTACGCGCGCTCGCCGAGCAGGGCCGGTTTGATTATCTGCTGATCGAATCCACCGGCATCGCCGAGCCGCTGCCAGTGGCCGCCACTTTCGATTTTCGCGATGAAAACGGTCGCAGCCTTTCCGATGTCGCGCATCTGGACACGATGGTGACGGTGGTGGATGCCGCCAATCTTCTCAACGACTACGGTTCCTCTGACTTTCTTGCCGACCGCGGTGAGACGGCAGGCGAAGGCGACAACCGAACCATCGTAGACCTCCTGGTCGAGCAGATCGAATTTGCCGATGTCGTCGTCCTCAACAAGATCGGGACCGCGACACCGGATGAGCGGGACGCGGCCCGCAAGATCATCGTCGGGCTGAACCCGGATGCGAAACTCATCGAAGCCGATTTCGGCAAGGTGGAACTGAAGGAGGTGCTGGGCACCGGCCGCTTCGATTTCGCCAAGGCTGAAGAACACCCGCTGTGGTTCAAGGAGTTGCACGGTTTCAAGGACCACATTCCCGAGACCGAGGAATATGGCATCCGCTCCTTCGTCTACCGCGCCAGGAAGCCTTTCGATCCCGTGCTGTTCCAACGTTTTATCGACCGCGCTTGGCCCGGTGTGGTGCGCGCCAAAGGCTTCTTCTGGCTGGCCACGCGGCCAGCTTATGTCGGCGAGATAAGCCAGGCCGGCGCACTGGTGCGCACCGGCAAGATGGGCCTCTGGTGGTCCGCCGTGCCGAGCGAGCAATGGCCGCGCGAGCAGCAGTTCCTCGACATGATGAAGCCCTATCTCGACCCGGTCTTTGGCGACCGCCGGCAGGAAATCGTCTTCATCGGTTCCGATCCCATGAGCGAAGCGCGCATCCGCGCGCAGCTCGATGCGTGCCTGATTGACACAGATGCCTTCACCCCGGACGCATGGCGACACCTGCCCGACCCCTTCACCAGCTGGGACAGGCAGGCGGCTTGATTGGTTCTCAAATCAGACCTTTTTGACGAGCGGATGCCTCTTTCGCCTTCTCCCCGCCGGGGAGAAGGTCTCGGCAACGCAATTCAAAGAAAATTCAGCGTCACCAGCGTCAGCACAAGATAACGCCCAACCTTGGCAATGGTAACAAGCAGAAGGAAAACCGGCAGCGGCTCCTTCATGATGCCGGCCGCAACCGTCAGCGGATCGCCGATCAGCGGCGCCCAGCTGAGCAGCAGCGACCACTTGCCATAACGCCTGTACCAGTTCTGGGCACGTTGCAGCGCGGCTTCCCCCACAGGAAACCACCGCCGATGCCGGAAGCGTTCGATGCCACGGCCGAGCAGCCAGTTGGCGAGGGATCCGGCGACATTGCCGGCGCTGGCAACAGTAACCAGCAGCCAGACCGGCTGGGACTTCAAAAGGATCAGGCCGGCAAGTGCGGCCTCCGACTGCATGGGCAGGATGGTTGCCGCGACAAAAGCCGTCAGAAACAAACCCGCATATACCGCCAGATCGGCCATTCCGTACCCTTCACATTTAGCGAATCCCGCTGCTCCTGAAGTGCCGGATGACGACACCTGTCGTCAAGCGCCATGGCGTTCGATACAGATGGCCTTACGGCGGATTGGCGGCGACGGATCTGACGATATCATCACGCTCTATATCCAGCAGCGCCTGGTGAATTGAGAATTGCCGGGTTTCGCCGGATGCGGACAAAACGAGGATTACCGTTTCCTTCGGTGGGCAATCCGGCTGTACGCAGGCAATCTCGTTGACGGAAACGATCTCGTCTTCGCGGAGGGCAAGCAGTTCCCGCGTCCAGTGTTTCACAAGACGGGCCTTAGAGACTATTGCAGAGCCGCTGCGTGCAAGCGGATTTGCTCTTGCCGTCATCGGGAAACCCTTCTTGGTGCCTGCGAGGCCAATGCCTCGAAAAGATCGCGGATCGGCTGCTGCGGCATATCCATGCCGATGAGGACAACACGGGTTGCACGGTTGCCATCCGGCCAGCTTTCAAGACGGCTCAGCGGATAAAGCCGGTGCTGCACGGCATGGGCGACCACTGGACCGTCCGGATCATCCGTCGCACCGAAAATTCCCTTGAGCCGCAGCAGACCGGAATGCACATTGCTGGTGACGAGTTCGAGAAAGGTAACGATCGCCTGCGGATCGAAAGCCCCATCGAACGTCAAATCGAATGCCTCTACCCCCGCACCATGACGGTTGATATCGTGCCCGTGCGCGGCATGCAGGAGGAGCCTGTCGGCGGCAAGCCAGCCCGTCACGTCTTCCGGCTTGTTACGCAACGAATAATCCGCCGGCGCAAACAGCGACATCAGATTGAAGTCGCGCGCGTTGCGGTCATGCAGACGCGCGGCAGGATTGAGATCGGAGAGGCTCTCACAGCCCATCTCCGCCCCGTCAGTGAGATCGGTTTTGGTCAAAACAATGTGATCGGCAAAGGCAAGCTGTTTCCAGCCCTCGATGAAACTGTCGAGCATCGCCTGGCCGGAGGTAATGTCGAAAACAGTAACGACACCGGAGAGATGAAAGTGGCGGGCGACGATATGGTCGCGCAGGCCGGCGGCAGGCGTACCGCCGGGAATCAGGCTGTTGATGATCGGCGCAGGATCGGCAAGGCCGGTGGTTTCAATGACGACACGCGATATTTCCGGCACCACCCCTTCCAGAAAGGCCTGATGCAACTCGTAAAGCGAGGTGCGGATATCGCTGGTGGCGGTGCAGCAGATGCAGCCGGTCGTGGTCCTGAAATAACGCTCCGAACCGGTGCGGACCAGGCCGTGATCGATGGGCACCGAACCGAATTCGTTGACGATGACGGCGGCACCACGCATTTCCGGTTCGCTCAGAAGCTCGTTCAGAAGCGTGGTCTTGCCCGCCCCCAGGAAGCCGGTAAGCAGTGTGACAGGCACCGTTCCGGTGGATGGGGTGACAGACGAGACGTCTTCTGGTGCAACCGCCTTCTTCCGCTTCATTCCGAACACATCCGCACCTTCAAGCAGCAAATCTTGGAGAGACTTAATACGTAATGTAATAACATATCAATACCCCTTGTTAGAAGTTCCTCTTGAACATGGCCTCGGCAGACCGCTTCCGGTATCCCGTCCCGAGCCATGCCCACAAGCACACGAAAAAACCAAAGCGGACCCAAAATGGAATAATAAAACCGTTTCGTTCACTTTCGTTTTTTTCGTTCCACCATCTATTGCATTTTCATTAGAGTTCGCTTTAAATCAGACCGCTAATACAGAAAAGCTCGCCCGCAGCTATATCGAGGAGGATAGGCTGCAATAAGGGGCTGTATCTTTTACTGTTTTTAAAATGGGAGGAATCGCCTTGAAAAAACTCAGCTACCGTCTTGCTGCGGCATCTGCACTTTCGTTTTTTGTCACATCGAACGCGTTCGCCGCGACGGAAATTCAGTGGTGGCATGCCATGACCGGCGCCAATAACGAGGTCGTGGACGCGCTCGCGAAAGAGTTCAACGATAGCCAGACAAACTACAAGATCATGCCCGTCTTCAAGGGCACCTATCCGGAAACCCTGAATGCGGGCATTGCGGCCTTCCGCGCCAAGCAGCCGCCGGCGATCATTCAGGTCTTCGACGCCGGTTCCGGCGTGATGATGGGTGCTGCCGGCGCAATCAAACCGGTGGCGGAAGTACTGAAGGAAGGTGGCTACACCTTCAACAAGGACGAATATCTGGCCGGCATCGTCGCCTATTATTCCAAGCCTGACGGCACCATGCTGTCCTTCCCCTATAATTCGTCCTCACCGATCCTGTATTACAACAAGGACACCTTCCAGAAGGCAGGCCTTGACCCGGCAAATCCGCCGAAGACCTGGCCGGAGGTTTTCGAAGCTGCCAAGAAGATCAAGACAAGCGGCGCTGCCCAATGCGGCTTCACCTCAACATGGTTGACCTGGATCCAGACCGAAAACTTTGCCGCATGGAACAACGTCTCCTATGGCAGCAATGAAAACGGGCTGGGCGGCACCGATGTGAAGCTTGCCGTCAACGCGCCGCTCTTCGTCGAACACTTCCAGGCCATTGCCGACCTTGCGAAAGACGGCACCTTCCGTTACGGCGGGCGCACTTCGGAAGCCAAGCAGCTGTTCATGTCCGGCGAATGCGGCATCCTTACCGAATCCTCCGGTGGCCTTGGCGATATCATCAAGACCGGCATGAATTACGGTATCGGCCAGCTTCCCTATTACGAGGGTCATGGTCCGCAGAACACCATTCCCGGCGGCGCGAGCCTCTGGGTCTTCGGCGGCAAGAGCGATGCCGAATATAAAGGTGTGGCCGAGTTCTTCCATTTCCTTTCCCAGACCAAGATCCAGTCTCGTCTGCATCAGGTCTCCGGATACATGCCGGTAACGATCGCGGCCTATGAGGAAACCAAGAAATCCGGCTTCTATGACAAGAATCCCGGCCGCGAAACGCCGCTTCTGCAGATGATGGGCAAGCCACCGACAGAAAACTCCAAGGGCGTGCGCCTCGTGAACCTGCCGCAGGTCCGCGACATCATGAACGAAGAGTTCGAGGCGATGCTGGCCGGCAAGCAGGACGCGAAATCCGCACTCGACAAGATTGTCACGCGCGGTGACGCGGCCATCAAGCAGGCAACCGGCAACTAAACGATCCCTGCCCCCGCCCGCATCCTTACCCGGTGCGGGCGGTATTCCCATTTCATCAGGAGATCGCCGTGCAAAGCGTCGTATTCCCCAACAAGATCCTGCCTTATCTGCTGGTCGCGCCACAGATCATCCTGACGGTGATCTTTTTCTTCTGGCCCGCAAGTCAGGCGCTCTACCAGTCGACCATGCGCGAGGATGCCTTCGGGCTGAACAGCAATTTCGTCGGGCTGGCCAATTTTTCCGCCGTACTTTCGGATGAAAGCTATCTGAACGCGCTGCACGTCACGGTTATTTTCAGCGTCCTGACCGCACTTGTCTCGATGGGGCTGGCATTGCTTCTGGCAACGGCGGCAGACCGCGTGGTGCGCGGCAAGGGTTTTTACCGCACCATGATGATCATGCCCTATGCTGTGGCACCCGCCGTCGCTGGCATGCTCTGGCTGTTCATGTTCAATCCGGCCATGGGAACCTTCTCCTATATCCTGCGCCGCAACGGCATCATGTGGGACCCGCTGCTCAACGGCAATCAGGCCATGCTGCTCGTGGTCGCAGCCGCCGCATGGAAGCAGATCAGCTATAATTTCCTGTTTTTTGTCGCAGGCTTGCAGGCAATTCCGAAATCATTGCTGGAGGCGGCCTCCATTGACGGCGCACGTGGTTCGCGGCGCTTCTGGACTATCGTTTTCCCGCTGCTGGCGCCGACAACCTTCTTCCTGCTGGTCGTCAACACCGTCTATGCCTTCTTCGATACGTTCGGCATCATCCACGCAGTTACCGGCGGCGGCCCTGCCAAGGCGACGGAAACACTGGTCTACAAGGTCTACAATGATGGCTTCGTTAACCTGAACCTCGGCTCTTCCGCCGCGCAATCCGTCATTCTGATCGTGATCGTCATTGCGTTGACCGCCTTCCAGTTCCGCTTCGTCGAGAAGCGCGTGCACTACGGCTGAGGATTTCCTGATGATTGAAAATCGCCCGGTCGCCCGCGTGATCGCCCATCTGATGCTGGTTCTCGGCATCATCATCGTGGCCTTCCCGATCTACTACACCTTCATCGCGTCATCCATGACGTCGAATGACATCATTCGCCCACCGATGTCGCTGCTGCCCGGCGACCATCTTGGTGAAAACTATACAGACGCCATGGTCGGCGGCGTCGAAAGAGTGGTCGGCGTCAGCCTTGAACGGCTGCTGTTCAACAGCTTCGTGGTGGCGCTCGCCATTGCCATCGGCAAGATCGTCATTTCTTTCCTGTCGGCTTTCGCAATCGTGTTTTTCCGTTTTCCCTTCCGCATGGGCTTCTTCTGGATGATCTTCATCACGCTCATGCTGCCGGTCGAGGTGCGTATCCTGCCCACATACAAGGTCATCGTCGACCTCGGGCTTATCGATACCTATGCGGGACTGACGCTTCCGCTGATGGCGTCCGCGACGGCGACGTTCCTGTTCCGGCAGTTTTTCCTGACCATTCCCGGCGAAATGGTCGAGGCGGCTCGTATCGACAATGCAGGGCCGTTCCGCTTCATGCGCGATATTCTGCTGCCGCTGTCGAAAACCAATATCGCAGCTCTCTTCGTGATCCTGTTCATCTATGGCTGGACCCAGTATCTCTGGCCGCTGCTCGTGACCAACGATGCCAAGATGAACACAATCATCATCGGCCTCAAGCGCATGGTGGATTTCACCGACGCTTCGACGCCCTGGAATTATGTGATGGTGACGGCGATCCTCGCCATCATCCCCCCGATTATCGTTGTGGTGCTGATGCAGCGCTGGTTCGTCAAAGGTTTGGTGGAGACCGAGAAGTAATGGCAAAAATTGCGCTGAAAGACGTCCGCAAGGTTTACGGCGGCAATGTCGACGCCATCAAGGGCGTATCGATGGATATAGCCGATGGCGAGATGATCGTATTGGTCGGCCCCTCCGGCTGCGGAAAATCAACATTGCTGCGCATGATCGCCGGGCTGGAAAGCATATCGGGCGGTGAGATCGTCATCGGCGACCGCGTCGTCAACGATCTCGAACCGTCAGACCGAGATATTGCCATGGTGTTCCAGAACTACGCGCTTTACCCGCATATGACAGTGCGGCAGAACCTCGCCTATGGCCTCAAAAACCGCAACACGCCGAAGGACGAGATCGACCGGCGTATCACCGAGGCAGCCAAGGCGCTGGAAATCGAACAATATCTGGAGCGCAGGCCGCGCCAGCTCTCGGGTGGCCAGCGCCAGCGCGTGGCGATGGGCCGTGCCATCGTGCGCAAGCCCGCCGCATTCCTGTTCGATGAGCCGCTGTCCAACCTCGATGCCAAGCTGCGCGTGCAGATGCGCGTCGAAATCCGCCGCCTGCAACGCTCTCTCGCCACCACCAGCGTTTATGTAACCCATGATCAGATGGAAGCCATGACGCTGGCCGACCGCCTCGTGGTGCTGAATGCCGGCCGCATCGAGCAGATCGGCACTCCGATCGAGCTTTACGAAAAACCGGCCACCACCTTCGTCGCCACCTTCATCGGTTCGCCCTCTATGAACCTCCTGCCCTACGGCACCCCATCGGCTAACGGCGCATCCGGGTGGTCGGTGAATGGATCAGGCGCGCTGCCGCAAACCACCGCAACACTGGGCATCCGTCCGGAAGACATCACGCTCGCGGAAACAGAAGCTCCCGATGCCGCTTTCACTGGCACCGTGCGGGTGGACGCCGTGGAACTGGTGGGCGCGGAAAGCTACGTGCATGGCTCCTTCACCGACGGCACCACCATCGTCTTCCGCGTTCCTGGCCGTTCGCAGCTTGGCATCGGCGAGAACCTGCGGATTGCCGCCCAGGCGAAGGACTTCCATCTGTTCGATGCGGCGGGGAAGCGGATTTAGGGTCTTACGAAGGATAAGGAGACACCCGCCTCTCGGCGGGTGCTCGGACTACCAGACCAGCTCAACCTGTGGCCTACCGTTGGAGGTTTTCTCCACGGTACGTCCGGACGTATCGATATTGCAGTGGATACGCTGCCGGAAAGCCGAGAAGCTTTCGAAGGTAACCACATCCACGGGATCGTCGAGATGCAGGGTCAGCCGGTAGCGTTCCGGGTCGCCGCCTAGCGTTTGCACGCCCAGAACGGATGCTACGAAGGGCTGGCCTAGATAGAGGCCTTCCACCCGAGAACCAAGAAGATAGGGATTGAATGCGGGACGGTTTCCCGCCGTGGCATGCAGGGTATTCCAGTCGCGGAAGCCATATTGCGCGGCGATGAGTTCAAGCGCCTTTGAATGGGTGATTGCCTGCCCCTGCCCTTCAAGGGCGGCGCGCAGCCGTTTTGCCTGCTCTTTCAGTCCCTCAAGCGCGGGAAGCGGTTTGGACACGTTCATAACGGTTCTCCAACATGCGCATGCCGAATTTTTCCGAAGGGGTTCGCGTTGCCATCGACGACATGCAAAACATGGGGATGACCGTTATTCCAAAAAGAGCTTCACCAAGGGCGTAAACGCCTGCGAACGGCCGGGGCTCTTCTGCCCGTGGCCGTCCATATAGCTCAGAAAGCGCCGCCCGTCAAAGGCAGCGACGGCGCGAGGCCAAGGGGTCAGAAGCGATAGGTGATACCCGCACCGATCAACCAGGGATCGAGTTTCGCTTTTCCGCTGATTGGCGTGCCGCCAAGTTCTGCGGTCCAGTCGGTCTTCAGGAAAATCTTCTTCACGTCGAAGTTCACGCCCCAATGTTCGTCCAGCATATAGTCGAAACCCACCTGCACGGCCGCGCCGAACTTGTTCTTGACATCAAGATTGCTGAAGCCGGGTTTTTCGGACTGGTTGTAGAACATCGAATAGTTCACGCCCGCGCCGATATAGGGCTTGAAGGCGCCGAAATCAGTAAAGTGATATTGCAGGGTCAGCGTCGGCGGCAGCAACCATGTCTTGCCCACCGGCGTGCCGGCCAGCACACCCTCGCCGTTGATCTTGGCGTATGTGGTGCCAAGGATGAGTTCGGCAGCGATATTCGGGGTGAAGAAATAGCTGATGTCGAGTTCAGGAATAACCGTATCCGAATATGAGAGACCCGCACCCGTCACACCGTCAACGCTGCCGCTGTCATGGGTAATGACCCCGAGACCACGCACGCGCAGCATCCATGGGCTCGCCGCCGCAATCGCCTCTTCAGCGGTGGGGGCTGGTGCCGGCGGGGCCAGATCTGCCGCCATCGCGTTGGCCGACATCAGCATCGCCGCGACGCTCACCGTCACACTGGCAAGCAAGGCGGTTTTTTTCTTCCTGTTCGTCATTCCATCTCTCCTATCGCGCGCCGCAGCCGGGCAAGCCCGGGAAACCGGCTGATGGCGGCGGGCCTTCGCGAATCCTCGCTTGCCGCAGCCGCTACTGCCACTATCGCGAAGGGAGAGGTGAGCGGATTGAGATGGATCAAACCGAAAGGCGAACGATAAGCCAGGGCAGCTAGTCGGTGCTTAGCGTGACAAATACGCAACAGATTAGCCAATAGCGGGCCCGGCAGTCGGAAGTTGGCCTGTTTCACAAGCCTTCTCCTTCGCAATCTCAGGCGGCCTGCGGTGCCAAAGTCGCGGAACCCGGCTTTTTGAGAAGCAGTACCGAGACAGCAGCGATCGTGCACATCACGCCGGCAATCTGCAGTGCGGGCATGTATGTGTCGAAGTCGCTCTTGAAGAAACCTGCGCCAAAGGCAGCGGTGGCGGCCCCCAACTGATGCCCCGCAAACACCCAGCCGAAAACCAGGCCCGCTTTTTCGCGGCCGAAACTCTCAGCGGCAAGCTTCACCGTTGGCGGCACGGTTGCCACCCAGTCCAGCCCGTAAAATACGGCGAAGACCGAAAGCTCCACGAAGCTGAAGCCCGAGAAGGAGAGATAGATCAGGGACAGCCCGCGCAGACCGTAAAACCAGAAGAGCAGGAAGCGGTTGTCGAAACGGTCGGAAAGCCAGCCGGCGAAGATGGTGCCGAAGAAATCGAAAATGCCGATCACAGCCAGCGTGCCGGCCGCCGTGACCGCCGCCATCCCGAAATCACCGCAGATGGAAATCCAGTGTGTCTGGATAAGGCCGTTGGTAGAAAGTCCACAGACGAAGAACGTACCGAAAAGCACCCAGAAAACCGGGTTTCCGGACACGCTCTTCAACGTCAGTATCGGGGATGCCAGTGTTGCAAGAAACTTGTGGTCCTGCTTCGGCGGTTTTACCACCACCGTCTCGCCATAGGCTGGCAGGCCGACATCGGCGGGATGGTCACGCATCAAGAGCAGCACGAGAATCATGGCGATCGCAATCACCGCAACGGATAGCGTCAGCGCGGTGCGCCAGCCATAAGCCTCCGTCAGCGCCGCGAGCAAAGGCAGAAAAACCAGCTGGCCGGTGGCGTTGCTGGCCGTCATCAGGCCGATCACCAGTCCCCGGCGCTTTGAAAACCAGCGCGATGCCACGGTCGCGCCCAGCACCAGTGCCGTCATGCCGGTGCCAACACCGATCACCACGCCCCATAACAGCAACAGCTGCCACACCTCAGTCATGAAGAACGAGGCGACGATGCCGCCCATGATCAGCGCAAGGGCCGTCGACACGACCTGGCGAATACCGAAATGGTTCATGAAGGCAGCGGCAAAGGGCCCAAGCAGGCCGAAGAGCACCAGCCTGACCGCCATGGCAGATGAAATATCGGCAATATCCCAGCCGAACTCCTGATGCAGCGGCTGGATCATCACCCCGGCCGATCCCATCGCGCCGGCGGTTGCCAGCATCGTCAAAAAGGTGGTTGCAGCAACAAGCCAGCCATAATGTATGTTTCTGTCGGCCATCCAGCTGGCAAGGCGTGTGGAGAGCATGTTCGAAATCCCTTTCCAGCGGCCAGCGGCCGAAATTTTACGGGTATATACCCTATATTGCGGGCAGATACCCGTTTTATCATCAAAAAAAATTACAGGGCTGCGAGTAGTTCCTGCAATTGAGCGGTTTTTTCCGGGCCGAGCCGGGCCTCGATTTCGTCCTGTACTCCGTCCCAGAGGGGCGCGCCTGTTTTCAGTATCTCCTGCCCCTGCTCCGTCACGGTCAGCATCGCTTCGCGCTGATCCTCGCCATGGCCGATGGCCACCAGCCCCATGCGGGCTAGCACCTTGGTATTGCGGCCAACGGTCGAGCGGTCCAGTTCCACCCGCGCGGCGAGATCGGTGAGCGACACCGGCGCCATGCGGTTGATGTTCCGCAACAGGCTGAACTGGCCGATATTAACGCCAAGCGGCGCCAGCGCCTCGTCGTAATAGGACGAGACCTTACGGGATGCTATGCGCAGCAGGATGCAGTGACAACTATCGTTTGGCATTTGTCTCGGGTATATACCCGCAAATTCTACTGCGCAAGAGATGTTCGGAAATTATCGGCAATCAAAGGCCGTCCGCCAGGCCACAGGGTAGAAAGAAAAACCCCGGCAATAAGCCGGGGTTTCATATCAGTGACAGGGCTCGTCTCAGGCAGAGAGCCTGCGGCCGCTTGCGACCAGCATACCAGCCGCACCTTCCAGCCAGCCGGCTTTGAGTTCAAGCGCCAGAAAACGGCTGCGCTCGAACGGGCCGGGCATGATCAGGTGCTGGGCCTTATCGGCAAAAAAGCCGAAGCGCTCATAATAGGCGGCGTCGCCGACCAGAAGAATGCCGCCATGGCCACGTTTGGTTGCCTCGGAGATTGCTGCACGCATCAGCGCCGAACCGATGCCCTTGCCTTCATGGGCAGCATCAACCGCAAGCGGGCCAAGCAACAGCGCTTCGACAGCGCGGCCTTCGCGCGAAATACCAGCTTCGACATTCCACAGGCGCACCGTGCCGATAACATGGCCGTCCTCGTCACGGGCGACGAGCGCCAGACCTTCCGCTGGCACTCGGCCGGCGCGCAGCTTTTCGGAAGACTTGCGGCGGCGGCCAGCGCCCATGGCGCGGTCGAGCAGGTTTTCACGGGCAACGACATCGCCCGGATTTTCCTGATCGACATGAAATGTCTGCGGGGTGAAAAATGCACGTACCGAATTCAGAAGAGCGGCCATCTCTCGGCCCTCCATCACACAACCGCCCACACGCGGCCCTTGATCAAAAATGGTGGAGCCGTTCCGGCCCGCCGACACGCTTTCCTCGGCTGGAAGAGGAGCAGCAAGCAGGGATTTGCGCAACAGCACAATCGGCAAAGCCGGAACGGAAGCTTGTTCGAGACGCCGCCTTACTCAGCGGGCGGCGTTCGGATCAGATGACGTAGGCTTTCAACGGCTCGAAACCGTTGAAGGCAACCGCCGAATAGGTCGTCGTATAGGCACCTGCGCCTTCGATCAGAACCTCGTCGCCGATGGTCAGAGAGACCGGCAACGGGTACATGTTCTTTTCGTACAGCACGTCGGCGCTGTCGCAGGTCGGACCGGCCAGAACGCAAGGCTCCATCTCGTCCTGATCGCGCTCGGTGCGGATCGGGTAGCGGATAGCCTCATCCATCGTCTCGGCAAGACCGCCGAACTTGCCGATGTCGAGGAACACCCAGCGATGGTTGTCGTTGTCGGACTTGCGCGACACGAGAACAACTTCCGCCTTGATGACGCCAGCGTTACCCACCATGCCACGGCCCGGCTCAATGATCGTCTTCGGGATCTGGTTGCCGAAGTGCTTGCGCAGCGCCGTGTCGATAGCCTGGCCGTATTCTTCGGCAGCAGGAACGTCGCGCAGGTACTTGGTCGGGAAACCACCGCCCATATTGACCATCTGCAGGTGAATACCCTGCTTGGACAGCGACGCGAAAACGCGCTTGGCATCGCCCAGCGCTGCATCCCATGCGTCGAGATTCATCATCTGCGAACCGACATGGAAGGAAACGCCGTAGGACTCGAGGCCCAGCTGATGTGCATAGACAAGAACATCAACAGCCATCTGCGGTACGCAGCCGAACTTGCGCGACAGCGGCCATTCGGCACCTTCACCGTCCGTCAGCACGCGGCAGAAGACGCGCGCGCCAGGAGCGGCACGGGCAACCTTCTCGACTTCCTCATGGCTGTCGACGGCGAAGAGATCGATGCCGAGCGCGTAAGCGCGGGCGACATCGCGTTCCTTCTTGATGGTGTTGCCGAACGAGATCCGGTCGGACGTTGCACCTGCATCAAGCGCCATCTGGATTTCAGCCACGGAGGCGCAATCGAAGTTCGAGCCGAGCGAAGCAAGCAGCTTCAGGATTTCGGGAGCCGGGTTTGCCTTGACCGCATAGTAGATCGCGCTGTTCGGCAGGGAATGCCGGAACGCGTTGAAATTGTCGCGCACGACGTCGAGGTCGACGACAAGGCAAGGGCCTTCGGGACGTCGGGTCTTGATGAAATCGAGAATGCGTGCAGTCGTCATCGATATATTCCCTATAAAACCGGCTCCGGAAAATCCGGAGGACAAAGGACGCTCGAGATATGCATACGAATCAGCCGGTGGAGGCGCAGAATCGATAGCATACGCTCAAGGCGCAAATATGAATGACGCCCTGCCAGAGCATCATTCGGCTTTGTCTGCCATCGATTGGAGGGAATGACCCGACCGCACTTCAGGCAATGATGGTGTGCCTCTTCAGTACCCCGGCTGATGGAAAGCCGGCAGAGAACCAGAAAGGCCCGCACCGTCGTTGCTTCATATGTCCTCGCATTTCCCGGTTGGCCGGAATAGCGACTGGAGGGGTTAGTTCCAGGTACCTTACCGAACTCCTCACCACATCGAGGACTCGGCGGACACACATGGGCACGTGCGACTTTGGGCAGCACGGGAGATAAGAATATTCGCCGTCATAATCAAGAGGATTTTTTCACCATATAGCGGATTTTTTCGGCAACCATTTTACGGGTTGAACAGTCGCGCCTCAGCGTTCAATTATATGGAACGAACCGGAGGATTTTCATGGACACGCTCACCCGCATCCGCGCCTTTATCGACGTTGTCGAAGCGGAGGGTTTTTCCGCCGCTGCCCGCAAGACCGGGCGTTCCAAAGCGCTTTTGTCCAAATATGTCCGGGAGCTGGAAGATGATCTCGGTGCACTGCTTCTCAACCGCACCACCCGGCAATTCTCGCTGACGGAGGCCGGCCATACGTATTACCGCACCGCCTCTGACATTTTGAAGGAGATCGACAACCTCGCCGATCTGGTGCGCGAGAAGAATGCCGATCTGAAGGGCAAGCTCAGAATATCCGTTCCGCGCACCTTCATCGACGCCGATGTTGGCCAGAGCCTCATCGATTTCGCCAAGGAAAATCCGGAACTGTCTCTGGAAATCGTCGCCGATGACCGATTCGTCGATCTGATCGAGGAAGGGTTCGACCTTGCGATTCGCATAACGCGTCTGGAAGATTCAGGCCTCATCGCCCGCAAGATCTCCGATTTCCGGGTCTATGCAGTAGCAACGGCGGATTTTGTCGCCAGACACGGCCCGCTCAATGGTCCGCAGGACTTTTCCCGCGTGCCCTTCATCATCGACACCAACACCCGCTTCCACAACACCGTGCGTTATCTTGAAGCGGATGGCGGCTCGAACTCCGTTACCATCAGTGGACCGATCGAGGTGAACAGTCCGCAGGCGACACTCCGGGCCGCCCGCGCAGGGCTTGGCATCGCCATGGTGCCGGACTTCATTGCAAGACCCTTCATCCAGTCCGGCGAGCTTGTGACCCTGTTCGACGACTATATTTCCAAAGACCGCGGCATATATGCCGTCTACCCCCACCGCCGTTACCTTCCCGCCAAAGTGCGCAGCTTCGTGGATTATCTCTCGGCGTGGTTCAGGAAAAATGGATGAAGAGCGGGGGAGCGGTATAGTTTCCGCCGACCTTCCCCTCGTCATGCCGTATTTAATCCGGCATCGAGCCGCGGCGCGCCCGCGCCATGAAGGACTCTATCGCGATCAACGACCTGATCGCGCTGCACCCCGAATCTGGTCCGGGGTGCAGGAGTGCGGATGCAACGCCTGCCTTTCAGCGGGCGTTGCTTAGCCGGAAACCGCTTATCAGAACGGCGAATCCGGGAAGTAGAACTGCTTGGCATTGTCCTTGGTGATGAGCGTAGCGTCGAGAATATACTCGCCAGCAACAGGCACCTGATCGTAAAAATGACCAGCCGTAAGCTGCATGGCGGTCGCCACCATCGCCGGCGGATAGAGCACGTCGACCGGAATTAGCTTGTCGCCGTCCATTACGCGCTTGATCATGTCCTTGGAACCGGCGCCAGCAACGATATACTTGATATCGGTGCGTTTCGCCTGCTGGATTGCCTCCAGCACGCCAACGGCCATGTCGTCGTCCTGACACCAGACCACGTCGATCTTCTTGTATTTGGTCAGGTAGTCCTGCATCACGCGGAAGGCGTCGTCGCGGTTCCAGTTGCCGTACTGGCGGTCGAGAACCTTGACGCTGGAGCCGGCAATACCCTTGTCGAAACCATCCTGGCGCTGCTGGTCGATCGGGATCGGCAGACCGCGAATGACCACCACTTCCGCATCAGGCGTGGTTTTCTTGATGTATTCGCCTGCCACTTGTCCGAGTGCCGGATTGTTACCCGCAACGTAGAGATCGCGGATCGAATTGTCGTTGACGCTCGGCGCGCGGTCGACGAGCGCGACAAAGGTGCCCTTGTCCTTGATCTCCTTGATGGCGTTGACGAGCGGATCGGGATCAGACGGCAGCACGACCAGTGCGTCCAGCCCCTGCACGGCAAGATCCTGAAGCGCGTTTGCCTGGTTGGCGGCATCCGGCGAGGTCTTGACGATGACGTTCAGACCCGGATGCTCCTTCATCAGAAGCTTTGCCACCCGTTCGGCATGGTAAACGACGCCCGCCGTCCAGCCGTGGTCGGCCGCCGGAATGGATACCCCGATCGTTACCTTCTTCTCCTGCGCATGGGCAGAACCCGCAAGAACGGCAGCCAGCGCGACAAATGCCACGCCGATGAATTTTCTACGCATAGTCTCTTCCTCCCAAGACCGGGGCGTTCCTCCTGTTTAAACCGCGCATGCCCCAGATTGCGCGGCCAGATGTCTCATCGATCGTCCGGCTATCTGCGGCTGAGCGAACGCTGCACCAGCATGGCGATGATGATGATCGCGCCCTGAATGGCACCGATCAGATATTCGCTGACGAAGTTCGACAGGATCATGATGTTGCCCACGATTTCCAGAATGAAGGCGCCGCAAATCGTACCCCAGATGCGGCCCACACCACCCCGTAGCGCCGTGCCGCCGACGACGACGGCGGTGATGGCCTGCAACTCCCACAACATGCCTGTAGTGGCCGAAGTGGAGGCAAGACGCGGCACGTAAAGCAGGACGGCAACGGCGACGCAAACCCCCTGAACCACATAGGCAATCGTGCGGACGCGAACGACCGAGATACCGGAGTAACGCGCCACATCCTCGCTGGAACCTACCGCCGTCAGATGCCTACCGTAACGAGTACGGTAAAGCACGAAAGCGGCGATGGCGGCAGTGACGAAGATGACGATGACCGGCACCGGCACACCGATCACATTCCCGAAATAGACCGGGCGATAAAGCGTCTGGATTTCCGGGTTGCGCAGCGTGATCGCGCCACCCTGCGACAGCCAGGTGGTCAGCCCACGATAAATGCCCATGGTGCCAAGCGTGGCGATGAAGGGCTCGATGCGGCCGATGGTGGTGATGAGGCCGTTTGCAAGCCCGCAAGCGGCGCCGATGGCGATGGCCAGCGCCATGGCGGCCAGCAGCATCACCAGCGGATTGGCAATAACGCCACTGTTCATGAACAGGATCATCAGGCTGGCAACGAAAGCCACCATCGCGCCGACGGAGAGATCAAGTCCGCCGGATGTGATGACATAGGTGGCGCCGAGCGCAATGATGGCGATGAAGGCGCTGCGGGTAACCACGTTCAGCAGATTGTCGATACCGATGAAATTCGGATTGGCGACGGTGCCGAGAACCAGCAGCAAAGCCAGCGCCACAAAGGGCGCAACGGCGCGCAGGTCCCAGTCTTTCGAGGTCTTCGGCGTTTTGCCGTTATCAAGTGCGGCCTCAGTCATATTTCCCCTCAATTGTCTTTTCTTCAGGCCAATCTGCCGGGACATCAGCCCTCAGGCAAATTCCTGCGTGTGCACGCCAGTCGCGAGTGCCACGATATCGTTTTCGGTCATGCGTTCCCCCGTCACCTCGCCGACGATCCTGCCGGAGCGCATTACAAGGACGCGGTCGCAGATGCCGATCAGTTCCGGCATCTCCGAGGACACGACGATGATCGACCTGCCCTCGTCTGCAAGCTTTGCTATGAAACGGTAGATCTGTTCCTTGGTGCCGATATCGATGCCGCGTGTTGGCTCGTCGATGATGACGATCGATGGATCGAGCAGCATCATCTTGGCGAGCAGCAGCTTTTGCTGGTTACCGCCGGACAGCTGGCCCGCGAGCAAGTCCTTACTTCCCGTGCGAATATCGAAATCACGCACCGCATCATCGAGCGCTGCCTTCTCTCGACGGATATCGATCTGGAACAGGCGGCTGAATTTCCTCAGCGAGGCGAGTGTGAGATTGACCCGCAAGTCCTTCGTCAGCAGCAATCCCTTGCCCTTGCGATCCTCGCTCAGATAAACGATACCGGCCTTCAGACTGTCTTCCGCCTTTGCAAAATGCACAGGCTTTCCGAGATGGCGGATCGTCCCCCGCCCTGGACGCAGGCCAAGCACGCCCTCCATAAGCTCCGTTCTGCCCGCGCCGACGAGACCAGCAAAACCGAGGATTTCGCCCTTTCGCAGGCTGAAACCGGCATCCTGCGCATAACCGGGAACGGTGAAATGCTCCACCTGCAAGACAGGCTCGTGCTCGCCGCCGGCGTTCCTGTCCGGATAGAGCTTGGCGACATCGCGTCCCACCATCAACCGCGCCATATCGGCAGGCTCAAGCGCCGATATTGGGTGGGAGCCGACCAACCTGCCATCGCGCAGAACGGTCACACGGTCGGCAATCTCCTTCACCTCCGGCAGGCGGTGCGAAATATAGAGCACGGCCACGCCCTTTGCCCTTATGTCCCTGATAACGTTCAAGAGCGCATCGGTTTCAATGGGCGTGAGGCTTGCGGTCGGCTCGTCGAAAATGACGACGCGATGCGGCACGAGCAGAACGCGGGCTATCTGCACCAGCTGGCGCTGGGCAATCGACAGGCTGCCGACGACGGCATCGGGATCGATCGTACCGCCGAGATCGGCGATAGCCCTCAGGGCGCCGGCACGCATGGCGCGGTCGTCCATCATCGGGCCTTTGCACAATTCGCGGCCCAGATAGATGTTCTGAGCCACCGTCAGATCCGGGGCCAGCAATATTTCCTGATGCACGAGAACGATGCCGCGATGTTCGGCGTCGACAGGTCCGCTCAGCGTAACTGCCTCGCCATCGATCCTGATTTCCCCACTCGAAGGCTTCTCATTGCCCGCAAGCAGTTTCATCAACGTCGATTTACCAGCGCCGTTCTCGCCAATGATGGCGTGAACTTCACCGGTGCGCACAGCAATCTCTATATCCTTCAGAACCTGGACGGGACCAAAAGACTTGGACAACCCGACAGTCCGTATAAGGACCTGATCTGGAGATTCCTCAGCAAAAGCCATGTGTCGTCACCGGTACCCGGTGCGAATGAACGGATCTTGCCCCTCGATTTTACTTGAAATCATCATGCACGAACTCCTCCCAAAGCTCTTGGGAAGAAGCTAACGTCCGTTTTGAGGTACGTAAAGCAAATTTCGCTGGTCTTTTAGAATACACTCAAATTTGACCAGGACGATGGTGCCTAAGGGCTAAAAAATAGGCGGCCATGGTCCCGCAGAGCGTTGAAAATCCTCAGTGAGGCAAGGCACCCATGGGATGCCTGTGGCTAGAGAAGGCGCTTCAGGGAGCTGGCTTCCGGTTGCGGGGAGGCCTTCGTTGTATCGCTGTTGTCGGCAGACCTGTTGCGCATCGCGGCGTAATAGGCGTTTTTCTGCTCGTACATATGCATGTCTGCACGGCGCACCAGCGATTCCATTGTCTCTCCGGCCTCGCTGGTTGCCACGCCCAGCGAAAGACTAAGCGGCGCATTGGAGTAGAACTGGTTGTTGATCTTCAGCAGTTCGTAAATGGTATCCACCATCGCCGCGGCGATCTGCTTGTCTGCGCCGGGCAAAAGGATGGCGAATTCATCACCGCCAATGCGCGCCGCATGGTTTGGCGCAGTAACGACGCCGTTCAGGACTTCGCCAAGGCGCCGCAACAGTGCGTCGCCTGCGTCGTGCCCTAGCTTGTCATTGGCGTCCTTGAGGCCATTGAGATCGATGACGATGGCCGAAACGGGCCGGATCGTGCTGCGTTCCAGCCTGTTCATTTCGTCCGAATAGAAGGCGCGATTGTGCAGCTTGGTCAGCACATCGTGCTTGCCGAGATATTCGAGATAGGCTTCCGCCTTTTTCCGCGCCGTAATATCAGTCAGCGCGACCTGCACCAGTGACCAGTCGCGTTCGTGGCCCGGAAAAACGGAGAAATGCAGCAGCACGTGCCGCTCTGAACCATCCAGCGCGTAGTTCACCACTTCGCGATGATGGTTAAGATTGCCGTTCCACAGCTCCATCAGCTGTTCGCGGAAGGGCTTTTCCATTTCACCACGGAAAATATCGCCAAGCCGCTGCAAAAGAACCTGGCGGTCCGGCGCACAAAACAGGTCAAGTGTTGCCCGGTTGACGTCGATCACGCGGATTTCGCTCATGCATTGGCGCACGAATTCGGGATGCACATCCATGAACACCCGGAAGTCGATGATGCCGCGTTCCCTGACCTCCTCGATCAGACGCCGAACCCGGCTGAAATCCTCCACCCACAGGGAAACAGGCGAATGTTGGAACATGCCTTCAGCATAACGGCGGTTGAAAAGCTCCTTGCGGCGAGCCTCCTCACGTTCCGTCACATCCTCTGTGGTCAGCAGCAACCGCCCGAGTGTCTGTTCGTAGCCGGGTATGACCGCACCGCGCAGCTGGATATCCAGTCGCTTTCCGCCAATCGAGTAATTGACGGCGTTGCTGATGAATTCGGTTTTTCCAGCCCAAAGCTCGGAAAGCTCGTTCACATGGCTTTCAAGCATGTCATCGCGGAAAATCCGGTGCAGATTATCGATCAGATGCGCCTTGTCCCGCGCTTCGAACAGTTCAAGTGTCTTGGCATTAACCTGCACGACGCGGATTTTCTGCGAGCACGCCGCCACCCGCGACAGATCTTCCAGCAAAAACGCCCGGATATCCTCGACGCCCTGCGCCCGCCAGATATCGAACTGGCTTTTCACCTCGCTGAAATCCTCGATCCACATCGCCACAGGGGCAAGATTGAAGATATTGGTATCGATCGTTTCAATCATACGGGCAGTCTTCTTCAGGATAATAAGGGCGGATGCCGAATGCCGAAATCGTGCGAGACAGCGATGACTGACCGCATATCTGGATTTATTAGGGATATTCGATCCAACGCAAGCCTTTATCGCGCAAGCCAACGTATTGCGCGATAAATCTAGGTTTCGCCAAGATTCCGCCCGTTACCAGAGCTTCACGTGGCGGTTCACATCCTTGTAGAGCAGGTAGCGGAAACGGCCCGGCCCGCCTGCATAGCAAGCCTGCGGGCAAAAAGCGCGCAGCCACATGAAATCACCCGCCTGCACTTCCACCCAATCCTCGTTCAGCCGGTAAACCGCCTTTCCTTCCAGCACGTAAAGACCGTGCTCCATGACATGGGTTTCCATGAAAGGAATGGTAGCGCCCGGCTCCAGGCTGACGATGTTGAGGTGCATGTCGTAACGCACGTCGTCGGGATCGATAAACCGGGTAGTCGCCCATTTGCCGTCCGTATCGGGCATCGCCGACAGAGCGTGTTCATCTTCATGCGTGAAGATCGCCGGCGGCGGCTCCAGCCCGTCCACCGCCTGAAACGCCTTGCGGACCCAGTGGAACTTGACCGGTGCCGCGCCGGAATTGCGCAGCTGCCAGCGCGAGCCGGCGGGCAGGAAGGCGAAGGAGCCGGTCCGCAATGCATGCTGCACGCCCTCAAACTCCACGGTCATTTCACCATCAACGACAAAGATCGCCGCTTGCGCCCTTGCGTCCGGCTCCGGCCGCTCGCTGCCGCCGCCAGGCTGCACTTCAACGATATATTGCGCAAAAGTCTCGGAAAAACCGGTCATCGGTCGGGCGATGATCCAGGCCCGGGTCCCTGTCCAGTGCGGGAGCACGCTCGTCACGATATCGGACATGACGGTTTTGGGGATGACCGCATAGGCAGTCTTGAAAACAGCCTTGCTCGACAGCAGCTCCGTCTGCCCCGGCAGACCGCCCATATCCGAATAATATTTCTTCATTTCAGCCATTCCATTCTGCAACGCATTTCGCGCGAATTCTTAGGCCTGTAGCGACGTTTAATCAAATAATTATTGGCGTGCACAGGCCTTGCCGCCCGCATGATAAAATGCGGGCGTCCTATTTCGCGCGGACATGCGAAACGAAGTTGGGCTCAGGCCTTTTTGCGCATCGTGGCATAGACGATATTGTGGTTTTCGCCGAAAAATACCTCCGCCTCGATACTTGCGGGATCGGCGCTGGCGTTGACGATCCGCCACATATCCGCCTTCGAACGCAACAGCAGCGCCCAGTTCATGAAGGTCTCCATGTAACCATCGACCACAATGTCTTCGGAGAAGTTGGCGAAGAGGAACATTCCGCCGGGCTTCAGCATCTCCATGCAGCGCCGCGTGAGTTTGATCGCCACCTTGTCATTCAGGTAATCGTAAAGACCGGCGGCATATACCAGATCGAATTTGCCGAGCTCGTGCGAACGCAGGACGATGTCACGCACCGAACCGTCAATCGCCTCGATGCAGCTGCCGTTGAAATCGCGGGCAACGGAACCGACACTCAGGGGATCTTGATCGAGCGCCACCCAGCGCCGGATCTTGCCCTCTTTCAAGGCCACGGATGCATCCGCCTCGCGCAGATGTCCCGATGCAATGGTGAGGATTTCCGTTTCGCTTCCATGCCGGGCCGCAGCCTCGTCAACAAACCGGGTCAGCAAATCCCGCCGCTCGCGGACAGCGACCGAGGAACTGGCGTCCTTCGTATAATCGTAGAGAGCCGCGCCAAGCGGCGTTGCGTTCTTCACCTTATCCGCAACGCTGTCGTGACCGTAGATGAAGTCGAGAAGCTGCGCATCGCCCGAATAGCCCCGCGGCTTTTCGAACGACCAGCGCGTGAAGGGATCTTCCAGAAAATAGTCCGACACGGAGTGATTCTGCACCAGAGGAATTAGTTCAGCCCACACGCTTGAGTGGAGCTTTTCGCGCAGGCCATGCAGTGCGCCTGCCGTTCGATGTATTATCTCATGTGCTGAAACACCATTTTCGAACTGCTGTTGTGCCAATTCGAGAATGATCGCGATCTCTGCTTTCGCAACTGCGAAATGCTCATCGAACGCTTCCGTTTTCCGTGCAAAAATCTCTTTTGCGACAGTATCAGGAGTGATCAGACTTGCCCCGTCCAGATTTCTTTTCTTTACCTGCCTCACTTCAGCCTCCAGTATTAACACATTGTTAACTATACGTTTCTGGGAGACGGAAGGCCACTCGCTTTCGATTTTTGAGCAGTGTAGGGATACATTAGTTTATTAGCGTATTTTTTTGGTCACACTCGTGGACCGGAGGAGAAAGCGGATACGCGATTTAGTGAAACTTAATGTTGCGAGCGTATGATGCGCTCTTGCTTTTCATGTTTCCGCCCGCATGGAGAGAAATCGGCAGGAAATCGCGCTTAGCGTGAAAGTACACGCAAAGGTCGAATAAGCAGTTACTTGATAAAGTATACGCAACACTATGGGAAAGTGCATGAAGCACACGTTAGGCGAGGTGAGTGGACAGCAAGAATATCGGCGGCCGGACGCCCGGTTTTCTGATGAACTTCTTGCCCTTTACCAGCAGGAAGGTGAGCGTAGCCGCCGGGGTTCGATCAGGCGGGGCCTGTGGACGGCTGTTTTCATCTATCTGCTATTTGCCATTACCGACATCATTCTGGTGCCCGACGTCGCCTTTTACACCATAATCGCAAGAGTTATCGTCGTCCTGACGTCCCTGCTGACGCTCGAAATTCAATTGCGCATGGGCGCGAGCACCGCCGCACTTGACCTCACCTGCGCCACTGCGCTCGTCATGGGCTATATTGGCTGGCTTGTGCCCTCGCTCTTGACCGACAATCTCGAAAACATGTCCTATTACATGGTTTTCGGGGCGATCTTCATGATGGGCGCCAATCTGTTTTTCACCTTCCGCTTCCATCTTTCGCTCGTGTCATCGGGCATCATTCTTGTCACCTACTTTCTGGCGGCGACGCAGTTTCCCGAAGATGCGTTCTACAAGCTCGCTTTCGGCACCTTCTATATCTCCTGCTTCGTCTTCACCTCTTACGTGAACTGGAACCTGAACCGGGAACGCTACCACGTCTTTCTCAACGCACTGGAAGCCAAGGCCCAGCAGAAAGCGGCGGACGAGCGCGGGCAGGCGCTGTTGCGGCTTTCAAATACCGATTCCCTGACAGGCCTGCAGAACCGCCGCGCCATCGACCAGCATCTGCGCCTGTTGTGGGACAATTGGAGCAAGAAGGGGGAAGGTTTCGCCGTCTTTCTGATCGACGTGGATTTCTTCAAGAAATACAATGATCGCTACGGCCACCAGGAAGGCGACAAGTGCCTCGTGACGGTGGGCAACGCCCTGCAGGACGCGATCATCGACCATGGCGCCTCCATCGGCCGTTATGGCGGTGAGGAGTTCATCGTACTCGCTCCGTTCAAGTCCAGACAGCAGGTGGGTGAGCTTGCCGAAACCATCCGCCACACCGTCGAAGACCTGTCGCTTTCGCACGATCAGCGCCGGGACGGAACCTTCATCGTCACCGTCAGCATTGGCGCGTCTTTCACCCGTCCCAATCCGGATGGCAAGCTCGAAAAGATCATCAACGAGGCCGACCGGGCGCTTTATATCGCCAAGGCCAATGGCCGCAATTGCATGAAGCTGTTCGATCCGGACGATCCGCAGACCAGCGACGAAACCGAAAATATCGCCGCACTTCTGAAAATCGCTGTCGCGGAAAACCTCGTTTCTCTCGTCTATCAGCCGATCCTCAACATATCGACCAACGAGACGGCAGGAGCAGAAGCGTTGATGCGGCTTCGCCTGCTCGACGGTGGCTCCGTTTCGCCCGGCACCTTTATCCCGATTGCCGAACGCACCGGCACGATAATGGAGCTCGGTCTCTGGACCATAAAGACCGCCTGCCGGCAGATACTGGCCGATGACAAGGTATCGGTGGTCAGCGTCAACGTATCGCCGATGCAGCTGAAGAACCCTGGTTTTGCCACTTCGGTCGCAGCGATCCTCGTTGAGGCTGGGATTGCCGGCGGCAGGCTGGCCTTCGAGATCACCGAGGGTCTGGATATGGAGATGCATTCGGATGTATTACGCTGTCTGAACGATCTGAAGACGCTCGGCATCAATATATGGCTGGATGATTTCGGAACCGGATTTGCGGGTCTTTCCTGGCTGCGGATGACGGATTTCGATACCGTAAAGATTGACCGCTCCTTCCTGCATGACAGCAAGACACCCCGCGGCCGGGCGATGTTGCAGGACATGATCCGTCTCATCCGCAATCGCGGCCACAAGATCCTGATCGAAGGCGTGGAGACGGAAGAGCAGCTGAGGCTCGTGCGCCAGCTCGAGATCGATTATGCGCAGGGTTATTATATCGGACGCCCAGTCGTCGCCGAAAGGCTGAACGTGGCGACTACCCCCTACCCGCAGCCCAAAATGCTACAGCGCCCCGCCTGACGATGCGATGGCGGCGGCAAGCGCCGTCACCGACAGGCCCAGTCTTAGTGATATGCGGGCGGAATGATCGAGAGTTTTGCCGCAAGTTCCGAAAACGCAGCACGCGTGACGGGATCGACAGGTGCGCCTTCCCTCTCCCGCTTTGCCGCTACCGCCCATTCCCGATCGCCCGGCGCCATGACCTTGCAGTCCTCCCGCGCTGGCGATCCCCGCAGTACCTCGAGATAGCGTTTCATGCCTTCGTCGAACACTTCGCGCTCAAGGAAGGCTTCGGGCTTCAACGCCAGGACGAAGGCCCCAAGCCCGCGCGGCTTGGAAAAATCTGGCCCCGACATTGGGGCGATATCGAAACTGAGCTTCATGCCGCTGAGAACGGCGCTAAAGATTTCCACCATTCCCGCAAGCGCCGCTCCCTTGAAACCGAAGGCACCGCCCAGCGGAGCCAGCATTTCAACGGCATTGGGGTTCTGCGTGTCGATACCGTCGCCATCAGACGCAACTCCTTCCGGCAATTGCTGTTCCAGGCTGCGGTAAAGCAGAACCCGGTTATAGGGCACGGCGCTGGTGGCCATGTCCAGAAGCCAGGGCATGTCATCGGCTGCCGGCACGCCGACTGCAATGGGGTTGGTGCCGTGGAAACGCATCGCGCCGTCATGCAGGCGCACGAAACTGTCGGAGTTGCAAAAGGCAATGCCGATATACCCCTGCCGCGCCGCCTCCAGCACGTAAGCGCCGGCCGGGCCGAAATGCGAGGAATTCCTGATCGCAACGGCGCCGATGCCGAATTTCCCAGCAAGCGCCATGGCGCTGTCCATGGCCGCATAGGTAGCGCGGGCGCCATGGGCATGGTCGGCATCGATCGTCTCCACCGCGCCGAAACCGGACACGCGGCTGATCTGCGGCCGCGGATTGAGACGCCCGCCTTCAAGTCCTGCGATGTAGTGAGCAAGAAGCCGAACGCCGTGGCTGTCTACGCCCAGCCGTGTGCCATGCATCATGGCGCGGGTCGCCGCATCGGCGGTTTCATCATCGGTGCCGACAGCCAGGAAAACGGAACGGCAAAACCGCTCCAGTTCATCCAGCCTTGCGAGGACGGTGACATTTTCATTGCTGTGCGACATCAGGGGAACCTCCCGATTCCAGAATCCATGCCGCACAAGCTAGTCACGGGGCGCGTTTTTGCAATCGAATATCGCGCCCCGAATGGATCAATCAGTCGTCGCCGCCAATCGCCTCGTAGGTGTCGCGCTCACCGGCGATGATGGCGCGCTTGCCGACATGGTTGGCGGGACCGACAATGCCTTCCTGCTCCATGCGCTCGACCAGGGAGGCGGCACGATTGTATCCAATCGACAGGCGGCGCTGGATATAGGAGGTGGAGCATTTCTTGTCGCGCATCACTACCTTAACGGCCTTTTCATAGAGATCGTCGCTATCGTCGTCGCCCATCGATGTCTTGTCGAAGACCGCCGTTTCCTCTTCCGCCTCGTCGTCAGCCTCGTCGGCGTCTTCCGTAACGGTGCCGAGATATTCAGGCCGACCTTGGGTCTTCAGATGCGCCACGACTTTTTCCACTTCCTCGTCCGACACGAACGGACCGTGGACACGGGAGATGCGGCCGCCACCCATCATGTGCAGCATGTCGCCCTGGCCGAGCAGATGTTCGGCACCCTGTTCGCCAAGGATGGTGCGGCTGTCGATCTTCGAGGTCACCTGGAAGGAAATGCGGGTGGGGAAGTTGGCCTTGATCGTGCCGGTGATGACATCGACCGAGGGGCGTTGGGTGGCCATGATGAGATGGATACCGGCAGCGCGCGCCATCTGCGCAAGACGCTGGATCGCGCCTTCGATCTCCTTGCCTGCGACCATCATCAGGTCGGCCATCTCGTCGACGATGACGACGATATAGGGCATGGCGGTGAGGTCCATTTCCTCCTGCTCGTAGACAGCTTCGCCGGTTGCGCGGTCGAAGCCGGTCTGCACGTTGCAGAACACCGTCTCCCCTTTGGCGCGGGCGGCAGCGGCCCTTGCGTTGTAACCGTCGATATTGCGCACACCGAGACGCGACATCTTGCGATAGCGGTCTTCCATTTCGCGTACGGCCCATTTCAGTGCCATGACCGCCTTCTTCGGATCGGTGACGACAGGGGTCAGAAGATGCGGAATGCCGTCATAGACCGAAAGCTCGAGCATCTTGGGATCGACCATGATCAGCCGGCATTCCTCCGGCTTCAACCGGTAGAGCAGCGACAGAATCATGGTGTTGATGGCGACCGACTTGCCCGAACCGGTGGTACCGGCAACGAGCAGATGCGGCATCTTCGCCAGTTCGGCGATGACAGGTTCGCCGCCAATGGTCTTGCCAAGGCAAAGGGCCAGCTTCTGGCGGGTCTCGCTGTAATCGGTCGCTTCGATAAGCTCGCGCAGATAGACCGTCTCGCGCACCGGATTGGGAAGCTCGATACCGATGACATTGCGGCCGGGCACGACGGCGACACGCGCCGAGAGCGCCGACATCGAGCGGGCGATATCGTCCGACAGGCCGATAACGCGCGAGGACTTCACGCCGGGGGCGGGCTCGAATTCGTAAAGCGTCACAACTGGGCCGGGGCGCACATCGATGATCTCACCCTTGATGCCGAAATCCTCCAGCACGCTTTCCAGCAGGCCGGCGCTTTGCTCGAGCGCCTCCGGCGTCATGGTCGTGGTCTGCTGGACGCGAGCCTGCTGCAGAAGATCGATGGAGGGGTATTCATATTCGCCGTCTGCAAAGACCGGCGCTTCCCGGAACATAGGCTGCGAGGCCTGGATGGGCGCGCGGGGCGTGAAACGCGGCTCGGCAACGATTCTTTCCGCCAGCTGAACCTGCTCAACAGGCCTCTGCGGCTCAGCAACTGCGACCGTCTCCACGACCGGCTGCGGAGCGACCTCTGGTTCAACGACCTGAGTTGGGGCTGGAATTGCAGGATGATGCACGCCGATTTCGCGGTAAAGCCTGATCGCTGAACCACCCGGAATCCTGATGACGGGCGGTACGGCCGAAAGCCGGATTGCCGGAGCGACCGGAGATGCGGATGCCAGCGTCGGGGCAATCGCAGGCGCTGTCAGCAACGGGTTTGCGAGAACGGTGCGCGCAGATGCGGGAAGGCCTTCGCCGGCGTCATCCGGCAGATCGAGCGTCATCACTTCCCAGAAAAGCTCATCCGGCAGATGCGCGGCAAAGGCGGGAATGGATGCCTGCGGCGTTGCAACCTGTTCGACAGATGCAACCGACGCGGCGGGCAGCGGCTGAACAGGTGAATCGGTTCCCGGTACCGGCGCTTCGAAGACGGCGGCTGCGTCAACCGGCTGAGGCGGCATCAGCGCTGCTGCAGCGGCTTCTTCCGCCTGTTTGCGCGCAAGCTCCAGTCGCAATTTGTAGGTCAGCGCCCTTGCGCCCCGCGCATCCGGCGGCTGCGGCAGAAACGGCATGCGTGGCGGTTGAATGCGCGGCTCCGGCGACTTTACGACCGTCGCAAGTGCAGGCTCCTGTACAGCAGCCTCCGGCTGCACGACCATCTCAGGCTCGGCAGTTTCAGACAGGATGTCGGTGGGTGCCTCCTCTTCCGCAAGATGCGGCGTCTCGACCGGCATGCGCCGGCTAAAGGCGCTTTCCGGCGTACGGGTGAAACGCACATTCGGGCCAAGCACGAAAGCATTCTGCCAGCCCGGCATTTCAGCGCGGCCTTCGATGGCGTCGGCAGCACTGACATCGGCATTCGGCCGGGGCGCAACACCCGCCTTCATTGCCGCGGCCTGCTCCTGACCGGCAACGGCCTTGCCGCCGGCATGACGAGCCTTATCGCTCCCCTCCCCTACGCTATTGGACGAATTCTGGAATCTGGATCGGGAGAAGCTCATGGCAGCGTGCACACTCATCATAAACGTACATATTTCGGTCTCCCTGAAATAGAAAATAAAGGTTAATTACCCCTTTCCAAACCGGGTCACGCAGGCAGAATTTCGCTTTAGCCACAGGTGAGACGTGACATGCACCAGCAAGGAATCGGCACTCCAAGCCTCTATATTTATTGCGTTAAATCAGTTTTTCATCGCCGTTTTACGGCAACGGGCACGGCTTAAGAAAAGGGGAGTGGCACCTTGAAGCATATTGTTTCCGCAAGCGGTCGCGCAACGTAAAATCATTGCTGTAAAGCCCGTGAATTAACGTGGACACTGCTGCGGTTGCAGTCTTAAGATCGGGCAGGCCGCGGCCCAGCGGAAAGGCCCGCCCGCCCTCATTCCGGAGTGAACCTCATGTCGCCTGTCCACCTGTCCCGCCGCTCGCTTCTCAAGACCTCGCTCCTTCTTGCCGCAACCACCGGACTTGCGGGCATTGCCGCCGCGCAGCAGTCAAAGCCCGGTGGGCGGTTGATCGTTGCGGCTGATTCGGAGCCGAAGAACCTCAACCCGGCCATCGTTGCCTCCAACGGCGTGTTCTATATCTCGAGCAAGATCGTTGAGCCGCTGGCGGAAGCCTCCTTCAATGGCAGGGACGGGCTGGAACCAAGGCTTGCGACGGAATGGCATGGATCGGAGGACGGTTTGAGTGCCACGTTCAAACTGCGCGAAGGCGTGACCTGGCATGACGGCAAACCCTTCACCTCCGCAGATGTGGCCTTTTCCGCACTTTCGGTTTGGAAGCCGCTGCAAAACCTTGGGCGGCTGGTCTTTGCCAATCTTGAAAGAGTGGATACGCCTGATGACCACACGGCCATTTTCCGCTTTTCCAAGCCGACACCCTTCCAGCTCATCCGCAACGCTTTGCCGGTTGTCACCAGCGTCGTGCCGAAACACCTTTATGAAGGCAGCGATATCGCCACCAATCCGGCCAATACGAAACCAGTCGGCACCGGACCTTTCGTTTTTGCGGAATATAAGCCCGGCGAATATTACCGCCTGACCCGCAATCCCAATTACTGGGGCAAGAACCAGCCGCAACTCGATGAGATCATCTATCGCGTTCTGCCCGACCGCGCGGGCGCCGCTTCTGCGCTTGAAGCCGAAGAAATCCACCTCGCGGCCTTTTCCGCCGTGCCGCTTGCCGATCTTGCCCGCATCGCGAAGGAGCCGGGCATCAAGGTCATCCCGGAGGGTTACGAAGCCCTCACCTATCAGCTCGTCGTGGAAATCAACCACCGCCGCAAGGAGCTGGCCGACCTCAAGGTCAGGAAGGCGATCGCCCACGCCATCGACAAGAAATTCGTCATCGACAAGGTCTTCCTCGGTTACGCCACAGCATCGACCGGCCCCGTACCAAAAAATGCACCCCAGTTTTACACGGGAGACGTCGAGACATACGATTTCGATGTCGCCAAGGCGAACGCCCTGCTGGACGAGGCGGGTTATGCACGCGGAGCGACCGGAACGCGGTTTTCACTGAAGCTTCTGCCGGCGCCCTACTTCAATGAAACCAAGCAATTCGGTTCCTATCTTCGCCAGGCGCTACAGGAAATCGGCATCGATGCTGAGCTGGTCAACAATGATGCCGCCGCGCACCAGAAGGCCGTCTATACAGACCATGCCTTCGATCTCGCCATCGCGCCCCCGGTCTTCCGTGGCGATCCGGCGATCTCCACCACCATTCTCGTGCGCTCCGGCATTCCAGCCGGCGTCGGCTTCTCCAATCAGGGAGGCTATGAGAACAAGGCGCTCGATGCACTGATCGACAAGGCGGCGGAAACCGTGGATACGGCAGCCCGCACGGTACTATACAAGGATTTCCAGAAGCAGGTCGCCGCCGATCTGCCGCTGATCAATGTCGCCGAATGGGGTTTCATCACGGTTGCGCGCGATACTGTCAAACACGTCGCCAGCAATCCACGCTGGGCCGTTTCCAACTGGGCGGATACGGTGGTCGGCACCTGAGGAAGCGCCGTGAGGCGCGCGGCGACATTGCTACGGCGAAGGGTGATCAGCGCCATTCCAGTGCTGCTGATCGTTCTGGTCTTTACCTTCGTGCTGCTTGAAAACGCATCCGGTGACGCGGTTGACGCCTATCTCGTCTCCATCGGCGGCGGCGACGCCGGACTGCGGGATGCCCTGCGCGAGCAATATGGTCTGAACGGTTCGGTGTTGGCCCGTTTCTGGCTTTACGCCAGCTCGGTGCTGCGACTTGATTTCGGCTGGTCGCTTGCGTTTGACCGACCGGTGCTGGGGCTGATCCTCGAACGGCTGCCGAACACGCTGCTCCTGATGGGCAGTGCCACCGCGCTTGCTTTCATCATCGGCACCGCGCTCGGCATCCTGGCGGGCGCCCGTCCCGGCGGGTTGACCGACCGGGTACTCTCGGCCCTGTCGCTGGCGCTTTACGCCACGCCGGGCTTTTGGCTCGGCCTTGTGCTTGCCATCGTCTTTGCCGTGCAACTGAGGTGGCTGCCAACATCCGGCATCGAAACCATCGCATCCGGAAAACAGGGATTTGCAAGGGCGCTCGATATTGCCCGCCATCTTGTCCTGCCGGTCGCCAGTCTCGGGCTGATCTATCTGGCGCTTTTCCTGCGTGTCATGCGTACTGCCATGGCGGCGGTCTGGCCGCTGGATTTCGTGCTCTTCGCCAAGGCCAAGGGGCTTTCGAGACGGCGGATCGTGCTGCGCCATGTCGCACGCAACGCCGCCCTGCCCCTCGTCACCGTGCTTGGCCTGCAAGCGGCAACCATGCTCGGCGGCAGCGTGGTGATCGAGAGCGTTTTTGCCATTCCCGGTTTTGGCCGGCTTGCGCAGGAAGCCGTCAGCGGCCGCGACACACCGCTCTTGATGGGCATTATTCTGACAAGCGCCGTTTTCGTTATCCTGATCAATCTCGTCGTTGATATTCTCTATGCCGTGTTCGATCCGCGCATCGGCAGCGGGGAGCAACAGACATGAGTTTCACTCTCCGGCTCCTGCGCAGTTTCGAAGGTGCAGCAGGCGCCATAATCCTGACACTGCTAGCAGTGTCGGCGCTCGCCGCTCCCCTTCTGTTTCCCGGTGACCCGCTGTCGATCGTCGGTGAGCCGCTCATCACGCCCTTCTCCCACGCCGCCTTCCCCCTCGGCACCGACCGGTTGGGCCGCGATGTACTGGCGGGACTTGCCCACGGTGCGCAGGCATCCCTGCTCGTCGGCATCGGCGCTGCCGCTGCCGCCCTCATGATCGGCACCGTCGTCGGCACAATTGCCGGATTTGCCGGTGGCCTCGTAGATGAGGGGCTGATGCGTGTTACCGACGCCTTCCAGATCGTGCCGAATTTCCTTCTGGCGCTCGCCTTCGTCAGCACCATCGGCCCATCCATGCCCATCGTCATCCTTGCGATTGCGCTTGGCGCCTGGGCGGATCCAGCACGACTGATGCGGGCGCAGGTGTTGAGTATCCGCGAGCGGGATTACGTGCAGTCCGCCCGCGCCATCGGCATGTATCCGCTGGAGATCGCGTTTCGGCAAATACTTCCCAATGCGCTGCCGCCGGTTCTGGCGCTCGCCGCCATCATCGTCGCTGCCGCTATCTTAACCGAGGCGGCATTGTCCTTCCTCGGCCTCGGCGATCCGAATATCGTCACCTGGGGTTCGATGATCGCGGAAGGACGCAACGTCCTGCGCTCGGCGGCGTTTCTCTCTGTCATCCCCGGCATCGGTCTTCTGGTCACGGTTCTCGGCGTCTATCTTCTCGCGGAGGGAATCAACAAAGCGATGGCGACGAGGAAAGAAACGCCATGAGCGGCAATGCACTCTGCAGGATCGACGATCTCAGCGTCCGCTATGCGGCCGGCGACGGACCGGCGCTGCAGGATATTTCGCTGACGATCCGGCAGGGACAAAGGCTGGCGATCATCGGCGAAAGCGGTTCGGGCAAATCGACGCTCGCCAAGGCAATTGCCGGGCTCCTGCCTTTGAGCGCACGGGTTTCCGGCGATATTTCCTGGAGCCGCGACAGCGGTCTTTTCACAGACAGGCCGCAGCCGGGCCGCGATATCGGCTATATTTTTCAGGATACCGGTGCGACGCTGAACCCGGTTCTCACCATCGGTGAACAGGTGGCGGAAGGCGCTGTGCGGCATCTGGGCCTTTCATGGAAGCAGGCACGAGATCTTGCCCGCGATCTTCTGGAACGGGTGCGGTTGCCGCATCCCACCCATCTCCTCGGCGCCTATCCGCACCAGCTTTCCGGCGGGCAAAGACAGCGTGTGGCGATTGCAGCCGCCATTGCCGCGCACCCCGCAATCCTGATCGCCGACGAGGCGACGAGCGCGCTCGACACGGTAAGCCAGGCCGCCATTGCCGCACTGCTGGATGGGCTGGTGCGTGAAGAAGAAAGAACGCTGGTCTTCATCACCCATGATATTGGTCTTGCTTCCGGCCTTGCCGACGAGATCGCCGTTCTGCATGCCGGACGGCTGGTGGAGCACGGCACCACCAGGCGGGTGTTATCCGCGCCTGCGCACGACTATACGCGCGCACTGCTCTCCGATTATCTCGACCTTTCGACACCGCCTCTGATCAATGAGGCCGCATCATGAACGAAGCCCTTCTGAGCGTAGAGAACCTCTCGAAAACCTACCGGACCGGCGCACGCACGGTGGAAGCACTGTCCGATATATCCTTTTCGCTTCAGCCCGGCGAGACGCTTGGGCTTGCCGGCCCCTCCGGCTGCGGAAAATCCACACTGGCACGCATCCTGATGCGGCTGATCCCGGCCGACGAAGGCACGGTCCGTTTTGAAACTCGCGACTGGCTGGCGCTTGATGGCGGCGAACTGCGCACGGCGCGGCGGCATATGCAGATGGTGTTTCAGGATACGCATGGCGCGTTCAACCCGCGCGCCAGCGTCGAGGATGCCATAGGCGAACCGCTGCGTATTCATCGCATCGTCGAACGACGCGAACGCCCGGCAGAAATCCGCCGCCTTCTCGAGCGAGTCGGGCTGCCCGCCAGCTATACTGACCGCTCGGTGTTCGAGCTTTCCGGCGGCCAGCGGCAGCGCGTGGCAATTGCCAGAGCCATCGCACTCAAACCATCCCTTCTCATTCTGGACGAGGCCGTTTCAGCGCTCGATGTCTCCGTACGCAGGCAAATTCTCGAACTGCTGGTCGAAATACAGCGAGAGACGGCCGTCGCCTGTATTTTCGTTTCCCACGACCTCGCGGTCATCCGCGCCGTCTGCCACCGCGTCGCCATCATGGAGGCGGGTCGGATCGTCGAGATCGGCAGGACAGCAAACATCGTTTCCACGCCGCAATCCTCGACTGCCAGAACCCTGATCGAGGCTGCGCCGCGCCTGACCACCACCACGCAAGGATAAGACATGCCCGCCCCGGATTACGCATTGCTGCTCGACCCGCCCGCCTTTCCAGCAGACCGTTACGCCGCTCTCGCCGACCGGCTGGCGGCGCTGATGGGCACGAACAACGATTTGCTTCTGGTACAGGCGGAAGCAGTGCTTGCGCTTGAATCTGCGGCCACCAGCCTCGCGCGGCCTGGTCTGAGAGCGCTCAATATCGTCACTAGTCCCTATGGCGCGTGGTTTGGTGGCTGGCTGGAGCGTGGCGGCGCAACGGTTCGCAACCTGACCACCGCTCCGGCAAAGCCGATATCACTTCACGAGGTCGAGAGAGCGCTGGACGAAGGGCAAGGTTTTGATCTTCTCGCTATCGTGCACGCGGAATCCGCAAGCGGCATTCTCAACCCCCTGCCCGCCATTGCCGCGCTCGCCAAAGACAGAGGCATCGTCACGGTCGTCGATGCCGTCGCTTCCATCGGCGGCCATGCCTTCGAGGTTGACCAGCTCGGCATAGATATTGCAGTCATCGGCCCGCAAAAGGCGCTGGCAGGCCCGGCGGGCTTATCCGCCATCTCCGTCAGCGAAAGTGCCTGGAAACTTCTTTCACATGGCAATGCACCTGAGAACTCCATGCTTTCACTTCTCGACCAGAAGAAACTCTGGCTCGATACCGGCCGCGGCGCGCTCCCGGGAACACCTGCGCCGCTGGAATTCTATGCGCTGGAGGCGGCACTCGACCGGATAGAGGCAGAGGGTCTGGCATCCGCCAATGAACGCCACGAACGAGCGGCGACAGCCACTCGTAACGGCATCAGGGCCCTTGGTATACCGACGTGGGTGGAGGAGACTGACGCGTCTGCTCTGGTTTCGACAGCGATCTTGCCGGACGCGGTGGATGCCGACGCATTTCTGGCGGCTGCGTCCAGGGAGCAAGGTGCGGATGTCTCGGGCGGTGTCGGTCCCGGTGCGGAACGGCTGATAAGGCTCAATCACACCGGCCGGCGCGCCAATCCGGATTCGGTGCAAGCCAATATAACCGCTGTTTCAAGCGCCCTGAGAAGCCTCGGCCATGCCGCAGATACCGATTCCGCGCTGAAAGCGGCCGAAAAAAGCTATTCCGGCACCTCCTCGAAGGGTCTCTGACAGCGCCGATAAACGTTCGTTGCGCGAAATCGGGTGCTGGCGGAACGTCAGTCACGCCATTGTTGTTAAAAATGGTAGACAAATTCCTTGGCCAATCTTGACGAAATCATGGCAACGCGCGAAACTTAACGCACTGTTAACTCGCGTGAAGAAGGGAAATGGCCATGGTAGCAGGGTTCAACATGCTCTCCTTTGACCTCTTTGGCATCGGCCGAAGAACGCCCGCCATAAACGAGCGGGTCGAGAAGGATTTGCAGGACAGGACGCCACGCAGACCGGACGACCAGTCCAACGATGACGACCGTGATCAGGAATACGAACTGTTCTTCTGGTCGCTTTATCCTGTGATTTAATTTTTTAAGCGCAGGCTGACGGGGCGGTTGAAACGTCGTTTTCCCGTCCTGCGGCCTTGAGCCGAAATGTGTTCAGCGTAGCCTCAAACACGGTGAAACAGTCGATCCGTGACGTACACTTTAAACATGCGACGTCATCCTCGGGCTTGACCCGAGGATTTACAAAATCTCTAAAAATCAAATATTTGCAGATGCTCTGGACAAAGTCCGGGCATGACGATGGAAAGGGCAAAGCCCTTTCCATCAAAGGGCCGCAAACGGCCCTGCCTTAGTGGTTGTCGCGCGGCAGACCCTTGGTCTGGGCAATGCGCTGATACTTCACGGCCGGTTCCAGAACCGCGCCGGTTTCCATCTGGCTGACGATGCCGCGCTGGATTTCCTGCCATGGCGTCTGGTGATCGGGGTACTTGAAGCCGCCCTCGGCGGAGAGCGTTTCGTAACGCTTGGCCAGTTCCTCGCCGGAAATCAGGATGTCGGCCTTGCCACGACCCACATCGATACGAACGCGGTCACCCGTCTGCAAGATGGCCAGACCACCGCCTGCCGCTGCTTCCGGAGAAGCGTTGAGGATGGACGGGCTGCCAGACGTGCCGGACTGGCGGCCGTCACCGATGCAGGGCAGCGAATTGACGCCTTCCTTCAAGAGATAGTCCGGCGCACGCATGTTCACCACTTCTGCCGCACCCGGATAACCGATCGGACCGGCACCGCGCATGAAGAGAACGGTGTTGGCGTCGATCTTCAGAGACGGATCGTCGATGCGGTGATGGTAATCTTCCGGACCGTCGAACACAACGGCACGGCCTTCGAAGGCTTCCGGGTCGTTCGGGTTGGAGAGATAACGCTTGCGGAATTCTTCCGAGATTACGCTCGTCTTCATGATGGCAGAGGAGAACAGGTTGCCGCGCAGAACGCGGAAACCGGCGCGTTCCTTGAGCGGCTGGTCATATGGACGGATGACCTTTTCGTCTTCGATGATGGCACCACGGCAATTGTCGCCGATGGTTTTGCCATTCACGGTCATGGCGTCTTCCATGATGAGCCCCTGGGTCATCAGCTGGTTGACGACAGCCGGAACGCCGCCGGCATGGTAATAATCCTCGCCGAGATATTCACCGGCCGGCTGCAGGTTGACGAGCAGCGGCACGTCTTCACCGTAGGTCTGCCAGTCATCGACCGTCAGTTCAACGCCGACATGGCGTGCAAGGCCGTTCAGATGGATCGGCGCGTTGGTGGAGCCACCGATGGCCGAGTTGACGCGGATGGCGTTGATGAAGGCATCCTTGGTCATGATGTCGGAAGGCTTAAGGTCTTCCTTGACCATTTCGACGATGCGAAGGCCGGTGAGATAGGAGATTTCCTGACGGTCGCGGTAAGGCGCCGGAATGGCGGCCGAGCCGGGCAGCTGCATGCCGAGTGCTTCGGCAAGCGAGTTCATCGTCGTCGCCGTGCCCATGGTGTTGCAATAGCCGGTGGAAGGTGCGGAAGAAGCGACGAGCTTGACGAAGCCCTGATAATCGATTTCGCCCTTGGCCAGCAGTTCACGCGCTTTCCAGACGATGGTGCCGGAACCGGTGCGCTCGCCACGGAACCAGCCGTTCAGCATGGGGCCGACGGAAAGAGCGATGGCCGGAATGTTGACGGTGGCCGCCGCCATAAGACAGGCAGGCGTGGTCTTGTCGCAGCCGATGGTCAGAACAACGCCGTCGAGCGGATAGCCGTAAAGCACTTCCACGAGGCCGAGATAGGCGAGGTTGCGATCGAGACCCGCCGTCGGGCGCTTGCCGGTTTCCTGGATCGGATGCACTGGAAATTCAATGGCAATGCCGCCCGCTTCACGAATGCCTTCGCGCAGGCGATGCGCCAGCTCCAGATGGTGGCGATTGCAGGGCGAAAGGTCCGAGCCGGTCTGCGCGATGCCGATGATAGGGCGATCGGACTGAAGCTCGGCCTGGCTGAGACCGAAGTTCATGTAACGCTCGAGATAAAGCGCGGTCATATCAGCGTTTGCGGGGTTATCGAACCACGCGCGCGAACGAAGCTTGCCTTGGGTTGCGGGCAGGTTGTCGGATTTGGTCATGATGCGGTCTCCAGCCGGAAGTGGCCAACGGTAAAATATTACGAAATGCGACAAGCTTATGTTGTGCGCAAGGAAAATGGAATCAGCTTCTCGGAAGCACGCATAACCGACAGACGAGCGCCAGACGAGTGACCTGGAGCCGTTCTTCAGCTTTAGCCGAATATTTTTCGGTGTTTACGACCATACCGACGTTGCGCAATGGCCTCTTCCCTCCCTGCCTTGCCGGATTGTAACTGACCCGGAGGCCCCACATTCCGTCACGACCTGACTTGCTTATTTGTATTACTATTAGATAGCGGCGCGGCCTGTCAAGCCGGATCAGACTATATTGCGGGCGATTTTTGCGCGGCGCAGAAATTAGAATACACACAATAAGCCATTGATTTACTACAGTTTAATGCTGTACCTCCATAAAATCGACATGACGTGAATTGGAAATCCGCTAAAAAACCCCTTTTCAAGAGTATTACTATATGCTCATAGTGACGTTGTCACGCTGACATCATTTCTGGGAGGATAAGATGAGAAAAGCTCTTGCGGCAATCACTGTCGCCGTTTCCGCATGCCTTGCATCCAGTGTTTCCGCACAATCGCTGACCGTCGGCTTCTCGCAGATCGGCTCCGAATCCGGATGGCGCGCCGCTGAAACCACTGTCACCAAGCAGCAAGCCGAGAAGCGCGGCGTTACGCTGAAATTCGCCGACGCACAGCAGAAGCAGGAAAACCAGATCAAGGCCGTTCGCGGCTTCATCGCGCAGGGCGTCGATGCGATCCTGATCGCACCTGTCGTCGCAACCGGCTGGGACGCCGTGCTGAAGGAAGCAAAGGAAGAAAAAATCCCTGTCATCCTGCTCGATCGCCAGATCGAAGCGCCGGATGATCTTTACCTGACCGCGGTCACCTCGGATCAGGTTCACGAAGGCAAGGTTGCCGGCGACTGGCTCGTCAAGGATGTCGGCGCGAAGGACTGCAAGGTTGTCGAATTGCAGGGCACGACCGGCTCTTCGCCCGCCATCAACCGTAAGAAGGGCTTCGAAGAAGCCATCGCTTCGCACAAGAACATCAAGATCGTGCGCTCGCAGACGGGTGACTTCACCCGTACCAAGGGCAAGGAAGTGATGGAAAGCTTCATCAAGGCCGAAGGCGGCGGCAAGGATATCTGTGCCGTGTACGCTCACAATGACGACATGGCCGTCGGCGCGATCCAGGCGATCAAGGAAGCCGGCCTGAAGCCGGGATCCGACATCAAGGTCGTGTCCATCGATGCCGTACCTGACATCTTCAAGGCCATGGCCGCCGGTGAAGCCAATGCGACGGTGGAACTGACACCTGACATGGCCGGTCCTGCCTTCGACGCTCTCGAAGCCTATCTGAAAGACAAAAAGGCACCGGCGAAGTGGATTCAGACCGAATCCAAGCTCTACACGGCGTCTGACGACCCGATGAAGGTCTACGAGGCGAAGAAGGGTCTGGGTTACTAATAGACCCCCTTATCTTCGGAAGGAGCGGCATGTCATGCGTGCCGCTCCGTCACAGCTTCTTTCATGCAGGGCCTGCGCAATGTCCGAAACGGCACCACTTCTGGAAGCACGCGCCATCGGTAAATCCTTTCTCGGGATAACGGCGCTGGACGGCGTCGATTTTTCGCTCGGGCGCGGTGAAATTCACGCGCTTCTCGGCGAAAACGGCGCGGGGAAATCAACACTCATCAAGATACTGACCGGCGTTTACCACCGCGACAGCGGCTCCATCTTTCTGGAAGGTAGCGAGATATCGCCCACCAATGTCGGCGAAGCGCAGGCCCTCGGTATCGGCACCGTCTATCAGGAAGTAAACCTTCTCGAAAATCTGACTGTTGCCGAAAACCTCTTTCTCGGCCGCCAACCGCATCGCTTCGGGCTCATTGACAGAGCCTCGATGCAGAGACAATCGCAGGCGCTGCTGTCCCAATACGGGCTTTCGATCGACGTCAACGCCCTGCTTTCCAGCTATTCCGTGGCTATCCGCCAGATCATCGCCATTGCCCGCGCCGTCGATCTTTCCGGCAAGGTGCTGGTGCTGGACGAGCCGACCGCCAGCCTCGATGCCCATGAGGTCGAGATGCTGTTCGGCGTGCTGCGAAAATTGCGCGCCCGCGGCATCGGCATCGTCATCATCACCCACTTCCTCAATCAGGTCTACGATATCGCCGACCGGGTGACGGTTCTGCGCAACGGTCGCCTCGTTGGCACGCGCGACATCGGCAACCTGCCGAGGTCCGAACTCATTGCGATGATGCTTGGTCGCGAGCTTCAGCACATCACCCACGAGCATCAGGCCACTGACGACACGGTTGCCGAGGGCGAACCGCCGATCCGTTTCGAGGGGTACGGCAAACGCGGCAGCATCGCCCCCTTCGACCTCGGCATTCGGTCGGGAGAGATCGTCGGCGTCGCCGGTCTTTTGGGGTCGGGACGAACGGAAACGGCTTTCCTGCTGTTCGGCATCGACAAGCCCGATACCGGCAAGGCCACGATAGACGGAAAGACCATCGCTCTTTCTTCGCCTGAAGCCGCAATCACGGCCGGGTTCGGTTTCTGCCCGGAGGAGCGCAAGACTGACGGTATCATCGGCGACTTTTCCGTGACCGACAATATTGCTCTGGCTCTCCAGGCCCGCCAGGGGTGGGCGCGACCGCTTTCGCGCCGGCAGAAGGCGGAACTGGCCGAAAGCTTCATCAAATCGCTGGACATCCGCCCGGCCGATCCTGACCGGCCGATAAAATTCCTGTCCGGCGGCAACCAGCAGAAAGCCATTCTGGCGCGCTGGCTTGCAACCCATCCCCGTCTTCTGATCCTCGATGAGCCGACCCGTGGTATCGATATCGGCGCCCATGCGGAAATCCTCAAAATGATCGAAAAACTCTGCACCGAGGGCATGTCGCTCGTCGTCATCTCGTCCGAACTGGAAGAACTGACCGCCGTTGCCCACCGGGTCGTCGTGCTGTCCGACCGCCGGCATGTCAGCGAATTGAAGGGCGGCGAGGTGACGGCCGACAACATCATGCGGGCAATTGCGGATGCGGCCAGAACGGAGGCGGCATGATGGTGGCTGTGACAAGGCGCCTGAAAAGGCTTGCTCCCCAATTGATCGCTCTCTTCGTCATTCTGACAGCGATTACAATCGTTTCGCCGGGCTTCCTGCATGTTTCGTTCCAAAACGGCAGGCTTTACGGCAGTCTGATGGATATTCTCGTGCGTGCCGCACCCGTGGCGCTCCTGACCATTGGCATGACGCTGGTGATCGCCACCAAAGGCATCGATCTTTCGATCGGTGCTGTTATCGCCATTTGTGGCGCGGTGGCTGCAACACTCATCAGCAACGGCCATTCCATCCCAACCGTCATCGCCATCTCGCTTGCTGTCGGCATTGCCTGCGGCCTGTGGAACGGGGTGCTGGTCGCCCTTCTCGACATCCAGCCGATTATCGCCACGCTGATCCTGATGGTGGCGGGGCGCGGCATCGCCCAGCTCATCACCGAAGGTGTCATTCTCACCTTCAACGACGACAGCTTTTCGGCCATCGGCTCCGGCTCCTTCGCAGGCATTCCCCTGCCCGTCATCATCTGGGTGGCGGCGGCGCTGGTAATCGGCCTTCTGGTGCGCAAGAGCGCGCTCGGCTTTCTGATTGAGGCAACCGGCATCAATCGCCGCGCGGCGGCACTTGCCGGTGTGCGGGCACGGTTCCTGCTGTTTTTCGTATACGCCGTTTCCGGTCTCTGCGCGGCCATCGCCGGGATGATCGTGACCGCCGACATTCGCGGCGCGGATGCCAACAATGCCGGGCTGTGGCTGGAACTGGACGCCATATTGGCGGTGGTGATCGGTGGTACATCGCTGAATGGCGGCCGCTTCTCCATCACCGCATCGCTGATCGGCGCGCTCATCATCCAGACCATCAATACCGGCATTCTGGTCTCCGGTTTCCCGCCGGAATTCAACCTCATCATCAAGGCTGGCATCATCATGGTGGTGCTCACGCTGCAATCGCCGGCAATCATGGCGGTTCTGGGCTTTGTCAAAACGCCAAAGCCACACGCAAAACCGGCCACGGCTAACGGAATGACCAAGGAAGGTGCCGCGCGATGATCCACAGCCGCAATCTTCCGTTCCTCACCACACTGACGATCTTCCTTATCGCCTATCTTCTGTGCGTGCTGCAATATCCGGCGATCCTGTCGACACGGGTGATCGGCAATCTATTGACCGACAATGCCTTTCTCGGCATCGCTGCCGTTGGCATGACTTTCGTGATCCTGTCGGGTGGCATCGATCTGTCCATCGGCTCCGTCATCGCCTTCACCAGCGTTTTCGTGGCTGTCATGGTCGGCACCTATAATATTCACCCGCTGCTGGCCTTCGCCATCGTGCTCGTGATCTCAACGCTGTTCGGCTGCTTGATGGGGGCGATGATACGCTTCCTGTCGATCCCGCCATTCGTGGTGACGTTGGCGGGTATGTTCCTGGCGCGTGGCGCGGCCTATCTGATCTCGACGCAATCCGTGCCGATCTCGCATCCCTTCGTCGATGCGATACAGGGATTTTATTTCCGCTTTCCCGGCGGCGGCAGGCTGACAGCACTTGCTATTGTCATGCTTCTCGTCTTTGCCGCCGGCATGCTGATTGCCAGCCGCACCCGCTTCGGCGCGAATGTCTACGCACTTGGCGGTAACCCGCAATCGGCCGAACTGATGGGGGTGCCGATCGGTACAACGACAATCGGCATCTACGCACTTTCCGGGTTCCTGTCCGGCCTCGCCGGCATCGTCTACACGCTCTACACCTCGTCGGGTTATTCCTTGGCGACGGTGGGCGTGGAGCTGGACGCTATTGCAGCTGTTGTCATTGGCGGAACGCTTCTGACGGGTGGAATGGGGCTGGTGGCGGGAACCTTCGTCGGACTGCTGATCCAGGGGTTGATCCAGACCTACATCGTTTTTGACGGAACCCTGTCATCCTGGTGGACCAAAATCGTTATTGGCGTGCTGCTTTTTGTCTTCATCGTGTTGCAGCGCGCAATCATCTGGTATTCAAACAGGAGACTGGCCGGACCACATCCGGCATAACCAACACGGAGGCTTTATTGGGGCTGCTCGAAACGACGATAAGCGGGCGAAAACGCCGGAACAGCCACGCGCATGTGGTCTCCGAACTCGGCAGCGCCATCGTCTCGGGCAGGATTGCGGAAGGATCCCTGCTGCCTAACGATGCCGAACTGTCTCTCCGTTTCGGGGTCTCGCGCACCGTGTTGCGCGAGACGATGAAGACGCTGGCGGCCAAGCGGCTGGTCGAACCCAAGGCAAAGGTCGGCACCCGCGTTCTCGACCGTTCGAGCTGGAACTTCTTTGACCCGGATGTGCTGGGCTGGCGCTGCGAGGCCGGAATAGACCAGGAATTCGTGACACATCTGGCGGAAATCCGCCTCGCGCTCGAACCGGCGGCAGCGGCAGCTGCCGCGCTTCAGGCATCGAATGACGATATCGTTTCCCTTTATGTGATTGCCGCCAAATTCGACAATCCGCAGCATACGCCGGAAACCATCGCCAAGGTCGACCTCGAATTCCACCTCGCCGTGGCGCACATGTCCGGCAATCCCTTCATGCGTTCGGCAAGCGGGCTGATCGAGGCCGCCCTTGCGATCTCATTCCAGCTTTCATCCCCGGCCTCGTCGCCCGGAACCATCGCCGAGATCGCCGCAAACCATCTGCGGATCGTGCACGCCATCGCCGCCCGTGATGCGGACGCCGCCGTGAAAGCCATGCGCCATGTAATCGAGGTCGGCAAGGACCGGACGCGAAAGGCAATCAAGACGCCTTGAAGGCGAAAAGCCTATCGACATCCCTTCTGTCACCCCGGGCCTGATGCCAGCATGACGGAGGCGGGGTTTGCTTTTCATCATAAAATTCGGGCCCGCACGGATGCGGGCCCTTTTTCTTCCGGCAACTATCTTACCCCTGCGACGCTTCAATCTGCGGCACCACGCCACGGCGCGATGCCATGAGCGATGCGCCGAGGAGTGCTGCAATGCTGACGAAAACGAAGACCATGGTCGCACCCTGAAGGTCGATCAGCAGTCCGCCCAGAACAGCGCCGCTGGAAATGGCTATCTGGAAGGTGGTGAGCAGCAACGCGCCCGCACTTTCGGCCTCGTCTGAGGCGACGCGGGTGATGAAGCTCTGTACGCTGACAGGAAGCGCACCGAAGGCGAAACCCCAGGAGGCAATGGCAAAGCCAGCGACAACGGGAGATGCACCGGCAATCACCAGCACGGAAGCGGATGCGGCAATCAGGGTGGCAGCAAACGTCACGGCCCATGCCGTGTTTTTCTCGGCGAGGAAGCCGCCGAAGAGATTACCGAAAAAACCGCCCACGCCGTAAGCCAGAAGAACGAGCGAGATCGCTTCGACGCCAAGCTGCGGCACGTCTTCGAGGAAGGGGCGAACATAGGTGAAGCCGGCGAAGTGACCCGCAACGATGAATAGCGTCGTCAGAAGGCCGATCCTGACCTGCGGGCGCTGCAATAGCCGGAACATGGTGGACAGGCCGGGCGCACCGGCCGGCGGCAGCGAGGGAACGGTGAGCAACTGCACGACAAGTGCGATGACACCCAGCACGCCGGCGACGACAAAGGCCGCACGCCAGCCAAGCGTCGCGCCGATCCACGCTCCGACAGGGGCTGCGCAAACGGTGGCAACCGAAACGCCGGTTAGGATGATGGCCATGGCGCGCGGCATCTTATCCAGCGGAACAAGCCTTAGCGCCAGCGCCGCCGACATGGCCCAAAAGCCGCCAAGGCCGATGCCGAGCAAAACGCGCGATGTGAACAGCATGAAAAGACCGTTGGCAAAAGCGGCCAATGTGCTGGAAATGATCAGCAACGTCGTGAGGCCAAGCAGGGTCCACCGACGATCAATGCTGCGCGTGCCGATGACGACGCCGGGACCGGCAACCGCTGCGACCAGTGCCGTGACGGTGATGGATTGGCCGGCAATGCCGGAGCTGATGGAGAGATCGGTCGACAGTGGCGTCAGAAGGCTGACCGGCAGGAATTCCGCCGTTACCAGCCCGAAGACACCGAGCGAAAGCGAAACCACCGCCGCCCACTTCGCATCCGGCTCTTGTCTGTGTGGCGCATATTCAAGTTCGTTGATTGTTCGGTTATTCATGAAAATCTCCTGATGCGCAGTCTGGGAACGAGCCCTGAAACGGAATGGCAAAACGATGAAGCCGGTGGGAGCCCGGTGCGTCGCCTCACAAATCGATGGTCGTAAGCTACGCGTGACAGCTCGGCGTTTCCATGCTAAAAAATCCGCATTCCTTAACCAAACGTCCGAATTTGTGAGTTGCCATGAATGATGCATTGACGGAAATGCTGCGTGGTCTGCGGCTTGACGGCGTGGAATATGGCCGCTGCCGCATGGCAACGCCCTGGGCGACGGCCTTTCCCGAGCAGGAGGCGGCGCGGTTTCATTTTATTGGCGTGGGCCAGGCAAAATTACGCAAACCTTCCGGAGAATGGCTGACGCTTACGTGCGGCGATGCAGTGCTTCTTCCCCGTGGCCACGCCCATGTGCTGGGCAGCGGCGAGGATGTAACACCTGCCCTCTTCGACCGGTTCGGTAAAAAGGAAGTATGTCAGGGCATTTTCGACATGGAATGTGCCGGTGCCGGCGGCGACACGGTAGCCTTTACCGCCTCGATGCGTTTCAACATGGATAATCTGCATCCGCTTTTGCAACTGATGCCGGATGTGATGCTGACCAGCGATCTCGCCAAAAGCGATCCGGCCATTCCGCATCTCCTGGAAGCCATGGCGCGCGAAGTGGAACTGAACCGTGTTGGTGCCGGTGGCATTCTGGCGCGGCTTGCCGATGTCTTGACGGCAACACTGATCCGCACATGGGTAGAATATGGTTGCGGCGATTCCAGCGGCTGGCTTGCCGCCGTGCGCAATCCCGAACTCGGACGGGTGCTTGCAGCGATCCACCTTACCCCCGAGAAAGACTGGAGCGTGGAAGAGCTTGCCTCCCTGATGGGTGCATCCCGCTCGAGTTTTGCAGAACGCTTCACCCGTGTGGTGGGTGAAAGCCCAGCCCGTTATGTCGTTCGCATACGCATGCATCAGGCGCGACTGTGGCTGCGCGAGGGTATGCGTGTCACGTTGGCGGCGGAAAAGCTCGGCTACGATTCCGAGGCATCCTTCAGCCGCGCCTTCAAACGCGTGATCGGCGCGCCGCCCAGCCAGTTCCGCAGGAAGGACACCTCTGGTCTGGAAGATGCGGCATAGAGCGCATCTTAGAGCACGTCCGGCTTAAACAGAATCTTTGGACGCGCTCTATCTCTTTGTTTTTACGAATTTTCTGGACGTAAAACCGCTACGCACTTTTACTGGAAATGCTCTAATGGAAATTGCGGGAAATGACCTTTATCCTCTCCACCTCATCTCCATCCTGGGTCGCAGGCGGTGGGCGTTTCCTGATGTTGCGATGATCGTCCGGCGGAATACCGTGGTGGAACTCGTCGCCGCGCCCATGCGGCAGAGGAAAGGGGTGGTTGCGCTCACCCACGCTTGCCAGCGCCTCTGACAGATCGGTCAGCCGGTGTGCGACCAGATGCACCACCTCGCCTTCCCGTTGGATCTTGCCGTAAATGCCGACCATACCGGCGGAAAGCACCACGCGCCGGTATTTTTCGAAGGTCTTTACCCACAGAACCGCATTGGCAATACCCGTCTCATCCTCCAGAGTCATGAAGATCACTCCCTTTGCCGAGCCTGGGCGCTGGCGCACCAGAACCAGCCCCGCCGTTTCCAGCCACGTGCCATCACGGACGCGCACCGCCTCCGCGCAGCTGACGATGCGCCGGCGGGAAAGATCGCGCCGCAGGAAGGACATGGGGTGTTCGCGCAGGGTCAGCCCCACATGGCCATAATCCTGCACCACCTCGCCGCCATCAGTCATGGGCCGCAGCGCGACGGAGGGTTCGGAAAGCTCATCCACCACAGCGTTTTCCCGGCTGGCAGCGGCAGCAAAAAGCGGCAACGGCTCATCCCGCAACGCCTTGATGGCCCACAGCGCCTCGCGTCTGGAAAGCGACAGCGAGGGCAGAAAGGCATCGGCTTCGGCGAGACAGACTAGGGCAGCGGTGGGAACACCTGCCCTCCGCCAGAGATCGTCCACGGAAACGAAATCGCGATCCTGACGGCAGGCGACGATTTTTGCTGCATGATCGTTGGAAAGCCCCTTCACCATGCGCAGGCCAAGCCGCACGGCGTAGCGCTCTTTACCATTCGCATTCTTCTTGCCCGTGGGCTCCAGCGTGCAATCAAACCGGCTATTGTTCACGCAAACCGGGCGCACCTCCACGCCATGATCGCGCGCATCACGCACAATCTGCGCCGGGGCGTAAAAACCCATTGGCTGCGAATTGAGAAGCGCCGTACAGAAAATATCGGGATAATGGCATTTCAGCCATGAGGAGGCATAGGCGATCAGCGCGAAGGAGGCCGCATGGCTTTCTGGAAAACCATAACTGCCGAACCCTTCCAGCTGCTTGAAGATGCGTTCGGCGAATTCTTGCTCATAACCACGATCCACCATGCCATCGATCATATCCTGGCGGAATTTGGAGATGGTGCCGACATTCTTGAAGGTCGCCATGGCGCGACGCAACTGATCCGCCTTACCAGGTGAAAAACCGGCGCATTCGATGGCGACGCGCATCGCCTGCTCCTGAAACAGCGGTACACCCAGCGTTTTGCCCAGCACGCCTCTCAGTTCCTCTTTGGGATAATGTTCTTCTTCTTTTTTGTCACGGCGACGAAGATAGGGGTGCACCATGTCGCCCTGAATGGGACCGGGACGAACGATGGCGACCTGAATGACGAGATCGTAAAATATCTTTGGCTTCAACCGCGGCAGCATGGACATCTGCGCCCGGCTTTCAATCTGGAAGGTACCCAGCGTGTCGGCTTTCTGGATCATGGCATAGGTGGGGTCATCATCCTGTGGGACAGTGGCGAGATCGTATTTAACGCCCGTGCGCTCCTCCAGCATGTTGAAACCGCGTCTCATGCAGGAGAGCATGCCGAGCGCCAGGCAATCCATCTTCATGAATTTGACGATATCTATGTCATCTTTGTCCCATTCGATGATCTGCCGGTCGTCCATGGCGGCGGGTTCGATCGGCACCAACTCGTCCAGCCGGTCATGGGTCAGAACGAAGCCGCCCGGATGCTGGCTGTGATGGCGCGGCGTGCCGACAAGCTGGTTGGCCAGCTCGAAGGCGAGCTTCAGGCGGCGGTCCTCCATATTGAGGTTCAGTTCCTGCACCTGCTTTTCGCCCACCCCTTCGCTCCAGCGCCAGACCTGCGAGGACAGAAGTTTGGTCAAATCTTCCGGCAGGCCCAGAACCTTGCCGACATCGCGCAGCGCCCCGCGCCCGCGATAACGGGTGACGACCGAGCACAGCGCGGCCTTGTCGCGACCATAAGTGTTATAAACCCACTGGATGACCTCCTCGCGCCTTTGATGCTCAAAATCCACGTCGATATCAGGCGGCTCGCGCCGTTCTTCCGAAACGAAACGTTCGAACAGGAGATCAACCTTGAGAGGATCGATGGCGGTGATGCCGAGCACATAACATACCACCGAATTGGCGGCTGAGCCGCGCCCCTGACAGAGAATATTTTCCCCCCGTGCAAATTGGACGATGGCATTTACCGTCAGAAAATAGGGTGCATATTCCAGCCTGCCGATAAGCCCCAACTCATGATGCAGCGCCTTTTCCACCTTCTCCGGCAGACCATCCGGATAACGCCCCGGCGCCGCTTCCCAGACGAGCTTTTCCAACGCCTGTTGCGCCGTCAGCCCCGGCAGGCTGCGCTCTTCAGGATATTGATAGACCAGCTCCTTCAGCGAAAAGGTGCAACGCTTCGCGATTTCGAGGCTGCGTGCCAGTGCTTCCGGGTAGCGGGCAAACAGCCGGTGCATTTCCTGAGGCGGCTTCATATAGCGGTCGGCATGCCGCTCGCGCCGGAAACCCGCCTCGTCAATGGTGCAATTGTGCCGGATGCAGGTAACGACATCCTGCAGCATGCGACGCTCGGGCACATGAAACAGCACGTCATTGGTAACAACAGTCGGCACATCAGCGGCTGCAGCCATATTCGACAATTCGAAAAGCCGCATCTGGTCGTTGGGTCGTCTTCGCAGGCTCAGCGCCATATAGGCCCGGTCAGCAAAAGTAGCTTTCAACCGGCGCAGGCGAAGCGCGCAGAGATCGTCAGCCAGATCGGCGAGCAGCACCACGATAAGGCCTTCGCCATAAGCTACGAGATCGTCCCATGTGAGCCGACACTTACCCTTGCCACACCTCTTCTTGCCGACGGAAAGCAGCCGACAAAGCCGCCCGTAAGCCGGGCGATCCATGGGATAGACAAGCACGGAAAGATCGTCATCCAGATCGAGCCGGCAGCCGATGACGAGCCGGATGCCATGATTATCGGCCGCTTCATAAGCGCGGGGAATGGCCGCAAGGCTATTGCGATCGACGATGCCGAGTGCCTCGATACCGAGATTTTTTGCCTGTTCGAACAGTTCATCACAGGAACTTGCACCGCGCAGGAAGGAGAAATGCGTGGTCACCTGAAGCTCGGCATAGCGCGGCGTGCTCATGCGAAGACCCCATGGATGAACCAGCCCTGTGAGCCCGTCTCGGTATGTTCGCCATCACCTGAGCGGAAAATCCAGAAGCGCTCGCCGCTTTCGTTTTCGACAGTGAAATAATCGCGCACGGCGGCCTTTTCGCGGTCGCGTTTCCACCATTCGCCAAACACCCGTTCCGGCCCATCAGCGCGCCGCACATTATGGCGCACGCCTTTCCAGATGAAATAACGCGGCGGATGATCCGGAAGCAGCGCCAGAGTTTCGATGGGTTCCGGCCTTGCAAAAAGCCTGACCGGGCGCGGCCAGTGGCAAGGCCAGCCGAGCGTATCCTCAGGTGCCAGCGCCGCAACGCTGGCAAGAGAACGTTCCGGCACGTCGCTTGCCACCGCCACATAACGATAGACCCTGTGGCCACGATTGAGGATGACATCGACCGTATCGGCGATTTCCGCACGCCCTTCCTCCAGAAGCGAGGACCGGGCCTGCGCGGCGATAAGCGGCTCGGCATGGGTGGCGGTCAGCACCATCATCTCGATGCCGAAACCGGGATCGATGGTATCGATACGGTCGGTCAGAAGCCGGACAAGCTGTTTGACATCACGCACCGGTCTGGAGGTGCCGGCCCGCACGGCCTGCAAGCCGCTATCCACCCGGTGCAGCACAAGATCGACGCGACGTGCGCCAAGGCCGCGCTTTTCCAGCGAGACGCAAAGCTCAGCAACCAGCTTTTGCACATAGCGGGCAATTGTCTCCGCCGCCGCGATCGGCTCGGGAAAGGCGCGGCGCACCTCCACCAGTTCGGCAATGCGCACCGGCTCGATAGGTTCGCCAGTCTCGCCGAAAGCCTGGGTGAGCCGCCTGACCACTTCAGGGCCGAAACGCAGGGTCAGCGGCGCCCGTGGAGCCTCGGCAAGTTCGCCTATGGTGCGAAAACCGAGCACCTTCAATCCGGAAACGATACGCTCCTCCAGCCTGAGCGCCGCCAGCGGCAGCCCGCTGATCGCCGCCTGCTGCCCGCCCGGCGATACGATGCTGATCTCCTCACGGCCAAACCGGGCAAGCGCATGGGCCGCCCCCCAGCTATCGGCAATGGCAGCGCGGGCGGCGAAGCCTGCGGTATGCAGGCGGTTCACCATGCCGCTCAACATCAGCGTCTCATTGCCGTGCAGATGGTCCGCACCTGCCGTATCCAGCACCAGCCCATCAGGCGGATCTGCGGCGACGATCGGGGCATAGATACGCAGGAAATGAAAAGCGAGTTGTTGCAGGGCGCGGGCATCCGCCGCCGCATCCATATCCTCGACAACGAGACCCGGCACCAAAGCCTGCGCCTTGCTGACGGGTGTGCCGGGCCTGATGCCCGCCGCCTTTGCTGCCTTGTTCAGCGCCAGCACCGGGCGGCGGCTGCCCTGACGGCCGATCATGACCAGCGGCTTTTCAACCGGCGGCGCGTTCTGCCCCGAAAGACGCTGGTAGCGATCCGTCGACCATGTCGGCAGGTAAAGCGAGACGACCCTTTGCATCACAGGCTTCCACTTCAAATGCAGCGCTTTCGCCGCCGCGACATCGCAAAAGTTCCAGAAACCAGCGTGGCCTGCCGACCCCCGGCACCGGCAGGGGCGAAGATGGCCGGACAGAGACACGCCAGCGGGTGACAGCGGCCGTCGGCTCGCCAAACAACGCCGCATCGGCCGGGCGCCGGAAGCGGCGGATGGCGATGCCGGTGACACCAGAGGTTTCCGCCGCCAGTTGCAACCGTCGCGAGGCATTCATCGGCAACTTCGCAAGCTCGCCCATCACGGCGCCAAAACCGTTGCAGCGCAAGCCTTCCTCGAAACAGTCGAGCACGCCTTTCTCATCGCGGCATTCGACGATGATGACCCGGTTCTGCGACAGGCCCGCCTGCGTCAATCCCGGCATGAACAGATCCCTGCGGGTGACACACCATAAGACCTTGCCGGACAGCCTTGCTGCCACACCGGCCGCAAAAAGCGCCGCTGCCGCACCATCGGCGGCGCCATTGCCGCCGCCGCTCACCTCATGCAGGCACCCGAGCTTCAGCCCGCCTCCAGGCAAATGGTGATCGATGGCATCCACGCCAAAAGGCAAGGCCTCGTGCAGGCGGTGAGGACCGCCACCGATCCTTTCCAGCCTTTCACGCAGCTCTTCGACAACGAGCAACTGTTCCGCGCGCTTTTGCATGGCATGACAGGTTTCAATTCCGGTTTTTCAGTTCTATTGTTCCTGTTTTGTTCTTATTTCAGCAAAGAGTCAAGCAATGCTGTGCGGCTCTTCAACAGGTTTGCGCGGGAAGAGAGGGATTATGGCCTTGCGGCCATGTGTACCACCGTTAAAACGGATTATCCGGTCGGCCTCTCTCTTTTTGCGGATAATTGACGCGCCGGACATCAGGGTTTGGAGGAAACCGCCGATGATCGCCAGCATTCTGATTGCCGTGGTTGCGGCCATCCATGTTTACATCACCATTCTGGAAATGCTGCTGTGGGAAAAGCCGGCCGGCCGCAGGGCCTTCAGCCTCTCTGCGGATTTTGCGCGACAGACGAAGGTGCTTGCCGCCAATCAGGGGCTTTACAATGGTTTTCTGGCAGCCGGATTGATCTATGGGCTCACGCAGGGCGATGAAGGACTGAGTTTCAAGGTCTTCTTCCTCACCTGCGTCCTGATAGCCGGCATTTTCGGCGCCATTACCGCCAATATGAAAATCCTGTTCATTCAGGCTTTGCCGGCATTGTTTGCGCTCGGCTTCCTCTGGATCGGAGTATGAACCTATGACCGCATGGAACGATCTCCGCGCAAAAGACGCCCTCAACCGCATATTTATGGCGGCAGTGGCGAGTGCCGATCCCGCAAAGGTGCTGCAACATCATCTTCCTTCCCCGCCCAAGGGCAGGTGCGTGGTGGTCGGCGCGGGCAAGGCCTCGGCTGCCATGGCCGCAGCGCTTGATAAGGCCTGGGCGGATGTTAACCTCTCCGGTATCGTCGTAACCCGTTACGGTCATGCCGTTCCGGCCGGGCGCATCGAAATCATCGAGGCCTCCCATCCCGTGCCCGACGACATGAGTGCTGAAGCGGCAAGACGCATTCTTGCCGCCGTTGAAGGGCTGACCGCAGACGACATGGTGATCGCGCTAATTTCCGGCGGCGGTTCGGCACTGATGGTCGAACCTGCCGAAGGCATGACGCTTGCGGACAAGATGGCCGTCAACCGCGCACTTCTTGCCAGCGGTGCGACGATTTCCGAGATGAATGCCGTGCGCAAGCACCTCTCCCGCATCAAAGGCGGGCGACTTGCGCTGGCCGCCAAACCAGCCAGAGTGGTTTCGCTGTTGATTTCAGACGTACCGGGCGACGATCCCTCCGAAATCGCTTCCGGCCCCACGGTTGCCGATCCGAGCGATATCAACAATGTGCGGGAAATCGTCTCCCGTTATGCGCTCGATCTTCCCGAGAATGTGCGCAAAGTGCTGGAAAAGGGCGAGGAAACGCCGAAGGCAGGCGATATAGAAGAGGACATCAGGCTGATCGCGACACCCTCGCTCGCCCTACAGGCGGCGGCGGACGAGGCGGTGAAGCTTGGCCTTACGCCGCTCATCCTCGGGGATTCGCTGGAGGGCGAGTCAAAGGATGTCGGCGCGGTGATGGCGGGTATCGCCCTCTCCGCCAGCCGCAAGGGCCTGCCAGTCAAAGGCCCGGCCGTGCTGCTTTCCGGCGGAGAAACCACGGTAACGATCGGCAAAGGGCTGGCCGGCAAGGGTGGGCGCAACACGGAATTTCTGCTGAGCCTTGCGCTGACGCTGAAGGGTGCAGGCGGTATCTGGGCCATCGCCGGCGATAGCGACGGCATAGACGGCGTTGAGGATGCGGCAGGCGCACTGGTGACGCCGGATACGCTTGCGCGTATGCGCAACGCCGGTGCCGATCCGCGCCAGTCGCTGGTGGGACACGACAGCTACACCGCCTTCAAGGCGGTTGGCGACCTTGTCGTCACCGGTCCGACGCTGACGAATGTGAATGATATCAGGGCGATTTTGATCGGGTGAAAGCGGGAGAGCTCGAGCCTGTTATGGCCCTGCGGTGCGCATCGTTGAAGGTGGCTGTTTTGACTATACCGTCGGACAGGTATAATCTGGTGGCCTGTCTTTTGGAGCCTCAGCCATGCGTTTTGGAGTGCTCGTAATTGGTCTAGCCCTGGCCCTGATCCCCACCTTGGCGGATGCCCACAATTGCAAATGCCGAAATCGCGGTGTCATGTTCGAACTCGGCCAGACATCCTGCCTGAGGGTCGATGGCGGCTCCTATCTCGCGCGCTGCGAAATGAAACTCAACGTCTCGTCCTGGACGAAAATACAGGACGGTTGCCCCGTGACGGAAAGGGCGCTGCAGCAGATGACACACGTAAATTGATCACGTCTTCAGGTGTGTCGTGAGGGGAAAGCAGGCAGAGATACGCCGAGAGCTTGCCCCCTCATCCGGCCCTTCTCCCCCCGCAGGGAGAAGAAATACGCCGCGACGCCATGTCGATCTTACAGCTTCACCCAGCCGCCATTCTTCTTGCCGGATTCGATGCAGGCGGTGACAAAAGCGACGCCTTTGACACCGTCATCGACGGTCGGATAGGTGACCGCCTTGTCTAGCTTCGAACCGGTGCGGCGGGCTTCGATGGCGTGGGCCGCTTCGGTATAGATGGTCGCGAAGGCTTCGAGATATCCTTCCGGATGGCCCGAGGGAATGCGCGTGACGCGTGCGGCCGCGGCACCGGCGCCAGCACCGCCGCGGGTGATGAGTTGTTTCGGCTCGCCAAGCTTCGTGAACCAGAGATAGTTCGGATCAGCCTGCGTCCACTCGATGCCTGCCTTGTCGCCGTAAACGCGGACCTTCAGCCCGTTTTCATGCCCGACAGCCACCTGGCTGCACCAAAGCAGGCCTTTGGCTGGTTGCTTGCCGTCCTTCGGTTTGAAGCGCAGCATCACATGCGCATTGTCGTCCAGACGGCGACCCTCCACGAAGGTATGTACATCCGCTGCCAGTTCATCGGCTTCCAGACCGGAAATGAAGCAGCCGAGATTATAGGCATGGGTGCCGATATCCCCTGTGGAGCCGCCGACACCGGATTGCGCCGGATCGGTGCGCCAGACGGCCTGTTTCGCACCGGTCTGCTCCAACGGCTCAGCCAGCCAATCCTGGGGATATTCCATCTGCACCAGACGGATGTTCCCGAGCGCACCGGTTTCCACCAGTTCACGCGCATGCCGCACCATAGGATAACCGGTGTAGTTATGGGTGAGGATGAACAGCGCGTCCGCCTTGTCCGCCACGTCCTTCAGCTTTTTGGCATCCTCCAGATTGGAGGTCAGCGGCTTGTCGCAGATGACATGGATGCCGCGTTCCAGAAACGCCTTCGCCGCAGGATAATGTACGTGGTTGGGCGTGACGATCGCTACCGCCTCGATACCATCCTCGCGAAGCGCTTCCTTCTCGGCCATTTCTTCGAATGACCCATAGCAACGCTCTGGAGCAAGCCCGAGTTCGCGGCCGGAGGCGAGGGATTTTTCCGGTGTCGAGGACAAGGCCCCGGCCACGAGATCGAAGCGGTTGTCGAGCCGCGCGGCCATGCGGTGAACGCCGCCGATAAATGCACCCGAACCGCCACCCACCATGCCCAGGCGAATCCGCGTGTTCGCCTTGTCGGTTGTCTTTCCTTCAATAGCCATAATGTCTCCTCGGCATTTTCTAAGCGCATTCCCACACGGAAAACGGCTTCACACTTTTCCTGGAAATGCTTTTAAAGCCCAAGCATGCGCCGGTTGGCTGCATCATCGGTGCCGGCAGATGCGAAATCATCAAAGGCTTTTTCCGTGACGCGGATGATATGGTGCTTGACGAACTCGGCCCCTTCCCGGGCACCGTCTTCAGGATGTTTCAGCGCGCATTCCCATTCAACCACTGCCCATCCGTCGAAATCATTGGCAGCCATTTTCGAAAAGACCGCACCGAAATCCACCTGCCCGTCACCCAGCGAGCGGAAGCGGCCCGCACGGTTGACCCAACCCTGATAACCGCCATACACGCCCTGGCGGCCGGTCGGATTGAACTCAGCGTCCTTGACATGGAACATCTTGATGCGGTCTTTGTAGATGTCGATATTGTCAAGATAATCAAGGCATTGCAGCACGTAGTGCGACGGGTCGTAGAGCATGTTGGCGCGCTTGTGGTTCTTCACACGCTCCAGGAACATCTCGAAAGTCACGCCATCATGCAGATCTTCGCCGGGATGGATTTCGTAGCAGACATCCACGCCCTGCTCATCGGCGTAATCGAGGATCGGCGTCCAGCGTCTTGCCAGCTCGTCAAAGGCGGTTTCCACCAGACCGGCCGGGCGCTGCGGCCACGGATAGATGAAGGGCCAGGCAAGAGCGCCCGAAAAGGTCGCATGTGCGTTGATGCCGAGATTTCTCGAAGCCCTCAAGGCAAGCTTCACCTGCTCCACCGCCCATTGCTGGCGAGCCTTCGGATTGCCGCGCACTTCAGGTGCTGCAAAACCATCGAAGGCCTCGTCATAGGCGGGGTGAACGGCTACCAGCTGGCCCTGCAAATGGGTGGAAAGCTCGGTTACCTCGACGCCGTTCTGGCGGGCGACACCCGCAAATTCATCGCAATAATCCTTGGATTCCGCAGCCTTTTTCAGATCGATCAACTGCCCGGCCCAGGTGGGAACCTGCACGCCGGCATAACCCTTTTCTGCCGCCCATTTGGTAATGCCGTCCCATGTATTGAAAGGCGCAGCATCACCGGCAAACTGACCGAGAAAAAGACCCGGTCCCTTGATCGTTTTCATAAAAATCTCCTCCTGTATCGATACAGTTCAGCGGTAAAACCGCTTTGGCTCCCAATTTGCCAAGCTAACCGCTCATAATTTTCAGACAAGCCCCAAATGCCGGGGAGCGAGAGAATTTCGTTATTCCACTAAAAAACGAAACACGTCTAAAGCGCCAGACCGCTTGCCCTGTCGAACACATGTACACGCTCGTGATGCACGGTGGCGGCAAAGGGGGTGTTGACCTTGACCAGTTGCTCGCCATCCACCACCGCCGTAACCTGATCGCCCGCCAGTTCGAAGACCACATGCGTCTGCGCGCCTGTCGGCTCGACCAACACCGTCCTGCCGGACAGCGAAATATCGCCGCCGACGGTCGAACCTATATGTTCCGGTCTCAACCCAATCATCACCGACTGGCCGCGCTTGACATTTCTTGAGGCGGCAATGCGGATCGCCGTCCCGTCCTTCAGCCGGGCGGCAGGTTGATCGCCCTCGCCGTCGACCACGCCTTCGATGAGGTTCATGGCCGGCGAGCCGATGAAGGCGGCAACGAAAAGATTGGCAGGTGTCTTGTAAAGTTCGAGCGGCGTGCCCTGCTGCTCGATACGGCCGTGATTGAGCACCACCACCCGGTCGGCCAGCGTCATTGCCTCGATCTGATCATGGGTGACGTAGATGGAGGTCGTACCTACTTTCTGATGCAGAGCCTTGATTTCGCTACGCATCTGCACGCGCAGCTTGGCATCCAGATTGGACAGCGGCTCATCGAACAGGAAGACGGCCGGGTTGCGCACCACGGCGCGGCCCATGGCGACGCGCTGGCGCTGGCCACCAGAAAGCTGCGAGGGCTTGCGGTCCAGAAGCTTGCCGAGATCGAGCATGCGTGCGGCTTCCGCCACGCGCTCATCGATGACGTTTTTCGGCTGCCCGGCAAGCTTCAGGTTGAAGCCCATGTTTTCGGCGACCGTCATATGCGGATAAAGCGCATAGGATTGGAATACCATGGCGATATTGCGCTCGCGCGGCGTCATGGAATTGACGACGGTACCGCCAATGAGGATATCCCCATCGGTGATTTCCTCCAGCCCGGCGATCATGCGCAGCAGGGTAGATTTGCCGCAGCCCGAAGGCCCGACCAGCGCAATGAATTCGCCATCGGTTATATCGAGCGAGATGCCGTGAATGACATCGAGCGAGGCATAGGACTTGCGGATATCCCTAAGTTCGACGGAAGCCATGGTTTGCTCCTTTCAAGTCACGATTTGACGGCACCGGCCGTCAGGCCCGCGATGATGTGTTTCTGTGCGAGGAAGAAGACGATGACGGTCGGCAGGATCGTCAGCGTGATGAAGGCGAGCACGAGCTGCCATTCCGTGCCGAATTCGCCGCGATAGACCATGATGCCGAGTGGCCAGGGATATTTCGATTCCGAGTTCAGCATGATCAGCGGCAGAATGTAGCTGTTCCAGCTGCCGACGAAGGAAACGATCCCAACCGTCGCCACGATGGGTCGTGAGAGCGGCATCGAAATGTGCCAGAAGAAGCGCAGATAGCCGCAACCATCCACGAAAGCGGCCTGAAACAATTCTTCCGGCAGATTGCGGAAGTAATTGCGAAACAGAAGGATGCTCATGCCGAGCCCGAAAGCCACCTGCGGCAGAACCACGCCCCAATAGGTATCGAGCAGACCGAGATCGCGGATGCGAATGAACAGCGGCAGGATGGCGGTCGCCGCCGGGAACATCAGTCCCAGCAGGAAGTAATTCAGCAGGAAAGACGAGCCGAAGAACTTCACATGCGCAAAGGTGAAGGCGGCCATGGCCGAGACGGTCAGCGTCAAAAAGACCGTCAACAGCGCAATCACCAGCGAATTGAATATCTGGAGCCAGTAGCGTTTGCCAAAGAGGATATCGCCGTAATTGGCCCATTGCCACTCGGCTGGCAGGCCGAACGGGTTGACGCGGAGATCCCCCAGCGTCTTGAAGCCGCCAAGCGCCGTCGTCAGAAGCGGGATGAGCACGATGGCCGCGATCAGGCTCAGCGATATATAAAGATAGAGCTTTGTTTGCAGCGGCATGCGGACGGAAGTGGATGGTTCAGTCATGGCGCATGAAAATCCTTTTGTAACCGAAGGCGAGCGTCACGCAGATAACGAAGAGAACGACACCCACCGCGCTGCCAAGCCCCACCTGCATGCGCATGACGCCGTAGGTGTAGAGAAAGGTGACCATGGTTTGCGTGGAGTTGGACGGACCGCCGCCGGTGAGCGGCATGATCATGTCGAACAGCTGTAGCGAGCCGATCACCGCAAAAAAGACGGACAGGCGCACCGTTGAGCCGAGCATCGGCAAGGTGACGTATCGAAACTTCTGCCAGCCGGAGGCGCCGTCGATTTCGGCAGCTTCCAGCACGTTCTTGTCGACGGATTGAAGGCCGGCGATGAACAACATCATGTGGAAACCGAAATACTTCCAGACGATGACGCCAAGCACGGCGTAGATCGCCACATCCTTGTCGGCCAGCACGTAAGGATTGGCGAAGCCGAAGAAATTGGAGATGGCAGCGAAAAGGCCGTAATCACCATCATAAACGAAGCGCCAGATCAGGCCGGCCGCGACATCCGCAAGGACATAGGGCAGGAAGAAAACCAGCCGAAAGGCAACGACGCCCGGAAGGCGGTGCGCCAGCATCATGGCAAGCCAGATCGCCAGCGGGATCTGGATCAGCACGGAAATCAGGATGATGAGGCCGTTATTGAGCAGAGCCTGAGAAAAGGCGGCATTGCCGAACAGGACCTGGAAATTCTTCAAGCCCACGAAATCGGTCGGCGTGCCGTAACCGTTCCAGCGGTAAAGGCTGTACCATGCCGCCTCGCCCATGGGCAGGATGACGAACAGGGTAAAGAGCAGCAATGCGGGCGGAAGGAAGACCAGCAGGGTCAGCGCACGGTCATGCGCGACCGAGCTTTGCTTGCGCTTCGTCTTCGACGCGCCGCGCGCCGGTATGGACGCAGAAGTCATGGAAATATCCGTCATCTCTATCCGCTTTCATTCAGGCAGATACTGCGGCGCCGCGTCCCGCGCGGCGCCGTCATGGAACCGAAATCAGCGAAGCTCGAAAGCATCCTGAATTTGCTTGGCACCCTCTTCGGCGCTCATCTGGCCGGAAACGATTTCGACGGAGACATCGTTGACCACGCGGCCAACGGCAGCGCCCAGTGTCTGGTCGAAGAAGTTCTGGTGCCAGGTAGAGCTTGCAAGCTGCTTGGCCGAATCTGCCAGCAGCGGGTTCTTGACCGCTCCATCCGCACCCGTCGCAACCGGCAGGATCATGCCCGCAGCCGCCATCTTCTCTTCACTTTCCTTGCTGGTCAGGAAGGCCGCGAAATCGATCGCTTCCTTGGAAGCGTTTTTTGTGACTGCCCAACCATTCAGACCGCCCAGCGTGTCAGTGACTTTGCCAGCACCCCCTTCGACGGCGGGAAAGGCGAAGCGACCGATATTGTCTGCCGCAAGGCCTTTGCCGTCACCGGCATTCTTGCGCTGGTTGGCTTCAGTATTGTCAAAGCCGAGGATCATCGCGGCCTTGCCATCACCGAAGACGCCGAGCGCCTGGGGCCAGGTGGAGCCGAGATAGCCGGGCTGGAAGGGTTCGAGCTTGCCGAACTCGGCCAGTTGCTCGCCCGCCTTGATGATGGAGGGATCCATGAAGCCTTCACCCTCGCCCTTGCGGGCGGCGTCGAACACGGTCTGCCCGCCATTGCGCATGACGAGATAGCTCCAGTAGAAATGGATCGGCCATTTTTCACCGCCACCACCGGCAATCGGAACGATACCGGCTGCCTTGATTTTCTTGACGGTGGCGCCGAGATCGTCCCAGGTCTTGATGTCTTCCGCCTTTACGCCCGCCTTGGCAAACAGCTCCTTGTTATAAAAGAAACTGACGAGGCTGACGCGGTAAGGCACGGCCCAGACCTTGCCGTCAAACGACAGACCATCGATTGCGGCCGCGCTATAGGCTTGGCGCAGCTTGCCACCATCGGCGTCGAAAACTTCCGTCAGGTCCTTCAGCGCACCGGTTTTGGACTGTTCTTCAAGAACACCGCCACCCCAGCTATAAAAGAAATCGGGAACGTCGTTGGACTGCAGCAGGGTAGGCAATTTTGCCTTGAACGCCTCGTTTTCCAGAAACTGCAGTTGCACGTCCACGTCAGGATGTTTGGCCTCATATTCCTTGGCAATCTCCTCCCAGACGGCCACGGATTTCGGGTCCAGCTCCACATGCATCCATTTAACGACCGTTGCGGCCGAGGCGCTTGCGGCGCCGAGCATGAGAGCAATGCTTGTCGTTGTGGCAAAGCCTATCAGCCTGCCGCCCAGGCTTGCGCCTGCGTGCCTAATCGTCATGATCGTGATCCTCCCTCGGGGATTTCCTCATTTATTCCCCAATGCGGATTAATTCACCTTAGCACTCGCTCATTGTCAAGGCGCCATGCCGATTTTTTGAGCGAACGGCTTGACACACCCCTCCCTGACACCGTTATTTAATCCGCAATCCGACATAAATTGGTTTTCGAACCGGCATTGATCGCAGCAGGACCCCATGAAGACCGCAGACCCAGAACTGATGCGCGCGATCAACCGGCTAAGCGTGCTGGACAGCATCCGCCGCTACGGACCGATCTCCCGGGTGGAAATCAGCGAAAGAACGCAGCTTTCCACCACCACCGTATCGGCGATCACCGCATCGCTGCTCGATGACGGGCTTATCCTTACCCGCCATATCGGCGATATCCGCACGGAGGGCGCACGCGGCAGGCCGCGGGTGATGCTGGAGCTGAACCCGGATGCGGCCCGCGTGGTGGGCGCCAAGATTGCGGCAAGCCGCATGGTCTTCGTCGTCACCGACTTTTGCGGCAACGTGCTGTCCACCCTCGCCCTGCCGATCCGTGTAGACCGCCAACCGATCGGCGTCATTGCCGATCTGGTGGAAGACGGGGTGCGGCGTTGCGTGGTCGATGCCGGACTGTCGCTGGAAGATGTGGACATGGTCTGCCTTGGCCTGCCAGGCGTCATCGAACATCGCACCGGCAGGATCCGCAGCAGCCCTATCCTGCGGGAAGTAAACGTCGATTTTGCCAAGGAAATGACTTCACGGCTGAATTCCCCCACCATCATCGAAAGCGACGCCCACGCCATCACGCTTGCCCATCACTGGTTCGGACATGCGCGCGATCTGGAGGACATGGTGCTGATCTCGCTCGAGCAGACACTCGGGCTTGGCGTGATGCATCAGAACCAGCTGTTTCGTGGTGCAGGCGGCCTCAGCCACAATCTCGGCGACCTCGTGATTGGCCTTGCCAGTGAAGGAACCGTGCGGCTGGCGAGCCAGGCGGGCGAGAACGCCATTCTCGGTTCCCGCCCGGTGGACGGGCGTTTTGCAGAAGCTATCCGGCTTGGTCGCGGCATGCAGCATGCCCATGCGCTGATTGCGGCGGAAGACAACGATCTTATTGCGGCAGCCTTGCGCGCCGGTGCAGCCCTTGGCCTGACGCTTGCCAATATCGTCACGCTGTTTGCGCCGCCACGGGTCATCATCACCGGCTCCAGTCTCGAGCTCGGAGAGCCCTTCATTGCCAGCATCCGCGACAGTTACAACGCCGCCGTGCCGCCATCGCTGGCAGGCGTCGCAGAGCTGGTTTTCGACGTTGCAAGCGACGAACTGTGGGCGCAGGGGGCGGCAGCTGTCGCACTTTACGAGCTTTACGAATCGCCATGGAACACGACAGGGCCGGCGCTCTAGCCGGCAAGGTTGAGAGTGGGCTTAGGCATTTTTGATTTACGGGAGGAAATCACATGAACAAGGTCGGTATCGGCATCATCGGCTGCGGCAACATCTCCAGCGCCTATCTCAAGGCGATGGCATCGTTTCCCATTCTCGACATTCGCGGACTGGCGGATATGAACGAGGAGGCAGCAAAAGCGCGGGCAGACGAGTTCGGCCTTCAGGCAAGAAGTATCGATGAACTTCTGTCTGACCCCTCCGTGGAAATCATCGTCAACCTGACGATTCCCAAGGCGCATGTGGAGGTGGGCCTGCGCGCACTTGAGGCGGGAAAACATGCCTATTCGGAAAAGCCGCTCGGCATCAATTTCGCGGAGGGTAAACGGCTTGCGGACGCGGCAAAGGCAAAGGGCCTGCGCATCGGTTCGGCGCCGGACACTTTCCTCGGCGGCGGGCACCAGACCGCGCGCCGGCTGATAGACGAAGGTGTGCTCGGCCAGCCGGTTGGCGGAACGGCTACCTTCATGTGCCCCGGCCATGAGCGCTGGCATCCCAACCCCGCCTTTTATTACGAAGTCGGCGGCGGGCCGATGCTGGATATGGGACCCTATTACATCACCGATCTCGTCAACCTGTTCGGCCCGGTCGCCAAGGTGGCAGGTTTCGCCATCGCGCCGCGCAACGAACGCCTCATCACCAGCGAACCTAAGAATGGCGAGAAAATCCCAGTCCATGTCGCCACCCATGTTTCCGGCGTGCTGGCATTCAAGAACGGCGCGGTGGTGCAGGTGGGCATGAGCTTCGATGTGGCGGGCCACAAACATGTACCGCTGGAAATCTACGGAACGGAAGGCACATTGATCGTGCCCGACCCCAATCATTTCGGCGGTGAGGTGCAATTGCTGAAAAAGGGCGGCCAGTTCGAGCCGCAGGCACTGTCTTCGCCCTATGCTGACGGCAACTACCGCTCAATCGGCGTGGCCGACATGGCCCATGCGATCCGCGAAAACCGCCCGCACCGCGCCAATGGCGATCTTGCCTTGCACGTGCTGGAGGTCATGGAGGCCTTCCAGACGGCATCGGACAGCGGCACCACCGTTTCCATCACCACCGAGGTGGAGCGCCCTGCTCCCCTTGAAACTTCGCTGGTCGACGGCCAGCTCGGCAAATAATCCCGAGGAGGAAATAAATGCGCGAAGCACTCATCGTCTGGGGCGGCTGGAGCGGCCACGAGCCGCAGGAATGCGCCACCATCGTCAAGGACATTCTCGAAGAGGATGGTTTCAAGGTATATGTCGAACACAGCACGGAGGCGTTCGCCGATCCTTCCGTGCATGATCTGAGCCTTGTCGTGCCGATCGTGACAATGTCGAAGATCGAGAAGGAAGAGATCAAGAATCTCACCGCCGCCGTCGAAAACGGCGTCGGCATTGCCGGCTTTCACGGTGGTGCAGGCGACAGTTTCCGCGACTGCGTCGAGTACCAGTTCATGATCGGCGGCCAGTGGGTCGCCCATCCCGGCAATATCATCGACTATCACGTCAACATCACCCGCCCCGACGACCCGTTGATGGAGGGGATTTCCGATTTCCCCTACACATCGGAGCAATACTACATGCATGTCGATCCCTCCAACGAGGTGCTGGCGACGACAAAATTCACCGGCGACCACGCCTGGTGGATCGACGGTGTAGTGATGCCGGTGGTCTGGAAACGCAAATACGGCAAGGGCCGCGTCTTCTATTCGGCGCTCGGCCATCAGGCCAAGGAGTTTTCCGTGCCGCAGATGAAGACCATGTTCCGCCGCGGCGCCAACTGGGCGGCACGTTGAAGCGTGCATTGAGAGGCGGCCAAACAAGGCCGCCTTTTTCTTTATCATCAGCCCCGGATAATTTCTTCCGCAGCCATCGCCACACCCAGAACGTGGTCGTCCGTGCCGTGCAGGCCTGATAGCAGCAGGCCAACGGGCATGCCCGCCTCGCCAGTGCCGCAGGGAAAGGAAACGCCGCAGAGATCGAAGAAGTTGCCGATCTGGGTGTTGCGCAGGGTCTTGGCATTCATGGCAAAGAAGGTCTCATCATTCTCCACAAGCGGTGCGACCTTGGCCGCGACATGAGGCAATGTCGGCGATATCAGCAGCTCATTCTTGCCAATCATGCCCGAAAAAGCCGCCGTCATGCATTCGCGCGCCTCGATGATGGCGATGTAATCCGGCAGGGAGATATTCGCGCCCAGTCTTGCTCGCGCAACCACGCGTGGGTCCATGCGCGCCGCATCAGCACCTTCCAGCCGCGCCTTGTGCAGGGCGAAGGCTTCCGCCGTTACCAGCGCACCCTTTTCCTTGATAAGATCGAATAATTGCGAAAAGACCGGGAATGCCTGCCGCCGTACAGAAGCGCCGGCCCGGGAAAGCCGTTCTACTGCCTGCTCGAAAGCGACCGCGACGCCCTCCTCGATGCCATCGAAAAACACTGTTTCCGGCACGACGAGCGACAAGCCGGACAGAGGTGCGCGCGCCGCATCAACAGCCGCCTTGCCACGCATGGCGGCATCTACCCACACGGCGTCCTGCACAGTGCGAGTGAGCGGGCCGAGCGAATCGAGACTTTTAGCCAGCGGATAGACGCCACGCATCGAGTAACGGCCGCGGCTCGCCTTGTACCCCACCACACCGTTGAAGGCGGCGGGAATGCGCACCGATCCGCCGGTATCCGTACCGATTGCCACCGGCACCAGGCCGGCCGCAACCGCGACACCCGCGCCGGAAGAAGAGCCGCCCGGCAGCCGGTGGACATCCTTGGAGGCGGGATTGCGCGGGGTTCCGTAATGCGGGTTGATGCCAAGGCCGGAAAACGCGAACTCGCTCATATTGGTACGGCCGATGCAGACCATCCCGGCCTCCTTCAGCGCGCTCACCACATCCGCGTCACGGGACGCAGGCGCATCATTCGAAAGCACCGTCGATCCAGCCGTGGTCACAGTGCCTTCGAGATCGAAAAGGTCCTTCCAGGCGACCGGAATGCCGTCGAGCACGCCGCAGGATCGACCCTCGCGAATGCGTTTCAAGGCGCCTTCCGCCTCAGTCATGGCCCGCTCCGCCGTCAGGCCGACAAAGATCGCCCGGTCTTCCGATTTCCCGATTGCATCAAGGGTCTCTTCCGCCAAGGCGCGCGGATCAAGATGGCCGCTCTGGATGAGAATGGAAAGCTGCGCGATGTTTTTGCCCTTGTGAGCCATGATATGTTCCCTGAAACCGGCATGTTACACACAACATGCCGTTTATCGGCAGCTTGGCAAGGTCAATCGCGGTACCCTTGCAACCATAAAGCCCGGTTGATGAGCGCGAAAAGACGCCCCAATGCATCGTCGTATTTGGCATCGATGTCCCATCACAAGCCATCGAATATTTCAACCTGAGGTACATATTTTCGGCGCCTTATATAAGCGGCGACTATAAAAAGACGGATTAATTCTTAATCGCATCTAAACTTTGTTGAATTATTTAGCAGACACCATTGAAATACATGCCCTATAAAAATTCCATAAAACAATCATAACGCGACATCGCGGGGGAATATCGCGAATGGAAGAGACTGCCTATCGGGGGATAGATAGACAGACTGAAACCGGTGACACGCTTCGCTCAACGACGCAGCCGGTACCAGGCCGCTTTTCGCGGCGGCGTTCGCTCGCCAGCAAGATAACCCTGATATTTCTCGGCGGCGTGATCTTTTCCTACAGCATCGGGGCGCTCGTCGGCTGGTACATGTTCGTTGCCGCCGCCAGCGAGCAATGGCTCAACCAGGCCCGCGTCAATTCACAGATTGCCAGCGCCACCCTGCGCAGCATCTATACCTATGTCAGCGTCACCGCCGACACGGACGGACAGGTGAACGGCATCTTGACCGACAAGCCGATTGGCGACGACGCTTCCATCCTCGTTACCGGCTTCAACCCCAGCGACGTTCTCGCCCTCATCGGTGCGCAGACCAAGAATGCCGTCTGGCTTTTCCGCTACGATGAGGCCGATTCCGGATTCCGTCAAATCGCGGCGGCCTTCGACAACGCCACCGACGACGCCGAAAAACCGATTGCCACCGATCCCATCTTCTCCAGAGATGCGGTCGCCGCGCGTTTTGCCACCGGCTTTGCGACGATTGGCGATTCCAGCCATTATATCGGCCTGTTGCCGATCATCAGCACGGAAACGAAAAAACCGATTGGCGCGGTCGCCGTCAGCATCGGCGGTTCGGATGCGCTTTATGGCGCGCAGCGCAAGCTCATCTACAATTCGCTCGTCGCCCTGATCGTTGTTCTGACCGTCACCGGCGTTCTCGTGACGCTGATTGCCAGGCATTTTCTGAAACCCGTTCCGGCGCTGGTGCAGGCGACACTCAGGATCGCCCGTGAGGAAACCGATGTCGTCACGCCGTTTCAGGATCGACGGGACGAGATCGGCGACATGGCCACCGCCATCGAAACCCTGCGGGAGGCCGTTCTGGAACGTGGACGGCTCAGGCAGATCCGCGACATGGCGCAGCAACTGGAACATATGGCCCATCACGATGCGCTGACGGGGCTTCCCAACCGCGTGCTCTTGATGAAGACGCTGGAGAACCGTCTCGAACATCTTTCCACGTCAGGCCAGCCGTTCAACGTCATGCTGCTCGATCTCGACCGCTTCAAGGCCGTCAACGATACGTTGGGACACGCGGCAGGCGACGCCCTGCTGGTGGCCGTGGCCTCGCGGATTTCCTCCGTGCTCGGTGAAAACGACATGGTGAGCAGGCTCGGCGGCGACGAATTTGCGATCATACAAGCGGTGACCGATAATTGTCGCGAGGATGCGGGCGCGCTGGCAAAGCGCGTGGTCCATGCGGTCTCGCGCAGCTTCAGCCTCGAAGGTAGCCATATAAGCGTCGATACCAGCATCGGCATCGCCTGCGCGCCCGATCACGGCAACTCCGCCACCCAGCTTCTGCAACATGCGGACCTTGGTCTCTACCGGGCGAAATCCATGGGATGCGGCTTTTTTGTATTTTACGAGCCTGGCATGGACATGGCGGCGCAGCACAAGCACGCGCTCGAAATAGACATGAAATCCGCGCTCGAAAACCACGAATTCGAGCTGTACTACCAGCCCGTGGTCAATCTGGAGAGCGGCCGCATTGTCGCCTACGAGGCCCTTGCCAGATGGCGGCACAGCAAGCTTGGCATCATCACGCCGGATCGCTTCATAACGCTTGCCGAAGAAAACAATTTCATCAAACCTCTGGGCGAATGGGTTTTGGCGCAGGCCTGCATGGACGCCATGACCTGGCCCAGGGACATCCGACTTGCCGTCAATCTTTCCGCCGTGCAGCTTTGCAATGACGATATTGTCCCGATCGTTGACAGCGCGCTGAAAGCCTCCGGCTTCCCGGCCGAGCGGCTCGAGCTTGAAGTGACGGAAACGGCAATGCTGGAGCGCGACAACAGCGCCAGGGCTTTAAAGCTGCTGAAGGAAATGGGCGTCCGCCTCGTGCTTGATGATTTCGGCACCGGTTATGCCGGGTTGAGCACGCTGACGCATGTTGCCTTCGACAAGATCAAGATCGACCGCGAATTCGTTTCCGGCCTGCCGGAAAATCCAATGTGCTCGGCCATCGTCAACACCATCATCGACATGGCAGAACAGATCGGCCTCAAAGTCACCGCCGAGGGCGTGGAAGACAAGAAACAGGTCGAGGCCCTCAAGCTTTCCGGATGTGACGAGGCACAGGGCTATTATTTTGCCGAGCCGGCGCCGCTTGCCCGGATACTCAAGAACCGTGCCGTCATCGCCCAAACCGGAAACGACGAATATAGCGACGTCGGGCGACCGATGCAGGAAACCTATTACCCGCCACAAAAAGCGATTTGAGAACGCGGCTGACAGCCAAAAGGACATAAAATGCGCATTTCAGTATTTTGCCTTTTCCTCACATGCTTTATCCCCATAACTCCGGTGCAGGCCGCCGGCGAAGGCGATACGCTTCGGCAGATTGCCAAGACCGCGAAAATCCGCATCGGTTATCGTGAGGCAGAACCGCCGTTTTCCTATCAGCTGCCGGACGGAGAAGTGACCGGCTTCTCGACTGATCTTTGCCGCGCGATCAGCGAGGACATCCGCACGCAACTGAAGCTGGACAAACTCGACATTGAATATGTAAAGGCCACGCCCGCAACCCGGTTCATTCTCGTCCGTAGCGGCAAGATCGATATTGAATGCGCGGCGACGACCAACAACAGCGAACGCCGGAAAATGGTGGATTTCTCCTATCCGAATTTCATGACCGCGACGCAATTTCTCTCCCGTAAACAGGACAATCTGAAGAGCCTTGCCGATCTGGCCGGACGCTCCGTCACATCCGCCTCCGGCACGGTCAACATCGAGCAGCTGAATGCGGTGAACCGCGAAAAGAACCTAAATATCTCGGTGATGCCCACGAAAACCAATGAGGAAGCCTTCGAACTCGTCGTTGCCGGCAAGGCCTCTGCTTTCGTCATGGATGGCATATTGCTGGCGGCGCTGGCGGCAACATCGGAGAATCCCGACCTCTACGCGCTCTCGGACGAAACGCTGAGCGCACCCGAACCTTACGGCCTGGTGTTTCGGCGCAACGACCCGGCCTTCAAGGCGGCGGTCAACGAAAGCCTGCGGCAGATCTTCACCGGTCCCACCATTCACGGCCTTTACGAAAAATGGTTCACCAAACCCATTCCGCCCAATGGCATGAACCTGAACCTGCCGATGACCGCCTCCTTGAAACAAGCCTATGACCATCCGAGCGAATACCGGGACTGAGGGCGTAAAAACCCCAACTCTATTTTATGAAAATGTTTTGACAGATAATTTTGGCTGGAGATGCGCGATGCAGAGATCGACATTGTGGCTCATGCTTGGGGTTTTTAGTCTTTTACCCACCATTGCAGCCGCCGACGACACCCAACCGCCTACACTCGAAACCATTGCCAGAACCGGCACCATCCGGCTCGGCTTTGCCGACAGAAATCTTCCCTTTTCCTATATGGGAATTGGTCCGGAGCCGATCGGTTACAGCATCGAACTGTGCCTGAAGGTGGCGGATTCCATCAAGAAGAAGTTGGGCCTGCCAGAATTGAAAATCGATTTCGTCAAGCGCACCCCCAGCAACCGCATCACGCTTCTCAATGACGGCACAATCGACATGGAATGCGTGGCGAGCACGAATACGGAGGAAAGACGCAAGGCCGTGTGGTTTTCCTACAGCCACTTCATCACCGGCACGCGTTATGTCGCGCTGAAATCAAGCAACATGACAAGCGTCAGCGATCTTGCCGGGCGAACCGTGGTGGTGACGACGGGAACGATCAATATCAGTCAGCTGAATGTGCTTAACCGCAAACTGGGACTGAACATCGCCGTCCTGCAAAATGACAGTACGGAAGGCAGTTTCGACATGGTGACGGAAGATCGAGCCTCGGCCTTCGTCATGGACGATATTCTTCTGAGGTCCTTCGTCGCTGAAACGGGCAAGCCCGAAGACTATTCCATCTCGAACGAATATCTCGCCCCACCACAGCCCTATGGCCTGATGCTCCGACGGGGCGACACCGCCTTCAAGAACGCCGTCAACGAAGCCCTTGGGAAAATTTATGCAAGCGGCGAAATCAACGCGATCTACGACAAGTGGTTCAACGCGCCGATCCCGCCGAACGGCATAAACCTCAAGCGCCCGCTTCCCGACGATCTGGCCGAGGCATTTAGAATGCCGGTCGATACGACGGCCGATTAAAGAAAAACGCCGCCCTGCAAGGGGCGGCGGTATTCGGAGAAAACATCACGCGGCGCGCAGGTCGGCGCTCAACGGTATCTCGACATCAATCTCCAGTATGGAGACGTGCTCGTCACGATCCATCTTCACATGCACCCGATCGTTATCGATCTGCACATGCTTGGCGATGACGGCGAGAATTTCTTCCCGGAGGACGGCGACGAGATCGGTTCCCGACGACGCCCTTTCGTGGGCAAGCAGCACCTGCAGTCGCTCGCGCGCAAGCGGTGCCGACTTTTGTTTACGGAACAGGCCGAAAATGCTCATGCAGCCCTCCTAGCAAAGATCTTGGAGAAGATACCCCGCTTTTCGCCCGGAATGACCACCGGAATGTCCTCGCCCGACAGGCGGCGGGCAGCGTCGAAGTAAGCCATGGCAGGTGCACAACGGGCATCCGCGAGCGTAACCGGTGCACCGACGTTGGAAGCACGCAGCACATCCGTGCTTTCGGGAATGATACCGAGCAGCGGAATGGAGAGGATTTCCAGAACGTCGTCGACCTTCAGCATGTCGCCGCGCTCGGCACGGGCCGAATCGTAGCGCGTCAGAAGCAGGTGCTTTTCCATGCGCTCGCCGCGTTCGGCCTTCAGCGTCTTGGAATCGAGCAGGCCGATGATGCGGTCACTGTCACGCACCGAGGAGACTTCCGGATTGGTGACCACGACGGCCACATCCGCATGGCGCATGGCCAACGTCGCGCCGCGTTCGATACCGGCCGGGCTGTCGCAGATGACCCAGTCGAAATGCTTCTTCAACTCGGCGATGACCCATTCCACGCCTTCCGGCGTCAGATTGTCCTTGTCGCGTGTCTGCGAGGCGGGCAGCAGGAACAGCGTCTCGAGGCGCTTGTCGCGGATCAGCGCCTGCGTCAGCTTGGCATCGCCCTGGATGACGTTGACGAGATCGTAAACCACCCGGCGTTCAGCACCCATGACGAGATCGAGGTTACGCAGTCCGACGTCAAAATCGACAACCACGACCTTCTGCTTGTTCTGCGCCAATGCGGCGCCAAGCGCTGCGGTCGAGGTGGTCTTGCCAACCCCGCCCTTGCCGGAAGTAACAACGACTACCTTCCCCATACGGCTCTCCTGTTCCTGTGTTGTTTTCTCTATGTCGTCAGCCAAGTTTTTCGGCCTTTATCGTATCGTTTTCCAGCCACAGCTGAACGGGCTGGCCGCGCAGCTTGTCGTCAATGTCCTCGGCAACCTTGTAGACGCCGTCGATTGCCAGTAGCTCCGCTTCCAGCTTGCGGCAGAAGATGCGCGCCGAAACATTGCCAAGCGAACCGGCCATGGCGCGACCGCGCAACGCCCCGTAAATATGCACCGACCCGCCCGCGATTATTTCCGCACCCGAGGCGACCGAACCGATGACGGTCACATCGCCTTCGGGGAACATGATCGACTGGCCGGAGCGCACCGGCTCGTTGATGACCAGCGACTGGACCACGGCCCGAACCTCGCCCGAAGCGCGCGGCTTTTCTTCCGGCAATTCGGCAGCGATGGCGACAGGCTCGACCTCGACATCTGAAGCGGGCTTTCCGCCCTTCAGCGACGGCGGCATGCCCGGCTCGATCATCGAGGGGCGAACACCTTCGATCCCCATGATGCCGACATTACGTTCCGTCAGCGCTGCCAGCAGAGCCTTCAGCCCTGCCTTGTCCAGCGACAGCTCAGACGCATCCAGAACCACCGGACGCGACAGGAAGAACCCGGCTGAACGTGCAGCAAGATCATCCAGCCGTTCCAGCCATTGATCGAGCGGAGCTTCAGGGGACAGAACGACCGCGAGGAAGGAGCGGCCTTTGATACGGATCGAACGCTGGTCTGTTAGCACTTTGGTCATCTTGGTAAACAAATCGTTGACAATTAGGTACCTCGAATATGGTTAACAAATGGTTAACGACACCCCTTAAACGACGGTTTCGTTAAGAGAATTCCGCTGCGAAAAATCTCATGCACAACATTCACAAGCTCCGTTTAGCTTTTGATTTTGCGAACTTTGACTGCTTTCGAAAACTCACAATAGCAGTTGATCCTTGCTGCAACCTGACGCCCGCATGACCGTATGCGGACGCCGCCTCCCCTGCCTGACCATGCACCGAGTCGCAGTCCGTGCAAACTGTCCGATTCCGGCACGATGTCCGCCACTGGCGGATGGGTCGCCATTTGCTTGAGGAGCGGAAAAACGATTCCGTTATGCCTGCCGATGCTATAGACACGAGGCCAACCCGACACATCCAACGGAAGAATGCGATGCACAGCAAAGTCCCGGCGACCGCCCAGATCTCCTCGCGCGAATATGGCGCCTTCCTGTTCGACATGGATGGAACGCTGCTGAATTCCATTGCGGTGGTGGAGCGGGTCTGGCGCGAATGGGCCGTAGACAACGGGATAGAGCCGGAGGCTTTCCTGCAGCGCATCCATGGCATGCGCGCATCCGAGGTTGTGCGTCGCGAGGCAGTTCCCGGCCTCGATATCCAGGAACAGGCGGATATGCTTTTGCAAAAGGAAATGGACGATGTTGACGGCATCCTCCAGATTCCGCAGGCAGCTGCATTTCTTGAGAAATTGCCGGCCGGAAAATGGGCCATCGTCACCTCCGCCGCCCGCGCCCTTGCCGAACTCCGGTTGGCTGCGGCAGGCCTCACACCGCCTCCAGTGATGATCTGTGCCGAGGACGTTGTGAACGGCAAGCCTGACCCGGAGGGTTACAGAAAGGCTGCTGCGAAGCTCGGCGTCGCACCTGAAGACTGCGTCGTCTTCGAAGATGCGCCCGCCGGCATTCTGGCGGGGGAAAGCATGGGCGCAACGGTCGTGGTCATTAACGCCACTCATTCGCATCCCATCGAAACGCCGCACCTTTCGATCGGTGGGTACGGTGAGCTGGACGTCACTATCGGCGACGGCGGCGGCTTGAAGCTCACAAGTAGCAAGGGCTGAAAAGCCGATCCAAACATGCGGTGTCATCCTCGGGTCTGCCCCGAGGATCAATCACGTTCGTAAAATCCAATCCATTGCGCCGAGCCTGCCGCACCGGTCTCCAGTCTTTCGCCGTGTAGTTTTCCTCTAGCGGCCAATTGACAGCACGGCATAAATCCTACCTAATAAAATTGGTAAGACCATCTTACCGCTTGCGCGAAGGGGGGAGACTTTCGCGCTGGGAGGACATCATGTTTGTGGCTCTGGAGCCGCGCCGCCTCTACAGGCTGGTTGCGGAACAAATTCGCTTGCTTATCGAGAGCGGGGAACTGACGGACGGTCAGCGCCTGCCGGCGGAGCGCGATCTGGCGGAACGTTTTGGCGTGTCCCGCCCGACGGTGCGGGAAGCACTGATCGTTCTGGAAGTGGAAGGCCATATCCATATCCGCATGGGTTCGGGCGTGTATGTGAACACGTCCCGAACGGCTAACAAGGCAAAGTCACCCGTGCCGGACGCGCACGGCCCATTCGAAATCCTGCAAGCGCGCTGCATCATTGAAAGCGCTATTGCCGAGGAGGCCGCGCGGCTTGCCACGTCTGAATGCATCGCCAGGCTGGACGACATCATCGAACGCATGGCCGGGGCGCTCGACAATTCGCCGCAGGCCCTCAACCTGGACCGCGCCTTCCACACCGCCATTGCCGACATCATCGGCAACTCGGCGCTGAACCGCTTTACCGGCCTGATCTATGACGAGCGCAGCCTTTCGCCCTATTTCGAAAAGCTCGCCAGCTATTTCGAGGGTCCTCACACATGGATTCTTGCCGTTCAGGAACACCGGGTGATCCGCGACGCGATCGCGGCGAACGATCCGGAAGGCGCACGCGAGGCGATGCGCCAGCATCTGACGCTGTCGCAAAAGAGATTTTCCGAGAGTTTCGGGGAGGAAACGATCGGAGAAGAGTGACCGCGCCGCAACCGGCGACGGGAAAAACAGAAATCTGGCTTTAATTCGGGAGGAGTTAAGAATGAAAATCAGATTGTCGACTTTGATGGGTGCAACCGCTGCCATTTTGCTTTCGGCTTTGGCGGCACAGGCGCAAACAACGCTGAAATGGGCGCATGTCTACGAGACCTCCGAACCGTTCCACACGGATTCGGTCTGGGCTGCGGAAGAAATCGCCAAGCGCACCGACGGCCGCTACAAGGTGGATGTATTCCCCGCCTCGCAGCTCGGCAAGGAAGCGGATATCAACCAGGGCCTGAAGATCGGCACGGTGGATATCATCATCTCCGGCTCCAGTTTTGCCGCACGTGACTTCAAGCCGATCGGCGTCACCTATTTTCCATATATCTTCCGCGACCCGAGCCATCTGATCGCCTATACCAAGAGTGATATCTTCAAGCGTCTTGCCAAGGGTTACGAGGACAAGACCGGCAACCACATCGCCGCCGTCAGCTATTACGGCACGCGCCACACCACGTCGAACAAGCCGATTGCCAACTGCGCCGACATGGCGGGGCTGAAGATGCGTGTTCCCGACGTTCCGGCCTATCTCGCCATGCCACGCGCCTGCGGCGCCAACACGACGCCGATCGCATTTGCAGAAGTCTATCTGGCGCTTCAGAACGGCACGGTCGATGCACAGGAAAACCCGCTGACCACCATTGAGGCAAAGAAGTTCTTCGAAGTGCAGAAGAACATCGTGCTGACCGGCCACATCGTCGACCACCTCAACACGGTGATCTCGAAGAACCTGTGGTCGAAGCTTTCCGATGAAGACAAGAAAATCTTCACGGACGTCATGCAGGAAGCCGCCGTGCGGACCACGAAGACCATCGAAGGACGCGAAAAAAGCCTCGTGGAAGAGTTCAAGAAGCGTGGCCTGAACGTCGCAGAGGTCGACAAGGCGGACTTTGAGAAGAACGTCATGGAGAAGGTGAAGTTCGAGGACTTCGGTTACGACAAGGCCGACTGGGAAGCCATTCGCGCCGTCAAGTGAGCCAAGATCCGGTGCGGCCTCCGTTGCCGCACCGCCCTTTCTCTCCAGACGGGATATCTCAATGTCGCAGGAAATTCATACTCAGGTCACCCCTGAAGAACTCGCCCACACGTTTGACGAGGCGCCGCCCGAAGTCGACCTGAAGGTCTACGCCTTCGAGGACTGGGTTACGCTTGGCCTTTTCTGGCTGATGACAGGTTGCGTGTTCCTTCAATTCTTCACCCGCTACGTGCTTAACGACAGCTATGCCTGGACGGAAGAAATCGCCGTCAACTGCCTGATTGGCGTGGTGTTTCTAGGTTCGGTCATGTGCGTGCGCATGTCACGCCACATCCAGGTGGATGTGCTTTATCACTACGTTCCGCCGCAGGTTGCCCGCGTCATGTCGATCCTTGTCGACTTGCTGCGCATCGTGTTCTTCGCCTACACCTCGTGGCTGATGTGGCGGTATCTGGAAATCGTCGCGGACGAGGAAATGGTCACCGTCGCCCTGCCGCGCAACATCGTTTTCTATACGGTTCTGGCCGCTTTCGTCCTGATGTTCTTCCGTTCGGTGCAGGTCTTCATCGCCAATATGCAGCGTGGCTATTCCGTTCTGGAACGGCCGGAAGAATTCCAGAGCGCGGGGGATTGAACATATGCTTATTCTTATCGGCTCGTTTCTTCTGTTGATGCTGATCGGCCTGCCGGTCGCCATTTCAATGGCCACGGCATCGCTTCTCTACATCGTCTCGTACAATGTCGCGCCAGATATCATCGCGGCGCAGCGTCTGATTGCGGGCGTGGAAAGCTTCCCGCTTCTCGCCGTTCCCTTCTTCATCCTTGCCGGCAATCTCATGAACACGGCGGGGGTGACGGGACGCATCTATTCCTTTGCCGTGGCGTTGGTCGGCTGGATGAAAGGTGGTCTGGCACAGGTCAACATCATCGGCTCGGTAATCTTTTCCGGCATGTCCGGCACGGCCCTCGCCGACGCCGCCGGCATCGGCACCATCGAAATCAAAGCCATGAAGGATCATGGTTATCCGGTCGAAGCAGCCGTCGGCGTCACCGCCGCCTCCGCAACGCTCGGGCCGATCTTTCCGCCATCGTTGCCCTTCGTCATCTACGGCATGATGGCAAACGTCTCGATCGGCGCACTGTTCATGGCCGGCATCGTTCCAGGCGTCGTCATGACGCTTTTGATGATGATCACCGTTGCCGTTTTCGCCTACGTCAAGGGTTGGGGTTCCGATACGCCGTTCAACCTCAGAACCATCTTCGGCGCTTCGCTTGAAGTACTCGTCGTCATGATGGTGCCGCTCGGCATCTATCTCCTGACGCTATTTGGCCTGTCGCTCAACCTGTCGATCCTGATCGTGCTGGTGGTCTTGCTCGCCTGCGACTGGTATTTCGACTTCTCTGCCGTGATGGCCCTGATGACGCCGGTGATCCTGATCGGCGGCATGACGATGGGCTGGTTCACGCCAACAGAGGCGGCTGTCGCGGCCGTGTTGTGGTCTCTGTTCCTCGGGCTTGTCCGTTACCGGACGATGACGTTCAAGTCGCTGGCAAAATCGACCTTCGACACGATAGAGACCACGGCATCGGTTCTCTTCATCGTTGCGGCGGCATCAATCTTCGCATGGCTTCTGACGGTGAGCCAGGCAGCACAGTTGCTATCGGCGGCGATCCTGACGATCACCGACAGCAAGTGGATTTTCCTCCTGCTGGTCAACCTGCTGATGCTGTTCGTCGGCTGCTTCCTAGACACGATCGCAGCAATCACCATCCTCGTGCCGATCCTGCTGCCGCTGGTGCTGCAGTTCAATATCGATCCGGTGCATTTCGGCCTCATCATCACCCTCAACCTGATGATAGGGCTGCTGCATCCGCCGCTCGGCATGGTGTTGTTCGTGCTCTCACGCGTGGCGAAACTCTCCGTCGAGCGCACCACCGTCGCCATTCTGCCATGGCTGGTGCCGCTGTTCGTGGCGCTGCTGCTGATCACCTTCATCCCGGCAATCACCTTGTGGCTGCCGACCGAGATGGGCCTGATCCGCTAATCGACGCACTGCCCGCGCGGCTAGCCGCGCGGGTTTCATTCATCCAATACACATACGATGAGAGGCACGGTGATGCAGACACGCGTGGCACGTCTATACGGCCGTGAAGATATCCGCGTCGAAACGCAGGACATGCAGGCGCCCGGCCCCGGTGAAGTGCTGCTGACCATGGCGGCGGGCGGCATTTGCGGTTCCGATCTACATTATTATCAGGACGGCGGCTTCGGGCCTGTGCGGGTACGCGAGCCGATCATCTGCGGCCACGAGGCATCGGGGCGGGTGCAGGCGCTGGGCGAAGGCGTCTGCGGGCTCGCACTCGGTCAGCTCGTCGCCGTCAATCCCTCGCAGCCTTGCGGCCATTGCCATTTCTGCCTGAAGGGCCAACCGATCCATTGCCTCGATATGCGCTTCATGGGCAGCGCCATGCGCCTGCCGCACGAACAGGGCATGTTCCGTGATCGGCTCGTGGTTCCCGCAAAACAATGCGCGACATTTTCAGACACCACTTCGCCCGCCGAAGCCGCCTGCACCGAACCGCTTGCGGTCTGCCTGCATGCCGTCGCACAAGCGGGCGATCTGACCGGCGCCAAGGTGCTGGTAACGGGCGCCGGGCCGATCGGCCTCTTGACGATTGCCGCCGCCCGCCATGCCGGTGCCGGCATCATTCTCGCCACCGACCTGACCGATGCGGCGCTGGAGCGCGCGCCCGCCATGGGGGCGGACCGCACCATCAATGTCGCGAAAAACGCAGAAGCACTTTTACCCTATCAGGATAATAAGGGCTATTTTGACGTCGTTTTCGATTGCTCCGCCGCGGCACCTGCGCTTCGCGCCGCCTTCGCCTGTGTACGTCCGCGCGGTACTGTCGTGCAGGTGGGCGTCACCGGTGACATAACCATTCCGCTCAATGCGCTGGTGGGCAAGGAAATCCTCTGGCGCGGCTCGCAGCGTTTCCACGACGAATTCGCCATTGCCGCCCGCCTGATCTCCACGCGCGGGATCGACGTGCGGCCGATCATTTCCCACAGCTTCCCGCTTGAAGAGGCGAAAGTCGCATTCGAGCAGGCTGGAGACCGCTCCGCCGCCTGCAAGGTGCAGCTGACATTTTCCGCAGAATGATATTTGAGGACAAAAAATGAGACATACATGGCGCTGGTTCGGCCCGGTGGACAAGGTCACGGTTCAGGATGCGGCTCAGGCAGGGGCGGAAGGCATCGTAAGCGCGCTGCACCACATCGCCACCGGCGATGTCTGGCCTGTGGATGAAATCGCCAAACGGCATGAGGCGATCAAGGCCGGTGGGCTCTATTGGGACGTGGTGGAAAGCGTGCCGGTCTCCGAGGAGATCAAAACCCAGACGGGCGACTGGAAAAACCATATCGCCAACTGGCAGGAGACGCTGCGCCGCCTCTCCGCCACGGGCATTCGCACCGTCTGCTACAATTTCATGCCGGTGCTGGACTGGACCCGCACCGATCTGCGCTGGGAAACGAAGCACGGCGCAAAAGCCATGCGTTTTGACCTTTCCGATTTCGCCGCCTTCGACATTCACATTCTCAAACGCCCCGACGCAAAGGCCGATTATCCGGAGTGGCTGATCGAGGAAGCGGCAAAACGTTTCGCCGACATGCCGGATACGAAGATCGCCGCACTCGGACGTAATATCGGCGCGGGCCTGCCGGGTTCGGCGGATGGTTACACGCTCAGCCAGCTTCTCGAAAAGCTGCGCTCATATCACGGCATAAACCGCGAAAAACTGCAGCAGAACCTGATCGATTTTCTGTCGGACGTGACGCCGGTCGCGGAAGAGATCGGCATCAACATCTGCGCCCACGGCGACGATCCCCCATGGCCGCTGCTTGGCCTGCCGCGTATTCTTTCAACGGAGTCCGACTACGCCCATATGCTCTCGCAAGTCGACAGCCGGGCCAATGGCGTTACGCTCTGCACCGGCTCGCTCGGCGCGCGGGCGGATAACGACCTGCCCTTCATCGCCAGCCGTTTTGCAGACCGCATCCATTTCGTGCATCTGCGCAACGTCACGCGCGACACGGACACCGTGCCCTGCTCCTTCTTCGAGGACGAGCATCTGGAAGGTGGAACGGATATGGTCGCCGTTATCGCAGCACTTCTGTCGGAAGAATCCCGCCGTCGTGCGGAGGGCCGTGCAGACCACACCATTCCGATGCGGCCCGACCATGGCCAGGAAATCCTTGATGACCTGACGCGCGGGGCGCAGCCGGGTTATCCCGCCATCGGCCGATTGAAGGGGCTGGCAGAGCTTCGCGGCATCGAGCGCACGCTGTCGCATGGCCGTTTCGGATTGGCGAAGCAGGCGAATTAAGCCGACACGATTGGCCGCCGGCAGCCTCTTAGCTTGCGGTCAATCGCGTCCTGAATTGAAGATACGAAAAGGCGGCAAGCCCACCGGCAATGGCGCCAACGGCTTTCACAACTGCATCTGTCATATGCGGATGCCGTGTGGGCGACAGAAATTGCAGCGCCTCGATGCCGAAAGCCGCCACGACACCCGCGACAATGATGGCAAGCCAGTAACGCGGATAGGCCAGCACGAAGGCAGCCGAACAGAAGGCAAAGGCGGCGGCGCGGTCGATGCCGACGGTCGTCAGCGTATGGGGCCGAAGCCCGATCGGGCAAACTGTAACGATCACGATCAGCAGCAGAACCGACCAGGCGATGTATTTCGGAAGTCTATTTGTCATCATGGCGTCACAATAGAGCGCTGCGGGCATAAACGGAAGATCGTCTTTTTCTTCCACAGCCCAATAAATCACACTTTTTGGACAGATACTGCACAAACCGGCTTTCGCTGAAGCCATACTCGGGCTAAGGCAGAGAGCAACCGGACAAGGATCGCGGCTGATGGCCTATCAGGCTGTCGCCCTTCGGTCCGGTTTTACGGTATCGGGTGGATTTTCCACACAGGATCAGATTTTCAGGGAAGAGCACAATGAGTTTCAAGCCGCACGGCAAACATCTGGTTGCAGGAGAATGGGTCGCCACGGAAGCGAAATTCCGCAGCGAGCCTGCACATGGCGAAGCTTTCGATTTTTCGGTCGGCACCGTCGATCTGGTGAATGCGGCCGCAGAAGCAGCCGAAGAGGCTTTCTGGAGCTACGGCTATACGACCCGCGAAGAGCGCGCCGCATTCCTCGACACCATCGCCGATGAGATCGAGGCCCGCGCCGACGCCATCACTGAAATCGGCACGTCCGAGACCGGCCTGCCCGCAGGACGCCTGCAGGGTGAACGCGGCCGCACCACCGGACAGCTTCGCCTTTTCGCATCGCATATCCGCAAGGGCGACTATCTCGACCGCCGCCACGACGAAGCGCTTCCGGATCGCCAGCCGCTGCCGCGCCCGGATATCCGTCTGATGCAGCGTCCGATCGGCCCCGTTGCGGTCTTCGGTGCTTCCAACTTCCCGCTCGCCTTCTCGACCGCCGGTGGTGATACCGCCGCCGCTCTCGCAGCCGGCTGCCCGGTTGTGGTCAAGGGCCATTCCGCCCATCCCGGCACCGGTGAAATCATTGCCGAGGCCGTTCTCGCCGCCGTCAAGAAGCACAATCTGCATCCCGGCGTCTTCTCGCTGATCCAGGGCGGCCGCCGCGATGTCGGTTCCGCGCTCGTACAGCATCCGCGCATCAAGGCAGTCGGCTTCACCGGCTCGCTCGCCGGTGGCCGCGCACTGTTCGATCTCTGCGCCCAGCGTCCGGAACCGATCCCGTTCTTCGGCGAACTCGGTTCTGTCAACCCGATGTTCCTGCTGCCGGAAGCCGTTTCCGCGCGCGGTGAAGCCATCGCCAAGGGCTGGGCAGGTTCACTCACCATGGGTGCTGGACAGTTCTGCACCAATCCCGGCATTGCCGTGGTGCTTGCCTCGCAGGCGGATGCTGTGTCGGAAACCGCACGGGCGGCCCTTTCCGAAGTCGGCCCGCAGGTCATGCTGACCGACGGTATCGCCGCTGCCTATCGTGACGGTCGCGACCGCATCGCAGCCGGCAACGGCGTGCGCGACGTTTTGACCACCACCTGCGACCTGCGTAACGCAACGCCTTACCTGTTCCGCGTTTCGGGCAAGGACTGGGTTGCCAACCACGCGCTCGCCGAAGAAGTCTTCGGACCGCTCGGCCTGATCGTGACGGTCGACAGCGCTGAAGAAATGATCGAAGTGGCAAAGAGCTTCGAAGGCCAGCTGACAGCGACCATGCATCTTGACGCAGGTGACGCCGAACTCGGCCGCAAGCTGCTGCCGATCCTCGAGCGCAAGGCCGGCCGCGTTCTCGCCAACGGCTTCCCGACCGGCGTTGAAGTCTCCGAAGCCATGGTTCACGGCGGCCCCTACCCGGCTTCCACGAACTTCGGCGCGACCTCGGTCGGCACCATGTCGATCCGCCGCTTCACGCGCCCTGTTTCCTACCAGAATATTCCTTCGGACGTTCTGCCGCAGGATATCCGCTGATCAAAAAAATGGGGAGGGCGCTCCTGCGCCCTCCCCATTCACAATAGTGCATCGGTATCAGGCCGACTGGATCGCCTGTATTTTCTCGATGCCGCCGACAGTGCCGGCAAAATCCTGCCAGACGCCCTGCGCCCCCTTGCGCCACTCATCCAAGGCTTCCGGCTGCAACACCTTGCCGCCCTTCGAAACGGCGAGCTCCACCGATTTCGCCTCGTCCTCGACGATCAGCTGGTTGAAATAGAGCGCGCCTTCGCTTGATGCCTCGGTCAGGGCCTTCTTGTCTTCGTCATCGAGCTGGTTCCAGAAAGCCGCACCATAATAAACCACGCCCGATGCCCAGATATGGCCGGTCTCGGTCATGTAGGGCACAACCTCGTAAAGCTTGAACCCGGCATAGGCGGACTTCGTCAGATCCATGGCGTCGGCTACGCCGGTTGACAGTGCATTATAGGTCTCGGTGATGGGAATGCCGACCGGCGTGGTGCCGAAGGCGCTCCACAGCTTGGTGTGCAGCGGGCTCTGGATGACTCGGATCTTCTTGCCGTTGAGCTGCTCTGGCCGGGTTACCGGCTCCTTGGTCAGGAGATGGCGGGCGCCGTAGTTGATGAAGTCTACGGCCACGAATTGCTGCGCGCCAAGCTTGGTCTTCAGCTCGCTGCCGGTCTCGCCCGTCACCACCTTGCGCACATGGTCTGCATCGCGGAACAGGAAGGGCAGATCGAGGATTTGCAGTTCCGGCACCCAGCCGGAGAGCGAAGAGACCGTGGAAAGGCTCGCCTGAACCGATCCGAGACGGATATTTTCCGCCACTTCCTTTTCGCCGCCCAGCGCACCGCTCTTGACGATGTTGAAGCGGAAACGGCCGGGCAGCTTTGCCTCCACCAGCTCGCTAATCTTCACCCAGATTTTCGTCTCCGGCTTGTCGTCCGCGAACAGGGAGGCGACCGTAATGTTGCGGGTCCTGGCATTTGCATTGCGGACGAAGGCGGGCGTGGCAAGTGCTGCCGCACCCGCAGCGGAGAGTTTCAGGAGATTGCGACGATCGATAATAGTCATGAATAAAACCTCGGATTTAGAAGACAATGGCCCAGGCGCACAGAATGGCGAGGGAAACGAGAAGGGATAGGAGATAGGGAACGACGGCTTGGAATAGCGCTGTCGCCGGAATGCGGGTGACACCGCTGACGACGAAGATGAGCATGCCGAGCGGTGGTGTGAGGCCATGGATCATCAGGTTGACCACGAGAATGACGCCGAAATGGATGGGATCGATGCCGGCCGCAACGGCCGCGGGCAACAGGATCGGTCCAAACAGCAGGATGGCCGCACCGATATCCAGCACCAGCCCCACAACGAGCAGGATGAGGTTGGAAAGCAGAAGCACCGCGATCTTGCTGCCGCCAAGCAATGTCACGAAATCCGTGACGAGGCCGGAGACGTTATCGACCGCCAGAAGAAAGGCGAAGGGGCCTGCCGTGCCGATAAGGAGACCGATGGCCGCCGCCTCACCGGCTGATTGCCGGAAAGTTGCGAAGATTCGCCCCGCGCCCAGCCGGTACCCAAAGCCGAGAAGCAGCGTGTAGAGTGCGGCAAGTGCGGCCGCCTCCGTGGTGGTGACGACGCCGATGCGGATGCCGACCACCACGATGATGCCGAGACCGAAGGCGGGTATGGCGGCGATAGCCGAGCGCCAGCGTTCCGTGCCCGTGGCGCGCGGCAGGGTATCGACGCTGCGCACGCTCCAATGGATGGCCACCGCAAGGCAGATCGCCATCAGCCCACCGGCGAAAAAGCCGCCAACCAGCAACGAGCCCACCGACAGGTTGGTAGCCGTTGCGAGGATGAGAAAGGCAATGGAGGGCGGGATGACATTGTCGAGCACCGACGTTGCAGCGATGATCGCGCCCGCCTGTGCCGGCGGATAGCCGTGTTTGACCAGTTCCGGCTGGAAGGTTGAAGCGCCGAAGGCGGCGTTGGCGACAGAGGAACCGGATGCGCCGGAAAACAGCACGCTGGTCAACAGCGTCGTCTGCGCCAGCCCTGCCCGGCGGTGTCCAACCATGGAGGCGGCGAACCGAACCAGCTGGTTGGCAACGCCCGATTCCGTCAGCAGGCTTCCGGCCAGCAGGAAGAAGGGGATGGCGAGCAGCAGGAATTTCGACATGCCTGTTACCGTTGAGGAAACGATGGCCGGCTCCGGCAAGGTACTGCCGAAGGCGATCGCCACATAGGCTGCGGCGAGAAAGGCATGGGCGAGCGGTGCTGCCAGCACCAGCCCCACCGCCGCCGTCAGCGCCAGAAACAGGCTGGGCGGCAGGCTCGTATCAACGAAGACTTCCGGCAGGCCGACATAGGCCGCAATTGCAATGGTGAGAGACACTAGAACGGCAAATGTCTTGCCCTCACTGACACGCTGAAGCGCCAGGTAAAGAAGGATCAACGCGCCGCCTGCACCCAGAAAGCCAAAACGCACCCATTCCGGCAGACCGAGCGTCGGAGACGTACCGCCCAGCATCGCCGCGATTTCAACCCCACCGAAGGCGAGGATCAGTGCTGCGATGAAGGAGAAGGCATCCGCCAGAACTTCGGTGGCGGCATGAAACCGCTCAGGCAAAAACCGCACGAAAACATCGAGCCGCATGGCAAGCGCGCTTTTGAGACTGAGCGGCGCGCCGACCGCGATCATCGCCACATGCAGCCAGATGCCGAGATCTTCCGCACCGATGAAGCCGGTGTGAAACAGATAACGCAGGGTGACATTGACCAGCACCACCACGAGAAGAGTCGCAAGGATTGCGGCGGCGACCGCGCCAAGCGCCTTGTCCAGAACGGCAAGCGCCCGCTCCGCCGCACGCTGAGGGCCGATGCGTCGTTGTGCAATCGTTGTTGCCGGACCAGCCGTCATGTCTTTTTTCTCCACTCCCGGAAGGCCATGTTTAAGATGCCTTTGCCGAGAGGTCGCGGTCGAACAAAGTCGACCAGGTGAATTGTTTGGCTGACGAGACTTCCCGCGATACATCAAGACGCGGAAGAACCTTTTCCCCGAAACGGAAGGCCTCTTCCAGCAACGGCATGCCGGACAGAATAAAGGTATTCACGCCCGCCTTTTTATAGGCCTCCAGCGTGCGGATGACCGTATCGGGCGAGCCGACAATTGCGGTGCCCGGTCCCGGCCGGACAAGACCGATGCCGGCCCAGAGATTGGGGGCAATTTCGAGATCACGCAGGTTCTCAGGCTTCTGTCCACCATGCATCGCCGTCATGCGCTGCTGGCCGACGGAATCGGTCTTGCCGACGAAACGCTGGTTGGCTGCAATGGCACGCTCGTCCATGCGCCCGTAAAGATCGGCGGCGGCGGCCCATGCCTCTTCATCCGTATCGCGGACAATAACGTACAGACGAATGCCGTATTCCAGCTCACGGCCGAGTTTCTCCGCCCGCGCCTTGACGAGATCGACCTTCGCGCCGATCTGGTCGGGCGTTTCGCCCCAGGAAAGATAGGTCTCGACATGTTTGGCGGCAACCTCGATCGCCTTGTCCGAAGAGCCGCCGAACCATAGCGGTGGTGGCTCTATGCCTTGCCCCACCGGCAGTGCCAACTTTGCGCCTTCGGTCTGGAAATGGCGGCCCTTGAAATCGACCGTCTCACCGGCAAAAAGACGATGCCAGATCTGCAAATATTCATCCGCCATATCGTAGCGTTCGTCATGCGGCATGGTCATGCCATATGCACCGAGCATCTTGGCATCGCCCGAGACGACGTTGATCAGCAGGCGTCCGCGCGAAAATTCCTGAAGCGTCGCCGCCATCTTGGCGAGCAGCGTTGGCGCGACAAGACCCGGATGAATCGCGACCAGAAACTTCAGCCGCGCGGTATAGGAAAGCAGCGCGCCAGCCAGAACCCACACATCATGCGCGCCGGTGGCAAACAGGGCGCCTGTGTAACCAAGCTGATCATAAGCAAGAGCAAGCTGCTTGTAATAACCGAGATCAACCTTGCGGGATCCTTCCGGTTGCCAGGGATAGGCGCCATCGGGCGCGCACATGTACCAGAAAACGTTCATCTGTCGCCTCCCGCGCTGGCTGATTGTGGGGCCGGTCTCTGCCCGGTCAGAACCGGTAGAGAGAAATGGCCGTGCCTGTAAAGCGTATCGGCCTCCTCCTGCTGTTCGGCAAGGATATTTTCGGCGGCGGGCACCACCGAAAGATCGCGTGAGCGCAGCACCTTTGCCCAGGACTGCGCATCACCTTCGCTGCCCGGCTCGGCGGCAAGAAGGGCCGCGGCTCTGTCTATATCCGCCATGACGGCGCGGCCAACGCGGTCCAGTTCGGCGGCAATCGCCTCGCTTTGTTCCAGCGCCACAGTGTGACGCGCGAGCGTCCAGAACAGCGAACGGTTGGGAATGGTGGAGCCGCAACGGACCAGAAGACTGATCCCGTCATGGGTCAGGGCTTTTTCGAGCCGTGGCGACATCGTCACCCAGGCATCGACGCGGCCTTCCACGAGATCGCGCAGGCTATCGCTGTCACCGCTCTCGATGCGTATTACATCCGCAAGACCAAGCCCCACCCCTTCCAGGCTACGCGCAAGAAGATAGGTATGAAAAGACCCGTCAATCAGCGATATGCGTTTTCCCGAAAGGTCGGCCGCAGAGCGGATGGGGCTGTCGCGCCGCACGAGGATCGCGCCGTTTGCGGGGCGTGGTGCTGAGGCAGCGATATAAGCTGCGGAAAGCCCCCGCGCATCCGCCTCGATTGGCGGCGTCGAGCCCGTGCCGCCGAAATGAATTTCGCCTTTTTTCAAAAGCGCTGCGGTATCGCGCCCCTCGCGGTAGGGCACGAATTCCGGATCGAATTCATCAAACGCGCCGGGCCAGAGCCGGGCGAGCCGCAAATGCAGATTGTTGGGATGGACCCCGATTTTCATGTCGACACCTCATTTCTTAATCAATCTACTTTTTTATAGAATGTTTTCGAGGAACGTTTTGGCGATCCTCTGCGGCAAAGCGAAAGAGAAATCTATAAATCCTGTAGATTTTAAAAAAAATCCTGACGCGGTCAAACTCGGCTTAATCAAACCATTGAAATTTATCGCAATACAATTTACTTTTTTATAGTTTGAAAAATGGACCTGTAGTCGTGACGAAACCGGTTTCCAATCTCATCTGCCGCAGCGTGGTGGAGGCGAGCGAGCTTTTAAAGCTTGTCGCCAACGCCAATCGCCTGGCCATCGTCTGTTATCTCATGGAAACGGAGGCTTCCGTTTCCGCACTGGAATATGAGCTCGGCATTCAGCAACCGACACTTTCCCAGCAGCTTGCCGAATTGCGCGATGCCGGTGTGATCGAGGGCTCGCGGGAAGGCAAACAGGTGATTTATCGCGTCACCGATCCGCGCATCATCCAACTCGTTGCGACATTGCGCGGTCTTTATACTGATCTCTCTGATGTGACCGGCAAGAAAGGCAGGCGAGCTTTGCCACTAGATGAGGCGATGTTCGATTAGCATGATCGACCTCTACACCTGGATCACCCCGAACGGCCTGAAAATCTCGATTGCGCTGGAAGAACTCGGCCTGCCCTATGTCAGCCACGCCATCGACATTGAAAAAGACGAACAATTCTCAGCCGACTATACCCGCATCAATCCCGGGTCGAAAATCCCGGCAATCATCGACCGCGATAACGGCACAGTTCTAACGGAATCGAACGCGATTCTGATCTATCTCGCCGAAAAGGCCGGGCGTCTTCTGCCTGCCTCCCCTGCTGCGCGGCTGGCAGTCACCGAATGGCTGATGTGGCAGGCCGCCAATTTTGGCCCGACACTCGGTTATGCCCATTATTTCCTGACCTACAATACCGGACAGGCACCCTTTGCCGAGGCGCGTTTCGCCTCGGATACGGAGCGCCTCTACCGCACACTGAACCAGCGCCTGACGGGCCGGGAATTCATCGCCGGTGATTTTTCCATAGCCGATATCGCCATCTGGCCATGGGTCTCGCGTTTCGCGCGCCATAAAATTGACCTCGACGATTTTCCGGCGGTACAGCAATGGTATCGCCAGCTCGGACAGCGCGAAACCTTCCGGCGCGGTTACCGCGTGCCTTTCGCGACATGCGATGTACCGGGTCTTTAACCCGCTTTAGCAGGCGACAAGGTGACCGGGCGAGACCTCACGGTACTCACGCGGTTTCACCACGTAATCGATCGCGCGGATCGGGCTTTTCAGCTCGTCATTCGCGGCATTTCGCCGGGTGTTTCTGCGGTCCGGGTCCGGCACCGGCACGGCGGCCATCAGCTTGCGGGTGTAATCATGCTGCGGATTGTCAAACACCGCCGCACGTGGGCCGATTTCAACGATCTCGCCGAGATACATTACCGCTACCCGGTGGCTGACGCGCTCCACCACCGCCATGTCATGGCTGATGAACAGGAAGGCGAGATCGAGGCTTTGCTGCAGATCCAGCATCAGGTTGATGACCTGCGCCTTTATCGAAACGTCCAGCGCCGAAACGCTCTCATCGGCGACAATCACCTTCGGCTGGAGCGCAAGCGCGCGGGCGATACAGATACGCTGACGCTGGCCGCCGGAAAATTCATGAGGGTAGCGCGCCGCCATATCGGGCGAAAGGCCGACCTTCGCCAGCATATCGGCCACAACATCCTTTGCCTCGCGGGCGTTTCCCATGCGGTGCTCCAGAAACGGTTCGGCAATCGCCGCACCCACCGTCATGCGCGGGTTGAGCGAGGCATAGGGGTCCTGAAAGATCATCTGCACCGTTTTGCGCATCTCGCGCATGCCTGATTTGTCGAGGGCGAGAATATTCTCGCCATTAACCATCACTGAGCCGGCATCCGGCTCGATCAGCCGCATGATGGCGCGCCCGGTGGTCGATTTGCCGCAACCGCTTTCGCCGACCAACGACAATGTCTCGCCGGCTCTGAGATCAAAGGACACATTCTCCACCGCATGCACGCGGCCGCTGAGCCGCCCCAAAAGGCCGGAGTGAATATCGAAGCGCTTGGTCAGCCCTTCTACCTTGAGCACCGGCTGGGCACTCGCGTCAACGGTATCGCCCGGCCGCGCCGGCTGCTGCGTTTCGCCTGTGGTGGTGTTGACGATGGGAAACCTGAGCGGTCTTTCCTCACCCGTCATGGAACCCAGAACCGGAACGGCGGACAAAAGCGCGCGGGTATAGGGATGCTTGCCGCGATGAAAGATATCAGCGGTCGCGCCAACTTCCACCTGCTCGCCGCGATACATGACAACGGTACGATCGGCGATTTCCGCTACCACGCCCATATCATGGGTGATGAACAGAACCGACGTGCCTTCCTCCTCCTGAAGCGTCTTGATGAGGTCAAGGATCTGGCCCTGAATGGTCACGTCGAGTGCGGTCGTCGGCTCATCGGCGATCAGCAGCTTCGGCCGGGATGCAAGCGCCATGGCGATCATCACGCGCTGGCGCATGCCGCCGGAAAAGCGATGCGGATATTCATCGAAACGCGATGCGGCTGAAGGAATACGGACCTTTTCGAGCAGCCGAACCGTCTCCGCCCTCGCGTCGGTTTTCGACATCGGCTGGTGGCATAACAAGGCCTCGGAAATCTGGTCGCCGATGGTGAACAGCGGATTGAGGCTGGTCATCGGCTCCTGAAAGATCATGGCGACCTCGTTTCCCCTCACCTGCCGCATGGCATCTTCGGAGAGGGACAGCAGGTTGCGCCCTCCAAGCAGGATTTTACCCTCCACCCTGCTGCTTTCACGATCCAGCAGCCGCATGATGGAGAGGGAGGTAACGCTTTTACCCGAACCGCTTTCACCTACGATCGCGACCGTTTCACCCGGCCCGACATCAAAGGAAATATCACGAACCACGGGTTTCCAGCCGCCATCCACGTGAAAGGACGTGGTGAGATTGCGGACGGAAAGCACGGCATCTTCGGCACCAACGGGTGCGGCCTGCGGCATGGTCATGATCGTTCCCTTCTTGTCGTTAGGTTTTGGCGGCGCAAGCGGTCAAGCCTAGTCCGGCCAGCGCAGCATGCCGTCGAAGCGGTGTCGGCTCCGGTCTTCGAAAGGTGTTGCAATCACCTCGTTGGAGGCACGCGCCTTGTCCAGTTCCTCGGCCAGACGAGACGCCACGATGGTTTCCTGTCCGGGATGCAGATTGCATGGGTCGAGATAGAAATAGCGATGCTCTACCTCGTGGTCGCGGGTGATGATGGGAGGATTGCCCCTGGCCAACGCCGTCGTCAGGTCCCAGGCAGTGATATGCGCTTCTTCGGCATCGATGATCACGCGCAGCCTGTCGAGCGGGTTATTGGTCGGATCCGGCTCGATGAGCGCGGTCACGCCCGGGCGGCCATCCAGCGTTTCCTTCCAGAGATTGAGATATCCGGTCTCGCGCTCACGGATGCCGGCATGGTCGCGCTTTTCCCAGGCTTGCAGTGCCGCCATAACGCCATAGATGCTTTCCTTGCCGACCTTCATGCCGCGGCCAATGCCCATATTTTGCAGGAAGGCGTTGCGCACCAGTTCCTTACTTCCGGCCACGATGCCGGAGGTGGGGCCGCCGAGAAACTTGTGGCCGGAATAGAGGACAATATCTGCGCCGGTGGCCAGAAACAGCTGCAGATCATATTCGGACGCCGCATCCACGATTACCGGAACACCCTTGGCATGGGCGATCTCTACGAATTCGGAAAGATGCAGCAGGCCATAATTCACGACATGGTGCGAGATGACATAGACCGCCGCCGCCGTCTTTTCGGTGATGGCGTTTTCCATGTGGAAGCGATGGGTCGATGTGGCCTGCCCGACCAGCACCACCTTGCCGCCGCCAAGCCGGATCGCCTGATCCACCGGCGCGCCGTAGCTCACCACATGCCCCATCTGCACCAGCACTTCGTTCTTTTCCGGTGCGATATCAGGCAGCTTTTCGATGGCCAAGAGATTGTTGCCGGTGATGGCGCCGGCAACAGCAAGGCTGATGCCGGAAGAGCAGGAAGCAGTGACGAAACCAGCCTCGCCGCCCGTCAGTCTCGCGATGATCGCGCTTGCCTTGCGCTGCAGATCGTTGATCTCTACGAATTGCGGCAGGATCGCCGCCATGGCCTCAACCGCCTCTGGAACGACGATGGAAGCACCGAGCGACGTCATGGTGCCCGAGACGTTGATGACCGGGCGAAGGCCGATCCTGCTTCTGATATCCTCGGTCATGTCTTTCTCCTGTCTTTGCGATGCGATAGGCATCGACATATATGCCATAATAATGTAATAGCTTCTCAAAATTCATGAGGAGCCCGAAATTGGACGCCCATAAACTGGACGAATTGTCTTCACACGCCTTGTCCGCGACCGAGGAAAACCCGGACGCGAAGGTGGCCAAGCGCTCGCGTGTCAGCGGCATTGATCGCGCTCTTCAGGTGATTGATTACCTTTACGAAACCGGATCGCCAGCTGGCGCTTACGCCATTGCCAAGGCGATCAAGGCGCCACTTTCCACCGTCTATGTGATCGTTGACGATCTGGTCGAAAAGAACATGCTGGCGCGCAACGCCGAAGGTAACATATGGCTCGGCGCACGGCTTTATCACTACGGCCTTGCCTATGCCCGCTCGCTGGATTTCATGGGTGTCGCAACCCACGAAATGCATGATCTGTGCCGCCATGCGGGTGAGACGGTGCAGCTTTGCGGTCGCGACGGTGACCATATGCTGGTGCTCGCCATGGCGGATGGCCCCAGCCATTTCCAGGTTGCCTCGCGCGTCGGCACCCGTGTTCCATTGAACTGGACGGCATCCGGCCGCCTGCTCGTTGGCCATCTGCCGGAAGAGGAGCGCGTCGAGCTTTTCAAACGCTGCGCCCGCACATCGCCCACCGGCCGTGCGGAAATCAACCCGGAAGCGCTCTCTCAATCGGCAGGCACGGCGTTCCGTGACCGGCTGTCGATACAGGTTGCGGAATCCGACTACGCTGTTGCCTGCATCGCCTCGCCGATCTGCGACACCAATGGAGAATGCGTGGCGACGATCTCCATCGTGCTGCCGGAACAGAAGGTGCTGGCGGACGAAAACCACTATACCGAACAGGTCAGGGTTTCGGCCGAAAGGATCGAGAAGCTGATGGGCTGGCGCAACCATTGAACGGCCTCAATCCCTAAGGGCGATGATGGCTTCTATCTCGACGGTGATGTTGCCCGGCAGCGAACCGAACCCCACGGCGGAGCGGGCGTGCTGCCCCGCATCGCCGAACACATCGATGAAGAGATCCGAACAACCGTTGATGACGGTTGGATGATCGCGGAAATCGCTGACGGCATTGACCATGCCCAGCAGTTTGACCACCTTCTTCACCCGCGACAGATCCCCAAGCGCCTCATGCATGACGGCAAGAAGATTGATGCCGGTTAAACGCGCATGCTGGTACGCCTCGTCCAGCCCGATCTCGGCTCCGACCTTGCCGGCGTACAGGTGTCCGTTCTCCTCCCTCGGGCCTTGCCCCGAAAGATAGAGCATGTTGCCTTCCACCACATGCGTGACGAAATTGGCGATCGGCGGCGGTGGCGGCGGCAGCGAGATGCCGAGCGCGGCAAGCCGGTCGTAGGGCGAATGACGCCCATCTGCCTCAAGCGAAGACTGTTTCACGCGAATTCCTCATAATACCGGGACGGGTATCCCTATTCTTTGCGGAAGACGGAGAGCATCCCTCCCCGCCGCTCCAGTCGGTTCAGCGCCAGGAATAGCCATGGCTGTGGCGCACGAGCTTGCGCGCTCTTGGGACATAACGGCTGGCGGCAATGGCCTCCGCACCGATCACCGCATAGCGCGGCTCGAACAGCCGCTTGAGACGCGAAACATCGCCATTGGAATCGGTCGCCTCCAGATCGGAATCGACAAGATCGAAAACCGTGAAATCCGCACGCTGGCCAACATCGAGGCGGTTTTCCATGTCGAGGCGGATGATGGAGGCCGGATTGCGGGTGACGGCATCGACGACATTTTCGAAGGGCATATCGACCGAAAGCAGCTTCGACATGGTCGTCGCCAGATCCCAGACGGGGAAATTCATCGAATGGCCATGCAAATCCGTGGAGATCGAGAAGGGCAAAAGGCCGCGCGCGATCGCCGCTTCCGCCACCTTGAAGGAGAAGGATGCACCGCCGTGGCCGATATCCAGCCGGATGCCTTCCCCGGCGCAGCGCTCCGCAAGGTTGAACAGGTCCTCGTCCTCCATGATGCTGGAGCCGGACTTGCCGTTGAAGCAATGGGTCACGACATCGCCGGGACCGAGAATTTCCAGCACCTCATCGTAGAGCGCAGGCGGTTCACCCACATGCACCATCATCGGCACTTTCAGGATCTTGGCGATCTTCTTGCCGAGTTTGACCGGCGTAACACCCCAGGAACCCGTAATGACATGGCTCGCCCGCACCTTGAGGCCAACGATATGCTCGCTGTTCTCGGCATAACATTCAAGGATGCGGTCGAGGTCGATATCCTTGATATCGCGAAGTTCCGGCACCCGGTTGCAGGCGACAAGCCCGATGGAGCCGAGATTGAGGAAGGCCTTGATGCGTTCCTTCGATGGTTCGATGATATATTCGCGAAAACCGTGGAAATTTGCTTCCCCCGCCGAACCGGCATCCACCAGCGTCGTCACGCCGCGCTCGGCCCCGCATTCTGACGGGCGGATGGAGATATCGGTGCCGCCATGCCAGATATGCACGTGCAGATCCACCCAGCCGGGCGAGACGAATGCGCCCTTTGCGTCGATGCGCTGCGCATCAGTCGGCGCCTGAAGGGCAGGCCCAACCGCCGCGACCTTGCCATCGCCGCCGATCAGGATATCGGTCTGGGCCTGTGGCGCCCCCTTTTCGAAGCCGACGGGTTTCACATTGGAGAGAAGAATGGGAGCTTGAAAAGGCGTTTTTGCCTGTTCACCGGACGTCATATTACAAATCCCTTCGCAGTCTTGGGTCGAGCATGTCCCGCAGTCCGTCGCCAACCATTTGCAGCGAGAGCACGGAAAGAATGATGGCAAAGCCGGGGAAATAGGTCATCCAGTCCGCCTGGCCGATATATTGGCGGCCTGCGGAGATCATGGTTCCCCAGGTCGGAATTTCGGGGCTGACACCCAGCCCCAGAAATGAAAGGCCGGCCTCGGCCAGCATGGCGCTGGCGAAAAGGAAGGTGCACTGCACGAGGATCGGCGAGATCAGATTGCGCAGCACATGCCGCGTCATGATGTGGAAGGTGGAGATGCCAAGCGCCTTGGCCGCCTCCACATAGGGCAATTCCCGGATCACCAGCGTCGAGGCGCGCACGATGCGGGCAAGGCGCGGCGAATAAACGACGGCAAGCGCAATGATTACCGTCGTCAGCGACGGCCCGAGTGCGGCCACTAGCGCGATGGCCAGCAGAATATCCGGAAACGCCATCATGGCATCGATCAGTCGCGCGATCGGCGTATCCAGTTTCTGGAAGAAACCGGCAAGCAGGCCGAGCGTGATGCCGATCAACGCCGACAGCGCCACCACGGCGGCCCCGACCAGAAGCGACAGCCTTCCCGCAAAGATGGTACGGGAAAAAACGTCACGGCCGAACTCGTCGGTGCCGAACCAGTAGAGTTCGCTCGGCGGTTTCAGACGGTTGACGATCGACAGTTTCGACGGCGAATAAGGCGCGATCATCGGCGCGAAAACGGCGAGCAGCACGAAGACGAGCAGCACGATCAGACCTGCTGCGACCGTCTTGCGCTTCAACAGACGCCGAATGAACAGGATGGTCGGGTTGCGCGCCGGCTGGGCGGTGGAGGTGATATCGGCCATCAGTAACGAACCCTCGGATCGACCAGCAGATACAGCATGTCGATGGCAAAATTGATGAGCACGTAAAGCCCGGCGATGACGAGAAGCGCGCCCTGAATGACCGGATAATCGCGCCTCAAGACGGCTGACACGACGAGATTGCCGACGCCCGGCAGGCCAAACACGGTTTCCGTAACGACCGCGCCGGAAATCAGCACGGCGGCGGTGAGACCAAGCACGGTGAGGATGGGGATGAGTGCGTTCTTCAGCGCGTGTTTCATCACCACCCGGGGTTCCTTGACGCCCTTGGCTCTGGCGGTACGGACATAGTCGTCGCCGAGAACATCCAGCATCGAGGCGCGGGTAAAGCGCAGAATGAGGGCGGAAGAAACGAGGCCGAGTGCGATGGCTGGCAAGGTCAGGTGATACATGCGCTCGAGGAAGCTTGCGCCCGGACCGCCATATCCCGACACCGGGAACATATCGAGCCGGACAGCGAAGAACTGCATGAGGATCAGGCCAAGCCAGAAGCTCGGAATGCTCGCCGCCAGCATCGCAATGGTTGTCGCTGCCTGATCCACGAAGGAACCGCGCCGGTAAGCGGCATAGATGCCGATGGGAAGCGCGATGGCACTGGCGATCAACAGCGAAAAGATCGTCAGGAAGAAGGTCGGTTCCGCCCGATCCAGAAGCGCCGATCCAACCGGCATGTTGAGGAAGATCGACTGGCCGAGATCACCGCGCAGCAATTGCCCGATATAGTAGACATATTGCACGCCGAGCGACTGATCTAGGCCAAGTCTGGTGCGCAACTCAGCGATGTCCTGTGCCGAGGCGTCCGGCCCGAGCATCACCGCCGCCGGATCGCCGGGCGTGACGCGCAGGATGATGAAAACGATGGTGACGACGAGAAACATCACCACGATCATTCCGGCAAGTCTCTGGAAAATATACCGTATCACGTATGAATGCTCCGAAGCGCGTGATGGGCCGCTCTCAGGCGACGGTTGAACAGAGTTGTCGACGAGTGCCGGTAAACCCGGCGCTCATGGCTGGAAGACTCCCGCCTCCGTCATGCCGGATCTGATCCGGCATCCAGCCACCGCGCGTCTGCGTGGTGAAGGCGTCCTCTTGCGGTCAAAGACTTGATCGCGCTGGACCCCGGATTCAGTCCGGGGTCACGGAGTGCGGAGCGGTCTTACTTCGTAACCGAAGCATTCCAGAAATAGGGCCAGGGAGCCGGATCGACGCCATCAAGCTTGTTGGACTTCGCCGCCACGGCGTTGAAGTCGCCGATCTTGATGAGCGGCAGCTCGTCATAGATCGTCTTCTGCACCTTGGCCCAGAGAGCAACGCGCTTCTCCGGATCAGCCTCCGAGGTGAAAGCGTCCACCGCCGCCTTGCGCGTCGGCGTGTCCCACCAGCCCGGCGAACCTGTGGAAAGCGCGCCAATCAGCGCCGGCTCCGGCAGGAAGGGGCTGTGGCTGATGTAGATATCCCAGAGCTTCGGGTCGGCACGACGCTGCGTCAGCGTCGCCCAGTCCACCACCTGCATATCCACCTTGAAACCGGCAAGCTTCAGATACTCCGCTGCCACCTGCGCCATTTTGTAGTGGAACTCATACTGACGGCTGGTGAGGATGCGCAACGGCTCGCCATTATATCCGGCGGCCTTCAGCTTTTCGGCTGCGGCCTCCGGGTTGCCGACATTATAATTGCCTTCGACGCCCTCTTCCGAATGCCAGGAGAAATTGGACGGATAGTAGGCGCCATCAAGCGCATAGAAATCCGTGCTGCCGAACGCCGCCGCCAGCATGTCCTCCATGTTCAACGCTTCGGTCACCGCCTTGCGGACCTCCAGCTTGGAAGACAAACCTTCCTTGGTATTGAATACAAAGACCGGATAACCGAAGGGCTTCAGCATCAACGGCTGCGAGGCCGAGGAGGACTTCACCTTGGCGAAGGATTCCACCGGAATGGAATCGACGTAGTCATACTGGCCGGAAACAGCGGCCTCTACACGGGTATTCGGATCGGGAACCGGAACGAAACGGATTTCATCGAGATACTGATGGCGCGCACCGCCATATCCGTCACTTTCACCGTCACGAGACTTGTAGCCGTCGAAACGGACGAGCTGGATATATTGGTCCGCCTTGCGTTCCTTCAACATATAAGGGCCGGTGCCGACAAATTCTGTCATCGGCTCAGCCTGCTTTTCAGCGGGCAGAATGATGGCTGCGGAGTTGTTGAAAGCAAGCAGCGAGGTCAGCGGCGCATAGGGCTGCTTGAGGGTGATTGTCACCGTCTCGGCATCAGGCGCGGAGATATTGTCGATGAAACCGGCGACCTGTTTTCCGCGTGATGCGATCTTCATCCAGCGGCCAAGCGAGGCGACGACATCTTCCGAGGTCATATCGCTGCCGTCATGGAACTTGATGCCCTTCCGCAGCTTGATCGTGTAGGTTTTGCCGTCCGCACTGATGTCAGGCAGGCTTTCCGCCAGAAGCGGCGTCACCTTCCACCCCTTGTCGAAGGTGTAGAGCGTTTCAAAAATATGTTGCGTGACAATGCCGACGAGATCGGCCGTCGAGGCCATGGGATCGAGTGTCGGCGGCTCGCCGATCGTGGCGACATTGATGACACCGCCCTTTTCCGCAGCCATCATCACGCCCGGCGCTAGCATCAAAGCGGCAGTGGCGAGAAATGCAAGTTTACGTCTCATTGTTAAGCTCCCAGCTCTTGGTTCCGACCTTATGAGTTCCATTATTATGTTATATAAATCTTTATAACAGAATAACTCGATAAGACGCCTTGTCAATGACAATGCGGAGCGAGGAAGGGTTTCCAAGACAGGCGAAATGGAAGACGGGCCTTCGCAAGAGGCGGAAACGGAACATCAGTCGATGGAAAACAGGCTATTTCGCCCGAACCACGGCGCGCGGCAAACACCGCTGCTGCCAGCCGAAACTGCGGAAACTACGGCTGGCTTTCAACTGGAAAACGAAGAGGAGGAATTAAGAGGCTTTGATATTTCGCATTTGCGAACAAAGTGCTATTGAGGATCAGACCAAGACCAGATTACGACAGACATAATCTCGCATTCTTATTAATCGTTACGTTATTCGCCTTCCCAGCCGTGTTTTTAAGGGCTGCAGACAGACCAGATATTCTAAACCGCCGAGCTTTATTCCAAGGCGGGTTATAAATTTTTATTACGTTGAAATTATTGAGGAAATCATGAAGACGGCAATCGTGCATGACTGGCTCACCGACAGAGGTGGGGCCGAAAAAGTGCTTCACAACCTTCTTGAGATCTATCCTGACGCGGATCTCTATTGCCTTGTCGATTTCATGAGCGATCGAGACCGGGGCTTTCTCGGTGGCAGGCCCGTCAACACCTCCTTCATCCAGAAACTGCCTTTCGCTCGTAAAAAATATCGCTCCTATCTGCCGCTGATGCCGCTGGCCGTCGAACAATTTGATCTCAGCGGCTACGATCTGGTGATTTCCTCAAGCTACGCCGTCGCCAAGGGCGTCATCACCGGACCCGGCCAGTTTCACGTCTCCTATATTCACAGCCCCATCCGTTACGCGTGGGATCTCCAGCACCAGTACCTGAAAGAATCGAAGCTTAGTCGCGGTTTCGCCTCGTGGATCGCCCGTGCCGTTCTTCACTATATTCGCATGTGGGACATCCGCACCGCCAATGGCGTCGATCTCATGACGGTCAATTCCAAATTCATTCGCAGCCGGGTTCGCAAATGCTACGGACGCGACTCTACGGTTATTTATCCGCCCGTGGATACTTCCCATCTCTCCCCTTCCGACCTGAAAGGCGATTATTTCGTCACGGCTTCGCGGCTGGTGCCTTACAAGAAGGTCCACCTCATCGTAGAAGCCTTTGCAAAAATGCCCGACAGACGACTGGTCGTCATCGGCGACGGCCCGGACATGAAACGCATCAAGGAAATCGCCACTCCCAATGTCGAGATCCTCGGTTTCGTCGGCAATGACGAGCTTCACAAATACATGGCGGAAGCCAAGGCATTCGTATTTGCCGCCGAAGACGATTTCGGCATCGTCCCGGTTGAATCGCAAGCGCTGGGAACACCCGTCATCGCCTATGGAAAAGGCGGTGTACTAGAGACCGTTGTTCCTCTCGGCGCCTCCAATCAGCCGACCGGTCTTTATTTCCGCGAGCAAACGCCTGAAGCCATCTGCGCTGCGGTGCAGGAGTTTGTCGATAACTCCGACAGTTTCGACAAGAACGCCTGTGTCGACAACGCCGCCCGCTTTTCAAGTGAACGCTTCCTGCGAGAATTTGCCGATACCGTGAATTTCGCGCTGGCTGAACGAGCCTGACATGCAATTTTCAAGGTCGAATATATCCATATTGGATATACTCTGTTGACGTCGACAGAGACACCCATAGGTAAAGCAAGTGGCGTCACCGGCCTTCTCTTATCCAGCGCAGGCTCGCCGTCGCCTTGTCCGCAATGCAGTCGCCGTGCATAATGATTCCTCGTTGTGAGCGAGGCGGCCCTGACCGGCCTACCTCATGAGTGATTTGGTCTTTGTACAAACAGAGGAATATCACAAATTGGTATCTAGTAAATACCAAATCGTGATATTTATGCGGAATTATGAGCAGGAAACGCGTCGAGCCAAAGACGCCGTTGGGAAAACGGCTGACCGAGGTCCGCGAAGCACTAAAATTCGACGAGCGTGAGCCATTTGCTGAGGCACTAGGCCTGACAGTTGCAATGCTTGGTTACTATGAACGGGGCGACCGTATTCCCGACGCTGGCGTTTTGGCTCTCTATCGTGAGCGGTTCGGCATCAATATAAGTTGGCTCGTGGCCGGTATGGGCGACATGTTTGACACCGCGCCAGCGGCACCTACGCTTGCCTACGACGTTGCCCTGCTGCAAAAAATCAGCGACCGGGTCGAGACGATCTTCGCGGAGTGTCGCCAAAAGTCGCCTACACGGTCTACAATAACGGAGGCCGCGCTTATTTATAACGAACTGGCCAAAACCATATCGGACATTCGCGACGTCCAGATGGTAGAAGCAATTTTACCCGTACTTCTGCTACGCTTCAGGGAGCGTATAACAACACCAGGATCGGGACTCGGCAAATACGAATCTTCAAGTTTTTAATATTAAGCATATTTATACAGCTGCCACAATAGGCAGATTTTTAATCTCATTCAATACTTCCGATACACGATTAGTATTTCATAATAAATTTTGTATCCACATCAACTAAATATTTCACTGAATTATAAATAATTTTAAAATTTACATTAGGTGTTTTCATGAAAGATAAGGCGTTGCGTGATCACAGCTATGATATAGCCAAGGGTCTCGGCATAATTATGGTTGTCTTTGGTCACACGGAAAGAGGTTTGAGTATTTCCGGTATGCCGACGCACTTCAGCCTTATGGGCTTTATTGACTATACGATTTACACCTTCCATATGCCGTTTTTTTTCTTCGTGTCTGGACTTTTTTTCTCCGAAAAAAATGTCGACCCGACAGATTTTCTTACCAAACTCGGAAAGAATATCGCTTACCCTTATCTGTTCTGGTCAATTCTGCATGGCAGTCTGATGGTGGCTATGGGGCGTTTTGGTCTCACTAACACGACCATAGATTTCACCCGTGTCCTCGAAATCCTGTGGAACCCGATCAGCCCCTTCTGGTTTCTCTACGCATTGTTTTTCTGCCAACTTGCATCATATATTTTCGTTCAGGTGCCTCCGATTGTCCGCATGGCATTTGCGCTTGCCCTCTTCACGCTTTTTTATCTGCACAGCCAGTCTGTTCCGTTGGATATCGCATATGGGCTCGTCTATTTCACACTTGGCACTGTTGCCAAGCAATATGGTTTTTGGCAGAGGCGATACACGGTACACTCATTTCTCGCGCTTCTCGTCGCCTTTGCGATTTCCACCTATTTCTCGTGGCAAACCGAAATTCCCGAACGGCTTCCTTTCCCATCCGCAATTCTCGGCATATTCCTGATTATCGCAATTTCGCAGGCGCTTGTTATTCGCGAAAGCGCGATTTCGTCGATGCTCAAGACACTCGGCCAGTTATCCGTCGGCGTGTATGTCATGCACATCATCGCTATAGGCTTTGGCCGAGCTGTCGCGGTGAAGCTTTTCCACGTCACGGATATGGCGAGCTTGCTAGCGATCACGACCGTTATCGGCGTTGCCATACCGGCCATCGTACAGATGGCCGCTATCCGCTTAGGGATCCAAGAGTGGCTGGCGCTACCGGCCTCCGCCCACCGCAAGCGTGAAACCAGCGCCGCAGGCCAGCCGGGGAGACTGAGGATCGGCCGCTGATGCGGGGAAAAGATACTTTAAAACAACCAATTATCGTGTTTTTAAGTCAAACATGAAAGAAACTGGGCAAGCGTGACAAAACTGCACTAGCGCTATGCGGTAATCGCAGTGATTATGCCGTCCGATTGAATATAGAAGAACGATGATACTGACGCCATTCGGGTTCGTGAAGATTGTGAATGTTACGGATTTTCCGGCGCAATCGAGCGACGACTTAACTTGAAGCATCGCCTTAAGTTAGGCAATAAGCCTGATGCCAGCGTAGACATTTCGTGACACGATTCTGCTGAACGGATGTAATGCCCGGTTGAGATTTGATTTACCGGTGTCAAATATGAAGTGCCGATTTTTATAAAACTATACGATGTCCGGTTTGTTTCTTTTTTCGGACGAAATTTATTTTGAGGACCAAATGCGTTTATTGAATGTTTCGATTCTGCTTGCCTCCGCAGCACTTGCGGGGTGCACCGTGACCGCGGCATCAGGCCCCGATGCGGCAACAATCGAATCCAACGCTTCAGTGAAATTCAGTTCCAAGGACAAAAAGAAAACTGCGGGCGTTGACTACGCTCTCATCGATATCAACAGTTCCGTCCTGAACTATGTCGGCGATACCACCACCGCTACCCTGCTCGGCAGTTTCGGCGGCGGCAAGGGTGGTGTTCCGGCGTTGCCGATGGGCGTTGGTGACGTGGTGCAGGTCGCAATCTTCGAAAGCCAGGCGGGCGGACTTTTCATTCCAAACGATGCGGGCAGCCGTCCCGGCAACTTCATCAGCCTGCCGAACCAGACGGTAGACCGGGAAGGCAATATCAGCGTTCCCTATGCCGGCAAGATCCGCGCAACAGGCCGCAATGTCGAGGATGTGCAGAGCGAGATCGAGGAGCGTCTGGCCAACCGGGCCATCGAACCGCAGGTCCTCATCACCAAGATTTCCAGCCGCTCCGCACAGGCATCGGTGCTTGGCGACGTCAAGGAGCCGACGAAGGTCCAGCTTTCAGAAGCGGGTGACCGCGTTCTCGACGTCATCTCCTATGCAAAAGGCCTCAGCGCCCCAAATATCGAATCCTATGTCACGCTGATCCGTCGCGGCAAGACCGCGCGCGTCAACTACAATCACCTTGTCAGCACGCCTTCCGAGAACATCTATGTGGTTCCGGGCGACACGGTCATGGTGGAGCGTGAACGCCGCACCTATCTCGCTTTCGGCGCCTCCGGCCTCAATGGTCGTTTCGAATTTGAGGACGCCGCGCTGAAGCTCTCGGATGCACTGGGCAAGGCGGGCGGATTGCTTGACTCCCGCGCAGACCCTGCGCAGGTCTATGTCTATCGTACCGTCAAACGCGATCTTCTCGTGAAGCTTGGCATCGACATGTCGAAGTTCCCGGGACAGGAAGTTCCGGTCATCTTCCGCGCCAACCTGCGCGATCCTTCAACCTTCTTTGCCACCACGAAATTCCCGATGCAGGATCGCGATATCATCTACGTCACCAACTCGCAGGCAACCGAACTTTACAAGTTCCTGGACCTCGTCGGCTCCGTTCCCGCAACGGCCGGCAACGTCTCCGAGGATGTGCTTGCGACGCGCAACGCCATCCGGGCGTTCTGACCCTCGGCAACTCGCCGCTCCTGTTCAAAGCCGCCCCGGAAACGAGGCGGCTTTTTATTTTGGTCACGATTGGGGTCAAGTTCCGTGCATCGAGCCCGGCGACGGGCACATGCCCAAAACCGCCACAACCCTTGTTTCGCAAGGCAACATGACGGCAGACATCGTCGCTGCCATTACAAAAGTTTAAGGTGATTTTGCAGCGCATTGGGTGTCTTGTGGGAGCTAAAGCTGCTCCCAGGGCTTACCGAACATGTTCGGGAAACATGTATTGCTCTCATTTTGCGGAACCGTCAGATGAAACGTTTCTGGACCGCCCTCAGCGTTCTCGCCATCGCAGCCGCCGGCGCGTGGTATTTTAAAGATCGCCTGCCCCTTGATCGAATTCCCTATCTCAAACAATTCGCCAGCGTTTCGCCACATGCAGAAACGGCAACGGCCGATGGATCTGCCGGCAAGAAGGGCCAGACGTCGCAGAACGGTCAAGCCGGCCAGCAGACAGGCCAGAGGCAAGGTGGCGGGCGGCGCAATGGCGGGCCGCCTACCGTCAGCACCATCGCCGTCAACAAGGCGACGTTGCCAATGGACGCTACGGCGACGGGATGGGCGGTTGCCGCCGACATCACCAATATAGCGCCGCTTCAGGCCGGTCTCGTCACGGAAATCTCCGCGAAGGACGGCCAGCATATCAAGGCGGGTGATCTGATCCTCAAGATGGATGACCGTATCGCCCGCGCAGCCGTCGACAAGGACAAGGCCAATATCGCTGCCGATCAGGCAACGCTGGAACAGACGGAAGCCGCCTTCCAGCGCGCCGCCAATCTGGTCAAGCAGAGCGCAGAGTCCCAGCAGGTGCTGGATCAGGCAAGGGCAGCCAGGGACAGCGCCGCCGCAAAAATCGATGCCGACAAGGCGACGCTTGCTTCCGACCAGGTAACGCTCGAACATATGGAGATCCGTGCGCCCTTCGATGGGCGACTGGGCGATGTTACCGTCAGCCCCGGTGCCTATCTCAGCGCTGGCATCAATATTGTGACGATCACGAAATACGATCCCATCTCTGTCAGTTTTCGCCTGTCGCAGCGCTACCTGCCGCAATTGCGCGAAGGCGTTCAGAAGGACACGGCGGTCGATGTAGACCCGGCGGCAACCGGCGGCGAGCCCATGAGCGGCATGCTGCGTTTTTACGACAACGTCGTAGACCAAACGTCCGGTACCGTACTTGCCAAAGCGGAATTCAAGAACGATCGCGGGCTGTTGTGGCCCGGCCAGTCCGTCAACGTCACGGCTCATTTCGTCTCCGACGCGGAGATGATCGTCGGGCCGACGGTTGCCGTGCGGCCGGGGCCGAAGGGTAATTTCGTCTACACCGTCGATGACAACCACCGTGTTCATATGACGACCGTGGAGGTTGCCCGCTCCAACGGCGATATGACAGCCATTGCCAGCGGCCTCACCGGCGGCGAGCATGTGATCATCGAAGGCCAGTCGGGACTTGCCGACGGTCAACAGGTGGTCGAGCAATTCTCGGACAAGGGCGGCGCGGCCGCCAATCTGGCCGCCAATATTTCGCAGCAGGAACAGGTGGGTAACCCATGATCCCGAATTTCTGCATCAACCGACCCGTCGCAACCACCCTTCTCGCCATCGGCCTCGTGCTCGCCGGGCTTGCCGGTTTCCGCCTGTTGCCCGTCGCTGCGCTGCCGAAAGTCGATTTTCCGACGATCAGCGTTTCGTCGTCGCTGTCGGGCGCCTCGCCGCAAACCATGGCCACCTCAGTCACCACGCCGCTGGTGAAGCAGTTCGAGACCATTCCGGGTGTCAGCGAAATCAGCGCCACCAACACTCTGGGCAACAGCTCCATCGTGCTGCAATTCGATCTCAACCGTGACATCGACGCAGCGGCAGCAGATGTTCAGGCGGCGATCTCGCGCGCACAGCGGCAGTTGCCAAGCAACATGACGACAACGCCGAGTTACCGCAAGACCAACCCGGCCGATGCGCCGGTACTGCTGCTTGCCATCAACAGCAAGGAGATGCCGACCAGCAAGGTGGATGAAATCGCCGAGAATATCATCTCGCCGCTGCTTTCAACCATTTCCGGTGTCGCGCAGGTGAGTATCTACGGCGCGCAGACCTATGCCGTGCGCATTGGCCTCGATCCCTCGCAGCTTCAGGCAAGAGGGCTTGGCGTCGATACCGTCACAACCGCCATCGCGCAGGCGAACAATCAGGTGCCCGTGGGCGCGTTGCAGAACGACAACCAGCGCCTGACGATAGAGGCAGACACCCAGCGCACCGATGCGGCGGCCTTCCGCTCGCTGGTGGTGGCGACAAGCAACGGTGCTTCCATCCATCTCGGCGATATCGCCAATGTCACCGACAGTATCGACAACCCCAATGCCGGCAGTTGGTTCGATGGCGAACAGGCGATCGTTCTTGCCGTGCAGCGCCAGCCGGACGCCAACACCGTTGATGTGGTGGATGCCATCCGGGCCAAGTTACCGGCGCTGCGCCAGCAATTGCCGCCATCGGTCAATATCAACGTCATGAATGACGCCTCGACCGCGATCAAGGACGCGATTGCCGACGTACAGTTCACGCTGCTCCTCACCATCGGGCTGGTGGTCGCGGTTATCTATCTCTTCACCGGGCATCTGACGGCGACCATTATTCCGGGCCTTGCCGTGCCGCTATCACTGATTACCGCCTTCGGGGCCATGTATGTTCTGGGGTACAGTATCGACAATATCTCGCTACTCGGACTGACATTGTCGGTCGGACTTGTGGTGGACGATGCGATCGTCATGCTGGAAAACATCCTGCGACTGCACGAAGAAAAAGGCCTGACAATGCGCGAGGCGGCCCTTCAGGGCGCCGCGGAAGTCAGCGGCACCATTCTGTCCATGTCCATCTCACTGGTTGCAGTGTTCATTCCCATTCTGCTGATGGGCGGAGTGATCGGCAGGCTGTTTAACGAATTCGGCATGGTGGTAACGCTGGCAATCATGGCGTCGGCGCTGGTTTCGCTGACTGTCACGCCCATGCTCGCCTCAAGGCTTTCGGGTCATTCCTCCAGACCGCCGGCCATCATCCGTTGGTTCGACGCCGGCTTCGAGCGCACGCTTCGCCTCTATGGCAAGGCCGTCGGCTGGTGCCTTTCCCATCGCCGCGTGGTTCTGGGCGCATTCCTGGCATCGGTTGCAGCATCGCTTTATCTGTTCGAGACTTTGCCTTCCAGCTTCTTCCCGCAGGAAGATATCGGTCGCCTTTCCGTGTCGACGCAGGCGCGTGAGGACATTTCCTATACCGCGATGCGCGATCTTCAGGCGCAGGTGGCCGATCAGATCCGCAAGAACCCGGCCGTGGTGCATGTGACCTCTACAGTCGGCGGCAATTCCCGCAACCCGCTGAATAACGGCTCGATGTTCGTGGAGCTGAAGCCGAAGGAAGAGCGTGCACCGCTAAGCCAGGTATTGGCGGAACTTGGCCAGGCGACATCGAAGGTGGCGGGCATCCGCACCTATATCAATCCCCAGCAAAGCTTACGTTTGGGCGGGCGCAGCTCCGCCAGCCAATACCAACTCGTCATTCAGGGCCTGAACGCCGACGCGACCAATGAATGGTCGAACAAGCTGATGGAGGCGATGCGCCGCGACCGCACATTCGCCGCCGTCAATTCCGACGCTCAGAACGGCGCAATTGCGGCGACGATTTCGGTCGACCCAGAAAAGGCAGCCGCCTTCGGCATTACCAACGACCAATTGCGCAAGACGCTGGAAATGTCGTTCGGCGGTTATACGGCGGCGCAAATCCAGTCGACCGGTGATAGCTATGATGTGATCGTCGAATTCGACAGCTCGAAACAGTGGAATGACGATTTCCTGAGCGACATCAACATTCTCTCGGCAAAATCGGGTGTTCTGGTTCCGCTTTCCAACTTCGCCACCCTCACCCGCACGCAGGCGCCGGTGACCATCAACCAGACGGGCCAGCTCGTTTCTACGACCGTCTCTTTCAACCTGCCGGATGGCGTGGCGCTTTCGGATGCGACGAGCCGTATTGACCAGATCAAAACCACCATCGGCCTGCCGCAGGACGTGTTCACCAGCTATGGCGGCACGGCGGCAATATTCCAGCAGAGCCAGGGCAATACCGGCATCCTCATTCTTGCGGCGGTGTTGACCATCTATGTGGTGCTGGGTGTGCTTTACGAAAGCTTCATCCACCCGCTGACCATCCTTTCCGGTCTGCCGGCGGCGGCTTTTGGCGCGCTGGTGGCGCTGAAGGTGATGGGCATGGATTTCTCGATCATTGCGCTGATCGGGCTGTTGATGCTGATCGGCATCGTCAAGAAAAACGCGATCATGATGATCGACGTTGCGGTGGAACTGATCCGCGAAAAGGCCGAACCGCCCACCAGCGCCATCCACGAAGCCTGCGTGCGCCGTTTCCGGCCGATCATGATGACGACCTTCTGCGCGCTGCTGGGCGCCCTGCCCATCGCCCTCGGCTCAGGCGCCAGCTCGGAACTGCGCCAGCCACTTGGTGTTGCCGTGGTCGGTGGTCTCATCGTCTCGCAATTGCTGACGCTGTTCATCACCCCGGTCATCTTCGTGGAAATGGACAGGTTGGGTACCTACCTCACCGGGCTGTTTTCGCGCAAGACATCGGCTAAAAAACACGCGGAACCGCAAAAGCCGGAAAGTGCCAGCGAACCCGATTCCGTCGCGGCATAGATCGTAGATACGCATTTCCGGACACAAACCGCGATGCGGTTTCTACCGGAAATGCTCTAATGCAAGCTTCCGAGGCGCTCCAGTGCCTCGGAAAATCCCTGTCCCTGCAACTGGAACGAAACCGTTCGGCCCTGCAGATCGGGGGCCTCTATTGTCAGGGTTTGTCCGGCCTTCAGCGCGGTTACAAGTTCGACGAACGGCGTGAAGGAAACGATGCAGCCCACGGGCAGACACGTGCTGACCTGAACTTCCTGCAACCGCACATTTCCGGATTTTACCGAAAACAGCTTTGTGACGGCAAGGCCGAAAGGCATGACCACGGTGCCGGAAAGCTTACCCGGCGTCCCGACATCATCAAGCCGGAACTCGACGGAGACGACCAGTTTGCGTGTCTTCTCCTCAAGCTGGACCTGAGCGATGGCGCAGAGCGGTTTTTCCGTCTCCGCCACCGGCTTACTGGCGTCATTATCATCTTTTTTCGCAGGCGCGACGCAAGCAAGCTGCCAACTCCCGTGAACCTCACGCAACGGCGCGTCCGCCTTTTTTTCTGCATCTTGCGCGGGAGCACCGCCCGCCACCAAACCGGCGGACAGGAACACCGTGAGAGCCGTTTTCCAAAGCGTGTTTTGACTGCGCTTCATCAGAAACGAACTCCAAGTTGGGCTGAAGCAGATTGATCCAGAAGACCCGCGCCAAAAACCGCGCCGTAACGGAATGTCAAGGTCGCGGATGGGTTGAGATTGTAGCTAAGCCCCAGATTGATCAATGCCACGTCGCGCGCCATGGCAGCACTTGTCACAGAAAACGCACTGCCACCATCGTAGAACAGTGCACTCTCCATCATCGGATCGCCATAGGCATGACGCCACCCGATATCGAGCATCGCGCGTCCAAGCATCCCCTCCAACGCAATGTCACGGCTGATGCGCGCCCCGAGCGTCGAATAAAACTCGTCGTGGCTGACGGCACCCGAAGAGACGGCGGCGATACCGCCCATCTCCCGGAAAGCATCCGTCCGCGTATTCACGTAAGCGATATTGGCGTAAGGCTCGATATGGGTGAGATCGAAATCGAACCGCCAGGCGGCTTCGGCAAAGACCTGCGTGGTGGAAGCGTCGTAACCAGCGGTTAGGTCCTCCTTCAATGTTGAAAAGGAAACCGCCCGGCGCGTTTCGACATCCTGAAAGGCGTGGGTTGCACCAAGACGCAGGGATGCAGGGCCAATTGTTTTGCCCGCATAACCCGCCACATAGTAGCCGTCCACGTCAGCAGATGCCGCAGGAGAACCCTGGCTGATCACATCGCGGCCGTATCCGGCGGCCACCCCGGCACGCCAGCCATCAGCCAAATCTCCGTCAATACCAAAGAGGACGCCGCCGCCCTTCATGTCGGCCGATGCGCCGTTTCCATCACCATCGGTGCGGCCGCGAGAGCCGAAACCACTGGACCAGAACGTGAGTGAACCCTCGTCAATGTCAAACGGGTTTGATCCGCCTTCAGCATAGGCGACCGGCAGGATCGGGCGCGCATCGACACCTTCGAAAGCACTGCGCAGCCGGTTGAGAATGACATCGCGGGTGAGTTGGCTGCGGTTGATCAAAGCCATGGCAAGCGAGGGATGAATTTCCCCGGCAAGCTGCGCGAAGGCGGATTGGGTTTCGCCCTGTTGCAGAAACACGGCCGCCTCGTAGAGCGGCGAGCTTTCCCCAAGCGCCTCTATGGCGTTGGCGGCCCCGCGCGCATTGGCCGTCGATGTTTCAGCGGCCAGAAAGCCGGCATCCGGTGATGCCCGGGCGAAGGAAAGATAGGTGCTGCCGTCGTCAGCACTCCGGGCTACCATTGCGGTCAGATAGGCGAAATTTTCGCCGACACTTGAAAACGTACCGGTAATTCCACCCGTTGCCGTCAGGATCGTGTAGCGGGTGCTGAGGCTATAGGCAGTTTGGTTCGCCAGCGACGTAACGACAAGACTGACATCATTGTCGATGGTGATGGTTCCGGTCACGGCAAGCCTGTCGGAATTGCCGGCGGCGTCGATTTCAACCTCATAGCGAGAGCCACTAGCAAATGTTGCGCTGCCCGTGGAAGCCAGCGTGCCGATCGAATTGCCGGGCGCGAGCGTGCCACCCGAGCCGACGGTCAGGCCGCCGATGGTGCCGGAGCCGCCAAGTGTCGCGCCGGTACCGACCGAAACAGCGCTTGCAAGCGAGCCATTGACGCTGAGCTTTCCAGAGGAAACCGCAGTGGTGCCCGTATAGGTACTATTTCCGGTCAAGACCAGATTGCCATCGCCCGTCTTTTCAAAGGTGCCAGTACCGCTGATGGCATTGGAAAGCGTGCCGGCACCATCGACAACGAGTTGCGCATCATTGGCGATGCCGCCCGAGCCGAAACTTTTTGAGTTGCCTTTCAGCGTGCCGGAGGAAATCGTGGTGCCGCCGGAATAGCTGTTATTGCCGCCAAGCGTTGTGACGCCAGCTTCGGCAACGACTTTGCCCGCACCTGAAATATCGGCTGAGAGTATATAGCCGGTCTCGGAATGGTTGAAGACGATGCTGCCGTTGCCTGCACCGAAAGCAATCGTGCGCGCTTCTAACGCACCGGCTGAGCGGGCGGTTTGGCCCGCGGCAGCTCCGATGTTGAGCACGCCTGTGGAACCCGCCGATGCGGCAATGAGAATAGTGGGCGCAGCCAGCGAGGCTCCGCCGGTTATCTCAACGGAACCGTTTCCGGCATCGCCGACGACCATGAGATTGCCAACCGCAACGCGCGATCCCACACCGCTTACCAGAACGTTTCCATTCGATCCCGCCGCACTGCCCGCATAGAGATCATAGGCATCAAGTGATCCGCCGTTCGTAACGGTCAAGCTTCCGGAACCTTCAAAACCCACATCGACGGAGCCGGAGTTCACAACGCCGTTGTCGATATAAGCGGTGACGTTCGAACCCGATCCTGTGATCGTCATCGTGCCGGAGGAACCGGCAAGATCACCGAGCATCACCTTGGCAGCTTTGATACCGCCGCCGGCGCTGACAGACACATTTCCTGTAGTCCCGCCTCCGTATCCGACAAAAAACGTTCCGGTCATCGCCCAGCTCGATCCGTTGCCCGCCACCGTTACGGTGGAAGTGGAACCGCCATGGGCCGCAACATAGCCGTCGCGGCTTTCCACCGTGCCACCGGCCTCGACGGTCATGGAACCGTTGCCGTCAAGGCCGACATTGAGATCGGCGCGGCTTTGCAATTTGCTGCCGGCACCGGATACCCGGGCGGAACCGGTACCACCGGCATTTGCTCCGATGATAATATTCGCTGCATCGACAAGGCCGCCGCCCGTAACCGCCAGCGAACCCGTGCCACTCACACCCACCTCGAGATCGCCACGGTTGACTGTCCAGACCGAGCCCTGCCCATCCACGGCGGCAGCGCCCGTTGCACCCGCCACAACGCCAAGCCGCGCCGTCGTACTATCAACGGAGCCACCCGCCATAACGTTGAGCTTACCATTGCCGGCGGCACCGCCCGGATCGGCGACATCGCCGCCGACCTGCAGGTCGCCGGTCCTCCAGTTCGAGCCGTCGCCGGTGACAGTCGCCTCACTTGCCGAATGGCGGCCGACAATGGCCTCGCCACTGGTTACGGTCCCTGCGGCCTCTACGAGAAGCGTTGCAGCTCCCGAATTGCCAACGACGAGCGATCCGCCGCTTTGCAGCGCGGAGCCCAGACGGCTTACCGTCACGGAACTTCCGTCCGCAGAAGCCAGATCGGCGATGACCGTGGTCGTCCGGCTGGTGACCGTGCCGCCGCCGGTGATGGTGAGCGTGCCAACGCCCGCACCACCAACAACGAGGTCCGACGACATGGTCCAGCGGCTGCCCGCACCCGACACCAGGGCCGTCCCTGCGGTAGTGGCATCTTTGGCCAGCAGGCCTTTGGCGCTTTGCAGCGCGCTGGCGCCAAGCACATCCAGATAGCCGTTTCCGCCAGTTGCGGAAGATAGCGGATCGCTGTAACCCACAAGAACCGTATCGGCGATCCTCAGTGTAGATGCGTTGTCGAGCTTGACGGAGCCGCTTCCCGTCCCGCTTTTGCCAACATGGATGTTTTCCGACGATGCCGTTGTGCCGTGTGACAGAAGAAGGGTGGCCGTGCCGTCGCCACCAACAATGATGTTACTTTCATTCGCCCAGTTTGCGCCGCTGAATGTGGCGGAGCCGGTCGCTCCGCTGGCCGTTCCGAGAATGACGGATTTCGTCTGCAAGCCGCCCTGAACCACCAGCGTGCCGGCGCCCGCAGCATTGCCTATCGCCAGTTGCTGCACTTCAGCGGTTGTTCCTATGTTGATGATCGGACCGTAAGAATTGATGATCGCCTCATCGCCGGCATTGGGAACACGTTGCGATGGACCCCAGTTCGAGGCGGTAACCCAGTCTTCGCCGTCAGAGCCTGTCCACTGCAAGGTGTCGGCGACGACAACCGGCGCGGTGAAAAGTGAGGATATGAGGACAAGAAGCCCCGTTGCCCCACCAGGGAAAAACCTGCTTGGCGCTGCTGCGCACATTTCTGCTGTCGGACAGGTTTCCCCTTCCGAAACATGGCAGAAACAAGCGGACATTCAGTCTCCCTAACCCGCGCGACGTGCGGTCTTCCTTTGATCGAGCGAATCATTTTGTGAATCAGATCAACTACGCCAGTTTGAAAGATGATTTCCAGTATGAACAGCGCAAAGCGTGGTTTTTACTGACAGACGAAACAAAAACGGAGCACGACAGGCGCGCTCCGTTAAATAAGCAACAGATGGCTGGAGTAAATCTCTACCGAGATCGAACGGGAAAATCCCGTTCTGCCTACTGCTTTGAAAACCGCCCGAAGGCTCCGCCTGAAAAGCACAGGGGATCGCCATCGCGGTGGGCGGCACGCAGCACTTCGCCGACGATGATGGTGTGATCGCCCGCATCGTGGGCTGCCGCCTGCCGGCATTCGAAACGGGCGAGCGTGCCCGGAATGACCGGAACGCCCTCGTCGTTGATTTCCCAGTCAAGATCGTCAAATGCGCGGCCGTTGCGGGTGAAGCGGGCGCTCAGCACGTCCTGATCTGCGCTCAGCACATGGATGGCGAAATGCGTTGCGCCGCTGAAGGCCGGATAGCGCGATGAATTTTTGGCAGGCGACCACAGCACCAGCGGCGGATCGAGCGATACCGACGCGAAGCTGTTGACCGTCATACCGATCGGCCCTTCGGGCGTCGTTGCCGTCACCACCGTTACGCCGGTGGTGAAAGCGCCGAGCGCATTGCGAAAGCTGCGGCTGTTTTCGCCGCCGGGAACAAATACGTGCTCATTCGGCATTTTGATCGCTTCTGCGACTGTCATCACGGCACCTCGCTTCCAATTGCAAGTGTGTAAAGCTCAAACCAGGTCTGGCGGTCGATGGTGACGCGCAGGGCATCGGCCGCCGTTTTTATGCGCTGAATATTGTTGGTGCCGAGCACGGGCACGATCTTTGCCGGATGCCGCAGCAGCCAGGCGATGGCAACGGCAGTGGCATCGACGCCCTGCTCGTTGCCGATGCGCTGCAGGGCAGCCATGGTTCCACCATGCGCACCGGAAAACAGCGAACCGCCGCCAAGCGGCGACCATGCCATCGGTGAAACGCGCTTTTCCTGCAGGAAGGCCAGATCGCCATTGGTGAAGCTATCGGTAGCAAGCAAGCTCATTTCGATCTGGTTCGTAACCAGCCTATTGCTCATAGCCGATTGCAGCAGGGCGAAATCCCACGGGCGGAAATTGGAAACGCCCACGGCCTTGACCTTGCCGGAAGCTACCAGTGCATCGAGCGCCTTGCCGGTTTCTTCGGGATCGATCAACGGATCGGGCCGGTGGATCAGCAACAGATCGACACGATCTGTGCCCATGTCACGCAAGGAGGCCTCGACTGAAGCGTTGATATGGCCAGCCGTGGTATCGTAATGCTTGACGCGGGCGGCTGAGTGTCGCCCGGCTGGCGCCACGATGCCGCATTTCGTCACGATCTCGATCTTGTCGCGAAGGGATGGAGCTGCCTTGAGGCCGGCACCCAGAATGGCTTCCGCCGTGTATCCACCATATATATCAGCCTGATCCATGGTGGTGATGCCCTGCGCCAGGCAGGCTTCGATCTTTGCCTGTACATGGGAAGGCGAAGTATCAGCATCGTCGCCGATGCGCCACATGCCGTAAACGATGCGGCTAAGTTCCAGGTTTTCAGAAAGAGCGATACGTTCCATCAGTGGCGTTCCCCGTTGCCCAGCGGCGTGGCAGGTGTTTCAGAAGGCACCCGGCCGTATGCATGCGGCAGGGAGCAGGTTTTCATTTGCGGCAGGACCTTGGTTCCGAAGTGTTCAGCCTCGTCGAGATGCGGATAACCCGAGAGGATGAAGGCGCGAATACCCATTTTCTGGTATTCCTCCAGCGCCGAAAGGACCTTGTCGGTAGAGCCGACGAGCGCTGCACCACAGCCGGAGCGCGCCCGGCCGATGCCGGTCCACAGGTTGGGTTCGACATAACCGAACTTGTCGGCCAGTTCCCGGGCCCGCGCCTGATGCGATACACCGAGTGAGCCGCTGTCGTGGGCGCGGTTGCGGATCAGCTGGCCATATTCGTCGTCGAGCTTCGAAACCAGATGCTCGGCATATTCACGCGCTTCCTGTTCGGTATCGCGCACGACCATGTGGACTCGCAGGCCGTAATCCAGCGTGCGGCCATGGGCTGCGGCACGCTCATGGGCAGCGCGCATGCGGTCTGCGAGCTGGTCTTTCGTTTCGGGCCACATCAGATACACGTCGCATTGCGCGCCGCACAGCTCCAGCGCATCCGGCGAATAACCGCCGAAATAGAGCAGCGGACCGCCATTCTGCTGGTACGGACGTGCAGGCTCGGTGGAGACACCCTTGAATTGGTATATCTCGCCGTCATGGTCAATCGTGTCACGGGTCCAGGCCTGGCGCAAAATCTGCACGACTTCATGGCTGCGTTTGTAGCGAAACGCGCTGTCAGCCACCTCGCCGGGAAAATCGGAGCTGATGACGTTGAGCGTCAGGCGGCCCTTCAGCATGTGATCGAGCGTCGCCACCGTACGCGCCAGCATGATCGGCTGCATTTCGCCGCAACGGATTGCAGCAAGAAAATTGATGCGGTCACTGATCGGAGCGCAACCCGCCACGAAGCTCAACGTGTCCTGGCCGACCTGATAGGAAGAGGGGCAGAGAATGTTGCGAAAACCGAGTTCCTCGGCCTTTTTGACGATATCCGAGCAATGTTCGAAGCTGGAGCGCAGGCTGCCATCCGGCACGCCCAGATAGGCGTAATCATCGGAACAAAGGGCAGAAAACCAGGAGACCTCGGCAGCATCGAGATCAGCGGATGTAACGGGTACGACGGTCATGCAATTCCTCCTCAAGGCCGCTCTCGTTTTTCTTGCATAACATCAAGAAATATGTAAATCAATGATGTATCAATTTTTGTTTTGCGGAGGGGATAGCATCATGAAACACACGGGCGGCAGCCTGCCTATGTATTTGCAGATCGCCGAAATGCTGGTGCGCGAAGTCGCTGCGGGCCGTCTGACAGATGGTGAAAAGCTTGCTCCCGAAAGGGATATGGCAGCCGATCTCGGCATTGCTGTCGGCACGCTTCGCAAGGCGCTTGCGGAGTTGCAGGAGCGTGGACTGCTGGAGCGTGTGCAGGGTTCCGGCAATTATATCCGCGCGGTCAGCGATCCCCAGAGCGTTTATGCCTTCTTCCGGCTGGAGATGATCGAGGGCGGTGGCCTGCCAACGGCGGAGGTGCTGGATGTTGCGCGCCTTGCCAAGCCATCCACCCTGCCCGCCTTTGGCACATCGCCGGAAGGCCACCGCATCCGCCGCCTGAGGCGTATCGCGGGGAAACCGGCGGCAATCGAGGAGATCTGGCTAGACGGTTCCTATGTCGACACGATTACCATCGAGAACCTGTCGGAATCGCTCTATCTCTATTATCGCACCCGCCTCAATCTCTGGATATCGAAGGCAGAAGACCGCATCGACCTCGGGGAAGTGCCAGAATGGGCGCCTGCACAATTCGGCCAGAAACCCGGCGCGTCGGTGCCGCGTGTCCTTCGCCTGAGCCAGGGTCAGGACGGAGCCGTGGCTGAAGTCTCATGGACATGGTTCGACCACACCGTCGCACGGTACGTTTCACGCATACGTTGAAAACGCACGAAATTCGCGTGATCCACATGGACAGAGAAAATTGACCACAGGCAAGGAAGCCGAGACCTGCCACGCAGGGGTTTTCGTTGAAATATTTCTACAAATCAAAGCTTTGGCGGTTTTTGATTTCTGTCAGAAATAAAATTGATACACTATTGATTTCCTTTTGACGAAAGGTAATATCACGGGCCTAGGGAGACAGGCGTTTGGCCGTCCCACGATATCGCCGGACGATCGGGATGATTTTTTCGAAAAGCGATGCGTGGATTTGAAGGTTGATGCCGGGTTTGCGTTCATCGGATTTTGGACGCCCCGGACGTGAGGAGGAAAAGATGGCTTCAGTCAGCCTGCGCAAGCTGGACAAGAGTTACGGTGCCCTGCGCATCGTCAAGGGTATCGACCTTGAAATCAACGATGGTGAATTCGTGGTTTTCGTCGGCCCCTCAGGCTGCGGAAAATCCACGACGTTGCGCATGGTCGCCGGGCTGGAAAGCATCAGCGGCGGTGAGGTGATGATCGGCGACCGCGTTGTCAACAAACTGCCGCCGCGCGAGCGTGACATCGCCATGGTGTTTCAGGACTACGCGCTTTACCCGCACAAGACGGTGCGTGAAAACATGGGTTTCAGCCTGAAGGTACGTGGTGTCAGCGCCTCGCAGGCCAATGCCAGCATTGATGAGGCAGCGAATATGCTGGGCATCAGCCATCTGCTGGACCGTCGGCCGGGCCAGCTTTCCGGCGGCCAGCGCCAGCGCGTGGCCATGGGCCGCGCCATCGTGCGCCGCCCGCAGGTGTTCCTGTTCGACGAGCCGCTTTCCAACCTCGACGCAAAACTGCGCGGACAGGTTCGCACGGAAATCAAGCGCCTGCACCAGCAGCTGGGCACCACCATCATCTACGTGACGCATGATCAGGTGGAGGCGATGACGCTGGCTGACCGCATCGTCATTCTGCGCGGCGGCGATATCGAGCAGGTGGGCACGCCGGACGAGGTCTATAACCGTCCGGAAAGCGTGTTCGTCGGCGGTTTCGTCGGTGCGCCTGCCATGAATTTCGCCCGCGCCAGAGTGACCGGCGACAGGCTGACATTTACGGACGGCAACTCTCTTCCACTGGCAGCAATCAGACCGTCCCGTGAAACGGCGCTCGATGGACGGGAGGTCATCGTCGGCATTCGCCCTGAACATTTCGGTCCTGCCGGGGGATTTGACACACAGCTCTCCGTCAAGGTGCAGGTGGTGGAGCCTTTGGGGTCTGATACGCTGGTGCATTTCACCCTCGGTGATGCGGCGCTGACGGCGAGAATGCCGCCAGAGATGAAACCGGCTCCGAATGAGGAACTGAAGATCGGCCTCGACCCATCGAAGGTGCACCTGTTCGACGTGACGACGGAACGCTCCATTCAGTGACAGGATCGGGCCGCCACCGGCCCGGCTTCAAGATTTCAATAACGGGAGGAAAATATGAAATTCAAAGCCCTTACGGGAGCGGCGCTCTGCGCAACGATGCTCAGCTTTTCGGGACAGGCCTTTGCCGACGCCGAACTCAAAATCTTCGTTTCCAGCCAGCATCAACCCGACGTGTGGCGCAAGGCGCTCGATCAATATGAGGCGAAGACGCCGGGCGTGAAAGTCGTGATCGAGACCGGCGGTAACACCTCCGAAATGCAGGCGCAATATCTCAACACCGTCATGTCTGCCAAGGATTCGAGCCTTGACGTGCTGATGCTCGATGTCATCCGTCCCGCACAATTCGCAACCGCTGGCTGGACCAGCGATTTCTCCGGCAAGGACTTGTCCGCCTACCTGCCGACCTATGCAGAAGCAAACACCGTGAACGGCAAGATCGTGGCGCTGCCGGCGTTCGCCGATTCCATGTTCCTCTACTATCGCAAGGACTTGCTGGACAAATACGGCATCCAGCCGCCGACCACCTGGGATGAGCTGAAGGAAGCCTCAAAAAAGGTGATGGAGGGCGAAAAGAACCCCGAACTTCAGGGCCTCTCCTTCCAGGGTAAGGCCATCGAAGGTGCGGTATGCACGTTCCTGCTGCCCTACTGGAGCGAAGGCAAGTCGCTGGTTAAAAACGGCAAACTGAATTTCGACAATCAGGCGGCCGTGGATTCGCTGAAGCTCTGGAAGAGCTTCGTCGACGAAGGCATTTCCAAGAAGAACATTTCCGAAGTGGCGACCGACGACACGCGTAAGGAATTCCAGGCGGGCAAGGTTCTCTTCGCCGTCAACTGGTCCTACGCCTGGACCCATTTTCAGGGCAAGGAATCCCAAGTGAACGACAAGGTTGGCGTCGCCCGGTTGCCGGCCGTCAAGGGCGGAGAGCAGACGACGTGCCTCGGCGGCTGGGAATTCGGCGTTTCCGCCTATTCCAAGCAGCAGGACGAAGCCAAGAAACTGGTGGAATATCTGTCCAGCCAGGATGTTTCGAAGTTCATGGCCATCAATGCCGCGCTGCTGCCCACCTATGCCTCGCTCTACAAGGATGCTGATGTGACCAAGTCCATCCCTTGGTTTGCGGATGCTCTACCGGTTGTTGAAACGGCAAAGGCCCGTCCGGTTACACCGCGTTACAACGAGGTCAGCGAAACGATCCGCACCACCGTCAATGGCGTGCTTGCGGGCGTGATGTCGCCGGAAGACGGCGCAAAGCAGATGGAAAGCCGTCTGCGCCGCGTATTGCGCTAAGCCCTGTGGCCGGGGGCGGCATGCAGGACATGCCGTTGCCGGCCTGTTTGGCCGAACCAGTGAAAATCGCCTGAACGGCGCGACAAACGGGCCGGGACTTAACCGGTCTGATCGGGAGACGATGACGTGAATTCAGTTGCGGGAGTGGCAGACGTGACGATGCCGGAGAGAACAATGGTCAGGGTGGACGAGAAACCGCAGCCGCGCTGGACGCGGTGGCTCGATCTCGGTGACCGGTCGCTTGCCGTGCTTTTGCTGGCGCCTGCAGCCATTCTTCTTTCGCTTATCATCGTCTATCCGGTGGCGCGTCTCGTCTACACCTCGTTTTTCAGCCTTTCGCTGACATCAGGCCTGCCGGCGGAATTCATCGGCTTTGAAAACTACACGGCGATGCTCGATGACCCGATTTTCTGGGAAACGACCTGGAATACGGTGCTGATAACGCTGATAACGGTGCCGGGAGCGCTGTTCATGGGCCTGGGCCTTGCGCTCCTCGCCAACCTGCCGTTTTCGATGCAATGGCCGATGCGCCTGTCGCTGCTCATCCCTTGGGCGCTGCCTCTGTCGTTCGCCGGCCTCATCTTCGCGTGGTTTTTCCACTACGAATACGGCGTGGTCAACGATGTGCTGAACCGGCTGGGCTTTGAAGGCATCATCTGGTTCAACTCGCCGAACTGGGCCTTCGCAGCCATCTGCCTGACCATCATCTGGAAGACCTCCTCCTTCATGGCACTGATGATCCTTGCAGGGCTGCAAACCATTCCGCGCTCGCTTTATGAAGCCGCCGATGTGGATGGCGCCGGCAAGCTCAGGCAGTTCTTCGAGATCACGCTACCGCTCCTAAAACCCTCGATCGTCGTTGCTCTCATCTTCCGTACGATTACGGCGCTGCAGACTTTTGATATTCCATACATGATGACCGGCGGCGGCCCCGGCACATCAACCACGACGCTCGCCATGTACATTCACCAGAACACCGTTTCCTTCCTCGATCTCGGTTACGGTTCGGCACTGGCGGTCATGATGTTTGCGCTCTCCATGTGCGTCACCGCCGTTTATCTCCGCATTATCAGGACGAAGGACTGATCCCATGAGCACCGTTGCGACCTCCTCCGGTCTGTCTTCCTTCTTCTCCGGCAAGCCGCTGCGCTTCATTGCGGCCTCCATATTGCTGGTCAACGGCCTGTTTCCGGCAATATGGATCCTGTTCACCTCGCTGAAAACCGAAGCGGAACTGACGGTGAAACCGATCACATGGTTTCCGCATGCGCCGACGCTCGCCAATTACATGCAGGCCTTTTCCGACCAGCCGCTGCACCTCTTCCTGTTCAACAGCTTCATGGTCGCGCTGCTTTCCACGGCACTCACAATTCTGATTTCGGTGCTGGCAGCCTATGCGCTGGCGCGGCTCGATCTCAAGTACCGGGCGCTGATCCTCTCGCTCATCATCGCCGTTTCTACATTCCCGCTGGTAACGCTGCTGGTGCCTCTGTTCGAGATCATGCGTGCGCTCAACCTGCTCAATAGCTGGACCGCTCTTATACTGCCTTACACCGTGCTCTCCCTGCCGGTCTGCACGCTGATGCTGGTGTCCTTCTTCGAAAGCATCCCGCGCGATCTGGAAAACGCCGCCATGATTGATGGCTGCACCCGCATCGGTGCGCTGTTCAAGGTTGTCGTGCCGCTATGCGCGCCGGGTGTCTTCACCGCCGGTATTCTCGCTTTCGTGAACGCCTGGGACGAATTCCTGCTGGCGCTCTCCTTCAATTCCAATCCGGCACTGCGCACGCTGCCGGTCGGCATCCAGCTTTACCAGGGTGAGTTCGCTTTCCCCTGGCCCGTCATCTCGGCGGCGCTGGTGGTCGGCATCGTCCCGGTTGCGATCCTGATCGTCATCTTTCAGGAGCGCGTCGTCTCCGGTCTCACCGCCGGCGGTCTCAAGGGTTAAACAGGTACAGTCATGCAATTCGAAAAGACCAGAGACGGCTTCACGCTTGCGATTGGCAGCCACACCATTCTTTCTCATTCGCCTGAGAACCCGGCTTTCTTCGCCGGTTTGGGCAAGGAGCGGATGGATATGTATCGCGGCAATTTCGATATCGAGGACTATGTCATCGAACGAACTGCGCTCCGCCACGCCGAAGTCAGTGGCGACAGCGTTACGCTGTCTTCCGCACCCGGGCAGGCCGCGCGCCTTCATCTGGCCCTGGATGGAAATGCCATCAGGGTCACGACGCTGGATGAAACCATCAATCGGCTGTGGCTGCGGATCGTCGCAGATGAGGACGAACATGTCTGGGGCGGTGGCGAACAGATGTCCTATTTCGACATGCGCGGCCGCCGCTTTCCGCTCTGGACCTCCGAACCCGGTGTCGGCCGCGACAAGACCGCTGAAATCACCTTCAAGGCTGACGTCAGCGGCAAGGCGGGTGGCGATTATTACAACACCAATTACCCGCAGCCGACCTATCTGTCGTCGCGCAAATATGCGCTGCATGTGGAAACCAGCGCCTATTCGGTCTTCGATTTCCGCAACGAAGATTTCCACGAAGTCGAGATCTGGGCGATCCCCGAAAGGATCGAGTTTTTCACTGGCGATCGTTTCACCGATATCGTTTCCGCCCTCTCGCTGCGGTTCGGACGCCAGCCGGAACTACCGGGGTGGGTCTATAGCGGCGCGATCATCGGGTTAAAGGATGGCGCCAACTCCTTTGCCCGGCTGGAAAAAATCCGCGCTGCCGGAACCAAGGTCTCCGGCCTGTGGTGCGAGGACTGGGTGGGGCTTCGCCAGACATCCTTCGGCGCCCGGCTATTCTGGGACTGGCAGGCCAATGAGGCGCGTTATCCGCATCTGCGTCAGAAGATCGCCGAGCTTGCCGATCAGGGCATTCGTTTTCTGGGATACGTGAACCCCTATCTCTGCGTCGACGGCCCGCTTTTTCCGGAGGCGGAGGCGGCCGGTTATTTCGCCACCGGCGCGGACGGCAAGACGGCGCTCGTGGATTTCGGCGAGTTCGATTGTGGCGTGGTCGATTTCACCAATCCGGCCGCAGCCGAGTGGTTTTCCGAAGAGATCATCGGCAAGAACATGCTTGATTTCGGCCTTTCCGGCTGGATGGCCGATTTCGGCGAATATCTGCCGATCGACATCACGCTATCGAACGGCATCGACGCCAAGCTGATGCACAATGCCTGGCCGACGCTCTGGGCAGAGGTCAACGCCAAGGCCGTTGAAAGCCGCGGCAAAACCGGCGAAGCGCTGTTCTTCATGCGCGCGGGCTTTACCGGTGTGCAAGCCCACTGCCCGCTGCTGTGGGGCGGTGACCAGTCCGTCGATTTCTCCCGCCATGACGGTCTCGTCACTGTCATATGCGGTGCGCTGTCCTCCGGTCTTCTCGGTAATGCCTATCACCATTCCGATATTGGCGGTTATACCAGCCTGTTCGGCAATGTCAGAACCCCGGAACTCATCATGCGCTGGACGGAGATGGCAGCCTTTACTCCTGTCATGCGAACCCATGAGGGCAATCGCCCGCGCGACAATCTCCAGATCGATCAGGACGAGACCGTTCTTGGCCATTTTGCCCGCATGACGGCAATCTATGTCGCACTCGCCCCCTATCTGAAATCGCTTTCCACTGAAGCGGCCGAAAACGGCCTGCCGGTACAGCGCCCGCTTTTCCTGCATCACGAGAACGACCGGCAGACCTATGCCATTCAGGACAGCTATCTCTACGGGGCCGACATGCTGGTCGCACCAGTGTGGAAGGCGGGGGAGACGCAGCGCACGCTTTACCTTCCGGGCGATGGGGAATGGATGCATCTTTGGAGTGGCGCGCGGTATTTTGGCGGGCACGAGATCACCGTGGAGGCTCCGATAGGCCAGCCGGCTGTGTTCTACCGCGCTGAAACGCGCTTTACTGCGTTATTTGAACGGCTTCGTAATATCGCTTGAAGCATCACCTTCCGGCCATTTCCAAAAAACGCCGCAGATATTGCGGCGTTCAACCGATGCTTTAACAGGCCTAGCTAGACGGCCATCAGCCCGTCAGGCGTGGTGATGTAATGGCTTTCTTGAACAGCACCGTCATCGCGTCGCTGATGCCCTGGGACGGGCTGACTTCGAAGTACAGACCCGGGGAAGCGCAGCTCTGCATGCGTGAGCCAATTTCCGCCTGAAAGGGCTTGATCCAGCTATTATACCAGTCATTCGTCGGCAGCGGCAGATAGGTGGTATAAAGCACCGCGATACGAAAACCCTTTTCCTTCAGTTTCGTACAGTCTTTGATGTCGATCGGCTCCTGACAGCGGCCTCCCGTCAGTTTTTTCGTACAGGAGGACGGCTTGTAACTGTCGCCCACCCCGTCTGAAACAAAGAAAATAACCTTATCCGGGTTCGCCGAGCTTGCGCCCGTGCCCGAACTGCCGACCTTATCTCCAATCTGGATCAGTGCCCGGTCGAAATCTGTTTGCTGGTCGTTGTTGTATCCCTGATAGGGGATTGACATCAGGTTGATTTCACCAGCTTTTTTCTTTGCTGCGTCCAGATCCGATGTCAGCGAAACGACCTCAAGCAGCTTGGTATCTTCCGCCCGTTCCCCGAAGGTATAGACGGCCATGCGATATTGATTGCTGCTTTTGCGCGTGGACTTTGCCGTGTCCATCAGGCTGGCGGTTGCCTTGGCAACCACGTCGATACGCGTCGTAACCCCGAGTTTCTTGGCCTTGAAGTAATAGCTGTTCGGGTCTGCCACGCCGTCCTTCACGATGTGGCAGGCAAAAGCGCATTTATCGCCAGTATTCGCAACCAGGGTGGCAACATCCGTGGGTGTCGCGCCCACTCCCATGGAGGGCGTATTATCAAGCAGAAGATAGAAATCGCTGAAGGTTTCCGTTTCGTATTTGGCCGTGGCCGTGCCGGCAACCGAAACGAAATCCTTCCCCAGAAGCCCTGAGAGGGTCGTGCTGACCGACGCCTTGAAGCTGACGGACGACTCGACCACATTGCCGTGCTTGATCACCGAAACATCGACCGAGGTAATGGTGTAGTCCGCGTCGCCGCGCTGATTGCCATCGAAGAATGCCCGGGCTTCTTCATTGCCGACGGGAATGACACCGTCCCCCGACATCTTCTTTGCCGCCTGAACACTTGCGGACATATCGGCGACTGCCGCCAGAGCCGCGGAATCCGCTGCCTGCTGCAGATCGGCTTTGACCGACATGCCGCGCGTAATATCGAGCGCCACACCGGCAGCCCCGCACAGAGGCACCATGAGCAGCGCGGTCAGAATGCCAAAATTTCCAGATTTCTCTCGCCAGAAGTTTTTCAAGTTCGCCCCCAACCAATCTGGGAGCTGAAGCTAATACAGCGGAATTGAAAAGCGGTTTCAATAAATAACTAATTTTTGATAAACTTAATATAATCAATAACTAATATGTTCGCGGCAAATTCGCCAATATTCTCGTTAACTTTCAAAGTTGACATTACTTCAAAACCCTCCTAGCAAAACAGTCTCTTCCGAGGGGAGCACCTGACGGTGCTGAGATGGCGATGAGCCGGACCCTTGAACCTGATCCGGGTCATGCCGGCGTAGGAACGGAAACTGTAGCGCGTTTGCGTTACTGCCCTTTCTCTTCTCCGCTTTGCCCGGATCTCCGTGATCGCCACAGCTGGAGACCGAACGATGATGATGAAACATCCTTCCCTTCGTATACGGTACGGCTGCGTCTGAGTCCCGGCCGATGCGTGCCTCCCATGCGCTGAAGGGCGTCGTTCTTATTCTGATTGTCTGGCAGCTGGGCATCTGGCTGTTTGCACCGCCCCGCTACATCCTGCCCTCGCCCGCCGATGTTGCCGCAGCACTCCTGCGCCAGCCAGCCTTCCTGTTCGGACAGGCCATGGTGACATCAGGTGAAATGGCTGTCGGGCTTGCGGCTGGCATTGCCGCCGGCATTCTCGTTGCCTTTACGATTGCCGCCGTCCCGCGTTTTGGCCGCCTCGTCTGGCCCATGGTTCTCGTGTTGCAGGCATTTCCGGTCTTCGTGCTGGCCCCTATTCTCGTACTCTGGTTCGGTTTCGGCATGGCCTCGAAAGTTGTCATGACGGCGATCATCATCTTTTTTCCCGTCGCTTCAGCCTTCACCGACGGCCTCAACCGCACGGATCGGACAATCCTCGATGCCGCCTCGCTGACGGAGGCGAGCCACTGGCAAATCCTCACCCGGCTGCGTGTGCCGCTGGCGCTTCCCGCACTCATTTCCGGGCTGAGGGTCGCAGCTCCGCTCGCCCCGCTCGGCGCGGTCATTGGCGAATGGGTGGGCGCCTCCGCCGGGCTCGGTTTTGTCATGATCCAGTCCAATGCCCGCATGCAGACCGACACAATGTTCGCCGCCATGACTATTCTCGCCGTCATGGCGGTGCTGCTGCGGCTTGTCGTCGACCGGGCAACGGCCAACCTCGCCCCCTGGGCCAAAGAAACAGACCACGTCATTCCTTTCAAATATTTGCGGAGACTTTCGGCACCATGAAACGAACTCTTCTTTCCCTCGTCGTCGCGGCAGCAAGCGTGTTTGCGCCCGTGCAATCGCAGGCGGCCGACAAGCTTACCGTGTTGCTGGAATGGTTCGTGAACCCGGACCACGCTCCGATGGTGATCGCCAAGGAACGCGGCCTGTTCGCAGATGCCGGGCTGGACGTTGAGCTGGTTCCGCCCGCAGACCCATCCGCCGTACCGCGTCTGGTCTCGGCAAAGCAGGCCGATATCGGTGTACACTATCAGCCGAACCTCTATCTCGACCACGATGCAGGGCTGCCGCTCGTCCGTTTCGGCACGCTGGTGGAAACCCCGCTGAACACCGTCACCGTTCTGGCCGACGGGCCGATCAAGAGCCTGAAGGACCTGAAAGGCAAGAAGGTCGGCTTCTCGGTTTCCGGTTTCGAGGATGCGATGCTGAAGCGCATGCTGGAGAAGGAGGGACTGACAAAGGACGATGTTGAACTGGTCAACGTCAATTTCTCACTCTCGCCATCCCTGATCGCCGGCAAGGTCGATGCCACGCTTGGCGGTTTCCGCAATTTCGAACTGACGCAGATGAAGCTTGAAGGCCACGAAGGCCGCTCGTTCTTCCCCGAGGAACATGGCGTGCCCGCCTATGACGAGCTCATATTCGTCACCCATCGAGATCTCGTGAAAGATAGCCGCCTGCCGCGTTTTCTCTCGGCCGTTGAGCAGGCGGCGATTTTCATCACCAACCACCCGCAAGAATCCTGGCAGCTTTTCATCAAGGCCTATCCGAACCTTGACGACGCGCTGAACAAACAGGCGTTTTTCGATACGCTGCCGCGTTTCGCCAAACGTCCAGCCGCACTCGATCGCGCCCGCTACACACGCTTCGGCACCTTCATGCAAGACATGCAACTGATCAAGCAGGCGCCGGCGGCGGAAGACATTGCCGTGGAGTTGCAATAACCATGGCAAACAGTTTTCCGACTGCGGCGAAGGCCGCAGAGATCCTCGAAAGGGTAAGGCAGACGCGCCCGCGCGTGCATTGCCTGATGAACACAGTGGTACAGAAATTCACCGCGGACGGCATTACCGTTGTCGGCGGCATACCCTCGATGACAACCTCACTCGAAGAAATCGGTGCTTTCGTCACGAAAGCCGATGCGGTGACGATCAATCTCGGCACGCTCGACGCCGACCGGCGAAAAGTCATTCGATTTGCCGTCGAGATCGCCCGCGCGGCTGGCAAGCCGTGGATTCTGGACCCCGTGCATTGCGACTATTCGCCATCGCGACTGGCGTTCGCGCGTGACCTGATCTCGCTTGGACCCACCATCGTGCGCGGCAACAGCGCTGAGATGAGCCTGATCGGTGCTGTTCCGAACGCCATCAGGATAGAGACCGGACCTGTCGATAACCTGCGCGATGCCACAAGGAGCGTCAGAATCGTCAACGGTCACCCGTGGATGGCGAAGGTGACAGGCACGGGTTGCCTATCGGGTGGCGTCATCGCCGCCTTCATGGCGGTGGAAAAAGACGCACTGACGGCCGCCGCCGCCGCCCTCGCCATCACGGGTGTCGCAGCCGAACTGGCAGCGAAAAACGCCAAAGGTCCCGGCACATTCGAGCCGGCATTTCTGGATGTTCTTTCAGAAATTTCCGGCGAAGACATAAGAAACCATGCGAGGATTGAGCATGAACAAGGTTGATTACCGTCTCAACGCGCTGGTCGATGCGAGCCTCGGCGATGTTGCGCCCTTGGGCGAGCTTGCTCTGGCGGCCACACTCAACGGCGCGACCATTCTGCAATATCGCGACAAACACGCCTCCACGCGGGAGATGATCGAAAACGCCAGCGCAATTCGCGAAGCCATTGCCGGCACGGGCGTGCCGCTGGTCATCAACGACCGGGTGGATGTGGCGCTCGCCTCTGGCGCGGACGGGGTGCATCTCGGCGCCGATGATATGGATGCCAAAACCGCCAGACGCATCCTTGGAGATAAGGCGATCATCGGCCTCACCGTCAAGAACCGCGCCGATGCCGAGCGGGCGGCCTCCATGCCCGCCGATTACGCCTGCATTGGTGGCGTGTTCGAAACCGTTTCCAAGGTAAATCCAGACAAGCCTGTCGGCCTTGACGGCTTTACGACGCTCCGCACTCTGCTCCGCGAATTGCGGCCGGGCATGCCGGTGGGCGCCATCGCCGGTATCGATCTTGCCCGCGTGCCGAACGTCATCGCTGCCGGTGCGGATGGTGTCGCCGTCATTTCTGCAATCTTCCGCGCAGGCGATATTGCCAGCACAACCAGGGACTTCCGCGCGGCAGTCGATGCAGCGCTGAAAGCGAGACAGTCATGACAGCAATCGCATTGACCATCGCCGGCTCAGACAGCGGCGGCGGCGCGGGCATTCAGGCCGACATCAAGACTTTTTCGGCACTCGGCGCCTATGCCGCCAGCGTCATCACCGCCATCACCGCCCAGAACACCAAAGGTGTGACGGCAGTGGAGGATATTTCCGTCGCCACCATCGTCGCGCAGATGGACGCTGTTTTTTCCGATCTTGCCGTCAATGCGGTGAAGATCGGCATGGTATCGCGGATCGAAACCATCGCGGCCATAGCTGCAAGGCTTCGGCAGCAGCCCCAGCCGGTGGTGCTCGACCCCGTGATGGTTGCGACCTCCGGCGACCGTCTGTTGCATGCGGATGCGATCGAGACACTGCAGCGCGACCTGCTGCCGCTCGCCACCATCGTCACGCCGAACCTGCCTGAAGCAGCGCTTCTCACCGGGTTGCCGATTGCAGACACCGAGGCGGCGATCACCCGTCAGGCCGAGATGATCCTGAAGGCGGGCGCGAAAGCCGTGCTCATCAAGGGCGGCCATGGCGACGGGCCGCAGAGTACGGATTATCTGTTTGCAGACGGCACCGTGCAGGCGCTTTCCGCTATGCGAGTGGACACGAAAAACGACCATGGGACCGGCTGCACGCTGGCGGCGGCGATCACCGCGCATCTGGCCATGGGGCATAACCTGGCGGAGGCGGTTGGTCTTGCGAAGGACTATCTGAATGGAGCGCTTGACGCTGGTCGGGGGCTTGCCGTCGGGCACGGTCGGGGACCGGTGCATCATTTTTATCGATGGTGGGGGTGAAGGTTAGAGTGGAGCGTAGGGCTTACCCCCTCTGTCCTGCCGGACATCTCCCCCTCAAGGGGGGAGATCGACAAGTGGCCTGCCCCGGGCGTTTTAGTTGGCGGACGAGATCGCGATACCGACGTTAATGGGGACCGAGGCGAAAACCTCACCCGATCTCCCCCCTTGAGGGGGAGATGTCCGGCAGGACAGAGGGGGGTGAGCCCCACGCTCTGCGCATCCGCCTTCACCGCGCCTTCGGCGTCGCCAGCACATTCCTGATCGCAAAACTCGAATGAATCCGCGAAACACCCGGCAGCTTCGACAGAATCTCCTTATGGATGCGCTCGAAATCGCCCGCACTTTCCGCCTCACATCGCAGGAAATAATCCGACCCGCCCGTCATCAGGTAACATTCGCGGATTTCTGGATAACGCCGCACCGCGTTCTCAAACCTGTTGAGAAAATCCTCCGTCTGGCGGTCGAGCGTGATCTGCACGATGACCGAGATCACCTCGCCGCCGGCAAGGCCGCTGGTCAGCGCCGTGTAGCCCCGGATGATACCCTCCCGTTCCAGAATATCGACCCGGCGAAGGCAGGCGGAGGCCGAAAGGCCGACTTCCGCAGCAAGTTTCGCATTGCTGATGCGGGCATTGAGCCGGAGCAGGCGGATGATGTGCCGGTCGGTCGCGTCGAGTGACGACATAGAAAATTCCAATATGACAATGAAAGTTGCGTAGATTTGATTTTTATCGCATCTTATTCGAACAATAGCCAAGAAATTCGACAATCGTTGCAATACTCTCATATGATAAAAATGAGGGTGAACGACCATGGACATGCAGATCAGCCGCCAGCAGGCAGCGGGTGGTGCAAGCGGCCATCTGACCATCGATCTTGGCGCATTGCGCGATAATTATCTCGCGCTTGCGGCAATGGCACCCACATCGCAGACGGCAGCGGTCGTCAAGGCTGACGCATACGGCCTCGGCGCGGATATCGTCTCGCAGGTGCTGTTTGAAGCGGGCTGCCGGAATTTCTTCGTCGCCCATATCGATGAAGCGCTGGCGCTCCGGCTGCGTCTTTCAGCGGAAGCGCGGATTTTCGTCCTCAACGGGCTTCAGCCCGGTAACGAAACCTCCTGCGCGGCCATGGCCGTCACACCGGTTCTGAATTCGCTCGAGCAGATCGCCCAATGGGCGGCCCACGCCAAAAATCTTGGCAAGACGTTACCCGCCGCAGTGCAGATCGATACCGGCATGTGCCGTCTCGGCCTCTCTCCCGAGGAGCTTGAAGTCCTCGCCTCCCGGCCGCAACTGCTTGATGGTATCGACATCGCCTTCGTGATGAGCCACCTCGCCTGCGCCGACGAGCCGGATCACCTCTCCAATGCCGCCCAACTCTCTGTGATGCGAAAAGCCGCTGCAGCTTTTCCTGATGTATCCGTCTGTTTTTCCAATTCCGGCGGCATCTTTCTGGGCAACGACTATCACAACTCCCTGCTACGCCCCGGCATTGCGCTTTATGGCGGCGCGCCCTCCGTTACCCGTCCCAACCCGATGAAACCGGTCGTCCGGCTTGATGTCGCCGTTATTCAGACCCGCGAAGTTCCCGCCGGATCGCTGGTCGGTTATGGTGGCTCTTTCGAAGCGGCCGGGCCGACGCGGCTTGCGACGATCGCGGCTGGTTATGCCGATGGCCTGCCGCGATCGCTCAGCAATCGCGGTGCGGCATGGTACAATGGCGTTCGCCTGCCCATTGCTGGTCGAGTTTCAATGGACAGCATCATTCTCGACATATCCGCCCTGCCCTTGGGAACATTGACGCAAGGCAGCTTCGTGCAGATGATCGGGCCTGACCAGACGCTGGAAGACATTGCCGAGGATGCGGGCACGATCGCCTATGAAATCCTGACCGGCCTCGGACGCCGTTACCGCCGCAATTATATTCAGCCGGGCGAAACCCCGGCCGTCGCTTCAACATCTGTCAGCCATAAGTGAGACGATCATGAACGTCACTATCCTCGGAGCCGGCGTCGTCGGCGTGACCTCCGCCTGGTATCTGGCCAAAGCCGGACACAAGGTGACGGTGATCGACCGCCAGCCGGCGGCAGCACTTGAAACCAGCTTTGCCAATGCCGGCGAGGTTTCCCCCGGCTATTCCTCGCCATGGGCCGCGCCCGGCATTCCGATGAAGGCCATGAAATGGCTGTTCATGAAGCATGCCCCGCTCATCATCCGCCCGACCGCCGATCCGGCGGCGTGGCGCTGGATGAGCCAGATGCTGCGCAATTGCACATCGGCGCGTTATGCCATCAACAAGAGCCGCATGGTGCGCATTGCCGAATATAGCCGCGATTGCCTGATGGCGCTGCGCGACGAAACCGGGATAGAATACGACCAGCGCATGCAGGGCACACTGGAGGTTTTCCGCACCCAGAAGCAGTTCGACGCCATCGGCAAGGATGTGGACGTGCTGACGGCAGGTGGCGTGCCTTTCGAAATTCTCGACCGCGAAGGCTGCGCCGCCATCGAGCCCGGCCTTTCTCCTTCCAGGGAAAAGATCGTCGGCGGCCTGCGCCTGCCCGGTGATGAAACCGGCGACTGCTTCATGTTCACCACCGAACTTGCGCGCATGGCTGAAGAGGCGGGAGTCACCTTCATCTACGATACCGGCATCATGCGCCCCATCGTAGAGGCAGGCCGTATCAAGGCCGTGGAGACCACCAAGGGGCTGGTGGAAGCCGATATTTTCGTCGCCGCACTGGGCAGCTATTCCCCGCAATTCGTCCGCCAGCTCGGCCTTACCCTGCCGGTTTACCCGGTCAAGGGCTACTCCATCACGGTTCCGATCGTGAAGGAGGAACGCGCGCCCGTTTCGACCGTGATGGACGAAACGTTCAAGGTGGCGATCACCCGGCTCGGCTCGCGCATCCGCGCCGGTGGCATGGCGGAAATCGCCGGTTTCAGCAAGGATCTGCCCGCAGCAAGACAGGAAACTCTGGCCCATTCGGTGGAAGACCTGTTCGGCGGCGCAGGTGACCAGAGCCAGGCGAAATTCTGGTGCGGCCTGCGCCCGATGACGCCGGATGGTACGCCTGTCATCGGCGCCACCCGCTACAGCAATCTTTATCTCAACACCGGCCACGGTACGCTTGGCTGGACCATGTCCTGCGGCTCGGCCCGTGTGCTTGCCGATCTCATCAGCGGGAACAAGCCCGAGATAGACACGCACGATCTGGCACTCAGCCGTTACGCAGCCTGAAGTGCGACATGGCGCTTATCCCCGTCTGAAAGGCGGGGATGGTGGCCGCTCAAAGTGCCAGTGCATCCTTCAGCGCCAATCCTTCCTTCATGCGAAGGTCGAGATCGGCCTCGATGTGATCGAGGTGCTGCAGCATCAAGGCACGGGCCTTTGCCGCATCCTTCGCCTCCAGTGCATCGAGCAGGTCGGCATGATCGTTGTGGCCGCAGCTTGAAACGCCCGAGCGCCCGTAGAGCGCGATAACCAGCGACGAGCGGGCGACCAGTTCGTCCATGAATTTTTCGAGGATGGCATTGCCGGCAAGCGAGGCCAGCATCAGGTGGAAATCGCCTGATGCCTTGATTTCCGCGCGCCTGGCGTGCGGGCCGCGCTCATGCTGGTGGCGGCTTTCCTGAACCAGATGCTCTCTCAGCTGCTTCACCGCCGCAGGCGTGATCTTTTCGATTGCGGCGTCCAGAACGCCGGGCTCGATCAGCCGGCGCGAAGCAAAAACCTGCCGCGCTTCGTCCGGTGTGGGATTGGAGACAAAAGCGCCGCGGTTGCGCTCGGCCTTGACCAGTCCTTCGTAAGCCAGCATCTGAAGAGCCGCCCGCACCACCGTGCGGCTGACATCGAACAGCGTTCCCACTTCCGATTCCGACAGCTTCGTTCCCGGGGCAAGCCGTCGGTCGACAATGGCGTCGCGCAGCGTATCTCGAATAGCCTGGGCACGGTCTTCGTGGGATGAATCGGAATTGACGGTTATATGGGCAAGGCTCATGGAATTGTCCTGTTTGAACTTGAGTTCTAGCGCGAAGCGCGGCTTGCGCAAACAGGAATTGCGAGCTGTCGCCAGCCGCCACAATTCATTCAGCGCCCGTTCAGCAGGCGCGCTATATTTCTTTAACCATCGAATTTGCAACTGGCAGCGCCCTGCCATCCGGATGGAAGAAGATCATGTCGTCCTTTGCAGCTAAAACCGTTCTGGCTATCGCCGTCGCCGCCGCCACCATCGTGCCCTTCAACAGCGCATCCGCCGATGACTGGGGCCGCCGCGACCGTCGCGATGCCGCTATTCTGGGTGGCGTGCTCGGCCTTGCCGCCGGTGTCGCCGTTGGCTCAGCCCTTTCCCGCCCGGCACCGGTAGACGACGAGCGCGTCTATATCGACCCGCCGCGTCGCTATGAACCGAGCTATGTGTACGAAGAGCCGGACTACCGCTATTATCAGCCACAGCCGCAGCCCGTTTATCGACCCGCGCCGGTCTATCGTCCGGCACCGGTTTACCGTGCCCAACCGGTCTATGACAATAATTCCGGCTACTACCAGCAACGCCGTACCTACCGCACCATCGAGCCATGGACGAATGCTTGGTACGACTATTGCTCGCAACGTTATCGCAGCTTCAACGGCCGCTCCGGCACCTATGTCGGCAACGACGGCCAGCGTCATTTCTGCGTAGCGGGTTGATCGGGGACAACGTCTGCGCAGTTATCGCTGTTAATAATCAGGCCGCGGACGGAAACGTCCGCGGCTTTTCATTAAGTGTCACCCCAGATCCTGCGGCACCTCAAGCAGCGCCGTTTTTCACATAATCCGCCCGGTTGATGCCGTGACGTTGCAGCTTGTCGTAAAAGGTCTTGCGGGCAATGCCGAGTGTCGCAATGGTTTCGGCCACGTCGCCATTCGATTGCACAAGCGTTTCGCGAATGATCTGCGCTTCTATTTCATCCATTCGCTCCGGCAGGGTGCCGGAAGCCGGAATGCTCGATTGCGAAACAGTCGTGGTGGCCGCATCCATCTCCAGCCCCAATACTACCCTTTCAGCGAAATGCCCGAGTTCGCGCACATTGCCCGGCCAGTCGTAGTCGTTAAGGCGGCGGGAAACGCCGGCGCTGATCTGCGGCACCGGCATGTTGAACCGGTTGGCGGCCTTGGTGACGAAGTGCGAAAACAGCAGCGGAATATCCGCCTTGCGTTCGCGCAGCGGCGGTATCGACAGCGTCACCACATTCAGCCGGTAATATAGGTCCTCGCGAAACGTGCCACGCTCGGCCGGGTCGCCGAGATCCACCTTCGCCGCCGCCACCACGCGAATATCGACCGGTCGCTCCTCATTTGAACCGAGTGGCGAGACCTCGCGCATTTCCAGAACGCGCAACATCTTCACCTGTACGGCAAGCGGCATGCTTTCGATCTCGTCGAGAAACAGCGTGCCGCCGCTTGAATGTTCGATGCGACCAACGCGTTTTTTCTGCGCACCGGTGAAAGCACCCGGCTCATGGCCGAAAAGCTCGCTTTCGATCACCGTTTCCGGCAGCGCACCGCAATTCAGCGCCACAAAATTGCCCCTGGATCGCTTCTTGCTCCAGCGATGCAGCGCCGTTGCCACCACTTCCTTGCCGCTGCCCGTCTCACCTGCCACCAGCACGTCTACATCCGTATCAGCAATGTGCCGGAGCGTGGTGCGCAGGCGTTCCATGGCGGGCGTCTGGCCAATCAGCGGCAAATCGTCCTCGGCTTGAGCACTCGCCCGGCGAAGCGCGCGGTTTTCCAGCACGAGGCGGCGCTTTTCCAGCGCGCGGCGGGCGCTTTCAACCATGCGTTCGGCGGGGAATGGTTTGGCGATGAAATCATAGGCGCCGTTGTGCAGGGCATCGACCGCCATCGGCACATCACCGTGGCCGGTGATGAGGATAACAGGCAGGTCGGCATCGATCCTGCGGACATGGTCGAAGAACTCAAGCCCGGTCATGCCGGGCATGCGCACATCGGTGATGACGACGCCGTCGAAATCCTCGTTGAGCGCCGCAAGTGCCTGTTCGGCGCGGGAAAAGGAGGCCACGGGCAATCCGTCGAGTTCCAACGTCTGCACCATCGCCTTGCGCAGCTGGGAGTCGTCATCCACCAGAAATATGGTTCCACCTGCCATCATGTCATGCTCGCTTCAGATATACGGAAAAAGACGTGCCTGCCTCGCTGCTCGTTACCTCAATCCGCCCGCCATAGTCGGAGGCGATATCGTTGGAGATGACGAGACCAAGGCCTAGGCCGCTTTCCTTGGATGTATTAAAGGGCGAAAAAAGTTGGGCGCGGATCGCTTCGGGAATGCCGGTCCCATTGTCGCTGACCGAAAGCAAGACCATCTCCCCTTCCTCCCGCACCCGCACCTCGACACGCGCCGCATCAATCGCTTCAGTGGCTTCCAGTGCGTTTTGCAGAAGGTTGATGAGAATTTGCTCGAGCCGGATGCGGCTGCCAAGCACCTTCAGGTCCTGATCCGGCAACACGATATCAAGTGCATCCATCTGTCCGGAAAAACGACTGCGCAACAGCATCACCGCGCCTTCGATGACCAGCTTGAGACTGACCGGTTCGGCAGCGGTGCGGCCCTTGCGCGCCAATATCTTCAGGTCGCCGGTAATCGTGCCGATGCGATCGGTCAATGCCGCGATGTTTTCGAGATTTTCGTTGGCCTCCGCCATGCGGTCGCGTTTCAGCAGGGTGCGGGCATTGTCGGCAAAGGCGCGGATCGTCGCTACCGGCTGGTTGATTTCGTGGGCAACGCCCGCCGCCACCTGCCCTAGAATGGAGAGACGGTTGGCCTGCACCAGCTCGTGCTGCACGTTGCGCAATTCACCTGTCGTCTTTTCGTGCAGGGCAATTTCCGCCTGAAGATGGTCGCGGGTCCTTGTCAGATCACGGGTGCGCTCCTGCACCTTCATTTCCAGCTCGGTGCGGGCGCGCTGCTCCTCTTCCTTTTCCCTCAGCGCCTTGTGCCTGCGCCACAGCCACAGAGCCGAAAGCGCCATCAGCGGCATCAGCGTTGCCAGCGCCACCACCCTGCCCTCGCGAATGGCGGCGTTCAGCGCCGGTGCCACCGGCTGCAGATAATGCAGTGTCCATGAGGTCGTCGGCACCGGCGTTTCCAACCGCAGATAATCGCCGCGCTCACTTGCCGGGTCATCGACACGGATGAGCGGAACGCCGTCGCTCGAGAGTCGCGCCATCCGGAACGGCAGCGTCGTAAGCGCCTCGTTACCGAATTGCAGGCTTTCGGAAATGGCTTTGCGTCGCGCCTCGTCAATCGGCGCTACGGTCTTGAAGCGCCAATCCGGCACGCTCGTCATCAGCACGACGCCGTTCCTGTCAACCACATAGACCGGTTTGCCGCCGATGTTCCAATCCGCCTCCAGACGGTTGAACTCCACCTTGGCGATGACGACGCCGAGCGGCCGACCGTCTGCGGCATCGATGCGGCGCGAGATATAAAGGCCCGGCCGGCGGCTGACATTGCCAAGCGCATAATGTTCGGACATGCCGGTATTCATCGCCGCCTGAAAATACTCGCGGAAGGCATAATTGGAGCCGACGAAGCTGTCGGCCTGTCGCCAGTTACTCGAGGCAATTGTCAAGCCGGTCGGTCCGGTCACATAGATGACAGAGGACTGCGTACCTTCGATCAGCCCCTCCAGCTTGCGGTTCAGCCGGTCAATGGCAGGCGCGCCACCGCCATCCAGCGCAATCGCAAGGTCGGGGTCGCCGGACAGAACCAGCGGAATGGCGCGCGGCCGCTCCAGCGCAACATTCAGAAGCGCGATCTTGAGTTCGGCATCGGTGGAGGCCTCGGACGCGGCGGTGCGTATTGCCTGGTTTCGCGCAAAGTCATCGGCAACCAACAGAACTCCCAGGCTGACGAGCAGCCACAAGCCCGCCAACGCCAGCCATTGAGCGCGCCGTCGTGCCTGGGAATGAGAGGCCTGATCTTCTTGGGTCATGCGACAATTGTGCGGATTTACACACAGACCGCAAGAGGTTTTGTCCGGATATCCGCACATACGCCGGCGAGCTGATACCGCGTCAATAGAAAGTACTTTTTAAATCAGCCAGTTACACCAAATAAGCAAGTCTGGCATGCCTATTGCACATGACTCCTCAATCGGCGCGAAGCCGTCAACGACACGGCGATCCCGGGAGGCCAATTAAGGCAGGGTGAGGCCGAGGAGGAAAAAACATGATCGATACAACAACCGTGGCGGCAGGCCACGCCAAGCAGCCATTCTACAAGCACCTGTATTTCCAGGTTCTGGTCGCCATTATCGCCGGTATCGCGCTTGGCCATTTCTATCCGGCCTTTGGCGAACAGCTGAAGCCGCTCGGCGACGGCTTTATCCGTCTCGTCAAGATGATCATCGCTCCCGTCATCTTCCTCACTGTCGCAACCGGCATCGCCGGCATGAACGACATGAAGAAGGTTGGACGCGTGGCCGGCAAGGCCATGATCTACTTCCTCGTGTTCTCCACCCTTGCGCTCATTGTCGGCCTCATCGTCGCCAACACTGTGCAGCCGGGTGCCGGCATGAATATCGATCCGGCCACGCTGGATGCCAAGGCCGTAGCGACCTACGCCGACAAGGCCCATGAGCAGACCATCACCGGCTTCCTGATGAACATCATCCCGACCACCATCGTCGGCGCATTTGCCAGCGGTGATATCCTGCAGGTGCTGTTCTTCTCCGTGCTGTTCGGCATCGCGCTCGGTATCGTCGGCGAAAAGGGCAAGCCCGTCACCGATTTCATGCATGCCATGATGTATCCGATCTTCAAGCTGGTCGCGATACTGATGAAGGCCGCCCCCATCGGTGCCTTCGGCGCCATGGCATTCACCATCGGCAAATACGGCATCTCGTCCGTCACCAACCTCGCGATGCTGATCGGCACCTTCTACGTCACATCAGCACTGTTCGTGTTCGTGGTCCTCGGCGCCGTCTGCCGCTATAACGGCTTCTCGATCGTCGCGCTTATCCGCTACATCAAGGAAGAACTGCTGCTGGTTCTCGGCACCTCGTCTTCTGAAGCCGCCCTGCCGGGCCTGATGAGCAAGATGGAAAAGGCGGGCTGCAAGCGCTCTGTCGTCGGTCTCGTCATCCCCACCGGTTATTCCTTCAACCTCGACGGCACAAACATCTACATGACGCTGGCTGCCCTGTTCATCGCACAGGCGACCGGCATCCACCTCTCCTTCGGCGAACAGATCCTTCTGCTGCTCGTGGCCATGCTCTCCTCCAAGGGTGCTGCCGGCATCACAGGCGCTGGCTTCATCACGTTGGCCGCAACGCTCTCCGTCGTGCCGTCGGTTCCGGTTGCCGGCATGGCGCTCATCCTCGGCATCGACCGCTTCATGTCGGAATGCCGCGCACTTACCAACTTCGTCGGCAATGCGGTCGCCACCATCGTTGTTGCCCGCTGGGAAGGTGAACTGGATCAGGAACAGCTCGCCCGCGTTCTCAGCGGCAAGGAAGAATTCACCGGCATCGCCGATGTGGATTCGCTTCCGGGTGCGGTTCAGCCCGCCGAATAACACGACCTCCCAAGGTCCAGCCTGTCCCGGTTTGTCCGGGCAGGCTCTCGCATGAAGGCCGGCGCATCAGATCGATGCTCCGGCCTTTCATCGTTTGAAGCCCTCCCAACCGTCGAAAACGGTTTTTATCGCCGTGCGGATGTTATAGGCCAGATCGAGCGAGAACGAATGCGAAAAACGGAGTAGGCCCTTATGAAGAACCTGTTTCTGGCCTGGCAATTCTGGGCGCTGCTATCGGCGGCCTTTGCGGCATTGACCGCGATTTTTGCGAAAATCGGCATCGAAAACGTCAATTCCGATTTCGCCACCTTCATACGCACCATCGTCATTCTCGCTGCCGCTGGCCTGATGGTTTATGTTACCGGCAACTGGCAGCAGCCCTCCACCATTTCGGCGCGGACCTGGGCCTTTCTCGTGCTTTCGGGGCTGGCGACCGGCGCATCTTGGATATGTTACTTCCGGGCGCTGAAAATCGGCGATGCCGCCCGCGTCGCCCCTATCGACAAGCTCAGTGTCGTGTTCGTCGCCGTCTTCGCGGTTCTGTTTCTAGGGGAACGGCTGTCGCTGCCAAACTGGCTGGGTGTGGTGCTAATCGCCTGCGGCGCGGTGCTTGTGGCATACCGGGGATAAGGCAAGCTGACAGCGGTGCCCGGCCGGACGAACCGGCCAGGACATTCGCAAAGTCATCAGGCGCGTGCGGCCGCAACCTTGTCCAGTCCCCGCTTAACGCCGGCGAACAGCTCATCAAGCTGCTCGGCCGTGATGATCAGCGGTGGGCAGAAGCAGATCGATTCGCCGATCGGGCGAGTGATCACGCCCTCATCCTCAATGCCGGCGGCAATGGCGAGCGTCGCATCGCCCGGCTTCGTACCTTCCCACGGCTTTATCTCCAGCGCGCCAAGAAGACCGACGCCGCGCGAGGAATGCACCAGCGGATGGTCGGAAAGCGCTTTCAGATGATCGAGGAACTTGCCTTCCAGCCTCGCGACATTACCGACCAGATCGCGCTCCTGAATAATCTTCAGGTTTTCGAGACCGACGGCCGTCGCGACCGGGTGGCCGGAGGCGGTATAACCATGGCCGAAGGAGCCGATCCGGTCGGATTCGTCGGCGATCGGCTGGTAGAAACCGTCATTCATGATGATCGCCGACAGCGGCATGTAGGATGAGGATATCTGCTTGGAAACAACAAGCACATCCGGCTTGATGCCGTAGGTCTCGCAGGCGAACATCTTGCCGGTGCGGCCGAACCCGCAGATGACCTCGTCCACGACAAGCAGAATGTCGTATTTCTTCAGGATCGCCTGCACACCTTCCCAATAACCTTCAGGCGGCAGAAGAACCCCGCCGGCACCCATCACCGGCTCGCCCCAGAAGGCGGCAACGGTTTCCGGGCCTTCGCTGAGGATCAGATCTTCGAGTTCCTTCAGAATACGCGCGGTAAAATCCGCCTCGCTTTCACCTTGCTTGCCGAAGTGCACATAGGAGGGGCAGGCCGTATGCAGCATGCGGTCCAGCGGCAGGTCGAAGCTTTCATGGTTGCGCGGCAGGCCGGTGATCGAGGCAGAGGCAATCGTCACGCCATGATAACCCTTGATGCGGCCAATGATCTTCTTCTTGTCCTTTTTGCCCAGCGCATTGGAGCGATACCACACCATCTTGGCAACGAGATCGTTCGCCTCCGATCCCGAAGACGTGAAATGAACCTTCGACATCGGCACTGGCGCAAGCTCGATCAGCAACTCGGCAAGATCGACCGACGGGCCGTGCGTCTTGTAGGAGAAGGTGTGGTAATAGGGCAGCTTCTGCATCTGCTTTGTCGCAGCGTCCACCAGTCGCTGTTCACCGAAGCCAAGCGCCACAGACCAAAGCCCTGCCATCGCCTCGATATAACGCTTGCCGCTGCTGTCGGTCACATAGATGCCTTCACCACTTTCGATGACCAGACCACCGGTCTTTTCGAATTTACGCAGATTGACGTTCGGATGCATCTGGTAGGCGATATCGCGTGCCTCGACGGAATTCGGCAGAATGGTCATGGGATAAAGGCTCCGTTTCGGTTGGATGGACTGAAGCGTCAGACGTGCTGGCCGCCATTGATGAGAATTTCTGCGCCGTTGATGTAGCTCGACTGCTCCGAGCAGAGGAAGTAGATGGTCTGCGCCACCTCCGCCGTTGTGCCTAGCCGCCCGAGCGGGACCTGCGCTTCCACGAGTTCAGCGGTTCCGGGTGAAAGGATGGCGGTGTTGATTTCGCCGGGCGCTATGGCATTGGCGCGCACGCCGCGCGGCCCGAATTCATGCGCCAGCTCCCGTGTCAGCGCCGCAAGTCCCGCCTTCGATGCGGCATAGGCGACGCCCGCGAAAGGGTGCACCCGCGAGCCCACAATGGAGGTAACGTTGACGATGCAGCCTTTTGCCGCCTCCAGTTCCGGCAAAAGCGCACGGGCAAGAAGCGCCGTCGAGACGAGATTGACGTTTAGCACCCGCGTCCAGATCTCCGCCGTTGTGTCGGCAACGCCAAGGCGGCTACCGCCTTCGCCCTTCGGCGAGATTCCGGCATTGTTGACGAGTGCGGCCAGCTTTCCTTCCGGCAGGCGCGAGCGCACCTCGTCGGCCAGATCGTCGATGCGGGACAGGTCCTCCAGATCGGCCTGGATATGGCTTTCGCGCGCAGATGGCCAGCGGCATTCCTCCGAAAAGGGTTGTCGCGATACGGTCAGGATTCTCCAGCCTTTTTCCTGAAACAGCTTGACGGTGGCATGCCCTATTCCGCGGCTCGCACCAGTCAAAAGCATAAAAGGAACAGCCATGAAAGAACTCCTTTGCCATGCGAACCGTTGAGCCGGTCGCGCATTCAGCCCGCATGTTAGAGTGCTGCGACCCGCTGACAAGGGCTATTTTGTCGCGGTGCACGAATGGGAGCCGCGTCACGGGCTAATCCCATTTGATATAGGCCTTTCACCCGAAGGGAATATTTGAAGCCGGCCATTTGCTCATAAAATGCAACCTCCCGAATCTGTGATCCGTATTGGGAGGGGACGAATGCGTATCGACATCATCGACACCGACGCCGGCTTCGAGGCGATCCGGCAAAACTGGGAAACGGTGTTCATGGCCGATCCCCATTCCCGACACTTCCTGTCCTGGGGCTGGCTGCGGGATTATATGCCGCGCCGCAAGCGCTGGTTCATCCTGGCGCTCAGGGAACGTCCCGAAGGCTCGCCCTATGTGGCATTTTTTCCGCTACGCATCGTCACCGAACCGGACAAGAAAACCGGCCGCTTCCACGACAGCATCGTCATGGCTGGCAATGCCGCGGCGGATTACACCGGCTTCATTACCCTGCCGGAATATGAAAATAACGCGGTTGCCGGTTTCTGTTCCTATATTCGGCAGCAGAACTGGACCGAACTCAAGCTCGACTATCTTTCCGGCCCACCGGAGCGGCGCGACGCGATGATCCGCGCGCTTCAGGGACCGCTCGTCATGTTCCGCGACAACATGCCGACCAACCCCTATAACATCAACAATTGCATCTGCCCGGTCGTGGCCCTGCCGGACACGTTCGACTCCTATCTCGATAGCCATATGAGCAGCCAGTCCCGGCAAAAGCTCCGCCGCTTCATGAGGAAGGTGGAAGGCGGTGACGAATACCGCATCACCTTCGCAACGAGAGAAACAATCAAGCGGGACATGGGCATCCTGTTCGATTTCTGGCGCATCCGCTGGGCGCCCCACAAGGGCAAGGAGCGCACCGAACTGTTGATCGGCGCAACACGGCAAATGCTGATGGATGTCTATATACGCGGCGATCTGGAAGTGCCGGTCCTGTGGTTCGGCGACCAGCCGCTCGGCGCGCTTGCCAACATCATCGACCGGCAGAAAAAGTCGGTATTGTTCTACATTACCGGTCGTGACGAGAACTGGAAGACCCCCTCACCCGGCCTCGTGCTGCACGGACACTGCATCCGCAGAGCGATCGAACAGGGTTTCAAGACTTATGATTTCCTGCGAGGCAACGAGCCGTACAAATATTTCTTCGGCCCGGAGGAGCACAAGCTCAGTTGCACGCTGTTCCGCACCCGCTCGGGCGACAATCTCGGTGGCAAGCTCCACCCGCGCAGCATACGCTTCGTCTACGAAGAGGGTCTCAAACTTTACAAGACGGGCAAGAAGGCGGCCGCCAACATCGCCTTTTCCCAGGTGCTGGCAGCCGCGCCCGATCACCTTGGCGCACAATTCGGGCTGGCCAATCTGACCTTCGACCGCGGTGAATTCCGCGAAGCGGAAATCGCTTTCCTCGGTCTCCTCGGCAGCGGTCAGGACCCGGTTCTGCTGTGGATGCGCATAGGCGAAGCGCGGTTGGCGCAACGGCAATATCACGAGGCGTCCGAAGCATTCCGTCAGGTGACCAATCGCGCCCCCTTCCACCGCGAGGCGCTCTACAAGTGCGCCGTGGCGCTGATTGCGGCCGAAAGAACGATGGAAGGCGCCGAAATCCTCGACAGATTGCAGCATTACCATTCTGACGACGCTACGCATCTGGAATATGCCGAAAAGGCGCGCGCAGCCCTTGCCCGGCTGGAACTGGGAAAGGCCAGGATTCCGCTGCCTGCCGATGTCATCACGCTGAGCGCCAGGCCAAAATCGACGGGCAAGCGCTGGCGTCCGCCAAAGGTTTTGCATTGAACGTAATGACCTGTAAGTTGCGGCAGAAAAAATCGGCCGGACGACTTGCAAGGGTTTTTTATGTTTCTGACCAACAAGGATATGCTTGACCTCATCGAGCTGCGCCATGAGCTGCACCGCCATCCGGAAATTTCCGGCGAGGAGAAGGAAACAGCGCGGCGTATTCGCGATTTCCTCGAGCAGGCAAAACCGGATCGGATGTTCACCGATCTGGGTGTTCATGGCGTGGCAGCGGTCTATGACAGCGGCAAAAGCGGTCCGGTAGTCCTCATCCGCTCGGAACTCGACGCTCTGCCCATTCAGGAAAAAACCGACGCCGAATACCGCTCCGGCACCGATGGTAAGGGCCATCTTTGCGGCCATGACGGTCATTCCACCATTCTAACGGCGCTTGCACTCGGACTTTCCAGAAAGCGCCCGGAAACCGGCAGCGTCGTACTGCTCTACCAACCGGCAGAAGAGACAGGTGCGGGCGCGGCCGCCGTCATCGCCGATCCGCGCTTTGGCGAGATGAAGCCGGATTATTCCTTTTCTCTTCACAATCTTCCAGGCCTGCCATTCGGCCATGTCAGCGTGGTGGAAGGGCCGGTCAACTGCGCATCACGCGGCATCAAAATCCGCTTCTCCGGCAAGACCGCGCACGCCTCCTCACCGGAGCATGGCGTCTCGCCGATGCGGGCGATATCTGAGTTGATGCCGGCTTTGACCGATCTCGGTTCCGGCTTTCCACCGCAACCCGATTTTTCGATGGTGACAATCACCCATGCCGTGATGGGTGAAGCGGCCTTCGGCATCTCTCCGGCAGATGCGGAAATCTGGGCGACGCTCCGGACGCTGACAGACGACCGAATGGAAAAACTCTGCGCGGATGCGGAAGCGCTGGCAAAAAAGGTGGCCGAAGAACAGAAACTGACACTCGATATCGCCTATGATGATATTTTCCTGCATTGCGAAAATGCGCCGGAAGCCGTCGACCATATCCTGCGGGCGCTAACTGCGGAGAAAATTTCCCACGGGTCGGAAGGTTTGCCGATGCGGGCCTCCGAGGATTTCGGAAGGTTCCGCGCCGTCTCGTCATCGGCCATGTTCTTTTTGGGCGCAGGCAAGGACTATCCCAACCTGCACAATCCCGACTACGACTTTCCGGATGGGCTGATCGATATCGGCGCACGCATCTTCATGCGCATCATCCGCAACCTCACCGACGCGGGGTAAGCAACGGCAGCCCATTGCCGCCCAACGCCATCAGCCGCCCTGGGGCCCTCTGCTCGGCCGGGCGGCACGGACCGCTGCCAGTCCCCTGATGCCCTCCTTATCGCCAATGGACGTCAGACTCTCGAAAATCTGCGCAGCATCGGCGTAGCGGTTCATGGCAAGATAGGAATAACCGCGTAATACCATGAGATCGGTACGCTCATCGGCAAGCCGCGCCCGCTGATCAAGCAGGAGAAGCGTTTCCGCATAACGTTTCGACTGGAAGGCGGAAACCGCCCTGTCGGCCAGGATTGAAACCTGCAACTCAGTCGCGCGCGGGCGGTCCATGCGCGATTTCGTCGCCGAGACAGCGGCATGGTCCGTCAGCCCCATGCGCAGATAGGCAAGGCTCTGGCCATAGGCCGCATCGCTTTTAACAGTCGACTGGCCGCCAGCAATGGCGGATTCGAAAGCCTTCAGGGCTTCCGCCGGCCGGTTGGTCTCCATCAGGCACCAGCCGAGATCAAGCGCCTGCTGTGCGGGCAGGCGCTGGGGATCGGGATAGACCGCGCAGGAGCGTGGACGTGACGAGGCACTTACGGTCCTCTGCGTCTGCGCTGGCAGACGCGCCTGCTTGCGCGAAGGTTCCGGAGCCGGCTGCTGGACAGACGGCTGGCTATAAGCCACCACTGTCTCAGGCTGCGGCGCATAGGGCGCGGGTGCCGTTGTCTGGGAAGCTGTGGCGACAGGCGGTGCGGTGACGGGCGCTATCTGCTGCGCGGACTGGTCCACCATACGTGCCGTTCCCACATCAGCGATGCGTTGCGAGCGGCTTGCCCATTGCTGCTGTATGCTGCGCAGACCGGCGAGATTGCGCAGATCGTGATAGCTGACTGCCATGCCATAGGCCGACGGTTCGTCATCGGCTTTCCAGCCAAGCGCAGTGCTGAACCATTGCAAGGCGAGCGGCGTCTGCCGGAAAGCAAGCGAATACCAGCCGAACTGCTGCGCGGTCGCCGCATCCTTGCGAGTTATTGTTTCAGCGGCGATGCGCTGCAACACATCCGGCGGCAGGACCACAGGCGGCTCAAGCGCCAGGAGATTGGCTGTCGCGGCAAGATAGGTCGCAAGCCCGTCGTCCGAAGCGGTGCGCCACTTATACATGACCTCTTCAGCTTCACGTGGCTCGTTGCGGTCGATCAGCGCCAGCGCCAACCCTTGCGATGCAGACGCGCTGTCTTCCTCTTCCCGCGCCTTGCGAAACCACTTTTCCGCCTCCGCCATGTTCTTCTGGCGGATATTGTACCAGCCGAGCAACAAGGCATCGCTTGCAAGCTTGTCGGTCTCGGCAAGCCTTTCAAGCCGCATCAGATAGGCGGAAGGAACGGAAATTCCCTCCTTCTCCCCTGCCTTCGCCACGAATTGGCGGGCGAGATCGTTCTTGACCGGTTCGAATTCCAGCTGACCGTCTGCGTTGGGCTTTTCCTTGGCAAGCAAATCGCCGATCATCTCCGCCGGCAAAAGCGCGGACGCCTTCTGCACCGTGGCGAGCCTGTCGCTTGGCGTCGTGCAATTGTTGAGAATGTAGAGATAGGCGTCGCGCGCCCGTCCCATGCGGTCGGTATTGGCAAACGCATCGGCAACCCGCCACAGGACATCCACCTCGCTACAGGTCAGCAGGCCGGGATTGCTGGCGGCCGCGTCCACCACTGTCGCATATTGCTTGAGATCGGAAGCGTTGACGAGCCGCTGGCGGGCCTCGGCGAGGGAAAGCATGCCGGTCAGATTGTCGGGAGGCTGCCAGCCGGGTTCCGCCTGCTGGCGGTCGGCGATCGCCTTTCTGACCTCGGCGTAACGGCCGTCGCTATAAAGCTGCCACATGGCATCGAGCCGGGGATCGCCGTTAACGGGAATGGCGAGCGGATCGGCAGGCGGTGTCCAGTTCGGATAGAGCGTGCGCAGCCTCGCGATTTCGGCCTGAAGGCGCTGGGTATCGCCCTTGGCCGCGAAATAGCGCAGCGCGCTGAGATCGACCTCGAGCATGTCTGATGACGCCGGCTGGGTCTGGCGGGGTGCGGGCGCCTGCGCCATTTGGGGCTGCGATATCTGTCCACCCGTCTGTGTCTGCGTAACCGGCGGTTGCGGATCAGTCGCCGGCACCGTTACCGCTGGCGTCACGGGTTGGGTTAGCTGCGCCATCTCGCGATTTTTAAGGAACGCGTTGATCTGGGCCGGATTGGCTGCCGCTGGAGAAACGCGCTGCGCCGCACGGTTGTCGCCAACCGCCGAAGTATGAATGTCCGATACACGTCCGAGAATGGTGTCGCGCCAGTGGAAGGCGGCGAGAGCAATCAGAAGCAGGATGAGAGCCGAGGTAGACAGCGGTTTGTTCATCGGCACTCCCCGTTATTCCTTGCCAGAAACGACAATGCCAGAAGATGCAATGTAGAAGGATAATAAAGCGTTGGCTGAAAGCCTTTCAGTTCGGCAGGCACAGCCGGGCCGCCGCCGGCGCAGGCTGCGAGCGCCGGAATGATGCGATAACCGGGATCCGACAGAACGTCCTTGACCGCGCCGCTCTTGAGATCGAAAGTTCCCGCAGCACCGCTTTCCAGCGTCATGCCGTTTTTCAGGCGGTCAAGCAGCTCCGGCGAGCCCATTTTCGCCCTTGCAAGATAAAGCGGAATCCGCACCGCATTGTAACCGAACTCGGGTGGAAACGCCGATGCCGGTTGCGGTTTCGTCTTCATCGACACCCAGTCGGCGGGCAGTTTCCTGTCGCTGAAAGCGAATGTGGCGATCTGCGCCACGCCGTCGTCGGCAAGCGCCTTCCAGAGTGGCGATGGTGCGACGAGATTGAGGACCGGAAATGCTTCGAAAATCAGATAGGAAGGATTGACCACCGGGCCGTCGCCCCGGTCAACCTCGCCAAAGCCGCTGGCGGCGGGCAAAAGCAGCGTTCGCCCGCCGCGCTGAACGACAGTCTTCTTGAGGACGGCTGATGCGATGGCCGCCGATGCCTCTGCATAGTCCTGCCGGTTCCACTGCGCGGCAGCCAGCGCCAGCGCGTAGGCAATCAGAATATCGCCATCCGTGGCATTGTTGATGTCAGTCACATGCGGTCTGGTTCGCGGATCCCATTTCCACGCGGAGAGACCGTCGTCGCGCACCAGGAGTTCCGTGCGGGTAAAACTCCATATCAGCTCGAAGTCGGCAATGTTCTCTGAAAGAACGGCAAGCCACATGCCGTAACCCTGGCCTTCGCTATGGCTAATATTGCCGTTGCCGGTATCGATGATGCGCCCGCCGGGATCGAGAAACGCACTTTTATAAGCCGACCAGGCCTCAGGCGAGACAGATGCGGCGCGGGCAATCGAGATGCTTGAGATCAACGCCATCAGCGACACGCAGAAAATGCCGGCAAGTCTAAAAATCCCACGCCTCATCGGTGTCGCCCCATCATACGCAGCATCGCGAAGGTGGCAAAGCCCAGGAGCGACACGAACCCGATGAATGCCAGCGAATAGGAAAGAACATTGGAAGACAGCCAATTAGCAGCGATCAGCCTCCAGTTCGAGAGGGAAAACGCCCGCGTGACATAGAAATACGGCTGCCCCACCTCGACCGTTTCGATCTTTTCTGCACCGGCATCGTAAGCTGCGACCCGCCCCGTGACGTCGCGCCAATGGTTCTCACGCACCATCGAAGACATGCCGTCACGAAGCTCCGCCGACGTCGGGGCGGTAGCCAGCGTCCAGACCCCTTCGCCGGAAGGGCTTAGACCCTGCACCAGCATGAAGGAGACATTGCCGGGCGGCGCATAGGGCTGCTCGGCCGCCGGCAGGAAACGCAGCGTATCGGAACTCAGATCGAAATTCCGCTTCATCCACTCCTCAAAGGAGGAAACCTGGCCTTGCCAGATGCCGCCGTCCACCCGCTCTCGCCAGTCATTAAAGAGGGTTTCGCTGTTCTGCGCAGGCGGCTGAACGCCCGTTCCCATTTTCCAGGATATCTGGCTGGAAGGGACAAGATTGAACTGGCTGATCAGCGATTGCGGGAATTGCGAAATCGTCCCGACGAACAGGGCGTCACGGTCCCCGATCACCAGCGGCGATGCGACGGTCTCGACATTGATCGGATATCCAGCGGCGCTTGCCAGCCGGCTGACCAATGTCGCCGCCGCCGACATGGTGTCGGTATCGAAACGATCAAGCGACAGCGCGACGGGATTTGCGGCAAACCTGTAGGGCTGCCCGGCACCGGACATCGCGGCGAGATCCGGTTTGCGACCGATCTGCGCGTAATCAGGAATATGGATTTCCGATGTGTCGAACAGGGCAAAACGCGGGGTCGTGCTGGCTGGCGCTCCCGGCGCGCAGACCTGATCCTGCGCCGTCATCAACACGGCCTCGATGGTGATCTTGTTCGGGCCAGGCTTGAAGTGGCGCATCGTCACATTGATGGGCAGATGCCGGAAAATGCCGCCACCATTGTTGGAGATCGGCACGGTCGAGGCGATCTCGTCATTGACGTAGATGTCTATATGGCTACCGGGCAGCACCTGCGAGGAATAGGCGGCATCGAGCAGCATGGCCGCCTCGCCATAGGCCGACGCATAAAAGTCGGCGGGCATGCCGACGTAGAATTCGTTGCGGAAACGCCGTCCACCAAATTCGCTGCTCTCAAGCCCAAGCTCGGAAAGCGCGATGCGACGGTCCGACATGACGAGCGGCACATCCGGCGCATGCCAGCTGCGGGTGGAAAAGGTCGTTCTCTGGGCACCGGGCGTGCGCGAGATCGAGGAAAACAGCGTCTCAATCGCCGCCTGTACCGCCTGCGGGGTGGGACCGCTGACGAAGAGTGGCGAGAGGCCACCCGGTGCGGTGGTATCGAAGCCGGCAAAAGCACCCGCCGACGCCTCGGGCGGCACCGCGCCGGTGAAGCCGGTAATCTCGCGCGCGGTGCCGACAAGAACTACCAGCGTTCCCGCCTTGCGTTCGGCGGAGGGTGCTGCCACGAAACGGATCGTCTGGTTCGGCATCTGGGTTCGGAGTGCCAGAGCCTGAGAAAGGCGCAGCAGCGAATCTGCAAATGCCGGATTGCCGAGTGCAGGTGCAACGATCTCGATCGACGTTGCCGCCTTGGCGTCCGGACCGGTTGCCTGGATATCGTCGATATTGGTGAAGTTGCCCGCGACATCGGCGTTAAAGCCGATATAGGTATTTGCCGGATTAACATCGGTCCACAGATCATAAGTGGACTGGATCGTGCAATCGGTTCTGTGGCGCTGCTGCACGCCAAGCGTCACGACATTCGCGCCCACCTGCAGGACACCGGGTGGAATTTTCAAGGAAACATTGCCCTCACCGTCGGGCGCCTCAATGCGCGCCGTCTCCAGCGGAACATTGTTGAGGCTGACCTGGAAATTCGAGTCTTCCGGCGCGACCACGATGGCGTTCTGATAACCAATATTCAGCGAAACGGCGGCATTCACCTGCTCGGGCGTCAGATAAATGCTCCACTGCCGCCGATCCATTTCGCCGGAAAGGCTGAGCTTTTCGTACGGCAAGATATACCGGCGACGGCTATCCGCCGCGGGTGACGATGCCTGAACGGGTGCGGGTCTCGCCTGACCCTGCGGCGGCATGGATACGGGTGGCGTCAGCGGCCGCAGCGGCGGTTGCGGCGCAGGTGCGGGCTGCATTACCACAGGAGGCTGGCCCACTGCAGGCTGGGTCGATTGCTGGGCTGGCTGCGGCTGGCGCGGTGCAGCGGGGGGAAGTGTCGGCGGCGGCACAGGTGCCGGGGCTGTCTGTGCAGGCTTCTCCGGCGACATGTCGAAAGGTGAGGACTGCGCCATCGCACCGGTTGCGACGACACCCAACATCAGTGCTGTCAGTGAACTCCTGATCGTTTTACCGCCGGTCATTTTACAACTCCGGCAGGTTTGACGGTTTTGGAGGCGGGCCGGAGCGCCTTGGCCAGATAGAACAGGCCGCGCTGCGTCTGGAACAGAGATATCGCCAGAAAGATCGCCGTGCCTCTGATGAGGCCGGGGTTCTTGCGGCGCACGCGCTGGAACTCGCTCCATTGCTCGGAATTGGCGAAGATCAGGTCGGCGATCAGGCGATGATCGATGGCGCGCTGCGGCGAGAATGTGCAGCCTATGGAAATGAAACCGTCGCTCCGGACCGTGCGGACCACATTGATGGTCATGGTTTCCGGCACGCCCTCGCTATGCGGCTTCACCCTAATGATCGCTGTCGTGTTCTTTTCGATAGCGGTGGTGCTGTCGAAAAGATTGATCAGCAGGCCATGCACCGACACGTTGTCGATGGAGGCCGGCACCCATGCGTCACTACCCTCAAGCTTGACCTCGCAGCGCCGCTTGACAGTGATGCGCCGCGACGCCGATTTTTCGCCGCGCTCGGAGACGACGCCAAGCGCACATCCCGCGAAAATGAGGTTGAGCAGGTTCCACCCGCCGACGACGAGTGTGACGTCCGCCTTGTATGGCTCCGCATAGATGCGCCAAATGGCAAAGGCCATCGCAACCAGCAAAAGTGCGAAAATGACGAAGAACGGGCGGCTGATTTCCGAAAGCCGCGCCTCGGCGATGGATTCGTCCTTCGCCGTCACCTTAAAGGTCGGCTTGCCCGGATTGAAGATCACCGACACGACGGCTGGCAGAAGGTGGACCGTCTGCACATATTCGTAGAGTTCAGAAATCCACGGCCAGCGGAAGCTGCCATAGAGATAGTTCTGCATCATCAGGTTCACGAGCATATACGCGGCCGTATAAGCCAAAAACTCGCCGCCGGAAGCCACGAAAATCTGAAGATCGAAGAACAGGTAGAACAACGGCGCAAACAGGAAGATCGTGCGCGGGAACGGGAAAAGCCAGAACAGCGTCGACGACATGTAGCAAAGACGCTGCGTGAAGGAGAGACCACGGCGGAACAGAGGCTGGCGAAAGATCAGAATCTGCATCATGCCCTGCGCCCAGCGGCTGCGCTGGCCGATGAAGCTTGCGAAGGTGGCCGGTTGCAGCCCGGCGATCAGGGGCTTGTCGACATAGACGCTGTTCCAGCCGCGCGAATGCAGCGCGAGCGCCGTTTCGCAGTCCTCGGTGATGCTGACGCCGCTGAACCCTTCCGTATCCAGCAGTGCCTCGCGCCGCAGCACGGCGGCGGAACCACAGAAAAACGCGCCATTCCACTTGTCGAGACCGCGCTGGATGATGCCGTAAAACATCTCGTTTTCGCTCGGCATCGTCTCGAAGGTGCGCAGATTGCGCTCGATCGGATCGGGATTGACGAAGAAGTGCGGCGTCTGCACCAGGAAGAGCCGGGGGTCTTCCTCGAAATAGCCCACCGTTTCCAGAAGGAAATCGCGCGCCGGCGCATGGTCGGCGTCAAACACCGTCACCAGTTCGCCGGTCGAGTGGGCGAGGCCGTTATTGAGATTTCCGGCCTTGGCGTGGACGTTGCGCTCGCGCGTCAGATAACGCACGTCGAGGTCCTCGCAAAGCTTCTTCAACTCCTCATGGCGGCGCTGTGCCGCCTGTGCCTCGACGATATTGCTGGCATTGCGCTTCTGCACCGAGCCGCCGTCGTCCAACAGCCAGACGGTGAACTTGTCGGCCGGGTAATCCATGTTCTTGGCCGCCGCCAGCGTATTGGCGAGAAGCTCCGCGTCCTCGTTGTAACTCGGCACGAAAACATCGACCGTCGGCCGGTAATCGGGCGAGCCAGGCCGGGTCTTGCGGGAAGGCAGCGGCATCGACACGATGACGAGGCTGAGACCCAGCATCACGACGCTATACATTTCCGCGAGATAAAGCAGAAAGCCGGGAATGAAGTTTTCGAGCTGGTTGACGGGCGGCAGCGTGCTCGTGGTGCGCCAATAGACATAACGAAGCACGATGGCCGTGCCGAAACCAAGCGCCACGAGCCGCCAGGCTCCCTGCCCGTTGAAACTCTTTATTGTTGCGAGAAGGACAAGCGAGATCGCCGTGGCGACCAGGTGCGTCTGCAGGCTGACCGGCATCGTGACGATGGCCAGAACGCAAAGCGACACAAGAAACCAGACAATGATTGTGATGGCCTTGTTCATCCCGAAACTTTCCGCTCTCTTCCCCGCCCGGAATTTTTACCGGGATCTTTTGCAATGCCCTCTTCTGCTGTTGCTCCAGCCATCACCTGCATCCCGGAGGCGCTGCCGAACCGGACAGACATGTGGGCGACGGAATGGCTACCTGCGGAACCTGCGTCGGCTGCTGGCTCTCCACCTGCACGCTGGCCGCGCGCCTGCCGACTACAGCAGGCCTTGCGGGCTGGGCGGGCGCGCCAACGGATGCGGGTGACGGAATACTGACTGCCGCAACCGGCGGTAGGGGCTGCGCCGTTGGCTGAACAGGCGTGACGGGTACGGCAGCACGGCGCACGGGTTGCAATGGTATGCTCGCAGTCACTTCACTGCCGGGCCGCATCGGCACCTCATTGGTCTTCATGGGATAGACCGGATGGCCCGGCCGCCCAAGGTTCTGATCCACCGCCTGCGGCGTGCCATAGGGGTTCCAGCTTTGCGAGGCATAGGTGCCGGTGATCGTGTAATTATACATGACCGTCAGAAGCTGCTCGACGCTTGCCGCCGACTGGCAGAGGCGCAGTCGCACCTTGATACGCCCCAGGTTGCGGAAATCCTGCCGCATGCTTTCGGGTGAGCGGATGTCCTGCCAGCCATAAAGGCAGGTATCGCTGCCTCGGCCCTTGCCGGCCGCATAAGAAAAGGCGCCGTAACCGTTCTGCAGATAATTCGCCGACATGACGATGTTCTCACCCGGAAACTCCGAGCGGATTTCCCGCGCGACGGAGGATGCCTTAAAGCCGGAGAAAGTCAAAGCATCGCGATCAGTGTCGCCGGCTTGCTGCGGACCGAAGAACTCGGCCTTAATGTAGTTCTGTCCGGGCGTAGCGGCTTCGGCGCGCAATACGACCTGCTGTGCCACGGCATTGGAGTAGGTGCGATTGACTACGGTGACGATTTCCGGACCGCCGGGCGGTGGGAAAACCAGTGCTTCGGACGCAGACAACATCTTTGCGCCCCCGAACGACCTGACGCCCGAGGGAGTATTGCAGCCCGAAAGAACTGCAATAGAGAATAGCAATGAAGTAAAGGCAGAAAATTTCACTGCCCCGTGCCCCTTTATTTCCCCAAGCCCTAACAGGTTAAAAGGAGACCGAATCACTAATGACCAGACCATTGTTACGAAATACTGGAGGCAGGCGAATAAGCAATATCAAATTTATATTGTAATTTCTGATGCTTTGTGGCCTCCGAATCGTTTCGGATCCCTTCTTTGCCGGACGAGACGACGGAACCAAATCGCGCTGGTGCGGGTTCGCTCGGCGTGAGGTCGATATTTTTACGGTTGCAGCGCAATATGTCCCATGGTCTACTTGCGTCTATAATGACGTATTTTTATTGATCACTTTTTTCATTCAACTGTAAAAACAGAGAGTTGACGCATGACTGTGCAATTTCCGAGTATCTCGCAGGCGCTTGCCGAAGAGATCGGAACCTTACGGAAATGGCTTGAAGAGGACGCGCTACCGCTGTGGTGGGAGGTGGGCTCCGCCCGTCCGGACGGCGGTTTTTACGAGCGCCTGGGCCAGGATGCGAAACCGGTTTTTTCTGATGACCGCCGCGCCCGCGTGCAGCCTCGTCAGGCCTATTGTTTCGCTGCCGCCGGCCAGAACGGCTGGCAGGGTCCGTGGAAGGATGCGTTGCTGCATGGGCTGAGCTGGTTCGAAAAGGTCTATCGCCTCGATAACGGCCTTTACGGCAACCTCGCCGACCAGACCGGCAAGCTGATCGATCCGTCCTTCGATCTCTACAATCAGGCTTTCGCGCTTTTCGCCGCAGCACAGACGGCCGCAGCCCTTCCCGACCGCAAGGACGAGATGCGTACCCGGGCGCTCGAGATCCTCGCCGTCCTCAATCGCGACTACAAACACCCCGTCGCCGGCTTTGAGGAAGCGAACCCGCCGCGCACGCCGCTGTGCTCCAATCCGCATATGCATCTTTTCGAGGCGATGCTTGCCTGGGAAGTGCTGGACCCCGAAGGTCCATGGACCGCGCTGGCCGACGAGATCGCCGGCCTTGCACTCACCCGCTTCATCGATGGCACCAATGGCGGGCTACGCGAATTCTTCGGCCATGACTGGATGCCGTTTGAAGGTGAGAAGGGCCGCATCATGGAGCCCGGTCACCAGTTCGAATGGGCCTGGCTTCTGGTGCGCTGGGGCAGCCTGCGCAACAATGGCGAGGCAATCGCCAAGGCCAAGCGCATGTTCGAGATCGGCGAAGCGCATGGCATCTGCCCACGCCGCAAGGTCGCGATCATGAGCTTGTACGATGATTTTTCGGTACATGACGGTCTGGCACGGCTCTGGCCGCAGACGGAATGGCTGAAGGCAGCCTTGCGCCTTGCCAGCGTGACCATTGGTGAAGAAAGACAGCGTTATCTTGCCTCGGGCCTGAGGGCCATCGGCGCGCTGCAGCCTTTCCTCGACACACCGGTCAAAGGGCTTTGGTTCGACAAATGGCCGGCCGACAAGCCGATGCTGGACGAACCGGCACCGGCCAGCACTTTCTACCACATCGTCTGCGCCATCTATGAGGCTGAGGCAGTACTCGCCTCCAGCCATTAGAGTCCGGGCGGGCGAGCGGGCCGGGCGTCCGCTCTACCCGCTCCAGCCTCAGTTAAGCCGCGCCGGGCGCACAACGCGCCAGTCGGGCTTGCCGAGATTGTGCGGCCATGGATGCACGTCCTTGTCGTTGAAATAGACGACCTCTTCCAGCTTGGGAAAATCCGCCTGTTTCAGCGTCACGTCGTTCATCCATGGACGGACGTAGGAATCGCCGCCTTCATAACCCAGTTCAGCAACCCAGACCGGTTTATTGAAGGTTTCGACAAGCCCATAGCCCTTGCGCAGGAGATCGGTGAACTTCTGCGGCCCGCCATATTCGATCTTGTCATAGTCCTCGAGACCGAAGACCGAGAGACCGACCAGGTCCGCGTAATTGTCACCAGGATAGTAAGCGCGCAGACCGTCAAGACCTTTCGGCGACCACATCACCTTGACGCCGGGGACCGCCTTGCGGGTCATGTCCACCATGCGTTTGTAGGCCGTGATATAGTCCTGCGGGTTCCAACCCGACCACGAGAAGCGGCCGGATGTGTCTTCCATTTCCTGTCCCCAACGCAGGATCAGCGGGCTCTTCATTGCGGACATGCGTGCGGCGATCGCCTGCATGTTCTTGTCGTAATCGCCTCCCATCACCTTGCGGCGCAACTCGTCGGAGGTGAGCCGCCAGTTGACGTCCCATGACCAGGGTTCGACCGTGATCAGCACGTTACGCTTGCGCTCCAGAGCGTAAGCGTCTGCGAGCGCGAGGCTGTCGAGATCCACGTCCTCCCAGGGCAGGAACAGATGTTCCGTCGCCACCCCGGTCTGGCCGGTGAAATCGCCGTGCGGATCGTAGGCGCCGAAGCGTATACCATCCGCGTGCAATGTCGGACGTTTGTCGGCAAGCGTCTTCATGCCCGTGGAGCCCATGGGCGCGACCCCTTGGGCATCCAGTTTGAATATGGGGTACATGCTGGCTGAAGCAGCAACAGCAGCCCCGCTTGCAAAGAGCAGTCTTCTTCTTGTTATTTGCATGACACTTTCCTCCTACCTCGTCGCAGTCATCGCCTTGCCATAGGCGGCGATTTGCGGGGTGACGTCGTCCTTGCGGACAAGTTTCAGGAATTCATCTCCGGGCCGTGGCGGATTATGCCGGAAGACGTACCAGGGCCCGCCCTGCTTGCGCTGGTAAAGCACCTGACCGATGCGACCGTGGTCGAAACACGTGTCGGCCTTGCCGTTTCCGGCATCGGTTTTCCAGGTAGCGCGCATGCACAGCGTACCTTTGGCATCGACGGTCCAGCGGCCTTCACCGACGGCCTTCTTGCCTTTCTCTTCAGTCAGGGCGATGAACTTGCGGCCATCGGCGATGAAGCGTCCGCCACCAGTCTCCCATTTCCAGGTCTTGTCGTAATACATATCTACGACTTCGCTGGTCCGGAGCGGTTTCGGCGTCTTCGTGCCGCCAGCGGCGTGGACGGCACTTGGCGCGATCACCGCAAGGCAGAGTACGAAAGCGGAGAACCCGCATTTGCTTATTGTTGTTCTCATCACAGCCTCCTCCTTCTATTGTCCGACCCTATTGTCGGCCAGCATGATTTCTCCGGTTGTCATGACCGGTGGCGGCACCATGGGCTCCGCCTGCATGTTTCGAATTCCGGGCATTCCCGGCAGTACGATGCGCAGTTTCAGACGCACCGATCTCGCTCCCTCCACGCCAGCACCGGCCACGGTGAACCGCGTTTCGGTGAAGCTGACATAGGGTTGCCCGTGCGACAGGGCCTCCAGCCCACCAATCGCATGGGAGCTGAGTTCCGCGGCACTACCTGCCACAAGCAGTAACGAACAGGCGGCAACCGTCGCCCCACCGCGCAATGCCGGCAGCCGTGGCAAGCCGTTTTCCATGGTGTGTCGGACGAGAAGAAAAACCGAAAGGCCCGCGTAGATCGCCACATTGATCGCGGCGAAGACGAAGAAACCTTCCGCAGCGTTTTCACGCGGCGCCAGCACCATTGCGAGAAGGCTTAGTGCCGCCAGAACCATGTAAGGCGCGATTACACGCAGCGGCAGCGGCGGTTTTGCCTGCGTGCCCTTGGGTGTAATGCGAAAGTCGACGAAATCACCACGGATCGTATCGCGTATCGCCGCAAGCACACCCATCAACGACCAGGGCCAGCGCAGGAACAGAAACACGATGGCTTCCCACCCGAAGAGTTTCGCATCATGCGGGCGAAAGGCCCCCGTGGCCCGCCAGAAAAAGGCGAACACGATCATGATGAGCGAAATCGGCAGGAAATGCGCCAGAAACACTGGATAGGAGGCATTGACGAGTACCTGGCCGCTCAACAGTGCAAAAGCGGGAAGCACGAACATCAGTGCCATGAAGCCGGAAAACAGGGGATACCAGAGCTGTGAAAACAGGAACTGGAATTTCAACCGCAAGGGAAGCTTCGGCACGTAATGCCGCGAATATTGCAAGAGGATGGTCATCAGACTGCGTGACCACTGGAATTCCTGCACCACGAGATCGGTAAAAGTCACCGGCCCGTCGCCATGCGCGATTGCGTTGACGGCATGGACGCCGCGCCAGCCGCCCGCATTCATCAAAAGCGTGGTGGAATGGTCCTCGGCAAGCTCGGGTCCCAGACCGCCCACCTCACGCAGGGCTTTGGTGCGCACGGCGTAATGCGAGCCGATACAAAGCGGCGCCCAGCTGTTGTTGTAACCCAGCTGCAGGGCGCCGTGCAGGCTTGCCTCGGCATAAAGCCTGCCACGCGCAGCCCAGCTCTCCTTTGCATTGGCATCGCAGATGCTTGGTGCGGAGACATATCCAACCGCCGGATCGGCGAAAGGACGGATGATTTCACTCAGATAGTCCGGTTCCGGAACGTGATCGGCGTCGAATTGCGCGACGAAATCATAACGCTCATACCCGTAATGATCGTAGAAATAAGCGAGATTGCCTTCCTTGCAACGGGTGCGGCGAGGCCATGTCTTGCGGTGATAATCGACGACACCCCTCCGGGTCGAAACGAAAACACCGTGCGCGCCGCACCATTTCAACGTTTGCGCATCCGGGTCCTCATCCGCAAGCCACACGTCAAATTCCAGGCCCTTCTGCTCCAGCATGGCCTGCAGCGTCTTTTGTACTACGGTAAATGGCTCCGACGGCGCCTTGGTTACAACCATCGCCACCCTGCCCTGCGGCAGAGGAGAGCGCCGGTCGACGACCCTTGCGTTCAGGAAGATGAAGATGAAATAGGACGGCAGAAGCGTGATCCACGCGAGTGTTACCGTAACGATCGTAAAATACGGCCAGTCGATGACCCGATCCCGGTCCAGCCACCAGATCCAGAAATAGGCAAGCGTCACCAGCCAACCGCCAATGCCGAGACGATAGGCCATGCGGTTCCAGCCGGTGAAGACGGGCAGCATTGGCAATTGGCCCGCGACGGGACGCGATGATGGTACGGAAGGGGTAGAGCGAGCTTTCATGACAGCACCTCCAACCCGAAGCCGGGACCAGCCGTGCGGATGATGGTGTCTATATCGGAGCGCTTCGGCGCAAAGCCGAGGGTCGCCCTCGCTCTTTCTATATCAGCGAACAGGGCGGGCGGATCACCGGCGCGCCTTGCGCCGAAATGTACCGGCACTTCCTGTCCCGTGACGCGATGGATCGCGCGGATGATATCCCCGACCGATGTGCCGTGGCCGGAGCCGAGATTGACACGCAGGGTCTCGCCGCCATCGGAAAGATAGTTGACGGCGGCCACATGGGCGTCAGCCAGATCGCTGACATGGATGTAGTCGCGGATACAGGTGCCGTCGCTGGTGTCGTAGTCCTGGCCGAAGACGTCAAGTTGCGGCAGCCGCGAGGCGGCGGCCATCAGTGCCCGGGGGATCAGATGGGTTTCCGGCTCGTGGCGTTCGTAAAGTTCGCCATCCGGGTCGGCACCCGCCGCATTGAAGTAGCGCAGAGCGACGAAACGCATGCCATAGGCGGCAGCGTAATCATCGAGCGCCATTTCGAAAATCAGCTTCGTACGACCGTAGGGATTGACCGGGATCTGCGCCGTTTCCTCGCGGATCGGTAATTGCGGCGGCACGCCATAGGTGGCGCAGCTGGAGGAAAATACCAGCCCGCCGATATTCTGGTCGAGACAAGCATCCAGAAGCGCCAGACTGCCGCCGACATTGTTGCGGTAATATTTGCGCGGATCCTCAACGGATTCGCCGACATAGGCATTTGCGGCGCAATGGATGACGAAGGCTGGCGAGAACTCCTTGAGCGTGGCCTTCAAGAGACTACGATCCAGAATGTCGCCTTCAATGAAGGGACCCCAGCGAACTGAATCCGCGTGACCCGTCGAGAGATTATCGTAAGCAATGGGCTTGAAGCCGGAATGCGCCAGCGCCTTGCAGATGTGGCTGCCTATGAATCCGGCCCCGCCCGTGACGAGGATTGTACGGGACATCTCATACGGCCTCCGCAACCTTCTTGCCGGCCAGCAGCGCATCGAAATAGACGATGGTTTTCTCCAGACCGGTTTCGAGCGGTACGCGCGGTTGCCATCTGAGCATTTCCTTGGCACGCGAAATATCGGGACGACGCTGCTGCGGATCATCGATCGCAGCGGGCAGATGCACGATGCGCGAGCGGGAATTCGTCATGCGGATGACGATATCGGCCAGCTGCCGCACCGGAATTTCAGTCGGGTTGCCGAGATTGATCGGTCCGGTGCAATCCTTCGGCTTAGCTGAAAAACGCAGGAACCCGTCGATCAGATCATCGACGTAGCAGAAGGAGCGCGTCTGGCTGCCGTCGCCATAAATGGTGATGTCCGAACCCTTCAGCGCCTGGACGATGAAGTTGGAGACCACCCGCCCGTCATCGGGGCGCATGCGCGGCCCATAGGTGTTGAAGATGCGCCCAACCTTGATATCGACGCCATAAAAGCGGTGATAATCGAAAAAAAGCGTTTCGGCGCTGCGCTTGCCCTCATCGTAGCAGGCTCGCGGCCCGATTGTATTTACGTTGCCGAAATAGCTTTCCGGCTGCGGATTGACGAGCGGGTCGCCATAGACTTCCGATGTCGAGGATTGCACCACGGTTGCACCGCATCTGCGAGCGACTTCGAGAACGTTGACCGCGCCAAGCACATTGGTAAGCAGGGTGCCGACTGGATCACGCTGGTAGTCCGGCGGCGAGGCCGGCGACGCGAAGTTGAAGATCAGCGAGACGTCGATGTCATAGGGCTTGCGGACATCATGCTCGACCATCAAAAACCGCTTGTTGGCTTGCAAATGCTCAACATTCACGGTCCGTCCAGTCGAAAGATCGTCGAGACAGATCACCTCATGACCGCAAGCCAACAGACGTTCGCAAAGATGGGAGCCAAGGAAACCAGCCCCGCCGTTGACCAGAACGCGCTGGCCTGGCCGCCACTCGGAATAGATTGTAGCGCCGTTGTCATGGTCGTTGGGAACGAAATTACGCATTACACACTCCTCCCAATGAGGAACCAGCCCGGCTGATTCGACTTGAACTAGATCAAACTCCAGATTGCAGGATATTTCGAATGTCACCTCCGGTTTTTATTTCTTCTGGAGGTTTTAATATTTGGATTCGGTATATTTCAACTTTTATGATAGGCGCGTCATAAAACAGGTCAACTTTATTTTATCGAAATATTACAATTGATTACCCCGAATTACTCGTATTAATCACTCGATTTAATACTTTTTAACTACGCCTCCATTATGCCTTTCTTATTGAGCATTAGCGCAAGCTTCGCTCAACCAGTCGGGACTATTCTGGTTTTGTAAGGCTCGGTCCACCGGGGCAAAACCACCCGGCGAGATGCGACAGCTAGTCGATTTCAGGGGACATACATCATGAATGAAATGCCTTATTCCCATAACAGCAAAGCGGCCCGCCGCTGTCGTTTTGCACTTGTTGCCGCCGCACTTGCGACGTTCACTTTCGCTACGGCCTCGTGCTCCGTCGTTGAAGATGCCGTTCTGATCAAGACCGCATCTGCTAATACGGCGACGATCAAGAGCCGGGTTGCTCCAGCCAAGGCGTCCTACGGCTATGACAAGACAGGCAACGCAGCCGTCACGCTTGTTGCCGATACTTACGAGACACCGACGATATCGCCGCGGCATTCCTATTCCGGTTCTTCTCCCTATATCTGCTCACCGAGCGGATTTGGTCAGAAGTCCCGCTGCTTCCTGAGGCCCTAAGCCTCAGGCATAACCTCTGCTTGAAACTGGCGTCCTTGCGGCATCGGGCCGCCAGATGTTCAGTTTCTCCAGCCGGAGATAGCCGCGTCGTCGTCCTTGTGAAAAAAGCGCGACGCTGCCTCCGTTCGGTTGCGCACATTCATCTTCTTGTAGATGTTGCGAACGTGCACCTTCACGGTATTCTCGGACAGGTGAAGCCGGTCGGCGATGATCTTGTTTTGCGTTCCCTTGCAAAGCAGGTCGAGGATCTGCACCTCGCGCGTCGTCAGCGCCGCCATTTCACTCTTGCTGACGGCAAGAGCGTCGGCGCGGTTGGCGATCACGGCGTTGCTTTGAACGCTTTTGCCGTTCACGGCCTGGGAATAGGGGGTGAGCTTGCCGAGAAGGGCAGCGGGAAAATGCTCCCCGCCCTTCATGAGGAGATCAACCGCCGCCATGAAAACGTCGAGCCGCAGATTAAGCGGCAGCACGCCATCGATGATACGCATCCCCACCAGTTGCTTCAGCGGCTCCTCAAACTTGTCGATGGTTTCGACGACAAGTGCAATTGGGGCATCCGGATGCTTTTCGCGGACTGCCGAAAGAACGCTATGAAGCCGCTCGCCCGACATACGGTACGGCAGGACCAGCCGGACATCGGCGCCATAGTCATCGTCGATCGTTGCCGACGACATAACGCTCATCACAGCGAATGTAGGGAACTTTTTGCCCAGCGCCTCCACGAGGCACTCGGAAAACAGGTCCGGATCCGCGATGATCAATAAAGTCCCATTTATAGGCGCAACGGCTCCACTTTGTTTTGCCGCATAATCTGAAGTTCCCATGAACATCGACGTCTCCCCTAAAGCGCTACGCATTACGTTCTTTTTGGTTGTGTGCTCTGTCATTCGCCGGGATACCCCTAGAAACAAATGGGGCAACTCCCGCTTCACGCCATGTCAACTATCATTAATTACCCGTTAATTAAGGAGGCTAATACGAAAAGCTGTGCAAAGAAATGGCCCAAATGGGTTATTTCTTGCAATTGACGTACAAAATTGGTTACGCCCGTAATGAATCGTTGAGCCCGGAACCAGTGTAAAAACAAACACATCGGAAAAGCTTTCGCTCCGGTTTTGCAATCCGGGAAAATATAACTTTTGGTTGATATCCCTTTACATACCTGCCCGGCAAAGGAGCTTCCGGAATGTGCCATTTCGGGATAGGGACCCTTCTCACCGCCATTGACTACATTTTTAGAAAAAGCAGCTTTTCCCGGCCTGAGCGCGATTATTTGCGTCTGAACCGGCGGCAAATCTCCATGCGACCGCCTTCCGACATATATATTGGTGGTAAGGGTGCCGATATGTTTAGCCCGAATTGATAGCTAGGAAGCGCGATTTTTCTGCTGCACAGTCTGACCGTCGCTGCAAACAGTGACCGATGGAAAGACAACCCTGGCCTTTGACGTGTGTTTGCAAACGCCGGTTCCTTTTCAAGACATAACGAAAGCAAAAAGACGAAGCCACCGCGCTCCCAACGGAGCGAGGAACGGATTTGTGCGCCTTAATACCGAGTAGCGCACAAGGGCTGAACGAGAAGAGCCCGGTTACGGGCCGATGCCAAGCCGCAGATGAGACGTACCGAGTGCATCTGCAGAACATCAATCTTTGTGCAACGCGGAGCAAGCGCGAAAAAATCCCGTTTTAGATGAGAGGGATTTCGAAAGCTGCTCCGAGCTTTTTCGGAGGAAATCGACATGGGTTACAATCCACAGCCTGCGGGCGACGACATCACCAAGATTGGCGCGCTTTCGGAGGGTTTCGCCAACACCTCGACCAATGACGCAAAGGTGGACGACAGCAACGTCGGCACCGCAAACGGTGAAAACCGCAACAACGACAACAGCGACAACAGCACCAATGTGGATGTTGACGCCAAAATCGACGTTGCAGTGGGCAACGGCGACAATCGCGACAACGACTATGACTGGAGCTATGACAGCAAGTCTTACAGCGACAACGATACGACCGTAAAGACGAGCACCGAAACCAGCACCGAAATCAAGACCGATTACGACTGGAGCTATGAAAGCAAGTCGTACAGCGACAACGACACCAACGTGAAGACGGTCACGGATACGGACACCAAGACCTTCTCCTATTCCGACGACGACACGACAACAACAACAACGACGACTTCCGACAGCTTCAACTCCGCTGACAGTTTCTACAAGTCGGATGACGACTTCGGCAACATCGCCGGCGTCAAGGATGTCGGCAATCTCGGCATCGCTGGCGGAGACCTCACCTTTAACCTCGGTGACGACTTCTCCTTCACACTTGATGTCGACAATATCCTCAACAGCTCGCTCAACGGCGAAGGCAACGACACGGGCTTCAGCCTTGTGCAGGCCAACCACCTGGCGGATCAGGATCAGGCCTGGGATGTCAGGATGGACAATGGTGGTGCCCAGAACCACCTGAGCGCGAATGCCGGCGACGCCTTTGGCGCAGAAGGCATGGACGGCAAGGGATGGGACCTCAAGGCTGGCGACGACGCTGCGGGTACCAGCACTGCAGATGCATCGGCTATCCTTGCAAACTCCGGCTTCCATCTGGAACTGGTGCAGGGCGCCAACATGCTCTCCAATGCCGTTGATGTCTCGGTCACAGGCGGTAACTCGCATGTTTCTGATACCGGCGAGGACAGCGGCTCCTGACGAGTACCTCTCTATGAAAAAAGCTGCACCGGCATTCGCCGGTGCAGTTTGCGGTTGAAGGACCGGGTTTGCGCGAAGACGAAGCACCGCCTCTTGGACGTGTGCCGCCCGCCGCCCAGGCTCTGCCGCGATGATCAGGGAGGGACCTGCAATGCAAATCGACAGAATTTCAGACATGATTGCGCATTTCATCGGCCTGTTCGACACGGTGATCGAGGAAGCGCGTCTAAGAAGCAACTATGCCGAAGGCACGGCACACGCGAACAAAGACCGGTTGTCGGATGATGACGCGGCAAGACTGCTAGACAAGACCTACGACTTGCAGCTTCAGGATTACGATCCCGGCGTTAAATATCGCGCCGGCTATTACGACTTCGACTATCTGCAACCGCATTTCGCTCGCATGGTCGAACACGACATGCAGCAGCTTGCAAATGCGATACCGGTCGATATGTCAGCCGCGCATTTCCGTTTTCCGGGCAGTGTCTCCTTTGAGCAAGAACGCGAACTGGTGGTGCACACCGGCCCTGGCTCGGTTATCGCGCATGTCACGCAGGTCAACATTCTTCAGGACGACGACTATCTGAACATGACGGACGGCCCAAATGTGGCGCGCGACACCAGTTTCGTGACCCAGCGCACCGTCGAGTTCCATAACGAAGCAGCCGTCTTCACGCCCTTTTCCGTTTTCCAGCGCACCGACAGCTACGACGCGTTGCAGGCGCTCGCCAAATCAGCACATGATTATATCGACCATGCGCGCGAAAATGACGTGACGTCCCTTGGAACCGGCGCGGAACAGGATTTCGTTCTCGCCGGCAATGACATCAACGGCCTCTACATCAATGGCTCCATGGCAAGCGAAAAGCCAATGCTCGACGACTTCATGCCGGATCGTGGCATTGCCAAGCCCGCTGAAGAGCCTGAAAAGAGCGATGTTTCGCTGCATGAGGATAGCCCCGCCGGAAACAGCCTCGATGTGGCTGCCGGCGCAAATGTCGTCGCCAACATAGCAACGCTGGTCAATACTGCCGTCATGGCCTCAGTCACCACCGTCATGGGCGATTATCACCAGATCGATGCAATCACCCAGGCCTATGTCTATAGCGACCGCGATGAGGTCGATTCCGTTTTCACGCAGTCCGAAGACCATGACGCAACCGCCGCCTACAATATTGCGACCTTCTCACGCAGTGTCTATCCGGGTGCAGAAAGCGCCGATAGCAGCCACGATAGTGGTGAACCGCCAATATTTCCCACTGCCTGGCGTGTCAGCGTCCTCGAGGGAGACGTGTCTTTCGTCCACTGGATCGAGCAGTACCAGTTCATCAGCGACAACGACACACTGACGGTTACCTCTTCGGGTGCCAGCGTCAGCTTGCTGAGCGGTGGCAACGCTGCCCTCAACATCGCCAATTTCCTCGGCATCGGCATGCAGTACGATCTGGTCATCGTCGGCGGCAATGTGCTGGACATGAACCTCATCAGCCAGATCGCCGTGCTTTACGACAATGACTGGATCCGCGCCAACCCCGACGCGCCTGAGGGCGCCACCGTTCAGTCCGGCAACAACCTGTTGTGGAACGACGCCAGCATCCACAATGTCGGTGGCAACGACCGTTTCGAAACCATGCCGGACTATATGGCGCAGACGGTGAAAGCGATTAACGAGCGTGATCCGAACATGCCGGACGCGCTTGCCCACGATGCCAATTTTGCGGGCTATCAGGGGATCAACGTCCTTTACATCACTGGCAATCTTTATGACGTCAGCATCATCAAACAGGTGAGCGTGCTGGGCGATTCCGACTATGTGACGCAGGCAGCCGCAAAGATTCTGGAAAACAACGAGAACGTCACGATCCATATCGATACCGGCAGCAACGCCGTCATCAATCTCGCGCAGATTATCGATTACGACAGCTTCGGTTCCACCACCTACGTCGCAGGCGGGCTTTATTCGGATGCTATCCTTATACAGGGCGGCATCATCGAAAATGATGCGTCGCAACCGGGTCACCAAGGCCAGCAGCTGGCAAACGAAGTGATCGCGTTTCTGCACGACGATCCCGCCACCATTCAGAATGAATCCGATGGCGTCATCAACGCCGGTCACGACATGTCGTGGTCGAGCGCGCATTCATCCGACGTCATGCAGGCGGTCACTGCATAGGTTTTGACAGGCGGGGAGAAACACCCGCCGCCAAAGCCGCAGAAACCGCGAGATCACCGAGGGGATTAATAAAAAAATGGATCATATTTCAAGAAAAACCATTACCGCCGGGCACTCGCTGGACTTGCCGCTGGATCAGGATGCGGAAGACAGCAAGCTGACTGATGCCTGCATTTCGGCCATAAACGAGGCCGTCGAAAACCTGCGTCACCTGTCCGGCGCGGAACCGACCGTGAAAGCAGCCTCGCCCTCCCCTGAGATCACACCGCCCCGGCCCCTTCCACAACATTCCCCATACGCCGAACAACCGCAAATGCGTGACGTTCCGCAGGAAAGGCCAGTGCCGCCGCAGCAAGACCGGCGCCCCGCCTCACCGCCGGAGCCGGAAGCAAAGGTGGACAATACCGAGCTGAAAAGCGCACCCGACCTGCCCTTCGTCAAGACCATCGACAATAATGACGGGCCTATCCGTGAAAACGAGCGCCGTCCGGTGACGGGCGGCGGCGGCAACGGCAAGGAGCCGACGGAGAATGGCGGCGGTGGCGGAGGCGGCGGCGGAAGCCAGAGCGGCTTCCACAAGCGCAGTGAACCCGTCAATTTCGCCGCCAGCCTCGCCAAGGGCATCGCCGCGATACGGCGCAACATGGCGATCGTGATGCTGTTCACCATCGCCATCAACGTTCTGCTGCTTGCCATCCCGCTCTATCTGTTTCAAATCTCGGACCGGGTCCTGACAAGCCGCTCCATGGATACACTCGTCATGCTGACGGTCGCCGTTCTCGGCGCGGTTCTGTTGCAAGCCTTCATGGACGCCATCCGGCGCTTCATCCTGATGCGCACCGCTGTCGAGCTTGAAGTGCAGCTTGGAGCGCCGATCCTGTCGGCAGCGGCCCGTGCCTCCCTGCATGGCAGCGGCAAGGACTACCAGATTCTGCAGGACCTGCAGCAGCTGCGTTCCTTCATTACCTCCGGCACCCTGATCGCCTTTCTCGATGCGCCGTTGATGCCCCTCTTCATCGTGGTGGTTTATCTTGTACATCCGCATCTCGGCATCATCATCATGGTCTGCTGCGCGGTGCTGTTCATCATAGCCTGGCTGAACCAGCGCTTCACCGCCAGACAGTTCGCGGAAGCCTCCGGTTATCTGAGCCGCGCCAATTTCCATCTCGATTCCATGTCGCGCAACTCGCAGATCATCAATGCCATGGCGATGATCCCAGAGGCCGTGAAGATGTGGGGTCGTGAAACAGCCGGATCACTGAAGTCGCATGTGGCGGCGCAGGATCGCAACATCATGTTCTCAGGTGTTTCCAAAGCAGCCCGCATGATCACGCAGGTCGCACTGCTGGGTTGGGGCGCGCATCTGTCTCTCGCAGGCGAACTGACCGGCGGCATGGTGATCGCAGCATCCATCATTTCCGGCCGCGCGCTGGCGCCCATCGAAGGGGCGATCGAGGGTTGGCATCAGTTCAACAAATCTGCAGCCTCCTATAGCCGTATCAAGCAGCTTCTCATCACCTCACCGCTCAATTTCCCGCGTCTGCGCCTGCCCAATCCGGAAGGGCGTCTGGATGTGGAACGTATCCTTTTCGTGCCGCCGCCGCAGAAGAAGGTGATCTTGAACGGCATTTCCTTTTCGCTGAAGAAAGGTGAATCCCTCGCCATCATCGGCAATTCCGGTTCCGGCAAGACGACGCTTGGCAAGATGCTGGTCGGCTCCATCCTTCCCACTTCCGGCAATGTCCGCCTTGACCTCATGGACCTGCGCAACTGGGACCAGCGGCAATTCGGTGAAAGCATCGGTTATCTGCCCCAGGACGTGCAGCTGTTTCCCGGCACCATCAAGGCCAATATCTGTCGCATGCGTGACGATGTTGAAGACCGGCAGATCTACGAGGCGGCTGTGCTCGCTGACGTACACGAGCTGATCGCCGGTTTCCCGCAGGGTTACGAAACCGTGGTTGCCGCCGATGGCGCACCGCTTTCGGGCGGCCAGAAGCAGCGCATCGCGCTTGCCCGCGCCTTCTTCGGTGATCCCAAATTCGTGGTTCTGGACGAACCAAACTCCAACCTTGATACGCAGGGCGAACAGGCGTTGGCAAAAGCCATTCTGCACGCCAAGAAACAGGGCATCACCACCGTCACCATCACCCAGCGACCCGCACTTCTTCAGTGCGTCGACAAGATAATGGTGCTGAAGGACGGATCGGTCGCCATGTTCGGCGAACGGATGGACGTACTGAAGGCTATTTCCGGCAATGGCCGGCAAAGTAGCCAGTCTCCGCAGATCGAGGGTTGAGGATCGTCATGTTCAAGAAAAAAACCGCCGTCGCCGTCGCAGAGGTAAAACCCCAGGGCCAGCTTGAGTGGTACAGCGAAGTGCCACGTTCCATTCGCCTCCACAGTTCAATCGGTCTTGCCGTGCTGCTCGCCTCCTTCGGCGGCTTCGGGTACTGGGCCGGCACCGCACCGCTCTCCGCCGCCATCATAGCCCAGGGCAGCTTTGTCGCCACAGGCAACAACAAGGTCGTGCAGCATCTGGAGGGCGGCATCATCAAGGAAATGATGGTCAGCGAAGGCGACACCGTCAAGGAAGGCGACGTGCTTCTGACGCTCGACAAGACGACGGCGCTCGCCAACGAGCGCATGTTCCAGCTGAGACGCCTTCGCCTCGAAACCATCGTCACGCGCCTGCGCGCCGAGGCGCAGGGCCAAAAAAGCTTCAAGGTGCCTGACATCGTCATGAAGGAAGCCAGCGATCCTGATATCAAATCCATCATCCAGAGCCAGAACATCGTGTTCCACAGCAAGATCGTGAAGCTCGACGAGCAACTGAATCTCATCGAAAAGAACATCAAGTCGCTGGAGTTTCGTTATGCAGGCTATGAGGGGCAGAAGCAGTCCTTCGACCGTCAACTGGCACTTCTGACCCAGGAGCGTGATTCCAAGGAAAGGCTTGCCAAGGACGGTGTCATCCGCAAGACCGACATGCTGGCGCTGGAGCGCGCCATTGCCGATGCCATGGGCGATATCGCCCGACTGACCGGCGAGATGAACCAGAGCGAGGCTGAAATCGCCAAGTTCAAGCAGGAAGCGGTCATTGCCATCAACGCCAACAAGCAGGCTGCTCTCGACGCGCTCGAAACCGCAGAAGCCGATCTGGACAGCGTGCGCGAGCAAGTGCGCGGTGCCGCCGAAGTGCTGGAACGCACCGTCATCCGCTCCCCCGTCAACGGTACCGTGGTGCGCGCCTATTACCACACGGCAGGCGGCGTCATCACCACCGGCAAGCCAATCATGGAAATCCTGCCCGCCCACGTTCCCCTGATCCTTGAGGCGCAGGTTCTGAGAACCTCCATCGACCAGTTGCATGAAGGCCAGACGGCAGCGATCCGCCTTTCGGCACTGAACCGCCGCACCACGCCTGTTCTGAACGGTAAGGTCTTTTACGTCTCCGCCGATAGCATCGAGGAAAATGCAGGCCTGCAGGTTAAGGACGTCTATATCGTGCGCGTGCAGGTTTCAGACGAGGAGATCGCGAAGGTCCATAATTTCCATCCCGTTCCCGGCATGCCGGCGGATGTCCTGATCCAGACTTCGGAGCGAACCTTCTTCGAATATCTGACCAAGCCTATCTCCGAGAGCATGTCCCGAGCATTCAAGGAAAGATGAAGAAATACCGCTTTTCCAGGAAGGTTGGACGGCGGTTTTGCGTCTGGAAAATGCGGAACGCAGAAGGACCTACACTGTCAATCCCGTCCAGATCGGCATAGAATGCCAGTATATGTCTGGTGGGGCGGGAGAACAGCATGGCGGCAATGTCGGATATATTGCTGATGGTCGGCAGGCTGAATTACGTGTGGACCAACACCGAAAGCCTGATGATCTATCTGATCGTCCATCTCCTGAAAGTGGAGAAGGAAGCGGCCATCGTCGTGTTTCTGACGCTCAACACCACGCGCGCGCGCATGGATCTCATCGAGCGTCTGGCAAAACTTCCCTCAACGCCAGCGCCGGATCGCAAGACCATTCTCTCCATCATGGCGCGGCTCAAGAAAGAATCGAAAACGCGCAACAAATACAATCATTGCATCTACTCCTTCGACGAAAAGGGCGAAATTGCCACCACTCAGCTCATGCGACTGGTGGAGGACGAAACCCAGGTCCGTTACGGCAAGGTAGAACGCATGGACGAGAAAGAAATCGAACACCTCGAAAAATCCATCGCCGACATCGTCTCTGTCAGCAAGGACATGTGGAGTTTCATCCACGCCAGCCCGCACGTCTCATCGGATTACCTCTAGGATCGGGCAGAGCGAATGCTCAGGCTCGCGTCTGTAACCGCACGCCAATCGCGGGATGAGTTTCGCTGTTCTGCGTGGCTTTCGCCGGAAGGCACAGTTTTCCGGCGGCGAAATACAGCAGGAACGAACCGATCTGGAATGGGAAGATGATATCGATCTCCACGAAGGAGCGGACGACGAACAGCGCGCAGATGGCAAAGAGAATGACGCCCTGCGGATCGCGCTGGCGCATCAGGACCGAGCGCAGATGGCCGAGCAGCGTTCCGTAAAGCACCATGCCGAGCAGAACCATGCCGACGATGCCATTCTCCACCACCGTCTCGATATAGGTGTTGTGAAAATGGAAGCCGCTGCGTCCGGTAATGAAGAAGTCGTTCCACAGGCGCTCGGCATCGGCAAAACCCACCACCCAGAACCCCTGGTAACCAACGCCGAGGATCGGTGTCTGCTTTGCCGCTTCGATGCCCTGCTGCCAGAGATAGGTGCGTCCTGTCAGTGTCGAATCCTTGCCGAAAAGGCCGAGAATGGCATCAAGCAAGCCGAACTGCAGGGACGCGACCACCAGCAATATGCCAATACCGCCGAGTGCGAAAAAGGTCATCTTGCGGTTGGCGGGTGAAAGCATGCCAATCGGGATGAAACCGATGATGAGGGCGACCACCGCCGCCGTGGTAATGGTGGATGTGGCCGATTGCGAAGCAATTAGGCTATAGGCCGATAGGAGCCCGGTGATGCCCGCGATCGGCAGCCAGATACCCCTTTGCTTGAGGATCAGCACGGATGAGACAGCGAAAATGACGCCGAGCGAGGCGTAAAAGCCAAGCTGGTTCTTCGATGAGAAAGCCCCGACAAAACTGTAGGTTCCATCAAGCGCATCGAAAAGGTGGACACCGAACAGCAGCGAATAGAGCAGAATGACGGTGATGCCGATCAACGCCCCACGCGTCAGCGTGCGGATGGACACCACCCGCATGGCGATAAGTGCACAGACGATATGCGTCATATACTGGATGGAAGCGCGCATTGTGACCGATGCTGCCTCCGACCAGAAGCTCGACAGCACGGTCAGGATGCCGAAGGCGAATATCCACAGATAGCGCGGATAGTTACCCAGCACGCGCCGGTAATTGACCACTACAAGGGGCAGCCACATGCCATAATAGGCCAGAATCGAGATTTGCCCGAAACGCGACGAATAGGCGAAAACGAAGAATGACAGCGCAATCGCCGCCATTCCGTAGACCTCATTGCGTTCGGGATCGATCAGTGCCGATTTGGCGATCCGCATGAAAACCTCACTGCATCAGGATTTCGGACGAGACCTTGATGACGTCGCCTGGCTGAAGCATGGCGTTTTCATCCACCTTCACTTCCTTCGGCTTGCCGTTTTCCTCACGCACCACGACGTAGCTGATTGTCGCGGATTTTCCCGACGGATCGAAACGGATCGCCTCAGCCGATTGTGCGAGCGCCTCCGACATCAATTCCCGGCTTGTACCCAGTTGCAGATTGAGCTTGTCGAGTTCCGCTTCCGTGTCCTGCAATTCCTTGGAGCGCTGTGCCACCCAGTCATTGCGCAGGTTGATTTCATCCTGGGTCGCCTTGTTGATATCCTGCTTGGCACGCAATGACTGCGTGTCGATATCAAGCAGTGCGGCTTCCACCTCCGCTGCACGTTCTTCCGCGGAAATACGCCGTTGCGATAGTGCAAGGCCCTGCTCGTTCAGCCGGTTGACGCGGTCTCGGTCCTCATTGGCAAGCTCGAGCTGACGGTTTTGCGTTTCCGATTTCTTTTTCAGCGATTCGACTTCGCTTTCCAGAAGCGCATGCAGATCCGTCAGTGCCTTGAGCTGCAAAGTGTAACGCTCGGTGCGCGATTTCATCAGCGCACTTTCGCTGGCGAGAAGCGCGTCGATCTCGGCAATCTTTTCCATCTCCGGCGTCTTGGCGATGACCGTGTCACCCTTGACCTCGGCGATCAACCGCGCCTGACGGGCAAGCAGCCTTGCGCGCTGGTTGTCGTAAACGGCTGCGTCGCCGCGGGCATTTATGAAGTCGCGGGCAAAACGCTGCCCGGCATCGGAGCGCCGCAACCCGCCGGCAAGGCTTACGGCCTTCAACACCGTGAGATTGGCAGCATAGGGATATTCGCCTGGCGTCTGTACATCTCCGCTGAGGAAGATCGGCCGGAACTGGGCAATTTCGACAGAAGCCGACGGCAGGTTGCGAAGGGCGAACTTGCTCTGAAGCTGGGCTCCAATCGCCTCACCGACCTCTGCGGACGTCTTCCCCGCCACATCCAGCTGGCCGATGAAGGGCAGCGACAGCGCGCCGGATGGGCCGACGGAATAATCGCCGTTGATGACATCCCAGTTGCGGATGCTGCCATCGGCCGGCTGCCATTCGGCAACGCGGATGCGCAGCTTGTCGGCGGTGCCAAGCTTGTATTGAGCGCCTTCCGCAGCCATTGCGGAAAGCGGCGCTCCAAATGCGACGGATGCGACAAGCAGAAGGGCGGAGAAAGTGCGTCCGGCGGTTCTTTTTGCAAGCGGACGGCTAGCGACGGCAATAGGACCGTTCATCGGGAAACTCCCTGTTTGCGGATCGCCGCGCGGGCGATCAGGCGATAGAGCAGCCGGACGGTGCCGGCTGCACAGCGCCGCAAAAAAGCGGCCATTATGATTTGCACCAATGACGCACCCAAAGACCGGACTTGGGATCCCGGTCAGGGTGCGTGGCAAAACAAAGATCGATAAAGCCAAACTCAATATCGGTTTTCAGTAGCTTCCGCGTGAAAGGCACACGGCGGGAATGGTCTTGACGATGATGAAGACGTCCTGTCGCATCGACCAGTTCTGCACATATTGCGTGTCGAAAGCCACGCGGGTCTTGTAGCTTACGTCATTGCGGCCGCTGATCTGCCAAAGGCCGGTCAGGCCCGGACGGGTGCTGAGGTAATAGGCGGCATCGCTTTCGTAGTAGCTCAGCTCCTCGTCGACGACGGGGCGCGGGCCAACGACGCTCATTTCGCCGCGGATGATGTTGAGAAGCTGCGGCAGCTCATCAAGGCTGAGCTTTCGCAGCACGGCACCAACTGCGGTTACGCGCGGATCATTCTTGAGTTTGCGGGTCGCACGCCATTCCTCGGCAGCCTCCGGATTGGCGGCAAGATATTGCCGCAACATTTCATCACCGTTCATCGCCATCGTCCTGAATTTCAGGCAATGGAAATAGCGGCCATTATGTCCCACACGCCGGTGCCCATAAAAGATCGGGCCGGGATCGGACAATTTCACCAGTGCGGCGATCAACAGAAAAATCGGGCTGAAGATGAGCAGCGCAAGCAGGGCCGATGTCATATCGAAGCTGCGTTTTGCGATGCCCCCGATAGGGAAACTGACATCGAAGTCTTCGGAACTGCTGAGTGTCTGTTCAGCCGATTGGGTCGCGGACTTCATAGAGAGAACTCCATTTATGTTTTGCGATTGGTCGGTGCCCGGAGGCGTGTCTTTCCGTCTAAAAGAGATAACAAGTCTGTGTTCTGAATTTGATGCTAATGGATTTTTTGTAAGGCACATTGCCCCTGACCGTCTATGCGATTTCTTGCGAGAGCGGCCGATCAACGTCAGGGCAATATTAACGGTTGCATAAAAAAGCAACAAATGTGCCGGCGGCCATGTGTTGAGAGCATGGGTGCCGCTCCCGCATGTATTGCGTTTTCGACAACAGATAGTCTTTTCTTATATGTTTCTTGTGACTTAATCAGGTGAGACAGGAACGCCAAGAACAGCCATGCGTCAGGAAGAATATTAAATTTTTTTGCAGCGCAGCAAGATTGTGGCAATGCATATAAAATTTGACATATTAACCGGGATTTTTTTGCCGGCACGCCAACTTCGCCAAGAAAAAGCGATGGAAAAATTGCAAAAGCGGCGCAAAAGCGGCAAAATAATGGCAGGAACCCGTATCAAAGTTCGGTCGGCTCGTAGAAAATCTCTCCGGCTGGACCATATTATCTCCGGCTGCAACGGTCCGACCACCATTCCGGCGTGACTTTACGCGAAAGCCATAGAATCAGAAGGTGGGTGGTGTGCAGGCGCTGATGACCTCGCACGGCACTGGACCAACGCAACGGAAGCGGTGCGGCCTGCGGCTTTCGAAATAATAGGCATCCCCCGGACCGAGAACCCGCCGCTCCTCGTCGACCGTCACCTCCAGACGCCCGGAGAGGATGATACCACCCTCTTCTCCATCGTGGACCAGTGGCACCTTGCCGGTATCGGCACCCGGCTGGTAACATTCCTTCAAGATTTGCAGGCTGCGGCCGAAAACATTTTCGCCCACCTGCCGGAAGGATATCGGTCCTTTGCCGATTTCGACAAGTTCATCCGCGCGGTAAAATGCCTTGCGGCTGGTCTCCGGCTCGTAGGCGAAAAATTCGGCAAGGCCGATCGGTATACCGTCGAGAATGCGCTTCAGCGCGCCGACGGACGGGTTGGAGGTGTTGGATTCGATCAAGGAAATCGTCGAATTGGTAACGCCAGCACGTCTTGCCAGTTCACGCTGGGAAATATTGTGACGCAGCCGCAAATGGCGCAAACGCCCGCCTATATCCACCGACATGCGTGATCCCCCGTTGCCGTTGTTCGAAATATCGAAAACTACCTTTCCCGCCTATAACATTTTCAATGGCTTGGCCACAGCGAGAAAAGGGCTTGTTCAGCCCGGAAAATAGCTTTCAATCACCGGCACCGAACAGGAGAACCGTTATGGACAACCCCAACCGATCCAACTCCACCTCACTCGACAGCTACTGGATGCCATTTACCGCCAACCGGCAGTTCAAGGCCAATCCCCGCCTGCTGACGAGCGCGGAGGGCATGTATTACACCAGCAATGACGGTCGTCAGGTTCTCGACGGTACAGCTGGCCTGTGGTGCGTCAATGTCGGCCATGGCCGCCACCAGATTGCATCCGCCGTCAAACACCAGCTTTCGACCATGGATTATGCGCCCTCGTTTCAGATGGGCCATCCCGTCGCCTTCGAATTCGCCGAGCGGCTGGCGGAAATCGCGCCTGGCCCGGAAGGCGCGAAGCTCGACCGCGTGTTCTACACCGGCTCGGGTTCTGAATCAGTCGATACGGCGCTGAAGATTGCGATCGCCTATCAGCGCGCCATCGGTCAGGGCACCCGCAGCCGTCTGATCGGCCGTGAGCGCGGTTATCACGGCGTCGGTTTCGGCGGCATCTCCGTTGGCGGCCTTGTCAACAACCGCCGTGTTTTTCCGCAAATCCCGGCCGACCACCTGCGTCATACCCACGATTTGGCGAAAAACAGCTTCGTAAAGGGCCAGCCCGAGCATGGTGCCGAACTGGCAGACGATCTGGAACGGCTGGTTGCTCTGCATGGGGCCGAAACAATCGCGGCCTGTATCGTTGAACCGGTTGCCGGCTCCACCGGCGTGCTGGTGCCGCCGAAGGGTTATCTGGAGCGCCTGCGGGCCATCTGCGACAAGCACGGCATTCTGTTGATCTTCGATGAGGTTATCACCGGTTTCGGCCGTATGGGCTCGTCCTTTGCCAGCAACTACTTCGGCGTGACGCCTGACATCGTTACCACCGCCAAGGGGCTGACCAACGGCGCAATCCCGATGGGTGCGGTTTTTACCAGCCGCAAGGTGCACGATGCGTTGATGCATGGGCCTGACAACCAGATAGAGCTGTTCCACGGCTATACCTATTCCGGACATCCGGTTGCCTGCGCCGCCGGCATCGCCACGCTCAACATCTACCGCGACGAAGGGCTCTTTACCCGCGCGGCAGAAATGCAGGATGTCTGGCACGACGCCATCCATTCGCTGAAGGGCCTGCCCAATGTCATCGACATCCGCACCATCGGCTTCATCGCCGGCATCGAGCTGCAATCGCGTGATGGAGCTATCGGCGCACGCGCCTATGACGTTTTCGTGGATTGCTTCGAGCGCGGTCTGCTCATTCGCGTCACGGGCGATATCATTGCCCTTTCGCCGCCGCTTATCGCCGAAAAATCCCATTTCGACGATATCGTCTCGATCTTGGGCGACGCGCTGAAAAGAGCGGATTAAAAGTATAAATCTCTAATAAATAAAAGGCTGCAATTTCTATTGCAGCCTTTTTTTGCATTTATCAAGACCGCAACAAAAATAGATCATTTCTTAAGCATATTCTATTAATTTCCCGTAGTATAACCAACCGAGCGGGAATGGCCTCATGGCGTCGATTCAGAAAAAAATTATATTTGCAAGCATTGCAATCTTTTCCATCACCGGAAGCGCGGCGGGGGTCGGTATCTGGGCGACGAATACGCTCAATCGCAATAGTACGGATGTATCGCGGTCCGCCGAGATACTTCACAATCATATGCGTGCCGACATGATGCACGATGCGCTGCGCTCAGACGTGCTGGCAGCCATTCTTTCCACGAATGATACGATGGGCCTGTCGTTCGACGCGGTAAAGGCCGACCTTGCCGAACATGAAGCCACTTTCCTTGAAGCATTGAAGCTAAACAAGGCGCTTACCGAAGGTACGAACGCCAAAGCCGTTATTGAGAGCGTTGAAAAACCGCTTCAGTCCTATCTTGAAAGCGCCAAAACGGTGGTTGGCCTCGTCAACGCCGATCCGGGCGCGGCGACAAAAATGATTCCGGACTTCATGCGCCAGTTCACCACTCTCGAAACCGCGATGGAAACGGCGAGCGAACAGATCGACGCGCTTTCCGAAGCAACTGTCGCGGAAAGCCAGGAGACGAAGGCGGTAATCGAGCTCGTATTAGAAGGGCTGCTGGTTCTGGCGACACTCTTCTGCGTAGGCCTCTTTATCCTCACCCGCAAAACGGTAACGGGTCCAATCCTGCGCCTGTCGAAGACGATGGAAATCCTTGCCAGCGGCGACACGTCACAACCTCCTTCCGGCATGGACCGGAAGGATGAGATCGGCTCCATGTCCGGCGCGGTCGAAATATTCCGGCAGGCGGCGATTGCCAATCGGGCGCTCGAAGAACAGGCCGCAGCAGCCAGACTGCAGGCAGAAGCCGATCAGGCGGCGGCGCGACAGCAAGCGGAGGACGATGCGTCAGAGCGGCTGCGCATCGCCACTTCCGGTCTTGCGACAGGACTGAAGCGGCTGGCATCGGGCGATCTGGCCTTTCAGCTCGATCAGGCCTTTGCCCCTCAATTCGAGGCCTTGCGTCACGATTTCAACAGCTCAGTGCGTCAACTCGGCGAAACGCTGTTCGCCATTTCCGATGGCATCAGCACCATTGACGGCAGCAGCCGGGAAATCGCCGCAGGTGCCGGCGATCTTTCCCGCCGCACGGAAAATCAGGCAGCGTCTCTGGAACAGACAGCAGCAGCTCTCGATGAAATCACGGTCAATGTTTCAAACGCCAACAAGCGTGCCGCCGAAGCGCGGCTCGCCGCCACCGATGCCAACCACAGCGCACTGAAATCTGTGGAGGTTGTCAGCCATGCCGAAGAGGCGATGCGCCGCATCGAAACCTCGTCCCGGCAGATCACCGGCATCGTCGGCGCCATAGACGAGATCGCCTTCCAGACAAATCTTCTGGCGTTGAATGCAGGCGTGGAAGCCGCGCGTGCCGGTGAAGCCGGCAAGGGATTTGCGGTAGTGGCGCAGGAAGTTCGCGATCTCGCCCAGCGCGCAGCAAAGGCCGCAAGCGAAATCCGCGATCATATCCGGCAATCCTCGACGGAAGTGGAAAGCGGCGTGAAACTGGTTCTCGACACCGGCACGGCGCTGAAGGAGATCGGCGAGCGTATCGCCGGCATCGATCGCCATATGAACGCCATCGCCACATCGGCGACCGAACAATCGACCGGTCTTGCCGAAATCAACGCGGCGGTAAACTCCATGGATCACGCCACCCAGCAAAATGCTGCCATGGTGGAACAATCCACCGCGGCTTCTGCAATGCTCGCCGCCGAAACGGCAAAGCTGCGCTCGCTTGTATCGCGGTTCCGTCTGGAAATGGAAAGTGCCGGTAGCCGCGACGTTACCCGTCGCGTGGCCTGAGGTCGCTGCCGCAGATCGCGCCGGCAGCAGCATTATCGAAGCGCTGTAATTGCGCCTTCATTCATTAGCCATTTCCAGCCGCCCACTCAGGCGGCTGGAAATTTCGTCTATCAATAGGTCTGCATTGGTTGCGACAGGCCGTCGCCGACCACGCCGCCGCCATACTGCGCCACGGGCACGCCCGCCTGCCCGATAGGAACACCCTGCTGTGCCGGCCCGAGCGCCGTCACCACAATCGGCGTACCATCAGGCACACGGTTATAGAGGTCGACAATATCCTGGTTCAGCAGACGCACGCAGCCGGAGGAAACCGACTTGCCGATCGTCCACCATTCCGGCGAGCCGTGCAGACGGTAGATCGTGTCCTTGCCGTCCTTGAAGATATAAAGTGCACGCGCACCGAGCGGGTTCTTGAGGCCTGGCTCCATGCCGCCATTGCGGCCGCTATAGGGTTCCAGCTCAGGCTGGCGGGCAATCATCTCGTCGGGCGGCGTCCAGCGCGGCCATTGACGCTTGTACTGGATAACGCCGCGTCCGGCCCATTCGAAGCCCGCGCGGCCGAGACCGACGCCATAACGCATGGCCTGGTTGTTCTCGTAGGTGAGATAAAGGAAATGGTTGGCGGTATCGACCACAATGATACCGGGACGCTCACCGGTGGGGTTTTCCACCATTTGCCGCAGGAACTGGCGCGGGATCCGCTTGTAGGGAATTTCCGGCAACGGAAACTGCTCGTCGGGCTTCGGACCGTACATCAAGGCATACATCGGGTCGTCGGCCGGGGCTGTTGGCCGCGTGGCCTCACGCGAGGTGGTGTTACAGCCTGCAAGGCCGGCCAGCGCCAATCCGCCCGCTCCAAGCAGGAAACCTCGCCGGGTCGTTGTCGTGTCGTTCAATTGAAAAACCTCATCTGCGTCATCTTGCGCTGGCAAAGGGATCTGCCAGCGCCGCCTCGGGGCGGCTTATAGGGTACTTCGTGCCGGAGACCTGCGATGCCATGGCCTTTGCGCCACTGGATTTCAGGATGGCACGGAAGCTTGGGTGCATGCCGCCGTCTACATACGCGCTGACCGGGGCAGAAGTTCCCTCGTTCATCGCGGCGGCAAATTTCTGTTGCTCTTCGGCCATTTTCGACGCCACCAAGGGGTCCGGCTGGTTTATCGCAGGTGGGCAGGCCGCCAGCGGATCGGCAGGCTCACCGCCGGCAAATTCGCTGTTAAAAACGTATCGCCGGCCACAAACGGAAACCTTTGGCTGGCGGCGCGTCACCTCGAAATAGTCATAGCCTTCCTTGAGCGTCTTCCAGAAGGGCATATTGGGATCGTCCCGATTCGCCACCATGTTTCGGGCGCTCATGCGGAAGGGATAGGCCTGAACCTGAAAGCGGTCCTGCCCGCCCTGCAGCGCGCGCGCCACGACCGCATAAATCTCGCCGACCTGTTGATCGGTCATCGCGTAACAGCCCGACGAAGAACAGGCGCCATGCACCATCAACGCTTCGCCGGTGTAACCAAGCGCCGATTCCAGCCGGTTGGGATAGCCGAGATTGAAGGAGACGTAATATTGCGAATTGGGGTTCAGCATGCCTGCGGAGACATGATAAAACCCTTCCGGCGCCTGCCGGTCGCCCGTCTTCGTCTTCGGGCCAAGTTTTCCGGACCAGCGGCACATGGGATAGGTCTTGAGCAGCGCATAATTACCGGTCTTGTCGATCTTCCAGACCTCAAGCTCGCTTTCCTGCTTGAAAATGCGAACGAGAACCGGGCTTTCCGGGCGCATGCTCTTGGCAGACATCTGCGCCATCATCTTGGATGACAGCTTCGGCGGGTCCTTTTTGACGCTGTCGAGACCCATGGAGGTGCACGCGGCGAGACCGCTGCCGATCGCGACGACCGCAGCTATTCTCATTCCCGCTTTTACCCTGCGCCGCAGCCCCGCACTTGCGAAGTTCAGCAATGCATTCATACCCATGGATCGTTCTGCCCGCCCGATTTGCCCGCCTTTGTGGCAGAGGCTTAACTAGCGAAGGTGGCCATATGGCGGCAACCTCCCGCAAGGACAAAGTCTCGTGAACAGACGTTACCCATTCGTTAATCATACGCACACAAGCCTGTGATGGAACTGCCGTTACCGAAGAAGCCCCTGCCCGCCATCGATCCATACCGGCGTTCCGGTGATATGGCGCGACTGGTCAGATGCCAGAAAACCGATCAATGCAGCAACATCCTCGCTCGTCCCTGCAACCCCGCCGGTGACCGGAATGTCACCCGCCGGGAAACGGACTGGCACTTCGGTCCTGTCGCGCCCGCGTATGTCGGTATTTTCGTCAATCGCCGTTTCAATTTCGCCCGGACACACCGCGTTGACACGGATGCGATGACGCCCGAGCTCCAGCGCCAGTTGCTGGGCCATGGCAAGCTGCCCGGCCTTCGTCACCGAATAGGCGGTAGCGCCCGGCGAGTTGAAAGTGCGTGTGCCGTTGATGGAAGAGACGATGATGATGGAGCCGCCACCTGCCGCCTTCAGATGCGGCACACTGGCATGGATAGTTAGATAGGTGCCGCGCAGGTTGATGCGGATCGTATCGTCCCACTCCGAAGGCGTCAGCTCGTCAATCGGCGCCCAGACGCCGTTGACGCCCGCATTGGCCACTACGACATCCAGACGGCCGAAAGCATCGGCAAGCTCTGCGACGGAGTGTCGCATAGCTGCCTCTTCCGCCACATCGGCGACGAGGACCTTAGAAGCGCCAGATAAGGCGGAAATCTCATTTTCCACTGCCTGCAATTCAGATTCGGTACGGCCGAGAAGGCCTACGGAAAAGCCTTTCGCAGCCAGATGAAGGGCAGCAGCCCGGCCGATGCCGGAGCCAGCGCCGGTGACGAGGGCGACTTTACCATTGGCCAAGGTCACAGCCCTCCTTTTCTCGACGCGATCGAGGTGACCGTTGCCGAGACGGGGTCGCTCGCCGGAAAACTGTCTTCCAGCCCCTCTTCCAGTTCCTCTTCAAGAATGTCACGATCCTTCGATGTGCGGGCGCTCGCCTGACCGTGCGGGGCTTCATCCTGCGCCGTGCCGAGAGCGGAAAACTGCGACGGCGCATCGGCGCCTTGACGCGTTCCGAATGCCGTCAGCTGAACCATCACCGCGCTCGCGCGTTTGATGGCCTCCGCATCGTCGATGCCATCAAGACCGTCGGCAAGGCGGACCGAGACCTGATCGCCGTCGCTGCCGACAAATTCCACGGAAATCACTCCGTTATCCCGTTTTACATAGGTCGTAGAAAGTTGCATGACATGCCCTCCGATTTGAAAAAGCATCGGCGTAACCCGATGCGACAACACACTGAAACCTGAATTCACAACGATGGCAGAGCAGAAGGGGTTCCAGATGGATCAGGCCTTGGGCCCGGAAATGCAGGAGCGCTTCTTTCAGCGCGATCCCGTTGACGTTGCCCGCGCCCTCATCGGCGTGGAATTCCGCGTTGGCAATACCGGCGGCATCATCGTGGAAACCGAAGCCTATCATCCTGATGATCCGGCATCCCATAGTTTCAATGGGCAGACCCCGCGCACCAAGGCGATGTTCGGCCCGGCCGGCCATCTCTATGTCTACCGCTCCTACGGCATTCACTGGTGCGCAAACTTCGTATGCGCTCCGGGCTCCGCCGTGCTTCTGCGCGCCATCGAACCCCTCACCGGCATAGACATGATGAAACTGCGGCGAGGAACTGACAAACTGAAACTGTTATGTTCCGGCCCCGGCAGGCTTTGTCAGGCCTTGGCCATTACCGGAGAAATGGACGGAGCAGCGCTGGACCGCCCGCCGTTTTTCCTCCGCCTGCCAAAGGAGGCCGCTGCCGTTACCAGCGGCAGACGCATCGGCATAAGCCGCGCGCAGGATTATCCGTGGCGGTTCGGACTTGAAGGCTCGGCCTTCCTCAGCAGGAAATTCGAACAAGCCTGAAACCTACAATACCTTGGGCGGTCCGTCGTTTTCATCTGGATTGGGGTTTGGCGCCTCGTCCGGCAGCCTTTCGGGCTCCGGCTCTTTGACCGGCGGTATATCCGGCTGTGGCGGCACCGGCATTGGCGGGTCTGGATAGGGTTCAACGGGAAGAGTTGGCATTGCAGCTCCTGGATATAAGCGCTTCGTCCAATGCGGAATCGAAATGCGCTTTCATCTGCTGGGACGACGCGAGCGCGCGGCCCCTCCTCAGGCGGCGCAACACCCAATTCGCCCATCGGTCAAATGCCGGTCAGGTCCCTTCGGTTTCATTGCGCCGCCCTGCGGATTGTACAGGGCAAACGCAGGAAAACGCCGGTCAGTTCCGTTTTTTTGGGAAGCTTTTGCGAGTGGTCAGGCGAAACCCAGCGAGCTGCGGGAAATATCGCGGTTTTCGCAATAGTCGCGGGAGTGGGCCTCATGGCCGTGTTCGCGAGCGGTGGAACGGGTCAGTTCCGGGCTGGGTACGTTGAGCAGCGCATCGGCATAGGTACCGGTTGCCTCCACATCATCGATCACAGTCTGTTGTTGCGGCTTTAAAAATTCAAACATCGGTCACCTCCTTCAACACGTCCCCTCAACGCGCTGGCCCAGGTCCTGTTCCAAAAGGCCTGTGCAGCTTCGATTATACACGAGATGACGCTGCCGTATAGGCGATGAAAGACGAACGGCAATCAATTGACGTTCACAAAATGGAATGGAATCAGTGAGCTATGGCGACGAGCTCAGGCTGGACCGACCGATTCCCGCAAGATCAGTTCGACCGGCCACAATTCCTGAACCTCGCGGACGGGACGGCCGCCAACGATCTGCAGAAGCAGGTCTGTAACCCGCATGCCAGCCATGCGCATGGGCGAGCGGGTGGTGGAAAGCGGCGGCATCATGCTTTCCGGAGTGAGGTAAGGAAACACGTCGTCATGGGCGATGACGGACACGTCCTTGCCGATCACCAGTCCCAGCTGGGTTGCCGCGCGATAGACGCCCTGCGCCGTCATCATCGCACCGGCGACGAAGGCGGTCGGGCGCGGCGTCTGCTCCAGCAGCGAGCGGGCGAAACGGAAGGCGGCATCTTCGCTGAAATGCTCGCTCATCATGAGGCGCGGATCAGGCGTGATGCCATGGGTCGCGAGCGCATCACGAAAACCCTGTTCGCGGTCCTGCACGAATGTACGGCCTGTCGGGCCGTTTATCATCGCGATGCGACGGTGGCCACGTTCCAGAAAATGGATTGTCGGACGATACGTCACATCATGATTGTCGATATCGAGCCAGGCGTGCTCGAACGCCGTCTTCGAGCGGCCATGCACGATGAAAGGCACGCCCAGCCGATTGAGCAGCGCGATGCGCTCGTCCTCCGGACGCGGCGAATGCACGATTATGCCATCCACCCGTCCGCTCGACGCCAGCCGGCTGAAAATCGCGAGCTCTTCCTCAATGTTATTGTCGACGGTGACGCTGACGAGAATGTCGGTCTCTTCGCCTTCCAGCCGCGTCGCCATGCCGCCCATGAATTCCGAAAAGAAATGCCCGCCGCCCGAACGGCCCATCACGACACCGATGGCGCCAGCCCTGCCTGTTGCCAGCCTGACCGCGTTGACATTGGGCCGGTAGCCGTATTTCAGCGCAGCATCCATCACCCGCTGGCGCGTTTCTTCACGCACCTCGGGATAGCCGCCAAGCGCACGGCTGACGGTTGTGGGCGACAGCCCGACCTTTTCTGCGAATTCCTTGAGCTTCATGTTTTCTGCCAATTTGCTCCTGCATGCGTCGCCGCCGCAGATTTTTCAAGCGGACAAAAATTGAAATCGCTTTCAATTTATCCCCACCTGAAACCTTACAGTTCGCCGTTTCGAAAGGCAAACCCTCCGTGGCAACACCCGAAGATGCCCAATTTCCACGCCATAAGAAAGAGTATTGACAGATTTGTCGGCTTTTGCGAACTTCACACCAGTCAAAAGCGCTTTCAATTTTGAGGATGATTGGAAGCGTCAACGGAGGAGTTTGACAATGAATATTTCCATGAAGACTTTGTTGCTGTGTGGCAGCGTGCTGTCTGCGGCAGTTTCCGCGCAGGCGGCCGAACTTTCCATCGCCGCCAACTCGACCGGCAAGAACATTGCATTTTTCAAGGAGCGGATCGCCGCCTTCGAAAAAGAGACCGGCCACAAGGTCAATCTTGTCACCATGCCGTCATCGTCCAGTGAGCAGTTCAGCCAGTACAGGCTATGGCTTGCCGCGGGCAACAAGGATGTCGACGTCTATCAGACGGACGTGATCTGGGCGCCGCAGCTCTCCGACCAATTCGTGGATCTGACCGAAGCGACGAAGGATGTCATTGGCGATCATTTCCCCTCCATCGTGGCGTCACAGACCGTGGACGGCAAGCTTGTCGCCATGCCGATGTTCACCGATGCACCCGCTCTGTTCTACCGCAAGGACCTTCTGGAAAAATACGGCAAGCAGCCGCCGAAAACCTGGAAGGAACTGGACGAGACCGCCAAGGAAATTCAGGACAAGGAACGCGAAGGCGGGCAGAAGGACCTCTGGGGCTTCGTCTTCCAGGGCAGCGCCTATGAAGGTCTGACCTGCAACGCGCTGGAATGGATTGCATCAGCCGGTGGCGGTCATATCGTTGAGACCAACGGCGACATCTCCATCAACAACGAGAAAGCCGCAGCCGCGATCGAAGCCGCCAAGGGCTGGGTCGGCACCATCGCGCCGCAGGGCGTGCTTGCCTACAAGGAAGAGGAAGCACGTGGCGTCTGGCAGACCGGCAATTCCGTCTTCATGCGCAACTGGCCCTATGCCTATGCGCTTGGAAACGGTGCCGACAGTGCCATCAAGGGCAAATTCGGCGTCACGCCGTTGCCGGCCGGTGAAGAGGGTGCGGCACCCGCCTCAACGCTCGGCGGCTGGAACCTCGCCGTTTCGAAATATTCCGACGATCAAGAAGCTGCCATCCAACTTGTGAAGTTCCTCGCATCAAAGGATACCCAGAAGATGCGTGCGATCCAGCTTTCCAACATGCCCACGATCGCCTCGCTTTACGACGACAAGGATGTCGCGGACGCACAGCCTTTCATGCCGACATGGAAGCCGATTTTCCAGACCGCCGTTCCACGCCCCTCTGCCTCGGCGAAGGTGAAATACAACGAGGTTTCGGCCAAATTCTGGGGTGCCGTGCACAACACGCTCTCCGGCAACGGCACGGCGGCGGAAAACCTTGAGCTCCTTGAAGTCGAACTGACCGATCTCAAAGGCAACGGCTGGTAATCCGGCCCGTGTGGGAAGCGGTCTCGCCTGAGCGTTTCCCACACCCCAACTGCGAGATATCCCCATGAACGATACCGCCCTTCAAAGACCGGTCGCGGCATCCGGCACCGGCTCCGACCTTCAGTCGGAACGCCTGAAATCCGCATGGCTGTTCCTTGCCCCCACGTTTCTGGTACTAGCGCTGGTGGCCGGCTGGCCGCTGGTGCGCACCGTCTGGTTCAGCCTCACCGACGCGTCGCTGACCAATCTCGACGGCGCACAATTCGTTGGCTTCAAGAACTACCTCACCTGGATCACGCTCAGCAGCGGCCGCACCATCTATCGCGGCCTGTTGGCTGATCCCGCCTGGTGGGGCGCGGTTCTGAACACGCTGAAATTCACCATCCTTTCGGTCAGCTTCGAAACCGTTCTCGGCCTTATCGTTGCGCTGGTGCTGAACGCGGAATTCAAGGGACGCGGCCTGGTGCGCGCCGCCATCCTCGTTCCATGGGCCATTCCCACCATCGTTTCGGCGCAGATGTGGGCGTGGATGCTGAACGACCAGTTCGGTATCTTGAACGACCTGTTCCTCAATCTCGGGCTGATCTCCCACAAGATCGCATGGACCGCCAATCCGGACACCGCAATGGTCGCCGTTCTCATTGTCGATATCTGGAAGACGACGCCCTTCATGGCGTTGCTCATTCTCGCCGGCCTGCAAATGGTGCCGAAGGACATGTATGAGGCGGCGAAGGTGGACGGTATCCACCCCGTCAAGGTGTTCTTCCGCGTCACCCTGCCCATGATCCGGCCAGCGCTCATGGTTGCCGTCATCTTCCGTATGCTGGATGCGATGCGCGTCTTTGACCTCATCTACATTCTGACGCCGAATAACGCCCAGACCCGCACGATGTCGGTGCTGGCGCGTGAGAACCTGTTCGATTTCGACAAGTTCGCCTATGGCGCAGCCGCTTCCACCATGCTGTTCCTCATCATCGCCTCGATAACAGTCGTTTATATGTGGCTCGGGCGCGTCAACACAGATGGAGCTTCGCGATGACCCTGCCAAGCATCCTGAAAACCACCGCCTTTTATGCGCTGGTCGCCGTCATCATGGTGATTTCGGTATTCCCGTTCTATTACGCGATACTGACCAGCCTGAAATCCGGCTCAGCGCTGTTCCAGGTGAACTACTGGCCGCGTGAATTCTCGCTGACCAATTACAACTTCGTCATCGGCAACGGCACGTTCCTGCGCAATCTCGGCAATTCGCTGTTCGTTGCATCTTCAGTCGTCGTACTGTCGCTGTTCCTTGCGGTAACGGCGTCCTATGCCCTGGCCCGTGTCCGTTTCCGGGGCCGCTCGCTGCTTCTGCTCACCATCCTCTCGGTCTCGATGTTTCCACAGATCGCCGTTCTCGCCGGCCTGTTCGAACTCATCCGCTGGGCTGGCATCTTCAACACGCCGCTCGCGCTGATCTTTTCCTACATGATCTTCACTCTGCCCTTCACTGTCTGGGTGCTGACGACATTCATGCGCGACCTGCCGATCGAAATCGAGGAAGCGGCAATCGTCGATGGCGCAACGCCATGGGTCATCATCACCCAGGTCTTCATGCCGCTGATGTGGCCGGCGCTCGTCACCACAGGGCTCCTCGCCTTCATTGCGGCGTGGAACGAGTTCCTCTTCGCGCTCACCTTCACCTCATCGAACGAACAGCGCACGGTGCCCGTCGCCATCGCACTTCTTTCGGGCGGTTCGCAGTTTGAAATCCCCTGGGGAACGATCATGGCGGCCTCCGTCATCGTCACCGCCCCGCTCGTCGTCCTCGTTCTTATCTTCCAGCGACGCATCATTTCCGGCCTCACCGCCGGCGGCGTCAAAGGCTAGGAGAAAACTTATGACCACCATTCAACTGCGCAATCTTCGCAAATCCTTCGGCGCCTTCGATGTCATCAAGGGCATCGACATGGACATCCGCTCCGGCGAGTTCATGGTTTTCGTCGGCCCTTCCGGTTGCGGCAAGTCCACGCTGCTACGCCTCATCTGCGGGCTCGAGGAAATCACTGGCGGCACGCTCTCCTTTGACGGAGAAGCCGTCAACCGCCTGCCACCCGCCAAGCGTGGCGTCGCCATGGTCTTCCAGTCCTATGCGCTTTATCCGCATATGACCGTATTCGAAAACATGGCCTTCGGCATGAAACTCTCAGGCGCCGACAAGGAGCAGCGCCGCAAGCGTGTAGAGGCGGCAGCGGAAATGCTGCAGCTCACGCCCTATCTGGAACGTCTGCCGAAGCAGCTTTCCGGCGGCCAGCGCCAGCGTGTCGCCATCGGCCGTGCCATCGTGCGTGATCCGAAGGTGTTCCTGTTCGACGAACCGCTCTCCAACCTCGATGCGGCGCTGCGCGTCGCAACCCGTCTCGAAATCGCCAAGCTGCACCGGGAGATGCATGACACGACGATGATCTACGTCACCCATGATCAGGTGGAAGCCATGACGCTCGCCGACCGCATCTGCGTTCTGCGCGATGGCCGCGTCGAACAGATCGGCACGCCGCTCGAGCTTTACGAAAGCCCGGTCAACACCTTCGTTGCCGGCTTCATCGGCTCGCCGAAGATGAACTTCCTTGCCGGCAAATATGCGGAAGTCGAAGGTGCCGCGACCATCGGCATCCGCCCCGAACACCTTGCGATCGGTGCCGGTGAGACCGGCTGGAACGGCGAAATCATCCATTCGGAAATGCTGGGATCGGACAGCTACATCTATGTCGAGATTGGTGCTGGCGAACCCATCGTCGTTCGTGAGGAAGGCGTGACCGACCGCAAGCCGGGAGAAAAAATCGTTCTCGTGCCGGATGCGGCGCAGATCCACCGCTTCGACGCGCAGGGCCAGGCCCTTGCGCGCAATCCCGTGCGCGGCGCCGCCTGAACAATTAACTTTCGCCGGATCACCCAAGCTTCCGGCTTTCACCAAGGAGCAAGAAAATGACCATCAACACCGTTGTATGGGGCGAAAATATCCACGAACACATCAACGAGACGGTGCGTTCGATCTACCCTGATGGTATGCACAACACCATTGCCGATGCGCTGAATACCAACCCTGAGATCAGCGCCACCACCGCCACGCTTCAGGAACCGGAACACGGCCTTTCGCAGGAGCGTCTGGACAAGACCGACGTTCTGGTCTGGTGGGGCCACAAGGACCACGGTGCGGTTCAGGATGAGATCGTCGAGCGCGTTGCCAAGCGTGTCTGGGAAGGCATGGGCCTCATCGTCCTGCATTCCGGCCACTTCTCCAAGCCTTTCAAGCGACTGATGGGTACGCCCTGCGCGCTTAAATGGCGTGAGGCGGGCGAACGCGAACGCCTGTGGACGATCAATCCGCGCCACCCGATTGCAGCCGGCCTGCCCGAGCATTTCGAGCTGGAAAACGAAGAGATGTATGGCGAGCAGTTCTCCGTGCCGGAGCCGCTGGAAACCGTGTTCATCTCCTGGTTCCAGGGCGGCGAAGTCTTCCGATCTGGCCTCACCTGGCGCCGTGGCGCAGGCAACATCTTCTATTTCCGCCCCGGTCACGAGACTTATCCGACCTATCACGACGCCAATGTACAGAAGGTCATCAGCAATTCGGTGAAATGGGCCTATAATCCGGTCGGCGCGCTGAAAAGCATTCATGACGCCCCCAACGTTCCCGTCGACAAGGCGCTGGAGCCTATCGAAGAACGCGGCCCCAAGCTGCACAAGGCAGGCGAAGCAGGTTACAGGTAAACAGCCATGAGACTTCTCATTCTCGGAACCGGCGGCATGGCTAACAACCATGCCACATATTTTTCGCAAATCCCCGGCGTCGAACTGGTGGCTGCGGTGGATGTGGATGATGTGGTTGTGCGGGGCTTTGCGCTTCGCCACAACATTCCACTCTCCTTTACCTCGCTGGATGACGCGATTGCCTGGGGCGAGTTCGACGCGGCGGCAAACGTCACGCCGGATGCCATCCACCACCCGACCAGCCTCAAGCTTCTGGCGGCGGGCAAACATGTTTTCTGCGAAAAGCCGCTGGCGGAAAACTACGCCAAGGCCGCCGAAATGGCCGATGCCGCAGAAAAAGCGGGCCTTGTTGCCATGGTCAACCTCACCTATCGCAATGTCGCCCCCTTGCAGGCGGCACGCGAAATGGTGCTGGCTGGCAAGATCGGCAAGGTGCGCCATCTGGAAGCCTCCTATCTCCAGAGCTGGCTCGTTTCCAAGGCCTGGGGCGACTGGATGACGGAGAGCAAGTGGCTGTGGCGGCTTTCCACCAAGCACGGCTCAAACGGTGTTCTGGGTGATGTCGGCATCCACATTCTCGACTTCGCCTCCTATGGCGCGGGCAGCGATGTGGAGCGGATCTTCACGCGCCTGAAGACCTTCGACAAATATGAAGGCAACAAGATCGGCGCCTACGATCTCGACGCCAATGACAGCTTCACCATGACCGCCGAGTTAGAAAACGGCGCCATGGGCGTCATTCACGCCAGCCGCTGGGCAACGGGCCATCTCAACGAACTGCGCCTGCGCATCCACGGCGACAAGGGTGCGCTGGAGGTGATTCACACGCCTGACTATTCCAGCCTGCGGGCCTGCATCGGCGACGATGTGGAAAAGGCGATCTGGAAGACAATCGATGTCGACCCGGTGCCGACGAATTACGAAAAATTCGCCAAGGCCGTCATGGAAGGTGGCATTGCTGATCCGGACTTCCGCCACGCGGCGAATTTGCAGAAGGTGCTTGATCTCTCGATCATCGCCGACCGCGAACGGCGGGAGCTGGCCGTCTCGGCTTGAATTGCAAGGGCGCGGCGGCGTAAGCCGCCGCTTCCAATACTGCAGCGTGTACTATTATCTCCCGTCACCCCGAATCTAGCGCTGTATGACGGAGGTACTACCTCAAATGCCTCGCCTATTCCCCCACAAGAGCACATGCAGCTGCGGCAGCACCCGGGCGGAAAACCAACGGTCTTCGCTGACCTTGTCCACCAGCCACAACATGCGATCCATGATCCCATCGATATCCACACGCGCGTTGTCGTCATCAGGCGGCGGCGGGGTGTGGTTGCCGGGCTGGAGGTAAATCGGCAAATGCGGGAAACGGGCCGATGCAGCCTTGGCATAAGCATAGTCCGCATCGTCAAACACCACGATCTTCAGCGCCACCTGCGGTCCATCGCCGGCGGCGGCAAGACAGTCTTCAAAGGCCTGCCAGTCGGTTTCCATGCCGCTCGATGGTGGCTTCGGGCTCAGCACCAGATGATCGAGATCGCCAAACCAGTCTTTTGCGATGCTGCCCTGCGTTTCCAGCGCGAACCTATAGCCCTCGCCCTGCCCCTTCGCGATTAGTTGCCCAAGGGGCTGGATGGCGGGATTGCCGCCCGAAAGCGACACCGTCAGCGGCACACCGCCGGAAAGCCGTCGCACCTCCTGCCAGATCGCCTCGACGGACATCGGTTTCCATGTGTCGCGATACTCGCTGTCGACGGCATGCAGCGTATCGCACCAGGAGCAGCGGTAATCGCAGCCGCCAGTGCGAACGAAAACGGTAGGCAGACCAATCAGCAAACCCTCGCCCTGAATGGTCGGGCCGAAGATTTCGCTGATGCGGATCGCTGTTTCCTTCGCTGCAACTTTCTGTGCAGCCGCCGTCATGGCCGGTATTCCGCCCAGGTCTTGGCGGTTTCGCTCACTCGCACGGCGCTGGTTTCCGGCAGGCTCGTCTTGCACCAATCGTAAAAGTGCTTCGCCAGACATTCTGCTGTCACCCGGTCATGGCCGAGAACGTCGTTCAGGTGGCGATGATCGAAATGATCGTCGATGTAGCGCTTCAGCGGCGCGAGTTCGTGGTAATCACGCACGAAACCGTGCTCGTTCAGCTCCTCGCCTGATAGTTCGACCTCAACGATGTAATTATGCCCGTGCAGGCGGGCGCACTGATGGTCGGCGGGCAGGCTTTTCAGCTGGTGAGAGGCGGAGAAATGGAACTCCTTGGTGATGCGAAACATCAACGCACCTCCTGTGCCGCATAAGCATGGGTGGCCGCCACCCAGAAATCCGGGTCCTCATAGTCCGTAGGATCGGTAACACCTGCCAGATGGAAGGCCTCGCGCCGCTCCACGCAGGTGCCGCAACGGCCACAATGGCGAGAGCCGCCCTTGTAACAGGACCAGGTTTCGCCAAATGGGGTGCCGTATTTCACCGCGTCAGTCACAATCGCCGCTTTGGAGACGGTGACATAGGGCGCAAACAAGGTAACGTCTGCGTAGCCTTCCAGCGCATGCGCCTGCATGGCATTAAAGCTGTCGATGAAGCCCGGCCGGCAATCGGGATAGATGAAATGGTCGCCGCCATGCACGGCGATCGCCACCGCATCCGCCTGCTGGGCGGCGGCAAGGCCGAAGGCGATGGTCAGCATGATGGCGTTGCGGTTCGGCACCACCGTGGAGCGCATGGTCTCTTCCGCATAATGTCCGTCCGGCACTTCGATATCGTCCGTCAGCGCGGAACCGGTGAGGTGCGCGCCTATGGTTGTGATGTCGATGACATGATGCGGCACGCCGAGACGTTTTGCGCAGTCGGCTGCGAAATCCAGCTCCTTCTTGTGGCGCTGGCCGTAATCGAAGGAGACAAGAGCGAGAAGTTCATGTTCCGCCGCGATTTTGTGCGCAAGCGAAACGGAGTCCAATCCGCCGGAGCAGATGACGATGGTTTTCATACGTTGGGATCCCTTGTTTTGACCGGGTGGGCTGCGACCGGATTACGGGGGCGGCTTTAAACCAAAGCGAAGCGATTGTGAAGGGCTTTGCGGAAATAGCGGAAATTCCGCGCAATCCACGAAATTGCCCCGCCGCAGCAACAAGACGAAACAATCGCGACATAAGCGGGAAACCGGCTTGATCTAGAACGGATTGAACGTTGCAGTTCTTGAAGGATGTTGCCGATGGCGGCCGATTCTATGTTCCTCTTTTCGCTAAGCGATCTCAGCTCCATCGGCTCTGGCATTTTGATGGCGTTGGCAGGCACGCTTTATGTCACCCTTACCATTCGTGGGCTGATGGCTACCGTGCGTCATGGATAAGGCACTCGGCAACAGACGCCCAGGGCTCAGGCGCAATCTTGCAGTCTTACTTTTCGTGGCCTCCGCGACGCTCGTCGCCACGATAGGGATCGCCCCGTTCGTTTTCCTGATCTGGATGGTCACGACCGTCGCACGCTGGCTTGGTTTTTTCATTGGCTTTTGAGACACGAAGCCCGCCATGATGCGGCGGAGCGGAAGGAGCCCGGCAAAACGGCAGTGCGCCGGGCTCTTTTTTTTCGATAAACCGGGCTCAGCGCAGCAGCGCCTGCGCCTCCTCGATGCCGAGTGCTGCCGGCTGCGTGCAGGTTGTGGTCATCTCGATGAAGCGGCCTTCTTCCCCGGATTTGAGGATGGAGGTCATCACGTCGATACCGTGCAGGGAGCGATCCAGCGAGCAGCGGGCATCGCGGCCTTCAAGGATAGCAATCGCCATATCGGCCAGGCCTGCCGTGCGATAGTTGGCGCGCGGGCCATTCGGGCTTTCCTGGTTGGCAATGCCGAAGGGATGCGCCCAGTCTTCCAGCGGCTGGATATTTTTGTCGCGTCCGCTCGCCTCCACCACACCGCCGAAGAAGTTGGGGTCCGGCACGTAGATCGATCCTTCCGTACCGTAAAGTTCCATATTGGCGTGGCGATGCGACCACACATCCCAACTGGCCGAAAGTGTGATCGTTGCTCCGTTCACGAATTCCAGAAGCGCATGGATGTTGGTTGGCGTTTCTACCGGGATGATCTCGCCGTTCAGCGGCTGGCTGGTCACCGTTCGGGTGGGGTTGGCCATTGATGTCAGTGCGCCAACGCGCTTGACCGGGCCGATGAGGTTGATGAGGTTCGCCACATAATAGGGGCCAAGATCGAGGATCGGCCCGCCCCCCTTCAGGAAGAAGAAGCCCGGATTGGGGTGCCACATCTCCATGCCGGGGCTCATCACATGGCAGGTGCCGGAGGTGATGCGCCCGACCTTGCCCTCGTCGATATATTGCCGGGCAAGCTGATGCGCGCCGCCAAGGAAAGTATCAGGCGCGCAGCCAACGGAAAGGTTCTTCTCGCGGGCGATGCGCCGCAACTCCTCGCCTTCCTCCAGCGAAAGCACCAGCGGCTTTTCCGAATAGACGTGTTTACCCGCCTCGAGTGCCGCTTTCGACACGGGAAAATGCGCGGCGGGAATGGTGAGGTTCACCACCACGTCGATGTCCTTGTTGGCGAGGAGTTCCTCGATCGACTGCGCCGTGACACCAAATTCTTCTGCCCTCAGTTCCGCCGCATTGCGGTTAAGGTCGGCGCAGGCCAGCACCTTGATGCCTTTGAAGAGCGGTGCCAGCGAAAAGTAAGCAGACGAGATGTTGCCGCACCCGATGATGCCGACGCCCAGTTCCCTTTGCATGATGAAAACTCCGGATTGATGCTCAATAGGTTTTGAAGGATGCGATGGAGCGCGTGATCAGCCGATCGATATCCTTGGGATTGTCGTGTTCGACCACGAAATGTTTCGTGGCGGATTTTGCCCTCAGTGCTGCCACAAGGGCCTTCCAGTCCACCGTGCCGTGGCCGACATCCGCCCAGCCGTCCTCATCCGTATTTTCGCCTGATGGTGCGATGTCCTTCACGTGCACGGCGGTGATGCGCTTGCCGTAGCTTTCGATCCAGGCGAGCGGATCGGCATTGCCTCTGATAATCCAGGCAATATCCGCTTCCCATTTCAGGTCCGGTCCGCCGGCAAAAATCTGCTCCTGCGGGGTGGAGCCGTCCGGGAGCACCTTGAACTCGAAATCGTGGTTGTGCCAGCCGAAGGTCAGCCCGGCATCCACGAATGGTTTACCCGCTTCCTGCAGGCGCTTGCCGAAGGCGAACCAACCAGCCGCGTCCGCCGGGCGCTGGTCGGGCATCAGGTACGGGCAATAAATCGCTTCCACGCCCAGAACCTTGGCGATGTTCAGAGCCTTTTTCGGATCACCCTCGAGAAGGTCGAGGCCGAAATGGCCGGTCGGCATGGCAAGACCATTGGCATCGAGTTCGGAGCGCAGGCTGTTCAACCCAGCGTCATCAAGCGAGGCGTACATGGCGCCGTAACCTTCGACCTGTTTGTAACCAGCCGCCGAAAGCTTCTTCAAAATATTGGAAAACGGCTGGAAATTGCGGGCGCTGTAAAGCTGGAAACCGAGTTCTGTCATTATCTCCTCCATAGAGATGTGGGTGCTTGGGATGGTGTTGGGGGTAAAACGGGGCCCTTCCTAAAGCCGCTCTTCGCTCTGTGCGTCGAACAGCGAGGCCATGGTGAGGTCTAGGCCGAGGCGAACCCGGGTGCCCGGCGCAAACCGCCTGTGGCCGCCAACGCGCACGGACAGGGTATGACCGGCATGTTTGAGCCAGATCAGATTGTCGGCGCCCATCGGCTCCTCGATGTCAACGATCGCCTCATGCACCTCGCCGCTGACGATGTCGGCATCGACGCGCACATGTTCGGGACGCACACCGAGAACCACGGCACGACCGGCGACAAGCGGCGCCTCCGGCTGATAACCATCCAGTGAGAAGGTGACGCCGTTGGTGGTGAAGACCACCTTGCCGTCCTTCTCGATCAATTCGCCACGCAGGAAATTCATCGAGGGCGAACCGATGAAGCCCGCGACGAAGAGGTTCCTTGGCTTGTTGTAGATGGTGACGGGATCGGCAAGCTGCTGGATGACGCCGCTTTTCATGATGGCGATACGATCAGCCAGTGTCAGCGCCTCGATCTGATCGTGTGTCACGTAGATCATGGTGTTTTTCAGCGCCTGGTGCAGCCGTTTGATCTCGACGCGCAGTTCCGAGCGCAGCTTGGCATCGAGGTTGGAAAGCGGTTCATCGAACAGGAACACATCCACATCGCGCACCAGCGCCCGGCCGATCGCCACGCGCTGGCGCTGGCCGCCGGAAAGCTCGGCGGGCTTGCGCTTCAGGAGTGGTTCGATCTGCAATATGCCCGCCGCCCTTTTGACGCGCCGGTCGATTTCCTCTTTCGGAACCTTGGCGACCTGAAGGCCGAAGGAGAGGTTCTTCTCCACCGTCATCTGCGGATAAAGCGCATAGGACTGGAACACCATGCCGATGCCACGATCCTTCGGCTCCTCCCAGGTAACGTTGCGGTCCTTGATGAAGATTTGCCCGTCAGTTGGCTCCAGAAGGCCCGCAATGCAATTGAGAAGTGTCGACTTGCCGCAGCCGGAAGAGCCGAGCAGCACGAGGAACTCGCCGTCGTAAATATCGAGATTGAGGTCTTTCAGGACGGTAACGGCACCGAAGGACAGGGAAAGATCGCGAATGGAAACGCTTTTGTTCATATAACTCAACCTTTTACTGCGCCTGCGGCGATGCCACGGACGAAAAGCCTGCCGGAGACGAAATAAACGATCAACGGCACGGCACCGGTGAGAAGGGTTGCAGCCATGTTGACGTTGTATTCCTTCACGCCCTGCACGGAGTTGACGATATTATTGAGCTGCACCGTCATCGGGTAATATTCCGGCCGCGTGAACACGACACCGAACAGGAAGTCGTTCCAGATGCCGGTGACCTGCAGGATCATCGCCACGACGAAGATCGGCAGCGACATGGGCAGCATGATGCGAAAATAGATCTGCCAGAAATTGGCGCCATCAATACGTGCCGCCTTGAACAATTCCTCCGGCAGCGACGCAAAATAGTTGCGGAAGAGCAGCGTCAGGATCGGCATGCCGAAAATCGTGTGCACGATCACGAGGCCGGTCAGCGTGCCATAAATGCCCAATTCGCGCAGCACGATGACGATCGGGTAGATCATCACCTGATAGGGGATGAAGGCACCTATGATGAGGATCGAGAAGAACAGTTCCGACCCCTTGAACTTCCAGTTCGCGATGGCGTAACCGCTGACGGAAGCCACGATGATCGAGATCACGACCGACGGTATGAGGATGCGTACCGAGTTCCAGAAGCCGCGTGAAAGCCCGTCGCAGTTCAGCCCGGTGCAGGCATTCGCCCAGGCTTTCACCCAGGGTTCGAAGGTGATTTCCACCGGTGGCGCGAAAATGTTGCCGAGCCGTATTTCCGGCATGCCCTTCAGAGAGGTGACGACCATCACGTAAAGCGGCAGCAGATAATAGGCGGCAGCGACAAACAGCGTGCCATAGAGAATGATGTTGCGGCGGGAAAACGTTTTTTTCGGCTTCTTGCCGCGGGGACCGGAAAGGTCCGTGGCAACCGCATCAGTTGCGGCGGCGACCGTGTTCAATGTGCTGATATTAGCCACGTTTCTTGCCTCCGAATTCGAGGTACGCCCATGGAATGACGATAATGGCGACGGTCAGAAGCATCATGGTGGAGGCGGCAAAGCCCTGCCCCAGGTTCTGCGCCTGGAACATGTAGTCATAGACATATTTCGCCGGCACTTCGGATGCGATGCCCGGTCCGCCACTGGTCTGCGCCACCACCAGATCGTACACCTTGACGATGCCGCTCGCGATAATGACGAGCGTGGTGATGAAGACCGGCCGCATCATGGGAATGATGATGAGGATATAGGTCTTCCACATCGGAATGCCGTCGACGCGCGTCGCCTTCCAGATATCCTCGTCTATGCCGCGAAGACCGGCCAGCATCAGGCACATGACGAGCCCCGTGCCCTGCCAGAGCGCAGCGATCAGGATGCCGTAGATAACGATCTCGGAATTATAAAGCGGATCGAAGGTGAAGCTTTCCCACCCCATCGAGCGGACCACGGACTGAATGCCGAATTCCGGGTTCAACAGCCATTGCCAGACAAGGCCGGTTACGATGAACGACAGAGCAAAGGGATAAAGGAAGATGGTGCGGAAGGTGTTCTCGAAACGGATCTTCTGATCCATCAGCGCCGCCAGCACGAAGCCGATCACCAGACTGAAGATCAGCGACAGAATGCCGTAGATCGCCAGATTCTGGATGGAAATGATCCAGCGCGGCGCGGCCCACAACCGCTCATACTGGTCGAAACCGATGAAGCTTGCACGTGGCAGAAGCTTGGAATTGGTGAATGAATAAATCACCGTCCAGACCGTTCCGCCGAGAAAAATCACGACGGCGGTCAATATCATGGGAATGGAAGCAATCTTCGAATTGAGATTGCGGAAAAGCTGGTTGGGGCGGCCGGAGCGCGCTAGACCCGCCATGGATGACCCTCCTGTAACGTTGCCGTTGATAGCCAGGCAAGGTCTCAAAGACCTTGCCCCAATCCTCCGGGCTTGCGCGTTTACGCATCCCGCAGGGAGCTTGCGGCGGATGGATGCCACCCGCCGCACAAGAGGTTGCGGTTAGTCAGCGGAACCGATGATGCCGGCGAAGCGCTTCTGTGCATCTTCTGCAGTCATCGCGCTGGCAAAAAACTCTGCCATCAGGTCTTCTTTCTGCTTCTGCGTATCAGCAGAAATCAGCTGGTCTGTGCTGGTCAGCGCATTGCCCTTGGCCAGAATTTCCAGACCCTTCTTCATGCAGTCATTGGCCGCATTGAGGTCGACGTCGCCACGAATCGGCAGCGAGCCTTTCTTAAGGTTGAAAGCCACCTGCGTTTTAGGATCGACGATGGTTGCGGCCAGAACGTCCTGCGCCTTGGATTTTGCTTCATCCTTCAGCAGCGGGAAATAAAAGGCGTCGCCGCCGGTGGTGAGATAGTCGTTAAGGCCGAGACCCGGCAGGCAAGTGTAGTCGGTACCCGCCTTCTGGTTGGCAAGCTGGAACTCGCCCTGCGCCCAGTCACCCATGATCTGGCCGCCGGCCTTGCCTGTTATGACCATGTTGGTGGCCTGGTTCCAGTCCTGAACATTGGTGCCCTTGGCCATGTCGCGGGCCTCGACGGCGGCCGCAAAAATCTTGGCCATGTCGGGACCGGCCGCTGCTTCGGCATCCTTGTCGCCATAGACCTTCTGATAAAGTTCCTTGCCGCCGATCGAAAGCGTCAACGTGTCAAACAGACCGTTGGCCTGCCATGCCTGACCGCCGAGCGCGAGCGGCTGGATGCCAGCTTTTTTCAGTGCCGGTGCTGCGGCAGCAAATTCAGTCCAGTTCTTGGGAACTTCGACGCCCGCTTTCTTGAACGCTTCGTTGGAAAGCCACAGCCATTGCCAGGAATGGATGTTGACCGGCGCGCAATAGATCTTGCCGTCGATGGTGCAACTGTCGAGCAAGCTTGCCGGCTTTATGACGTCTTTCCACTTGCCCTTTTCGGCAACGTCGGTCAGGTCGCGCATCAGGCCGGCCTGCACCAGCTCTTCGGCCTGTCTGCCATGGTTGAACTGGGTGGCACCCATCGGGTCGCCGCCGGTGATACGGCTGATCATGATCGGACGGGCGGTGCCGCCCGAACCGGCAATAGCGCCGTCCACCCACTTGTTGCCGGTGGCATCAAAAGCCTTGGCAAGTTCGGCAACGGCAGCGGCTTCACCGCCCGATGTCCACCAATGGGTAACTTCAAGATCGGTAGCCCCAGCGACACCCGCCGGAATCATAACACTGGCCAAAAAGGCCGCAGAAATAAAGCGCATTCGCATGAGTCTCCTCCCTCACTGAAACGTTGCAGTTGGAACGTAAGCGAAGATTTTTGATTAGGCAACCGCCTAAAAAATGAATCTCGCCGCAGCTCGCCGCGCTGTTTCGAGCAGATACAAACGTGCCGAACGGCTAGATTTTGTTGAGAAAGAAGATTGGGAAATTGGAAGGATGCCGAATGGCACGACAAAGACTGCGCACCGGTAATCTGCAGGCAACGTAGTATCTTCATAGTCTTCCGACTTTGGCGTCGGTTCCTGCGCACAGAGTGCCAAGCCCGCATGGACGGGCGAACATAAGGTGAGCGATGGTAAAACGTTGGCACATTCTTTTGATGATCGGTCTGGCGGGCGTGTTATCGCTTTTGCTCGCACCGTTCGAACGGCTGGCGTCGGGACAGGATCTTTCCTTCACGATACGGGTTGTGATGCTCGTCCAGCCGGCAGTCCTGATCATTGCTGCGGTGGCGACGGGTCAAGCGCTTGCCGGCAAACTCGGGCTCGGCACTCCGCTGATCGATGCCTGGCTGAAAGGAACCGGGTTCGGGCCAGTCTTGCGCAGGCAAGCCCCAGCAGCTTTGCTGACGGGTCTTATCGTCGGCCTGCTGATGATCGCTTATTCGTCTGTGATCCTGCCTGCCTTCACCGATACGGCAACCATGGAAAAAATGGCGGCGTTTGAAGTCCCACTTGTCACTCGGCTTCTCTATGGCGGCATAACGGAGGAGCTGCTGACCCGATGGGGCTTGATGGCATTATTCGCATGGGTTCTCTGGCGAATAGTGGGCAAGGGGCAAGTCCAGCCGGTCATGCTGTGGACTGCCATTGTCATCGCAGCGGCCCTTTTTGCCGTGGGCCACCTGCCCTTTCTGTTTGCCATTACCGTTCATCCGCAACCATTGCTGATTGTCAGTGTCATGCTCGGCAATTTTATCCCCGGCCTGATGTTCGGGTGGCTGTTCTGGCGTCACGGGCTGGAAGCAGCGATGCTTTCACACGCTTTCGCCCACTGCGTGAATGCAACTGCCTCCTGATCCGTCGAGCCGACAGATAAGTCAGGGATTTATCATCCCGGCCTCGCCGGCCGGGATAAAATGCCGCTTCGGTGCGGGCAGCAGTCCTAATGCCTCTTATAATCATCCTCGATGCGGATGACGTCGTCTTCGCCAAGATAGGCGCCGGTCTGGATTTCGACCAACTCAAGCGGAATCTGCCCCTCATTGGCAAGCCGGTGCGGTTGACCAATCGGGATATAGACGGACTGGTTTTCCGTCAGCAGCCGGGTTTCGTCGCCAATCGTTACGGTTGCCGTGCCCTTGACGATGATCCAGTGCTCCGAGCGGTGATAGTGTTTCTGGAACGAGATGCGGTGGCCAGGATCAACCGTGATGTGGCCCACGCGGTAGCGCTCGTCCACATACATATGTTCGATGTAACCCCATGGACGATACACTCGCCTGTGCGCTTGCGTCCGCGGCGCGTGTTCGCCATCCTTCAGTGTCTCCACCAGGCCCTTCACGTCCTGCACCCGGTTTTTCGGCACCACCAGAACCGCATCCTTGGTAGCCACCACCACCAGATCCTTTGCCCCTACCACGGTCGTCAGCAATTGCGTGGAATGGATCAGGCAGCCCTCGGAATCGATGAAGACGCCGTCGCCCTCGAGCGCATTGTCGTTGCCGTGCTTGTCGGCGATTTCCCAGATCGCGTCCCAGCTGCCGATATCCGACCAGCGGAAATGGCCGTGCACCACCGCCATGCGCTTGGTCTTCTCGATCACCGCATAGTCGATGGAGTTTTTCGGCGAGGCTTCGAAGCTCGCCTGATGTAGGCGCACGAAGCCAAGGTCACTTTCATATTGTTCGACCGACTGCGTTACTGCCGCAAGAATCTCCGGCGCGAATGCCTTGAGTTCGGCAATCATCACGTCGGAACGGAACAGGAAGTTGCCGGAGTTCCAGAGATACCCCTTCTCCAGATAGGAGATTGCCGTCTTCACATCCGGCTTTTCCACGAATGCCTCGACGATGCTCAGGTCAGCTTCACCATCAATCGCTTCACCAGGCTTGATGTAGCCGTAAGAGGTGCGCGGCTCGGTTGGCACCAGACCGAAAACGACGATATTGCCCTGATCGGCGGCCCTGGCGCCAAGCCTCACGGACTCTGAAAATTTGTCGGCATCCAGCACCACATGGTCGGCGGCGAGCGCCAGCACCAGGCATCCCGGCTCCCGGCGCTCGGCCAGCACAGCGGCAGCGGCCATGGCGGCGGCACTGTCGCGGCGGGCGGGTTCGAGAACCACCGTCGCCGGAAGATCGATCTCCTCAGCCTGACGGCGGGCGAAGAAGCGGAAATCCTCGTTGGTGATCACCAGCGGCTCGGCATAAAGCGCCTTGTCGGCCACGCGCGTCAGTGTCTGCTGATAGGTCGAAAGATTGCCGACCAGCGGCTGGAACTGCTTGGGCAACTGATCGCGCGATACCGGCCAAAGCCGTGATCCCGCCCCACCAGCAAGAAGAACCGGCGTGATCTTTCGAGATTGTTCCGTCACAATAAAAACCTTTCCAACTTTAAAAAACTTCCGGCGGGCCGGACAATATACATATTTACCAATGCTGCCATCATCGGTTCACGGGCGGATAAGCGCAAGCTCATAAGTTCGCCTTGTGAAAGCTTGGTGAATGTCGGACCCGTTTTGCTAACGCAACGCACAGGGTGAGGTTCCGCGCAAAGGTAGTTCAGTGGCGTTGACAGGCCGCAAAGAAAAACCCGGGCGAATGGCCCGGGTTTCCGTTTTCAGAGCGATGTCCTGTCAGGATCAGTTCGGCAGCGCGTAAGCGATCACGTAGTCGCCACGGTCAGGAGACTGACGTGCACCGCCGGCCGAGATGACGACATATTGCTTGCCCGTCTTCGGAGACTTGTAGCTCATCGGGCCGCCCTGGCTGCCGACAGGAAGGCGGGCCTTCCAGACTTCCCTGCCGGTCGCCGTATCGAAGGCGCGCAGATAATAATCCTGTGTGCCGGCGATGAAGACGAGACCGCCCTGGGTGGCAAGCGTTCCGCCGAGCGTGGGCATGCCGATCGGGATCGGCAGACCCATTTTGATGCCAAGCGGACCGGTATCCTCAACGGTGCCGACAGGAACCTGCCACTTGATCTGCTGCGTCTTCATGTCAATCGCAGTCATCGAGCCATAGGGCGGAGCCTGGCAGGGAATGCCGAGAGCAGACAGGAAACGGTTCTTGTTCACCGCATAGGGCGTGCCCTTCATGGGAACGACGCCCATGCCGGTATTGACGCTTTCGCCGCCGCTTGCCGTTGCCTTGGTGGGAGCAGCTTCCTTCATCTCAATCCACAGGCCGAGGCGCATGTCGTTGATGAAGATTGTGTTGGTCGTCGGGTCAGTCGAGATGCCGCCCCAGTTCATGCCGCCGAGCGAGCCCGGGAAGGCGAGGGAGAGGTCCGTGCCCGGCGCCGTATAGAGGCCTTCATAACGCATGCCCTTGAAAGCGATACGGCACAGAAGCTGATCGAAAGGGGTGGCACCCCACATATCGGCTTCCGTCAGCGTCTGCGCGCCGATTTGCGGCATGCCCACCGAACGCGGCTGCGTTGGTGCATATGGCTCGTTTGGAATGTTGCCGGCCTTGACCGGAACGTCTTCCACCTTGGTCAGCGGCTGGCCAGTCGAACGGTCCAGCACATAGATCTGACCGGCCTTGGTGCCGAAGACCAGAGCCGGAACGGTCGTTCCGTCAGCCTTCGGGAAATCGACGAAGCTCGGCTGCATCGGCACGTCGAAGTCCCATAGGTCGTTATGAACCGTCTGGTAGACCCACTTTTCGCGGCCGGTCGTGGCATCGAGCGCCAGCATGGAAGCGCCGTATTTATGATCGAGCGGTGTGCGCGTCGCGCCATAAAGATCGACCGAGGGGCTGCCTACCGGCATGAAGACCGTGTTCAGCTCCGGATCGTAGGACATGGATGCCCAGACGTTCGGCGTGGAACGGGTGTAGGTCTGGCCCTCGGGCGGCAGTTTGGTGATTTCAGGGTTGCCGGGATCGAAAGCCCAGCGAAGCTCACCCGTCACAACGTCGAAACCGCGCATCACGCCGCCAGGCATATCCACCTGTACGTTGTCAGCGATACGCCCTCCGACCACGACGGTGGTGCCGGCCAGTGTGGGGGCCGATGTCAGCACATATTGCGGGTCCGGCGCATCACCAAGACCGATCTTCAGATCGACGCGGCCATTGGTGCCGAAATCCGGGCAAAACGCGCCGGTGTCGGCGTCGAGCGCGATGAGTTCCGCGTTGATGGTGTTCATGAGAATGCGGCGCTGGCAAAGCGCGCCGTCGGCTACGATCGCCGGGGTGACAGGCGTTGCGCCCGGAGCGGTCGGCTGCTTCAGCGGCGCCTTGGCATCGAAATAGGCGAGACCACGGCAACGCATCCAGACGGTGGATTTGGCGTTGATTTCGGTCTTCCACTTCTGCGCGCCGGTATCGGCGTCGAGCGCGATGACATTGTTGTGCGGTGTGCACACAAACACGGTGTCGCCGACCTGAAGCGGCGTTTCCTGATCTTCCGCACCGTTCGCGCCGGGGCTGATCGGGATGTCGCCGGTCCGATAGGTCCATGCCACCTCAAGGTTCTTGACGTTATCGCGGTTGATTTCGTCAAGCGCAACAAAGCGGCTGCCGCCCGCCGTATTGCCGTAATGTTCCCAGTTCTTCTGCTCTTTTTCCGGCGTTACCGGCGTCAGTGCAGCAACCTCACCCTTGAAGGCGACGGTCGGATGCGGCACGAACATGCCGGCAAAACCGGCAGCGGACGCGATGGCCAGAACGCCAGCAAGGGCAAAGGACGCGCCGTAAGCTGGCGTCTTGCCAGCCGCGCGCCGCAGCAGCGGATAGGAGAGCGTAACCACCGTGGCGCCCACGCCCAACGCCAGCAGGCGGGAGATGAGCGGCCAGAAGTGCAGTCCGGCTTCCCACACTGCCCAAACACCGCTGACGATGAAGACAAGGCCGAAGAGGAGCGCGCCGGCGGGCTTGCGCAGGAGAATAAGCAAGCCGGAGACGATCAGCGCGATACCCGCCAAGACAAAATAGAGGCTGCCGCCGAGTGTTGCGAGTTGCCCACCGCCAATGGCGAAGAACAGTCCCGCAGCGACAATGACGGCGCCGAGCACGAAGAGCCATAATCTGGCTGCAAGCGACGTTGAGGTTGCTGGTTTACTCATGAAATTAAATATCCGGTTAGGAGAGCCGCCGCGAAGGCTGACGCCCGATGATCTTTCAATGCCCGGCCCAGGCCAGACAGTCCGCCGCACTTACGGCTGAGCGAAGATGCGCTGAAGGCGACGAGGCGAAATGGGGAACAATGGTGCGGGAGACTTCCGTGGTGACTGTCATTTTGACCCATTCACTGCAGTTTATCGCCGGCCCCAATGGACGGCGGACAATGTGCTCGAACAAATCCTCCCAAGTTCGTATCGCAGAGGCCCGCATGCGGGCACTGGGCGACCGAAACCTCGGTGCGGTATAACGTCGCCTGCGACAAGATGACAATGCGCAAGACGGGCATTTTTGATAAGCTGCGCTTATACCATATCAACACCTACAACACAAAGACCTCTCCGCCGATGGATATTCGCCAGCTCGCCATTTTTGTGGAAGCCGCAAGGGCCAAAAATTTCCGCGCGGCCGCTTTGCAGCTGGGCATCGCCCAACCGGCCGTAACGCAGCGTATCCGGCAACTGGAAGAGAATCTGGGCTTCAAGCTTTTCCTCCGTGTCAACCGTGGTGTGGAACTTACGCCGGCTGGGCAGTCGATGCTGCTCGATGCGGAGGAAATTCTTGCCCGCACCAAGGGGGCGCTGGAAAAGGCACACCAGATCAGGCGCGGCCAGCTCGGCACGCTGCGCATCGGCTTCGGCACCAGCGTAATGGCGGAACGAAAATTGCCGGCGCTGATCACCCGCTATGGCAACGACCACAGGGAGGTTACGCTTGAACTCCTGCCCGGCATGACGATGGAACAATTGATCGAGCAGGTGGCGACGCGCAAGACAGACGTCGCTTTCATTCGCGCACCCCTGCCCCAATTGCCGCAGAGCTTGCGGGCCATGCCCTTCGACCGCTCCAAACTGTGCGTCGCCCTGCCGGAGCGCCATCCGCTCGCCTCCCGCCCCAGAGTTTCGGTTGTCGATATCGTTCAGGAAAAACTGCTGCTACCGGTGGACGAGATCGGCCTGGGGCTCAGCAGCAGCGCGCTTTCCCTTTTCGAGGATGCAGGCTGTGAGCCGGAAATCGGCATGCGCATCGCTAACGTCAACACCATCCTTGCCCTCGTGGAAGCTGGCGCGGGAATTTCCATTCTGCCGGAAAGCACCGTGCGCTCCACAAGGGGCATCACAGGTGTGCCGCTCGAAAGCGCCGATGCCTGGTCAGATAGCGTGCTGGTCGTCAGACGCGGTCCGCTTGCCCTCCACGTGGAGGCCTTCGTGAATATGGTACGGCAGGCCTACCAGTCCCACCTATAATGCCGACAATACGCACTTAATCGATTGAATCGGCCACAAATTTCGCCACGGCTAAATTTGCTGCACTGAACAACATTCAACGCTTGGCACGCGCGCGAAAAATACAATAACAACGACGGATATTTTTGCACTGTTATCGACACGAAAGCACACTCAGCCCATGTCCGACACGACGAAGCCCGCCAGCCCCAGAACATCGGTTACAGATCAGGAAGCACTGGATTTCCACGCGCAAGGCAGACCGGGGAAACTGGAAATCACCCCGACCAAGCCGATGGCGACTCAGCGGGATCTGTCGCTTGCCTATTCGCCGGGAGTGGCCGTGCCGGTTAAAGCCATCGCCGAAAATCCGGCGACCGCTTACGATTATACGACACGCGGCAACATGGTGGCAGTGATCTCCAACGGCACGGCGATCCTCGGTCTCGGCAATCTCGGTGCGCTCGCCTCCAAGCCTGTCATGGAAGGCAAGTCCGTTCTGTTCAAGCGCTTTGCGGATGTGGATTCCATCGATCTCGAGGTCGATACCGAAGACGCCGACGAATTCATCAATTGCGTGCGTTACCTTGGCCCCTCTTTCGGCGGCATAAATCTGGAAGACATCAAGGCGCCGGAATGTTTCATCATCGAAAGCCGCCTGCGCGAGCTGATGGACATTCCCGTTTTCCATGACGACCAGCACGGAACCGCCATCATCGCCGCCGCCGGTCTCATCAACGCCATCGAACTGACGGGCCGAGACTTCAAGACGACGAAGCTCGTCTGTAACGGCGCAGGTGCTGCTGCCATCGCCTGCATGGACCTCATCAAGGCCATGGGTTTCAACCCCGAAAACATCACGCTTTGCGACACCAAGGGCGTGATCTACCAAGGCCGCACCGAAGGCATGAACCAGTGGAAATCCGCCCATGCGGTAAAGACTGACAACCGCACGCTGACTGAGGCCATGAAGGGCGCGGATGTCGTCTTCGGCCTGTCGCAGAAGGGTGCCTTCACCGAAGAGATGATCCGCTCCATGGCGCCGAAGCCGATCATTTTCGCGATGGCCAACCCTGACCCGGAAATCACCCCTGAGGAAGTCGCCCGCATCCGCGATGACGCCATCATGGCGACGGGGCGTTCGGATTATCCGAACCAGGTCAACAACGTCCTCGGCTTTCCCTATATCTTCCGCGGCGCGCTCGATGTCCGTGCAAGCCAGATCAACGACGCAATGAAGATTGCCGCTGCACAGGCGCTGGCCGATCTTGCCCGCGAGGATGTGCCGGATGATGTGGCCGCCGCCTATCAGGGCAACCGCCCGCGCTTCGGATCGCAATATATCATTCCCGTTCCCTTCGATCCGCGCCTGATCTCGGCCATTCCGGTGGCCGTGGCCAAGGCCGCCATCGAAACCGGCGTCGCTCGCCGCGAATTGCCCGATCTCGATGCCTATGCCCGCGAGCTTTCCGCCCGCCGCGACCCCATGGCGTCGACCACGCAGCGCCTTTACGAGCGTGTGCGCCGCTCTCCGAAGCGTGTCGTTTTCGCCGAAGCGGAAGAAGAACAGGTGATGCGCGCGGCGATCTCGTTTACCGCGCAGGGGCTTGGCACCGCCATCCTGCTCGGCCGTGACGACATCATCAAGGCCAATGCGGAGCGTGCCGGCATCGATCTCGACCGCGCCAATATAGAGATCACCAATGCCCGCCTTTCCAGCCGCGTCGATGCCTATGTCGATTATCTCTATGCGCGTTTGCAGCGCGGCGGCTTCCTGCTGCGCGACGTGCAGCGCCTGATCCACAACGACCGTAACCATTTCGCCGCCTGCATGGTGGCGATGGGCGATGCGGACGCCGTGGTCACCGGCGTTACCCGCAACTATTCCACGGCGCTCGAGGATATCCGCCGCTGCATCAACACCAAACCCGGCCACCGTGTCATCGGCGTTTCGCTGGTCGTGTCGCGCAACCGAACGGTCTTCGTGGCAGATACCGCCGTGCACGACATGCCGTCTGACGAAGACCTTGCCGATATCGCCGAAGAAGCAGCCGGTCTCGCCCGCCGTTTCGGCTACGAACCGCGTGTAGCGATGCTCGCCTATTCCACCTTCGGCCAGCCGGTTGGCGAACGCTCCGACAAGGTGCGCGAAGCGGTGAAAATCCTCGACAAGCGCAACGTCAATTTTGAGGTCGACGGGGAAATGTCGGCCGATGTGGCGCTGAACCATCATCGCATGCAGAGCCAGTATCCCTTTGCCCGCCTTTCCGGTGCGGCCAACGTGCTGGTCATGCCCGCCATCCATTCCGCCTCGATCTCCACCAAGATGCTACAGGAACTGGGCGGCGCGACCGTCATCGGCCCGCTTCTCGTCGGCCTCGACAAATCGGTGCAGATCACCTCGATGGGTGCCAAGGACAGCGACATCGTCAATATGGCGGCGATCGCGGCTTATAACGCCGGTCGGTAACGATGTGGGAGCGCTCTTCGGGAGAAGGGCGCTCAAAATGCCCAAGCATAGCCAGCATATCCTCGCCCCGTGGCGAGGATATGCCAAAGCGCCGAACCCCGCCACCGTAAGAACAAGATTCTACGATTTCAAATTATTAGGTTATTTTTTCTCACCAGAGAACTTATTGGAACACGATTTTATTTATACGATTTTTTGCGCAACGCCAATTCTCGCTCTCGACGGACGCCTCATGTAGTTTCCACCCACAACCAAAAGGAAATACCCATGGCCCTCTCCTTCTCCAGATTTGCCGCAAAACTCATCGCCGGAACCGTCGTTATCGCTTCGATGGCCACCGCCGCTCACGCGGATGCGACGCTCGACCGTATCAAGGGTCGCGGCAAGCTCACCGTCGGCGTCATCCTGTCCGGCGCGCCTTTCGGCTTCATCGATCCGAAGACGCAGGAGCAGAAGGGCCTCAACATCGACGTCGCAAAGGCACTGGCCGCCGGTCTCGGTGTGGAGCTGGTGACCGAAACCGTGACCCCGCCCAACCGCGTGCAGTTCCTGCAGCAGGGCAAGGTTGATATTCTGATCGCCAACATGCAGTACACGGAAGAGCGCGCCAAAACGCTCGATTACGTGCCCACCCCCTATGACCGCCAGGGCGGCGCAGCCATCGGCCGAAAGGACTCGGGCATCAAGGACTGGCCGGACCTGAAGGGCAAGATTGCCTGCGTATCGCAGGGCTCCAACTACACCCAGCCGCTGATCGAGCAATATGGCGCGCAGGTAAAGGCGTTGCCGAGCCAGCCGGAATCGCTGCTCGCGCTGAAGGGCGGCAATTGCGATGTCTCAGTGCACGTCAACGGCACGCTGAGCCTGATGCTTCAGGACCGCGCCGATGAGTGGAAGGATTACGGCATCCTGATCCCCACCGACCTTATCCCTTCTGACTCCGTCATCTGGCTGCGCAAGGGCGAGGCCGACACGCAGGCTGCGCTCGACAAGATCGTCAAGGAGCTGCACGCTTCCGGCAAAATGATCGAATTCGCCAAGGCCAACCGCCTGCCGAGCATCGGCTTCATGGAAGAGCAGAAGACGAAGCTCTCCGCGGCGCAGTAAAGGCTGGGCAATCCCGCTTGCTCTGTCACCCCGGACCTGGTCCGGGGGACCGGCATGTCGTAGGGGCATCTGCCATCACGGAGATTTCCCTCACCACTGAGAACGGCCGGTTTCGCCCGCCGTTCTTTTCTGCTTTATAGCAAGACAGGTCATTCTGGCAGCGCCTGCCGGGCGGCAGCCGCGACAACAGCATGGATATCCGATGCAGGATGGATTTACAGCGCGTTTCATAGAGTTGGCCGCGCATATAGGCCTCAACTATGAATTTGTGAACAGCGGCTACGAGGTTCAGATCTGGCTCGACGGCATGAAGATGACGCTCATCCTCGTCGCCGTCACCCTGCCGCTCAGCCTCGTTTTCGGCTTCATTTTCGCCGCCATGCTCACGTCAGGCAAAGGCTGGCTCGCCGGTCCAGTGCGCACCTATGTGGAATTGACGCGCAACACGCCGACGCTGGTGCAGCTGATGTGTGGTTTCCTTGTGCTCAACATGTTGATTTCAAACGCGCTCGGCGGTGCGCAGAACAATCCGCTCACCCCGTTCTTCTGGGTCGTCGCCATCACCGGCCTGCACGTTGCCGCCTTCCATGCGGAAGCCTTGCGCGGCGGTATCGAGGCGGTGCCGGCTACCACCATCGAGGCGGCACGCGCCATCGGTTTCAGCTCTTTCGAGATTTTACGTTACGTGGAATTTCCGCTGGCAATCCGCACGGCACTTCCTTCCATAATCAACAATCTCATCAATCTGGTGAAGCTCACCACCGTCGGCTCGGCGATTGCGGTCGGTGAAATCACCTATGCCTCGATCCTGATCTGGACGCAGCGCGACAATGTGGTCGAACTGATGCTGGTGATCCTCATCTTTTTCAGTGTCATCAATTTCATCGTCGCAAGGGCGGGCCTGTGGCTTGAGCGGCGTCTTGCGGTTCCGGGGTTCGGTCAATGAGCGCGGTGGTCTCTCCAACACAGGCGGCGAAGAAGCTGCCTTTCGGCACCATTCTTCTGTGCGGCGTGCTGGTTGCTGTCGTGCTGTGGCTGGTTCTCGATCCCTCGCTCGGACAGGTGCTGCTGGAATGGCTGCCCTATCTCGGCAAGGGTTTTGCAATGAATGTGCTGATCAGCATCCTGGCGATTGCCATCGGCACCATCATCGGCGTCTTGCTTGGCATCATGGAGCTTGCGCCCTATCGCCTCGTGCGCGCGCCGGCGCTCACCTACGTGCAAATCTTCCGCAACGCCCCGCATCTGGTGCTGATTTTCGCCGCGACCTACATCTTCCCCTTCGAGATCGTCGCCTTCGGCAACTACATTCCGTTTCCAGACTGGATCAAGGCCGTGGTCGGGCTTGCGATTCCGGCCAGCGCCCACATCGCCGAAATCACCCGGGGCGCCATCCAGTCCATTCCCACCGCGCAATGGGAAGCGGCGCAGGGCCTCGGGTTTTCGCGCAACCAGACGCTGCGCTGGATCATCCTGCCGCAATGCGTGAAGCGCTCGCTGCCGCCGTGGATGAACCTTTACGCCTCCATCACCATGGGCACGGCGCTTGCCTCGCTGGTCGGCGTGCATGAGCTTCTCCACGCCGCGACCGATGCCAGCACCGCCGTGCAGCGCAACGATTTCACCGTCGTGGTCTATCTCACCGTCCTGATGGCGTTCTTCCTGTTCTGCTATCCCGTGTCCCGTTTCACGCAGCGCCTTGAACGGCGCTTCGCTTCCCGCTGATTGGAATACACCATGTCCGCATCCGCCCCCCAAACCGCCGCCAAAGCTCTGGTTGAACTGGAAGGCGTGCACCTGTCCTTCGGCGACAATCAAGTGCTCAAAGGCATTGATCTCACCGTCAACAAGGGCGACGCCGTCTCCATCATCGGCCCTTCCGGCTCGGGCAAATCCACGATCCTGCGCTGCATCAACGGCCTGCTCATTCCGCAATCTGGCAAGATCACCGTGGGGGGCACCCGCGTCGATCAGCTGAAAACGGAAGCTGAGCGCATAACGCTGCGCAAGCGCATCGGCATTGTCTTCCAGCAGTTCAACCTCTTCCCGCATCTGACTGTCATGGAAAACATCACCATCGCGCCGATTAAAATCCTCGGCACGCCGAAGGCGGAAGCCGAGCGTCATGCCCGCGAATTGCTGGAAAAAGTCCGCCTGTCGCAGAAGGTGGATGCCTATCCCGGTCAGCTCTCCGGCGGCCAGCAGCAGCGTGTGGCCATTGCCCGCGCGCTTGCCATGCGGCCTGAACTGGTTCTGTTCGACGAGGTTACCTCCGCACTTGATCCGGAAACCGTGGGCGAGGTGCTCGCCGTCATCCGCGATCTCGTCAATGACGGCATGACCAGCATTCTCGTGACACACGAAATGCGCTTCGCCGAGGAAATCAGCGACAATATCGTCTTCACGGAAAACGGCCTGATCGTTGATCAGGGCACGCCGGAGCACATCTTCTACAAGTCGACCAATCCGCGTATCAACGCCTTCGTAAAGGGCCTCGGCGGACAGGTGGCACGGGTCGCCGACGGCGAAGGGATCTGACGCCATGACCGCCGACGAAAAACTCACCCTTCATCTGGCAGAAGCCATCGCCGCCTCTGATCCGCTCCGCGACGAAGAGGCTGTGACGATCGCCCGCACGGCGCTGATCGACTTTTTTGCCTGTATGCTGGGTGGCGCTTCCGACCGAAGCACGAAAATCCTCATCGACAGCTTTACGTCAGGCACATCCGGCACGGCGGGCATTGTCGGCCATGATCTGCGCACGGATGCTTTCACCGCCGCACTCATCAATGGTCATGCGGGGCACGTGCTGGATTATGACGACGTCCATGGCAGTGTGCGTGGCCACCCCACCGTCGCCATCGTTCCCGCTCTATTGGCTGTTGCGGTCGAGGAAGGCTCTACGGCGGATGCATTTATCGCCGCCTATATTGTCGGGCTGGAAACCATGGCGCGGCTTGGCCTGTCGCTCGGCACCAAGCATTACGAAAATGGCTTCCACGCCACCGCGACCCTCGGCCCCATCGGTGCGGCGGCGGCCATTGCCCATCTTCTCAAATTCACCCCGCAGACGACCGCTATTGCACTCGGCCTTGCCGCCACGCAGTCGGCCGGACTTCGCCTGCAATTTGGTTATGATGCGAAGCCCCTGCATGCCGGGCTTGCGACACGCGCTGGCCTCACCGCCGCGCAGCTGGCAAGATCAGGTTTTCAGGGCGCGCCGGATTTTCTCGAAAACCCTATCGGCTTTTATTCCGCCTTCGCCTTTGGCGCGGAACAGCCGAAACGGCTCCTGTCCGGCTGGGGTACACCGTGGCAGATCGTCTCTCCCGGATTGACGCTCAAGGCATTTCCCTGCTGCACCGCCAGCCACCCTGTTGCCGTTGGTGCGCTTGCACTGCGCAGCGCAAATGATCTGGCACCAGATGAAATCGAAACTGTCGTCATCACCTTTCCCCCGGGAGGCGATGCCGCTCTTGTGGGTTCGGCCACACCCGCCACGGGCATCGATGCGCGTTTCAGCGCCGAATATGTCTTCGCCGCCGCACTGACGGATGGCGCACTCGGCATCAGCCATTTCGACGAAAGCCCTGCACGCGCCGACCTGCTTGGACTTTCCGCAAAAGTCTCGCGCCGGCACGACGAGACCGCCCGCCGCCTCTCGCCGGATCCTACCACCCGTTTCGTGGTCATCGACGTGACGAAGAAGGATGGCACGGTGCTGTCGCGCCGTATTGACGGACTTCCCGGCATTGATGACCCCACGGAAAAATTTGCCGACGCCACCGGCGGCAATGAAAAATTCGCCGGAATTCCGGCACTGGTGCGGACCATGAAAACCTCAGCCGACCTCAAGAAGCTAGAAGCGCTTCTGGCAACGCAAATATAACACGACCGAAATAAAGGCATGATCACCATGACCACGAATACCCGCAAAAGACAGATGCATCTTGGCCTGTTCCTGCAAGGAGCCGGCCACCACGTTTCCGGCTGGCGTCACCCGGATGCGGAAGCCGGCAGCGAGAATTTCGACCTGTTGACCCGTGTCACGAAAATGGCCGAAGATGCCAAGTTCGACATGGTCTTTCTGGCCGATGGCCTCACAAGCGGCGTCGACGCCCATCCCTCGATGATCGCCCGTTTCGAGCCGCTTACCCTGCTTGCGGCGCTTGCCATGGTGACAAACAAGATTGGACTGGCCGCCACCGCCTCCACCACCTATGGTGAGCCCTACCACACCGCACGCGCCTTCGCCTCCATCGACCATCTCAGCCACGGGCGTGCGGCGTGGAACATCGTTACCACCTCCTATGCCCGCACGGCGGCGAACTTCTCCAAGAGCCATCCCGAGCATGACGAGCGTTATGCCGTTGCGGAAGAATATGTGAACGTCGTGCGTGGCCTGTGGGACAGCTGGGACGACGACGCCTTCGTCAAGGACAAGGAAGGCGGCCGTTACGTCGATCCGCAGAAGGTCCATATTCTCGATCATGAAGGCAAATATTTCACGGTGAAGGGGCCGCTGAACATTCCGCGTTCGCCGCAGGGTCACCCGGTTCTCATTCAGGCAGGCTCCTCCGGCCCGGGGCAGGATCTCGCCGCCCGCACTGCCGATATCGTCTTCACAGCCCAGCAGGCCATTTCCGAGGCGCAGGCCTTCTACACCAGCCTAAAGGCGCGAGTGGAGAAATTCGGCCGCGATCCCGCAAGCGTTGCCGTGATGCCGGGTTTCATGCCCATCATCGGCAAGAGCTTCGAAGAGGCCGGCGAAAAGCTGAAGGAGCTGAACCGTTGGACCGACATCAAGAGCGCCATGCCGTTGCTTGAGGAACGCATCGGCCATAGCCTTACCGAGTACGATCTCGACGGCCCGCTGCCGGACCTGCCTATTTCCGACCAGTTGCGCAGCCGCGCCGAACTTTTGACAGAACTGGCGCGCCGCGAAAAGTTGACGATCCGGGAACTGGCGCTGCGCGTTGCAGCTGGTCGTGGCCACCATATCGTCATGGGCACGGCCAAGGACGTTGCGGATCGCATGCAGGAGTGGTTCGAGAACGGCGCGGCAGACGGCTTCAACGTCATGCCGCCCTTCTTCCCCGGTGGGTTGGAAGAATTCAACCGCGAAGTCGTGCCGCTCTTGCAGGAACGTGGCCTGTTCCGCAGGGAATACGAAGGCTCGACGTTGCGCGACCATCTCGGCATCAACAGGCCTGCCCTGCGGGCATAAAAAACGGATGCCCGGCGACGGGCATCCGCATGACAAGAGCTCACGTAGAAGCAGGCTGTCGCCGATCCGTCAGGCTGCTTTCCTTCCCGACAGTTTCACACTGTGGCTCGTCCGCGACGAGTTTGATGAAATGGATGCCCCGTCGTCGCGCTGGGTCGCGCGGCGGTTCAATTTGAACAGGCTGACCAGTTGCGCCAGCACATCCGCACCCTGGGCAAGTGTAGCGCTAATGGCGGTCGTGCGCGCGCTCATCGCCGCGTTTTCCTGCGTCATCCGGTCAAGCTGGTTGACTGCACGGTTGATTTCGCTGATGCCTAAGGCCTGTTCATCGGCGGCCTTGGCGATCATATCGACATTGCCGTCAATGTGCTTCACCAGCGCATCGATCTGCTTCAGCGCCTCACCCGTCTCGCCGACAAGCCGCACGCCTTCCATAACCTCGGTGCCGGAATTGTTGATGAGCGCCTTGATTTCCTTGGCGGCACTGGCGGAGCGTTGCGCAAGTTCGCGCACCTCCTGTGCCACGACCGCAAAACCCTTGCCCGCATCGCCCGCGCGCGCGGCTTCGACGCCCGCATTCAGGGCAAGAAGGTTGGTCTGGAAGGCGATTTCGTCGATAACGCCGATAATCTGGCTGATCTCCCGCGATGCCGTCTCGATGCGCTGCATGGCGTTGACGGTACGCCCAACGACTTCCGTGGAAGCCGCCGTTGACGTCCGCGCACTCTGAACGAGTTTTCGGGTTTCCTTGGTGTTTTCCGTCGATGCCCGTACGGTCGCGGTGATTTCCTCCAGCGCCGCCGAGGTTTCCTCCAGCGCCACGGCCTGCTCACGCGATCTTTCGGCGAGATGAACAGAGGCTTCGCTGACTTCCTGGCTGCTTCTGGTCAGGTCATCGGTCTGCCCAAGAACATTTTCCAGGGTTTTCTGGAATTCGGCGATGGACTTGTTGAAATCCCGTCTCAGCCCCTCGAACTCACCCACGAAAGGCTTGTCGAGCGTGACGCGGATGTTGCACTGGGAAAGACGCTCAAGCGCAGCGCCCAGTTCTTCCACCGCATGCACGCGGTCCGTTACATCGAAGGCGAATTTCACCACCTTGACGACTTTTCCCCGCTCGTTGATGATCGGGTTGTAGGACGCCTGGATGAAGACGCGTTTTTCGTTCTTGCCAAGCCGCATGAACTGACCGGTCGAGAACTCTCCCTTACTAAGATCTTTCCAGAAATTGCGGTACTCTTCGGACTGCACGTAGCCACGCTCACAAAACATCGAATGATGGTTGCCGATGATCTCTTCCGCCGTGTAGCCGAGTGCTGTCAGGAAGTTTTCATTCGCGGAGAGAATTTTCCCCTCGGGCGTGAACTCGATCATCGCCTGCGCACGCGAAAGCGCTGCCAGCTTGCCGTTATCCTCGGTGCTTCGGCGCTTCGTCGCCGTGATATCGGAAGCGATCTTGACCACCTTGTAAGGTTTGCCGAAACGAAAAACCGGATTGTAGGAGGCTTCAATCCAGATGTCGTCGCCGGTTTTCGACCGCCGCCGATATTGGCCCTGATCGTATTCGCCGCTTGAGAGTTTCGCCCAGAAGGCTTTGTATTCGGGTGACGCTGCATCTTCGGGAGACAGGAACATGCTATGGGGGCGTCCGATGATTTCTGATTGCTGATAGCCGACCGCCTTGCAGAAATTGTCGTTCGCTTTCAGAATTTTGCCAGTCAGATCGAACTCAATGATGGCTTGCGAGCGGCTTAGGGCATCAAGTACCGCAGATGCGTCCGTACCGAGTTTGAAAAATTGCGACATGTCTTTGAACTCCCAACAATAACTTGTATGCGGACCTTTCCTCCTCGATGCCAAAGAGATGAAAATAAAGGATCGGTCTGCGTGTACGCGAAACCTAGCCGGACACCGTTAAATAGCAATTAATGATGACCCATAACTATTGGTCCAATGACCGAAACTGTTGGCAAGAATACTTCAGACCGAGCTGCCTTTACCAACCCGTCCTCACCAGATGAGAACCGCTTATTTGCCACAGTGCTGATATTTCTGCCGCCGCAGAGCGATACGGGCTTTCATCGGTACGGCATTCATTGTTATGGCGGGCTTGAAAGATTTGTGTTGCAGGAGCGCCGATGACCAAAACCCTGAAATGCGACGTGCTGGTGATCGGCACCGGCATTATCGGTTCCATGGCGGCGCTTTACCTGCAAAATGCCGGGCGTGAGGTCTTTCTTCTGGAGCGCGGTGAAGTTGCCCGGGGCGCAAGCTCCGGTAATGCCGGCATCCTGGCCTTTCCCGAAATCATCCCCATTCCCGCCCCCGGCATCATGAGAAAAGCACCGCGCTGGCTTTTCGATCCGCTCGGCCCGCTCAGCGTGCCGCCTGCCTATGCGCCGAAGATCGCGCCGTGGCTGTGGCGTTTCTGGCGCGTCAGCGCTGAGCGCAACTTTCGCCACGGCCTGAGAACGCTCAGCGAGATCAACCGGCTGTCTGCCACCGAAATGGCCCATGTCGCCGCCATGCCGGAGCTCTCGCACTTTGTCGCGAAAACCGGCACGCTCGATCTTTACGACAGCGAAGCCAGCCTCAACGCTGCCCGCAAGGACTGGGATGAAAAGGAACAGGCAGGCTTCTCTTCCAAGCGTGTCGCCCGCAACGAGATAGACGAGTTGCAGCCGGGTCTTGCCCCGCAATTCCGCCACGCCATGTTCTCGCCTGATGGCTTGCAGGTCTCCGATCCCTACGACTTCACCCGTGCCATTTTCGACCTGGTGATCGCCCGTGGCGGAAAGCTGCGCAAGGGCGAGGCAGAACGCATCGACGCCGTCGGCGAAAGTACGATCGTGACCCTGGAAAACGGCGACAAGATTGACGCCGACAAGGTGGTGATCGCCTGCGGCGCGTGGTCCAAGCCGCTTGCCGCAACACTTGGCAACATCGTGCCGCTGGAAACCGAACGCGGCTATAACACCACCCTGCCCGCCGGCGCCTTCAACCTCACGCGCCAGCTTTATTTCAACGACCACGGTTTTGTCGTTACACCGCTATCTTCCGGCATCCGCGTTGGCGGCGCAGTCGAGTTGGGCGGTCTGGAGTTGAAGCCGAATTTCAAGCGATCCGAGGCTATGCTCAAGAAAGCCGGGCGTTTCCTGCCCGGTCTCAAGGTTGAAGGCGGCCAGCAATGGATGGGGTTCCGCCCTTCGATGCCGGACTGTCTTCCCGTCATCGGCACGGCGCGCACCACACCTTCCGTCATCTATGCCTTTGGCCACGGCCATCTGGGGCTGACGCAATCGGCAGCTACCGCCCGCCTCGTGACGCAACTGGCAAACGGCGAGGAGACCGCAATATCGGTCGATCCGTTCCGTCCGGGGCGTTTTTCCTGACAATGCGGAAATCCGGTTTCAAGCCGGTTAGAGTTTCTACGGTTTAGCGGACGCCTGCACGCTATTTCACCTGCTGTACGGAATCTTCCGGAAACTCCACCGTGGCGAAGGATGGATAGACCTTTCGCAGGATGGTCACCTGCTGCTGATCGCTCACACGCAGCAAATACCATTGCGTACCGTCGATAAGCGCCAGGGTATGGGATTTCGCTTCGATCGTCTGGCCGCCGGTTTCCATCACCGTTTTCGTCGGAACGAGCGCATAGGGCGTTCCATCAGGCGTCTGCTGCACACTGATCGCCGCCGTGTCCATGGTGAATTCGGTGATCTTGACCGCTGCAAGCGCCATTTGCATCTGCGTGGTCAGAGCGCTACGCAACTGCCCGACGGAAACACCCGCGTCGTTTGCAATGAATTCAAAGATTTTCGGCGGCACCGTCCGGCCGACAAAATCAAAATCCTGCGCATTCAAGGCGGCGCTGAACCGCTCTATCTGTGTTTGCAGATTGTCTTGCTCAGACGGCAAAAGATCGCGCGACAAAGCGGGATGCGACATCACCGCCAGCAATAACAGCCAGGCAAACAGGCGTTTCATTGCTTCGCCTTTCCGGGTTTGGGCTTGCCTGTTGCAAGGCATCGCAACGTCCGCGCCGCGACACGCTTGTGAACAGCGTCGCTCAGCGCAGCAGAATGAAACCCGCAGCCGAAAGCACGAGGAAAACGATAAGGCCGCCAAGGAAACCCACGGACGTGAAGAAACCCGCGACCATGGCCAGCATCAGCACGCAGACCAGCATCGTGCCGTACTTCGTCATGGCAAGAAAAGCGTTGTAGGTCTTTTCATGCTCGGCGTAGTTCATCTCGGCGCCAACTTCGACCGGACCTGTGTGGTGTTCGCTCATTCCGCTTCCCCTTCTGCTCCATCCGCCATACCCGCCGCACAAGACAATTTGCCCTGCGGACGATAACGGGCCCATGCCGGATTCTCCAGAGCCAGAGGTAACATGAAGTCGGCGAAAAGTGCAATGCGTTCCACACGAAAGAACATCGATGGAAAGCGGGGCAAACGGTATGCCGTGCAAAGCGTGCCGTCGTGCAACATTCTTTTGTAAACGGTTGAAAACGGCGGCCATGCGGCCGGTTTAATAGTGGTTTCGGTTGCTTTTCGGACAACCTGCCCATACACGGGATTCTGTGGGGAGGAACGCCGGAATTTGGCTGTGCGGATACGCGTGGAGGCGTGCCCGTCACGATGGCCGACCGGCTTGCTTGCCACCATAACCCGCAAAGGGCCCGGCAAGGGAAGAGGGGAAAGTCATGAAACCGCTTTTGAAATTAAGTGCGCTGATCGACCTTGTCAGCGAAGCTCTGGGCAAGGTCGCCGGTTATCTGGTGCTTGTCTGCTGCCTCGTCAGCGCCGGAAACGCCATGGTGCGTTATACCTTCAACTATAGTTCAAACGGCTGGCTCGAAATCCAGTGGTATATGTTTGCCTTCATCGTGCTGGTGGGTGCCTCCTACACGCTGCGCATGAACGAACATGTGCGTGTGGACATCATCTACGGGGCTATCTCGTCTCGCACGCGCCTGTGGGTAGACATCATCGGCATCGTACTTTTTCTTATGCCCGCCTGCTTTTATCTGGCCTGGCTTTCCTGGCCGATGTTCATGCTTTCCTGGCATCAGAACGAAATGTCCTCCAATGCCGGCGGGCTCATCCGCTGGCCGGTGAAACTCATCATCTTCGCCGGTTTCGCCCTTCTGGTTCTTCAGGGATTTTCCGAACTCATCAAGCGCATCGGCGCCCTCAACGGGCTTTATGCGCTCGATACGAAGTACGAAAAACCCCTGCAATGATCGCCGCGATCTGAACCTTCAGGATATTTCCCATGTTCGAATATGGTATTCTTCCGCCACTGATGTTCCTCGGCATGATCATCTTCATGCTCTACGGATTTCCGGTTGCTTTCTCTCTTGCCACCGTCGGTCTGGTTTTCGGCGTCATCGGCATCTTCACCGAGCATTTTTCGCCGGCCTTCCTTCAGGCCTTGCCGCTGCGCATCTTCGGCATCGTCTCGAACGACCTGCTGCTCGCCATTCCGTTCTTCACCTTCATGGGTGCGATCCTGGAGCGATGCGGGCTCGCCGAAGATTTGCTTGAGGGCACGGGCAAGCTGTTCGGCGCCATTCCGGGCGGCCTCGCCTATGCCGTCATCATCGTCGGCGCAATCCTTGGCGCGATCACAGGCACGGTTGCCGCCTCCGTCATCACCATGGGCGTCATCTCGCTGCCGATCATGCTGAAATACGGTTACAATCCGCGCCTCGCCACCGGCGTCATCGCCGCGTCGGGCACCATCACGCAGGTCATTCCGCCTTCGCTCGTGCTGATCGTTCTTGCCGACCAGCTCGGCAAATCCGTCGGCGACATGTATCTCGGCGCAATCGGCCCGTCGATCCTGCAGGTCGCCATCTTCATGCTCTTCATCCTGTTCATGTCGATCGTGCGGCCGAAGGATTTGCCTGCTTTGCCTCCAGAAGCGCGGGGCGAACTCAACCGTGCACTGGTATTTCGCGTGCTGGCGGGCATGGTGCCCTCCATCGTGCTGATCTTCCTCGTGCTCGGCACCATCTTCCTCGGCCTTGCAACACCAACGGAAGCCGGCGCGCTCGGCGTCGTCGGCGCCATGGCGCTGGCCGCAGCCCACCGCCGCCTCACGTGGGATCTCGTCAAGCAGGGCATGCATTCCACCATGCACATCACGTCCATGGTGGTGTTCATTCTGGTAGGCGCCACCTGCTTTTCCCTCGTCTTTCAGGGCATGGACGGTTCGCTGTGGATCGAGCACATGTTGTCGGGCATTCCGGGCGGCCCGATCGGCTTCCTGATCTTCGTCAACATCTTCATCTTCTTCCTCGCCTTCTTCCTCGATTTCTTCGAGATCGCCTTCATCGTCATCCCGATGCTCGCACCCATCGCGCAGGCGCTCGGCATCGACCTGATCTGGTTCGGCGTGCTGATCTGCATCAACATGCAGACCAGCTTCATGCACCCGCCCTTCGGTTTCGCGCTGTTCTACCTGCGCTCAATCGCGCCGCGCACGGTCAAGACCTCGGATATCTACATGGGTGCCATTCCCTGGCTCGGCATGCAGCTCATCCTCGTCGCCATCGTGATCTTCTGGCCGGAATCCGTCACCTACTGGTTGGACAAAGCACCCCAGGTGGACCTCAACTCCATCAAGATCGAAGTGCCTGCCTTCGGCAATCAGGGCGGCAACACCATGCCCAATTTCGGCCTGCCAGGAGGCCAGCCGGGTGGGTTGCCAGGCATGCCTAACCTCGGTGAACCACCGAAGATCGGGCCTTAACCGGCGTCTTTTAAGGATTTTTCGGAGAACTGATCATTGCTGAGTGGAAGACAGGGTTGCACCCCTGCCTTCCATTTACTCTGTGTGAAAATTGAACCTGACAGTCATCGACCAGCCTGTCCGGTTTTTCCGAGGTCAGCGTGGCCAATCCTTGCCGAGACTGCGCCTGGTCACTGAGCCTGCTGCTTTTGCTTCCGACAGCCCCAATCGTCAATCGCCCTTTCCTGGCGGGCGGATGCAGGCGCGACGGCACAACAAAAACCCCGGAGACCGAAGTCCCCGAGGCTTTTGTCCGGTCCGCCGCACCGAATAATCAGAGCTTGCCGTTACGCTGCTGGATCATCATGAAAGTATCGAAAGTATATTCCGCAAGCTGCATCCACAGGTAACCCTCGCGCTTGAAGGCGACCTGATCCTCGTAGATCTTCTTGAAGTCCGGGTTGGTTGCTGAAATATTGGCATAGACTTCCAACGCCGCCTTATAGCAGGCCTCGAGGATTTCCTGGCTGAAGGGCCGCAGCACGGCACCTTCCGAAACCAGCTGCTTGATGGCGATAGGGTTTTTCGCGTCGTATTTCGCCATCATGCTGGTATTGGCGAAAGCGCAGGCATCCTGCAGCACCGTCTGGTAGTTCTTCGGCAGGCTGTTCCACTTGTCCAGATTGACGAAGGAATGGATGACCGGGCCGCCTTCCCAGAAGGCCGGGTAATAATAATATTTCGCCACCTTCTGGAAACCGAGCTTGTGGTCATCATACGGACCAACCCATTCGGCGGCATCAATGGTGCCTTTTTCCAGCGCCGGATAGATATCGCCGCCGGCGATCTGCTGCGGGACCACGCCGAGCTTTTCCACCACCTTGCCGGCAAGACCGGCAATGCGCATCTTCACGCCCTTGAAATCGTCGACGGTGTTGATTTCCTTGCGGAACCAGCCGCCCATCTGGGCGCCGGTATTGCCTGATATCATGCCGTAGAGATTGTGCTTGGCGTAAAACTCGTTGAGCAGCTTGTTGCCGTTGCCTTCGTAGAACCAGGAATTGGTCAGGCGGGCATTAAGACCGAACGGTATCGCCGTGCCGATAGCGAAGGTCGGATCCTTGCCGACGTAATAATAGGAGCAGGTGTGGCACATTTCCACCGTACCCGATGATACGGCATCGGCTGCTTGCAGGCCGGGCACGATTTCGCCAGCCGCAAAGGGCTGGATGGTGAAATTGCCGTCGGTAGCGGCCGCCACATGTTTGGCAATATCCTCGGCGCCGCCATAGATTGTATCGAGAGACTTCGGAAACGACGACGTCAGTCGCCAGGTGATCTTGGTATTCTGTTGTGCAATTGCGGGCGCAGCCAAGGCTGTCGCAGCAGCCCCCGCCAGCGCACCTTTTTTCATAAAGGAACGGCGATCCATCTATATCCTCCCAGATATCAACGCTGCCCGCAGCTTGAATTCCCCTCGTGCTGTTCAGGCATCGCAGCAAAGTAAGCACGGTTACCGCCCAGCTGACAAGCACCCGCGCCAAGAATTAATTGCCGGAAAACCAGCCATATCAGGATTTTTTCGGCAGCCTCTTCGCTATTTTATTTGCAACTGAAATATCGCGACGCCGCCTTATACTTTAGCCGCATATATTGCGTTCCGAGGACGAAACACATGCTTGACTTGGCCCGCTGGCAGTCGCACAAATTTTCGAAGATTCGCCCCCGGAGCCACCATGCCAAAACCGATTATCGCCGTCCCCGCCGACATCCGGCATTTCACCGGAGCCGACTGGCACGCCGCGCAGAACCAGTATCTTTCCGCGGCGCTGAAGGTGGCTGATGTCATGTCCTTCATCGTTCCGGCCTTTGAGGACGGCAATGAGGTCGATGCCATCCTCGACCGGGTCGATGGCCTGCTCGTCTCCGGCTCGGCCTCCAATGTTCACCCTTCTCTTTACGGAAAAGAGGCACAGGAGAGTGACGGTCCGTTCGATCCAGCCCGCGACGCCACCAGCCTGCCGCTGATCCGCCGGGCGTTGGAACGCGGCATTCCGATGCTTGCCATCTGTCGCGGCATTCAGGAGCTGAACGTCGCGCTGGGCGGCACGCTTGCTTCCGAAATTCAGGAACAGCCCGGAATATGGGACCACCGAAAGCCGGAACATGAAGACCGCGACGTGGCCTTCGCCATCCGCCAGCCGGTGCATGTGCGCGAAGGCTCCTGCATTGCGCAGCATCTTGGCATGTCGGGAGAAATCCAGATCAATTCGCTGCACCGGCAGGCAATTGCCGAGACCGCGCCACGCCTGCAGGTGGAGGCGACGGCGGCAGATGGCACGATCGAGGCCGTTTCGGTCATCGATGCCAAGGGCTTTGCCGTTGGTGTGCAATGGCACCCGGAATATTGGGCCGAGACAGACGCACCCTCGCGCGCTTTGTTTGAAGCTTTCGGCAAGGCAGTTCACGAGTACCGGAACAGCAAGACCTGAAACCGACCCCTCCCCTCCAAGGCCATTCAGGTCCTTGTCGATAGGACAAAAAAAGGGGCAAGCCTGAAGGCCTGCCCCAGGTCCGGGAGGAGGAGTGCTTAGCGTTTTGCGCGTTTCTTCTGGCGGTAGACGTCTGCAACGACGGCGGCCACGATGATCAGTCCCTTGACGATCTCCTGGTAATAGGCATCGACCCTGAGGAACGTGAAACCGGATGTCATGACACCGAGAATGATGGTGCCGATCACTGTGCCGGTAATACGGCCAGCACCGCCGGCGAGCGAAGTGCCGCCGATAACGGCCGCGGCGATGGCGTCGAGTTCATACATCACACCCATGCCGGCCTGCGCCGTCTGTGCACGGGCAGCGGTGACGACACCAGCAAGACCGGCCAGCATGCCAGCAATGGCATAGACCTTGATCAGATGCGCCTCGATATTGATACCGGAAACGCGGGCGGCCTGCTGGTTGGCGCCAATGGCATAGGTGAACTTGCCGTAACGGGTGTAACGCAGCGCAACGTGGAAAATAACCGCGACGACGAGGAAAACCACGACCGGCCAGACACCTGTTCCGATGAAGGTGAAACCGTCGGTCAGACCGGAAATCGGTTGGCCCTTGGTGTACCATTTGGAAAGGCCGCGCGCCGTCACCATCATGCCCAGGGTTGCGATGAAGGGCGGGATTTTCGTGCGTGCTATAAGCTGCCCGTTGATGAAACCGGCCAAAGCGCCAGCCAGAATGCCGACAGCCAGCGGCATGAAGAAAGGCAGATCGGTCAGACCCGGATAAAGCGCCCGAGGCCATGTGGAGGACTGCCCCACGCTGGCGGACAACATCGCCGTCAGACCGACGACCGAACCGGAGGACAGATCGATGCCGCCGGTGATGATGACCTGCGTGACGCCGACGGCGATGATGCCGATGACCGACACCTGCAGGATCATGATCGTCAGGCGCTGCTGGTTCATCAGAAAGCTCTGGCCGATGAAAATCCAGCCAAGAATTTCGTAAACCAGCGCGATGCCAATCAGCACGAAAAATATATTTGCTTCGGGCGGTATGCGCCTGTGCGGCTTGCGCCCGGATTTTGCATCCAACTCTGCGTTGGCGGCGGCGTTCGTATTCATAGTCATTCCTCCTCGAGAAATCCCGGCGCGCCTCACCGCGATGCGAGATCCATCACCTTCACCTGTGTGGCTTCACTTCTGTCAAGGAAGCCCGTCACGCGACCCTCATGCATGACCATGATACGGTCGCTCATGCCCAGAACCTCCGGCATTTCGGAGGAAATCATGATGACGGCGACGCCATTGCGCGCCATCTCGCCAACCAGCTTGTGGATTTCGGCTTTTGCGCCAACATCGATGCCGCGTGTCGGCTCATCCAGAATGAGGATGCGTGGCTGTGTCAGCATCCAGCGCCCGATCAGCACCTTCTGCTGATTACCGCCCGACAGGTTTTCGATGCGCTCGTAAAGATTGGGCGTCTTGACCCGGAGCTTGCGGCACATGTCGTCGCAGGCTTCCGAAAGCGTCTTTTCCTGCACGAAGCCGTTGGCGACATATTTGTCCTGTAGAACCGCGATCTGCATGTTCTCAAGAATATTGAGGATCAGCAGGCAGCCGGTATCCTTGCGGTCTTCCGTCAGGAACGCCATGCGGTGACGGATCGCCTCTGTCGGACTTGCGATCGACACAGGCTTGCCGTTGATTTCCACAGTGCCCGAAGACGCCGGCGTAACGCCGAACACCGTTTCCGCCACGTTCGAGCGGCCAGAACCGACAAGGCCGGCGACACCTAGAATTTCCCCGGCGCGAACATCAAATGACACGTCATGGAAGACGCCGTTCAGCGTCAGATTCTTGACCGACAGCACCACATCGCCGATCGGAACCTCTTCCTTCGGGAACATCTGGGTAATTTCGCGCCCCACCATCATGCGGATGATGTCGTCTCGCGTCACATCGGTGGACGCGTGGGTGCCGATATATTTGCCGTCGCGAAAGACGGAAAACTCATCGGCGATCTCGAAAAGCTCATTCATCTTGTGAGTGATGTAGACGATGCCGATACCGCGGTCCCTGAGGTCGCGGATGATGCGGAACAGATGTTCCACCTCGCGCTCAGTCAACGCTGACGTCGGTTCGTCCATGATGAGAACGTCGGAGTCGTAGGAAACCGCCTTGGCGATTTCGACCATCTGCCGGCTTGCGACCGATAGTTCGCCGACACGCATTTCCGGATCGAGATCGATACCGAGCCTTTCGAGCAATGTCTGGGTGCGGCGATACATTTCGCCATGGTCGATAAAGCCCAGTCGGTTTTTTGGCTCTCGGCGAATCCATATATTTTCCGCCACCGTCATATAGGCCATCAGGTTGAGTTCCTGATGGATCATCGCAATGCCGTTTTCGAGCGCATCAAGCGGTGAATCGAGGCGTATCGCAGCGCCCTTCAGGCGAATTTCTCCGACATCCGGCTGGTAGATACCTGCCAGAATCTTCATCAGCGTCGATTTACCGGCGCCGTTCTCACCCATCAGCGCATGCACGGTGCCGCGCTTGAGGTGGAACGAAACGTCATCCAGCGCGACAACGCCTGGAAATTCCTTGCGTATGCCGTCCGCTGCGAGAAGATATTCTGCATTGGGCACGGCGCCGCTGGCGCGCACGGCGGCCATTGTCGATGGGCTGACGACCATCTTATCCTCCACGATAGACAAAAATGACCGGGGAAGAGGTTTCGCCAAAAGGCGCCCATCCTCCGGGGAGGCTTACAGCGCCGTGCCGATCAAGACACACAAGAGCGCTGTAACACTTTGAATTCACTGAAATACTATTCTAGCTTGGTTCAACTCTGCGTCTGAGACGCCGACTGCCGTCCAGAACCGGCATTTGCTTCCGATATTGCTTGAAACGGTCGCAAATGCCGGTAAAGGGTCGTCAGTTCTTGGCTACGTAGTCCTTGACGTTTTCCGGGGTAACGAGCTGGAAGGGAATGTAGACCTTCTTGTCAACCTTGTCGCCCTTGACGAGCTTCAGTGCGGCATCGAGAGCACCCTTGCCCTGACCAGCCGCATCCTGGAAGACCGTCACGTCGAGATCGCCTGCCTGCATGGCGGCAAGAGCGTCTTGCGTGGCATCCACACCGGCAACGACATATTCCTTCATGTCCTTGCCCGCGGCCTTCAGAGCCTGGATAGCGCCGATCGCCATTTCATCGTTATTGGCGATGACGGCATTGAACTCAATACCGCCGGACAGCCAGTTGGTGACGAGGTCGGAACCCTGCGTGCGCTGCCAATTGGCCGTCTGCTCTTCAACCACGGAAATGCCCTTGCATTCATCGGTTTTCAGAACATCGTGAACGGCCTGCGTGCGCATGCGAGCGCCCTGATTGGACAACTCGCCCATCATGATCACGGCCTTGCCCTTGCCACCGAGAAGGCGGCAGACTTCCTTGGTTTCAAGCGTGCCGGCCACAGTTTCTTCCGATGCCACGAAGGCCTGGCCGTCTGGCAGGGAATCCACGTTTACCGGCTGGCGGTTGACGTAAACCAGCGGAATCTTGGCTTCAGCAGCAAGTTTCGACATGGCCGCCGTCGCATCCGTATCAACCGGATTGACGATGATCGCATCGACCTTGGAGGCGATGAAATTCTGGATCTGGCTCTGCTGCTTGGCAACGTCGTTCTGCGCGTCCTCAACTTGCAGGGTGACGCCCTTCAGCTCCTTGGAATAATCCTGCATGCCGTTGCGCAGCACGGTCAGGAAGTTGTCGTCGAACAGGGCCATCGAAACACCGACGGTCTCGGCATGTGCCGCCGTGCCCAAAAGCACAGACATAGCCGCACTGATAATAAGCTTTTTCATTGTTTTCTCCTCCTCGGTGTCCAGCGCCACCTCTCCCAGCCGGAAACGGACCCGAGAGCCCGCCGCTAACTCCTCACATCCAGAAAACGGAATAATGAAACCGAATTTCTGTTGTTCGATATATTTATTCCATTTTTGGTTCGAACGTCAATGCTTTCTTCGTGGCCGTGAAGCGATACGGCACACAAGGCGGTGATGACCAGGAGTTTTCAGAGAAAACGGGGATAGCCCCCTCCGCCCTGGCGTGGGCGGAGGGGGCTCATGCGCTTGCTGAGCACTTTCGCGGAAGTTGCTGGGCTGCCTGCGATAAAACATCACGGACAAATGGAAGAGTTGGACGGGCGCGAAAGACGCGCCACGTCTTAATCGTGAAAACCGGGCATCACATCCGCCGGAATGGGGCAGACATAATCACTGCCCTCGGTTTTCTCCAGCCATTCTTTTTTGACACTTTCAAGCAGCTCGGGCGAGGTCATCAGCGAAAGACCCGTCGATGCGAGCGTCTTGGCAGCGTGTGCCATGGCTTTGTGGGCGGCCGGGCTTTTGCCCTGCGCCACCACCTGCCATGTATGCGGATTGGTCCCGATTGCCCATGCGGGCGTCCAGCATTGCGCTGTCGGCGTAACCCAACTGACATCACCGACATCGGTCGAGCCGGCACGAAAATGCGACTGCCCCTCGAAATCGCGCAGGCCGAGATGCAGCGGCGTCGACCCGTCGATCTTCCCGTTGGAAAAGACGTCGCCCTTGATCTGGTAGAGCCGGATGCTGCTTTTGATCGCCTCTTCCGTGAATGTGTCCTGAATGACCTTGGCGAAGGCCTGATCGGCCTCGTCGAATGCTATGGGTCCAAGCGCCACCATGTTTTCATGCATCGCCGTTTCGAGCGTGATGTTGGGCAGTAGATTGGTGGAGGCGGTATCGAAGACGATCTCCACCTCTGTTTCGGTCATCATGGCCGCACCACGCGCGACCTTGTCCACACGGGCTGCGAGATCAAGCGCCTGGCGCATTTCAGGTGCGCGGATCAGATAGAGCACTTCGGCCTTTGCCTGCACAACATTTGCCGCTTTGCCGCCGGCATCGGTGATCGCATAATGCACCCGGCAATCCTGCGGCATGTGTTCGCGGAGGAAATTGACGCCAACATTCATCAATTCGACAGCATCTAGCGCCGAGCGACCAAGATGGGCGGCGTTGGAAGCATGGGAAGCAACGCCCTTGAAACGATAAAAATATTCCAGCACCGCGAGATTGTTGGTGGAGCGTACGCCGTTGAAGGGCGCGGGATGCCATGTCAAAGCCGCATCGACATCGTCAAACAGACCGGCGCGCACCATGAAAGTCTTGCCGGAACCGCCCTCTTCGCCGGGGCAGCCATAATAACGCACCGTGCCGGGCAGGTTGTTGGCTTTCATATGCCGGGCAAGTGCGATGGCGGCCATCAGCGAGCCGACGCCGAGCAGATTGTGGCCGCAGCCATGGCCGGAGGCGTCGGGTTGAAGCGGTTTTGCCTCGGCCACGCCGGCCATCTGGCTCATGCCAGCAAGCGCGTCAAATTCGCCGAGGAAGGCAATAACCGGCTTGCCGTGGCCGAATTCACCGATGAAGGCCGTGTCCATGCCAGCTACACCGCGGCGGACCACAAAGCCGTTCTCCTCAAGCGCGTTTGCTAGAACCCCGGCAGATTGCCTCTCCTCGAATTTGAGTTCGGCAAAATCCCAGATGCTGTCGCTCAAAGTGGTGAAATGTGGCTTCATTGACTCGATTTCGGCGGCAATCGACATCACGGCTTCACGGTTCATGGCTTGTCCTCGCATTCCTGCCCTTTAAGGGCGCACGCAAACGCTTCGGCGGGGGGCCGCCAAATCATTACGGTCATGATGGAAAATGCCCGCGCCGGGCTTTGCTTCCGGCGCGGGCAATATTGGATCAGTTGTCGACCGAGACTTCCCAGAGGCGGGCGTTCGACTGCCAGACCGGCTGACCCTTGAGCTTCTTGGTCGCGCCCCAGACATCGACCATGTCGTAAAGGAAGATGCCGGGCATTTCCTTCAGCATCAGTTCGTGAAACTCGTCGAAAATCTTCTGGCGCTTCGCCTGGTCGGCCTCAACATAGGCAGCCTTCATCAGCTCGATCGCCTTCGGATCATCCCACATCAGGGAGGCGTTCTTGTCCTTGTTGCCGACGTAGAATGCATACATCAGGGCCGGATCGAGACGCGGCGCGACAGACTGCGAGATCACCTGATAATTGCCGGAACGGCGACGATCCACCTGCGTGGCATAGTCCAGCACCTCGATCTGTACGTTCAGACCCGCCTGCTGCATCATGGCCTGCGCCATGACGGCTGCCGGAAAACTCGGCACATTGCCGCGCTTGTTGGCGATGATTGAGATCGGCTCGCCCTTGTAACCGGCTGCCTCCAGTTCCTTCTTGGCTGCCTCGATGTCATAGGCCGGACGCTTCTTCTGGGTCTCATCGAAATAGACCGAGTCCTGCGAAACCATCGAGCCGTTGGCTTCGCCCGTACCGTTCGATGCGGCGGCGACCAGTTCATCTAGATCAAGCGCCATCGCCATGGCGCGGCGCACGCCTGGATTGCTCAGCACCTTGTCGCGGGTCTGAATATAGAAAAGGTTCTTGCCGTTGTTGCGGGCAACAATGAGCTGCATCTTCTCATTCGTCTTGAACTCCGGAATGAGATCGGGAGAAATCTCGGCGGTGTCGAGCACGCCGGATTCGAGGCCCGCCTTCACGGTCGAGGCGTCCGGAATAACCATGAACTTGATGCCGTCGGCCAGCGGCCGCTTGGAGCCGACCATGCCATCCGGCTTGCCGTCGTTCACAGGCGAAACATAATCCGTGAATTTGGCGAGGCGGATATATTCACCCTTCTTCCATTCGTTCCACTGGAACGGACCGGTGCCGATGGGCTTGACGAAGCTGCCGTCAGCGGCAACAGATTCCGGCGAGATCATGCCGGTATAACCGCATTCGGGCCGCGACATCAGGCCGAGGAAAACGGCTGACGGCTTTTCAAGCGTAATCTGAACCGTGGAGGCGTCCGTGGCCTTGACGCCGGTGACATGCGCGGCACCGCCTTCCACGAAATCATTCAGGCAGGCCCATTTGGTTTCGGGCTTCAGATAGCGCGTCCAGTTCCAGACGACATCTTCTGCGGTGAGCGGCTTGCCGTTATGGAATTTTACATTGGCGCGCAGCTTGAACGTATAGGTGAGGCCATCTGGCGAAACCTCGAAGCTCTCGGCAAGCAGCGGCTTTACTTCGCCGCCATTGTTGTAACCGACGAGGCCTTCGACGATGTGCAGGATCACCCCGTCCGTATTGCCGTCACGATTGACGCCGGGATTGCTGCTGCGCAGATCGGAGCTCTGCGCGATGGTGATGTCGCGAGCCGCCGCGATATTGGCTGTTACGAGCAGGGCCACGCCTGCGAGAAGAAGTTTGTTCACTGTTCTACCCTCTTTGTTGTCGTTGATTATCATTGTTGAAAGCCGTCCCAGCAGGCCTGCGCCAGCCGGCCGATCGTTTCGAGCGCGATGGTGTATCCCGGCGTGCCGTCAGGCATCACCTGCGGCACTTCATCGGTATAGGCGGTGATGATGAAAGACGGCGCGCCGTTTCTGTAGACGATGCCGGCGTCCATACGCCCGCGCTTGCCGCGTCCGCTCTTGCTCGCCACCACAGCCTCGAACGGCAGGCGGGAGCGGATTCCGTAGCGCAATATCTGGTTTTTCAGCGTCTGCATTGCCCAGCCGCACAATTGCGGGCTGCAGCCGAGCTTTGCCTGCGCCTCTGGCGAGGACTGGGCATCGAGAATGGTCTGAAGCAGCAGCACCTGGTCTGCCGCCGAGGTGGTCGTGACGGTCTTCAGCGGATGATCGGCCGCCAGCGCCAACGGCGGAATGAGGAAACGGTGGTGGGTATTGGCCATGCCGAGCGTCTTGCAATAGCTGTCCACCTCCTCAAGCGTCAGCCGCTCCAGCACCATCTTGGTGCAGACATTGTCGCTCAGCACCATCATGCCGGCGAGCGCATCGCGCAGGGAAATGACAATGCCCGGCGTCAGATAGCGGAACATGCCGCTGGCCACCTCTTCCGCCAGCCTCTTCTCATAGGTGACGGGCTGGTCGAGATCGAGCCGCCCTTCGCTGGCAGCCTTGAGCACTGCCATCATAATCGACGTCTTGCGGGTGCTGCCCGATGGGGTCTCCTCGTTTTCTCCCCGTCCGATCTCTTCGCCGGTCAGGAGATTGCGCACCATGAAGCGCGTCACAAAAGGCTGTGCATCACAGATAGCATTCAGTTGGGCAGCCACAGTCATTGTCATGTTCCTGTTAAACTTCTTCTTCCAGACGCCATTTGAGTGTCACACCGCCCTTTTCATTCTGGTCGAGGGCGGGAATGGCCGAGAGGAGCCGGCGTGTGTAGGCCTCTCTCGGGCTGTCGAAAATCGTGTCGCGGTCGCCCTCTTCGATGATACGGCCGTCCTGCATGACGACGACACGGTCGGCCACCTGTTCGACCACGCCGAGATCGTGGCTGATGAACAGGCAGGAAAAGCCGTAACGTTTCTGCAGATCGGAAAAGAGATCGAGCACCTGCGCCCGCACCGTCACGTCAAGGGCGGAAACCGGTTCGTCGGCGATCAGGAACCGCGGACGGCGGGCAATGGCACGGGCAATCGCCACGCGCTGGCGTTGGCCGCCGGAAAGCTCGTGCGGATAACGGCTGGCATAATCCGCGCCAAGCCCCACCTCTTCCAGCGTTTCCAGCGCCCGCTTGCGCTTGGCGGCCTGATCCAGGCCGGGGACGAGACGCAACGCCTCCTCCACCAGCGCCTGAATGGTCATTCGCGGATCGAGCGAGGAATAGGGATCCTGAAACACCATCTGGCAATTCAGGCGATAGTCGTTCCAGTCCTCGTTGCGTTCCCGCCCCTGAAACTGGATCTGCCCTTCGCTTTCCTTTACAAGACCGGCAATGGTGCGGCCAAGCGTGGTCTTGCCGGAGCCGGAGCCACCGACCAGTGCCACGACTTCACCCTCGTGAATATCGATGCTGACCCCATGCAGCGCCCGCTTCGGCTTGGCTTTCTTCAGCAGTGACTTGCGTCCGGCATAATCGACAACAATGTTTCGGGCTGAAATCATCGGCGCCTTGCTGGTGTCGACGATACGCGGCTCGCCCCGGAAGGGCAGAGAGGAAAGCAGCTTTTTCGTATAGGGATGCTGCGGCGCATCGAGCAGGTCTTCGGTGCGACCCTGTTCGACAATCGCGCCCTTCTCCATGACCACGATACGGCTCGTATAGCGGGCCACCATCGGCAGGTCATGGCTGATGAGAAGGACGGCTGTTCCCTCCGCCCGTGTCAGTTCGACCATCAGCTCCATGACGTCGCGCTGGATGACGGCATCGAGCGCCGTCGTCGGCTCGTCGGCGATCAGCAGCGCCGGTTTCAGGAGCATGATCGAGGCCAGCATGATGCGCTGGCGCATGCCGCCGGAAAACTCATGCGGATAGGCAGCAAGCGCCCCTTCGGGATCGCGGATACCGACCCGTCTCAGCATCTCGAGAATTTTCTCGCGGCGCTCTTCCGGCGATAACTTGGTGTGAAGGATCAGGCCTTCTTCCAGCTGCCGGCCAATCGTCATCGACGGATTGAGAGAGGTCATCGGCTCCTGGAAAACGACGCCGATTTCCGCGCCGCGCAGGCGGCGAAGTTCCCTTGCCGGCAGGGACATCACGTCCCTTCCCTTGTAGATGACCGATCCACCGGTGACGGCGATTGCCGGGGGCAGAAGCGAGATGAGTGCGCGGGTGGCCAGCGTCTTTCCCGATCCGCTTTCACCGACGATGCCGAAGATTTCGCCAGGCGCAATATCGAAGGAAACATCCTTGACTACCCGGTGGCCGCTTCCCGCGACCTCCAGCGAAAGGCCGCGCACGGTAAGAAGAGTATTGTCCGTCATTTGAGACCTCTCATGCGCGGGTCAAGCCTGTCGCGAAGGGCATCGCCCAGAAGATTGATGCCGAGCAGTGTCAGCGCGATGCAGAGACCGGGGAAAAGCCCGAGCCAGACGGCCTGCTGGATGAAGGGCCGGCCAGCGGCCAGCATGTTGCCCCAGGTGGGGGCCGGCGGTGGCACGCCAAGGCCGAGGAAGGACAGTGCGCTTTCCGAGAGGATTGCCCAGCCGAACATGGATGTGGCAAGCACCGTGATCGGCGCGATGCAATTGGGCAGGATATGGCGGAACATGGTGTAGATCTCGCCATTGCCCATCACCAGCGATGCCTCGATGAACTCGCGCTCACGCAGCGACAATACGGCGCCACGCACCACGCGGGCCATGGATGGCGTGTAGGCGATGCCGAGCGCAAAGATGATGCCGTACTGGTTGGCACCAAAGACCGCGAGAAGGCCAAGCGCCAGGAGAATGCCGGGAAAAGCGAGAAGCGCATTGTTGATGGCCATGATGACGCCATCAATCCAGCCGCGCGCATAACCGCTGACAAGACCGATCAGAGTGCCGCAGATCGTCGCGAAGCTGACCGTCAGGAAGCCGATCCAGACGCTGGCACGCGCGCCGACCATCAGGCGGCTGAGAACATCGCGCCCGAATTCGTCGGTGCCGAGAAGATGGCTGGGACCGGGCGCGGCCAGCCGCGAGGCGAAACCGAGCTTCATCGGATCATAGGGCGTCCAGAACAGGCCGGTAATGGCGGTGATGAGCAGGAGGCCGATGAGAACGCCGCCGATAAGCCCGTTGAGTGTGAACTTTTTCATTCGGCAACCACACGCGGATCGAAGAGGGGATAAAGAAGGTCGACGAAGAGATTGACCAGCACGTAGGACAGGGAAACGAACAGCAGGCAGCCCTGTATGACGGGGTAGTCACGCGCAACGATACTGTCGACCATCAGCCGCCCGAGCCCCGGAATGGTAAAGACCGTCTCGATGACGGCGATGCCGCCGAGAAGATTGCCGAGGATGAGGCCGATCATTGTCCATGTCGGACCAAAGGCATTCTTGAAGGCGTGCCGCCAGAGGACGGCACTCTCCGAAAGTCCCTTGGCGCGGGCATGGGTAATGTAATCCAGCCGCAGCACTTCAAGCGTTGAGGCGCGGGCCATGCGGATCAAGACACCCATCTCGTGGATCACCAGCGTCATGACAGGCAGGACAAGATAGAGCATGCCGCCAACGAGATTGTCGCTGATCGATACGTATCCCAGCACCGGCAGCCAGCTAAGCTTTAGACCGAAGAACAGCAGAAGCAGAAGCCCGAGCCAGAATGTCGGTATGGACAAAAGCAGGGTTGCCGTTCCAACCAGTGCAAGATCGGTCAGGCTGTTCTGTTTCCAGGCGGCGATCACACCCGCCGGAACCGCAATCAGGCTGGCCAGCAGAACGGCGACGACGACGATCTCAGCACTGACGAGGAACCGCGACACGACCAGCGGCAATACTGCCTCGTCGTTGACGATGGACCGGCCGAAATCGCCCTGCACCACATTGCCCGCCCAGATGACGAACTGTTGCGGCATGGACTTGTCGAGACCAAGATCTGTTCTCATCGCCTCGATCTGTTCCGGTTGCGCCATGTCGCCCAGCATCAGGGCGGCCGGATCACCCGGAATGAAGCGGATGAGCGCAAAGACCGTGATCGACACAAAGGCGATCGTCGGCAGCGCCATCAAAAGACGGCTCAGTATGAATCTTATCATCGGTTCCCCACGATTGATGGCCGGGAACGTGCTCCCGCCTCTATCGGTTTCGTTGCGAATGACTATGACGGATTGATAAATAACGCGCAATATTATGCATAAACGTCATATGCCTATGCAGAATGGTGGCACGTTTCATCCTGACAGGGACAATGAGATTTTTCGCGAAAAACCCTGTTTTCAGTCGATTTTTTGCGAAAGCTGGATTTGTTGCTTCAAGGCGTCGCTGAGTGCCTGCGCCGCGATGGACAGCGGTGCGCCCGAGGCCCGGGCAAGACCGAACTCCTGGGTTGATTGCGGAATGAAGGGCAGCGCCACGACGGGAAGGTGCCTGTAGAGGTTAGCATAAAAACTGCTGATGATCGTAACGCCCAGACCATGCGCGACATAGGCACATGCGGAACTGTTGGTGTGGGTCTCGATCTTCACCATGGGCTTGACGCCCGCCTTCTTGAAGACCTGCTCGAGCGCCATTCGGTTCGGCCGCTGCCGGCCGATCAGAATGAGCGGAATGTTGCGCAGGTCCTTAACTGTTATCTCGGTAAGCTCGGCTAAAGGGTGATCCTGACGGACCACGCAGACGCTTTTGCCTGTGGCGACACGCTCGACATCAATGCCCGGTCCAATCTCACCTTCCATGCGCAGGAAACCGAGGTCGATCACCCGCTCGCCAACCAGCCTGTTGATGGCGGTGGTCGTTTCAAAAAAAGTCTCGATGCGCACGCCGGGGAAATCCCTGACATAGTCGATCAGCATGGCGGGCGCGAAGTTCTCCCACATGCTGCTCGGCAGGCCGATGCGGACGATTTCCGGACCGGCAGCACCATTGCGCAGATCTTCGGCGTGGCCGGACATGCGATCGACAGCAAGCAGCACATTTTCCGCGTCACGCGCGAGAAGCGCTGCCTCCGGCGTCGGGATCAGCCGCCCCTTGTCACGGGCAAACAGCGTCAGCGACAGGTCCGCCTCGAGCTGAGCCAGAAGCCGGCTGATACCGGACTGGCTTAGCCCCATGGCCTTGGCGGTGGCGATGGTCGAGCCGGTGGAAAGAAGCGTGCGAAGGACTTCGAGCTGCTTGATATTCATGAGGCCAGCACCACGGGATGAAAAGACGAGCCGGTTTCGGTTTAGACCTTTTGCCGCCGATAGGCCTTCATGTCACCGGTTTTTTTCGCACTATCATTCGGCCCGGTCGGTCGCCGGTTACAATTCCACGTCATAGACCCTGTCGTGGGTGGCAACACGGGCCTTTCCTGATGGAGTCACCCAGCCCCGGAACATGCCGGGCGTATTATAGGGTGCGGCAATGTTGCCTTCGGCATTGATGGCGACAAGACCCGCACCGATATCGTAGGGCGCCAGATCCTTGTGGACGAGGTTGCCGGCGGCGGTTTCCAGATCCTGCCCGAGATAGGCGACACGGGACGCGATCTCATGGCCGACGACGTAACGGATGAAAAATTCACCCTTGCCGGTGCCGGAAACGGCGCAGGCGCCATCGCGTGCATAGGTGCCCGCCCCGATCACAGGGCTGTCACCCACCCGGCCGTCAGGCTTGTTGGTGTAGCCGCCGGTGGATGTCGCGGCTGCGAGATGCCCAGCCGCATCGAGTGCCACGGCACCGACGGTTCCATGTTTTTCGTTTTCCGTCGCTTCCGTACCTGCGGTGGCATGGGCCTTCATGGCCGCCAGCGCCTCGACACGCTTTTGGGTGGTGAAATAGGATTGAGGCTCCGTGGCAAGCCCCTTCTCCTGTGCAAACCGGTCAGCCGCTTCACCGGTGAGATAGACTGCGCGTTCATCCTCCATCAGCGCCCGGGCCGCCTTCACCGGGTTGCGGATGGCGCGGGAGGCGCTGATTGCGCCTGCCGCAAGGGTCTTGCCATCCATGATCGACGCGTCGAGTTCGTGAATGCCATTCTCGTTGAGCGCCGCCCCATGGCCTGCGTTGAAATGCGGGCTGTCCTCCATAACGACGACTGCCGCCTCAACCGCTTCCAGCGCAGTTCCGCCAGCCTTGAGCACACCATAACCGGCGCGCAGTGCCGCCGCCAGATCGTGGCGCGCCGCGTCCCATTCCTCCGGAGTCATGCTGTCTTCCGGCATAACCCCGCAACCACCGTGAATGGCCAGTGCGATCTTCGTCATATCCTCACTCCACTGTTGCCCCGCCGCAGGCAGGGCCTCTTACCATCAATGAAAGGCTATATCGCCGATAACACGCACGCGGACCCTGCGAGCGCCGCCTGGCAAATAGGCGATGGGAATATCCTCCACCTCAAGCGTCTTGAGGCTCGCGCGCTCCGCTCCCGAAGCGACCGCTGCGTTCTGCGCTTCGGTCTCGGCTTTCGCAAGGGCTTCGTCGCGGCTCAACCCGGAAAAGACCTGATCCACCTCACCGGACACCTGCGCCATCGCTGCGCCGAGCGCATTGGCAACGCCTGCATTTTCCACACGCAGCACCTCGGATGCGCCCGGCACCTGCTCCGGTATCAGGAATGCGCCGCCGCCGACTGCAACCAGCGGCACGTCTTCGGCTGATGTCTTCATCTGGTCGAAACTGTCGGCCACCATGTCGCGGATACGGCCGAGCGTCGCCTGCACGAATGCCGGATCGAGGCCCTTCACACGATCCCTGTCACCCATCTCGATCAGGCCTGCCGCAACGGCGATATCCGATGCCGTCAGTGTCTCGCCACCGAAAACGCGGGCTTCGGTCAGGATGCGATACCCAACCGAGCGCGGGCCGATCTTGCCTGTCTGCGGGTCGACAATGGTGCCGCCGCCCAGTGCTACAGGTAGAAGATCGGGCATGCGGAACAGGGTGCGGACCCCGCCAATATGGACAATATTATTTGCCTCACGCGGAAAACCACCGACAAGGCAACCAATATCGGAGGTGGTGCCGCCGACATCCACCACCATGGCATCGGAAAGCCCGGTGAGAAAAGCGGCACCACGCATCGAATTGGTCGGGCCAGAAGCGAAGCTGTGCACGGGGTTTGCGGCAGCTACATCCGCAAGCGCCACGGTGCCGTCATTCTGTGTAAGATAGAACGGCGCCTTCACACCTGCTTCGCGCAGCGCATCCGAAAATGCCTGTACCGTGGTCCTGCCAAGGGTCTGCAAGGCGGCATTCAGAAGTGCAACGTTTTCGCGCTCCAGAAGCCCGATACGGCCCAGCGTGTGGGAAAGCGTGATGCGTGCATCGGGGATCACCGAACGGACAATCTCCGCCGCCCTCACCTCGCACTCCGTGGTCAGCGGCGAAAAGGTTGCCGAAATGGCGATCGAGGTAATGCCTGCATCGCGGATTTTCATCGCCGCTTCACGGATTTCATCCGGGATCATCGGCACCAGCGGACTGCCATCGTATTCATGGCCACCATGAACCATGAAGATCAGCGGATCGACGGCCTCGTAGAGATCCTTCGGCCAGTCGCACATGGGCGGCAGTGAAGAGCCGGTCGGCAATGCGATGCGGATGGCCGCAACTCGCTCCAGCCGGGCTCGCTCCACGACAGCATTGGTGAAATGGGTGGTGCCGATCATAACCGCATCGATCGGGCGATCTGCCGCGCCGACATGGCCAGACACGTGAGCGAGGGCCGCCTTCACGCCGGACAGGACATCCTGCGTGGTCGGAACCTTGATCGAGGCAACGATGGCGTCTCCATCGATCAGAACGGCATCCGTATTGGTGCCGCCAACGTCAATACCGATGCGTTTCATGGGAATACCGATCTGAAATCAATGTCATAACCGAAGGCACGCGGGCCAACGGCAGCAATGCCGGCAGGCGTCGTCAAGAGTTCCGGCGCCGGCAGGGCGATAACCGTGACACGCTGGCCATAGCGCACCGATTCCGTGCCGATGGCGCTGCCCGAAACAGTGTCGAGAAGGCAGATCAAATCCGGCGTCATGGCGACCGGCTGGCCGTCGCGGAAGGCGACCGCCCACTCGTTCTGGAAGGCAAGTTCCATGCGTGAGCCGCGATCGGCGTCGATGCCTTCAATGGTCGTACTGCCGCGCAGAAAGCCACCGGTGGTCTCGCGGGCGACATCCACCACCTTGCCGCGGAACAGCTGTTTGCCACCCTCATGGTTGAGAACCGCCTGAACCGGGTCATCATGGCGTGCACGCGCCTCCATCACCGCGCGCCCGAGTTCGGTCGCCTTTGTGACGGTGTAATGAATGCCCCATTCCTTCACTTCCTTGCCGGTGCGCGGCGCCTTGCAGGTGGCGGCGGTAGAGCCAACTTCGGTGCAGACCTTGCGCGAGATGCGCTCCATCCATTTCCACGATGCAGCGCGCGTCACGATCACCTCGTTGTCTCGCACATCGACCAGTGACAGCGGAAACATCGGCAGGTTGCCGATGGCGAATGAGGTCATCTGCGCTTCGGGATAAGCACGTCCCATGGCATCGGCATTGACGACGGGCCGGTCGAGCATGGCGGCGGCGAGGAAGGACGATAACGCATTCGAGCCGCCGATTTCCACGCTCATGATCGCCCGGAAAGGCTTGCCGAGATAATCTTCCATGACCTCGACCGCGCGGGCAAGATGAACGGGGTCTCCCAGCCGTTCCTGACCAACAAGCGGTGCACCCATCTTGGAGACGACCGCAACCATGTCGTCATCAGCAAGCGCCATGGGGTCCATGACCTTCACCCGTCTGCCTTCGGCATAAAGACGGCGCAGATTGAGCGTCGAGATATAGGGATTGCCTCCACCGCCCGTTCCCAGAATCCAGGCGCCGGTGGCAAGAGGTTCGATATCGTCTTCGGAAAATTCCTGGATCATGCGTCATCCTCGGGCATGCCGCAGCCTTTCCGGCGCAAGCGATGCTCCTTCCCTTTATCGTTCCAAGTCTCATCGGCCCCGCCCTGCGGCGGGACCGCTTTTCATGGGACGGAGATCACTCCGCCTTGCAGTCCCAATGGAAGTTGGAGAAGTTCAGGTCCCAGCTCTGCATGGGAATGAACTCGTAACCCTGAAGGCACTTGTTCGCCGCATAACGGCGGTTCGGCGCAACCGCCCAGACATCCGGTTGAAGATCGGCGATCTTGGTCTGCAGTTCCTTGTAGGTTGCGTTCTGTTCGCTGGTATCGGTCGTGGCACGGACCTTGTCGATCAGCCCGTCGATTTCCGCGTTCTGCAGCCATTCCATCGACATCCATGTGCCTGATGCCTTGGAGTGATATTGGTTGTAGAACATCGCATCCGGAGACGGATAGGTCGGCGAGATATTCACCTGCGTCGACGCAGGCGTCGTTTCAGGCTTGGAGGAAAGCTCAACGATACGGTTCCACGGCTCTGGCTTGATATCGAGCGTAATACCGATTTGCTCGAGGCTGGATTGCAAAAGCAGCGCCACTTCCGCCTCGAAGGCCAGCGAAGCGACATAGCTGTTGACCAGCGTGATTTTCTGGCCGGCATATTTCGACTTCGCCAGTTCTTCCTTCGCCTTTTCCAGATCGTAGACGCCGGGCTGAATATCGCCGTTATGCGCGTCCTTGAAAGCGTCGGATAGCGGCCCCTGCATGTCGAAACCGGGATAGATCACTTCCTGGATCGTCTTGTAATCCGTCGCATAGGCAATGGCGCGACGAACGTGAACGTCGTCGGTCGGGTAAACCTTGGTGTTGAGCTTGATGACGAAACCGCCGGCGGTGCGGGTCTGGATGAGCTTGTAACCCTTCATCCGACCGATGGATTCATAGGTGTCGTTGCCAAGGCCGTGCGAGGAAAGGCCAAGTTCGCCCTTTTCAGCCAGCGCCTTGACGGTAGCGTCGTCGCTCGTCTGGACGAAGCGTACTTCGTCGATCGGCTTGCCCTTGGTCCAGCCAAGGAAATAGTCCGCATTGCGGGCAATGACCATATCGGCAGAACGGTTGTAGCTGACGAGCTTGTATGGGCCGGAACCGGCGGAATGTTCGCCCACATAGGCCTCGCCCCACTTGTCTTCGGGCTTGGCATTGGCTTCGATCAACGACTTGTTCAACGCCATCATCAGCGGCGTGGAGGCCATGAAGGGCGAAAACTGACGCTCGATCTTCATGACGAGCGTCGCATCATCAGGCGCGCTGACGTTTTCGGGCTTCAACACACCGACGATGAGGTTCGACGGACCCTTGTTGATGCCGAGCAGGCGCTGCACCGACCAGACGAGATCGGCAGCCTTCACCGCCGTGCCATCCTGGAACTTCGCATCGTCGCGCAGATGGAAGGTATAGGTCAGGCCGTCTGCAGAAATATCCCAGGACTTTGCCAGATGCGGCACGATTTCGCCCTTGGCGTTCACCGTGGTCAGGCCGTCATACATGTTCACGATGGCCATGTAGCCGGTATAGTCAGTCACTTTCGCCGGGTCGAGCGAGCTGAATATCTGCATGGTGTTGACCGCGACCGAAACCTTGTCATCCGCAAAAGCAGCGGAAGAAACAAGCGGCAACGCGATTGCCGTGCCGAGCGCAAGCACGGCAAGGCGGGAAGGAAGTCCTGGCATTTTCATTGTCGTTCTCCTCTTTATTGCGGGTCATTTGCCCCGCTTATGGTTAGGCAGCCTTGCCGACCGGGACGGGCAGCGGTGAGAAAGGAATGTCCGGGTAACCGAAAGCCGCCGGTCCAACGACTTCGAGCGCGCGGGCGCTGCGCAGCAGATCGTGGCAGGGGATCGCGACCACGGCCACGCGCTGGCCGTAACGCAGGACTTCGGTGGTGATCGGGTAACCGGTATCGACATCGAGCAAGACGATCAGATCAGGGACGGTCACTTCCACCTTGCCGTCACGGCGGAACAGCAGGAATTCGTTCTGGATCGCCACGCTCGCCGTCTGGCCCGAGCAATCGTCGAAGCCGGAAAGCTCGACATCGCCCACGGCGAAACCGCCGCGCAGATGGCGTTTCAGATCGGTGATCTTGCCGTTGAAGATGCGCCGTCCGCCTTCAAGCGCGCAGACTGCCGCAATCGGGTCTTCCTGCTGCTTGCGGGCACGCATCACCGCCTCGCCGAGCGCGATCGCCTTGGTGTAGGTTTTCGGAATACCGTACTGGTGCACGTAGTGGGCCTGCATCGGCGCGGTCGCCAGCATTGCGCCGCCGCCCTGAGAAACGACGCAGGCGCGGGCCATGCGCTCGTGCCAGACTTCGGAAACGGCGTGGCTGAAGATCACGGCATTGCCGTGCAGGTCGCACATCACCGATGGCGTCGAACTGTGGCCGTAGATGGAGAAGGTCGTCATCTGCATCTCTGGGAAAGCCCGGCCCATGCCGTCGCAATCGAGGATCGGCAGCCCACCAAGCGCCGCCGTCACCAGCGGGTTCATGGAGTTCGAGCCGCCGATTTCCTCGCAGACGATGGCGTCTACCGGCGTGCGGATCAGCTCTTCCATGGCGCGCAGGCAACGCAGCCCCTCACGGCCCTCGCGAATGCGCTCCACGCCGACAACGGGGGCGCCAATGCCGCCGATGGACATGCAAAGCGCGTCCGGCTCGATGGCGTCTGTCGCAAGGATCTTCATCTCGTAACCGGCCTTCATGGCCTCGAGTGCAAGCAGCTTGCCCAGATAGGGGTTGCCGCCGCCGCCGGTGCCGAGAATGCCCGCACCGATTTCCAGCGCGTCGAGATCTTCCCTCGTCAGCGTACGCAATGCCGCTTCGTCATATTTCAGCTTGCGCGTCTCAGCCATGATTGGCTCCCATTTCTCCAACGACTTTCACATGAATGCGGGTGGCATTGCCGGGCAGATAGGCAAGCGGCATATCCTCGCGCTCGATGACTTCCAGCGTTTCGGCCACTGCACCAGCCGCAATCGCCTTTTCGCGTGCCTCGGCCTCCGCCTCCGCAAGCGCGCTTTCACGCGTGCGCCCCTCGATCAGCGAGAAGACGCGGTCCGTCTCGCCGCTGATCTGCGCGATCGCTGCACCCACGGCATTCGCCACCGCGAAATTCTCGGGGCGGATGACGTCCAGATCACCGATACGGTCAGGCATGAGAATGGAGCCGCCGCCAACGGCGATCACCGGCACCGGCGATGACGAGATGCGGCTGCGCTCCACACAGGACTCGAGCATGTCGTTGATCTTTTTGACTGCGGCATCCACCAGCCGCTTGTCCAGAGTGGAAACCAGAGCCTTCTCGCCCACGTCCGCCTTGCCGGAGGCGACAGCGATATCGGTTGCAGTCAGGGTCGTGCCGCCGAAGCAGAGCGCCTCACGGCGGACGCGGTAACCAACTGATTTCGGGCCAACGGTGAGGCCATGTTCGCCATTGACCACCAGCGAGCCGCCACCGAGACCGATCGAGAACACATCCGGCATGCGGAAATTGGTGCGCACGCCACCAATATCCACCGTCGTGGACGCCTGGCGCGGAAAGCCGTGCGACAGCGAGCCGACATCGGAGGTGGTGCCGCCGACATCCACGACCACGGCATCCTTGAGGCCGGTGAGGAAAGCAGCGCCGCGCATGGAATTCGTCGGGCCGGAGGCGAAGGTGAGCACAGGGAAGCCGCGCACCACATCCGCCGCCATCAGCGTGCCGTCGTTCTGGGTGATGTAGAACGGGCAGGTTATGCCCGCTGCCTTCAGCGCCTCGCCGAAAGCGGCAACGGTGCGGTCCGCAAGCGAAAGAAGGCTGGCATTCATGATCGCAGCACTTTCGCGGGCGAGCAGACCATGCCGTCCGATATCCTTGGACATAACCACCGGCAGGCCGGGGCAGCGCTCCTGCAGGATATCCTTCGCCCGCACTTCCATCGCATCATTGATGCCGCTGAAGACGCAGGTGACGGCCGCGGCCTTCAGGCCCTTTGCGCGGATATCGGCGGCGATGCGGACGATTTCGTCCTCATCGAGGGCTGAGATTTCGCGACCGTCGAATTCATATCCGCCGCGGACCTGATAACCGTGGTTACCAACGATTTCCCGGAGGTCATCCGGCCAGTCGACCATCGGCGGCAGGCCGGCGCCGGACGGCAGGCCGATCCGGATGGCGGCGACCTCGTCCATATGCCGCCGCTCGATCACCGCATTGGTAAAATGCGTGGTGCCGATCATCACGGCACCGATGTGTGCCCTGTCGATGCCCGACGCCTCGATCACCTTTTCAAGGGCTTCGATGACACCGGACGTCACATCTTCGGTGGTGGAGGCTTTCACCCCCGCCAGAACAGTCTTTTCCTGTAACACAACGGCATCGGTATTTGTGCCGCCGACGTCAATTCCAACGCGATACACGTCAGGCTCCTCTTTTATCAATCGGTCGTTTTTACGAGGAAGCGCATACGCTCTTCCTCTGTCACGGTGGGTTTCAGGCGCTCTTCCTCGTCGGTGACGACGGGGATCGCCGCGATAAGGGCGCGGGTGTAGGGATGCTTCGGCTCGGTGAAAACCGCAGACGTCACCCCTTCCTCGACGATCTCGCCACGCAGCATGATGGCGATGCGCGAACAGAAATTGCGCATCAGCGAGAGGTCGTGCGAGATCATCAGATAGGTCAGGCCAAGCTCTTCCCGCAGCTGCAGCAGAAGGTCGATAACGGTCTTCTGCACGGAGACATCAAGCGCCGCCGTCGGCTCGTCGAGGATGAGGATCTTCGGTTCAGCCGCGAGTGCACGGGCAATGGCGACACGCTGCTTCTGTCCGCCGGAAAGTTCATGCGGATATTTACCGAGATAGGATTGCGGCAATCGCACCAGCCCCATCAGTTCCTGCATCCGGCGTTCGCGCGCCTCACCGTCCATACCGATGGATTTCAACGGTAGGGTAAGCGTCTGCCTGACCGTGCGCTTCGGATTTAGGGAAGTGCCCGGATTTTGATAGACGATCTGCGTCAGCCGCTTGCCACGCCCGGGAGATGGGGCGTCGATGACAAGATTGCCGGAGGTCGGGCGCGAAAGTCCCATGATCATCCGGGCGACCGAGGTTTTTCCAGAACCGGACTCGCCCGCAAGACCGAAAATTTCGCCGTCCTTCAGCGTCAGGTTCACGTCGCGCACGGCGTGGTAACCGTTGCGTCTGCCGTAAATCTTGTTCAGGCCCTCGATGGTAACGATCGGCGAGCGTGTGCTCTGCGCCAGATCGGCGACACGCGGACCGTAGAGCGGCGGCACCGCATCCAGCAGCGAACGCGTGTAGTCCGCAGCGGGAGCGTGCAGGATTTGCGTGCAGGGACCGGTCTCGACGATGTCGCCATGGTGCATAACCACGACCCGATCCGCCACCTTACGTACGACACCGAGATTATGGGTTATCATCAGCAGCGCCATATTTTCTTCGGCAACCAGCTGGTTGATGAGATTGAGAATTTCATCCTGCGTGGTGACGTCGAGCGCCGTGCCGGGCTCATCCGCGATGAGGAGCTTCGGCTGATGCAGCAGCGCAAGCCCGATCAACACGCGCTGGCGCATGCCGCCCGAAAGCTCGGACGGATAGGCATTCATGACCCGCTCGGTATCGCCAAGCTGCACGCGGCGCAGAACCGCTGCGATACGGGTGCGGCGCTCTGTCTTGGACGAGTTGATGCCGTTGCGCTTGTCGGCAAAGCGCATGACATCATCGAGATGCGTGCCGATCTTGAAGACCGGATTGAAGGAAGACAGCGGGTCCTGCATGATCAGCGAAAACGCCGTTCCCTTAAGCGCCTCGCGTTCCCTTCGCGGCATGGCGAGCACATCCCGCCCGTCGATGACAATGGCGCCGGAGGCAATAGTGGCATTCTTCGGCAAAGTGCCGATGATCGCCTTGGCGGTGACCGATTTACCCGATCCGGTTTCGCCGATCAGCGCCACCCGCTCGCCGGCTGAGACTGTGAAGGCGACATCGCGCAGCACCTGGCGCGTGCGACCGTAGTTGGTGAAGTTGACGTTGAGGTTTTCGACTTTGAGAAGCGGTTCAGTCATGGCTCTAGCTTTCCACGTCGAACATGTCACGCAGGCCGTCGCCCAGCAGATTGAAACCCAGCGTCACGTAAAGCACGGCCGCGCCGGGGCAGAGGACTTCCCACCAGAAATCCGGCATGAACTGGCGCCCATCGGCAACCATTGAGCCGAGATCGGGAGTTGGCGGTTTGACGCCGAAACCGAGGAAACTCAGCGTCGCGCCAAAGAGGATGACGAATGCCGCATCCAGCGTCGTCTTGACTGATATGACCGAGACGCAATTGGGCAGAATTTCGCGAAAGAGAATGTGCAGCGGACCCGCACCTGCAAGACGTGCCGCTTCGATGTAGTCCTCGGATGCGATGGATTTCGACACCGAATAGATCAGCCGCGCATGCCAGGTCCACCATAGAAGCGTGATCGCGATCATGGCGTTCATCAAGGTGGGTTCCAGCAGGTTGGAGACCGCCAGCGCCATGACGAGGGGCGGCATGGCCAGCATCACATTCGTCAGGCCGCTGATGATTTTCTCGGTCCAGCCGCCGAAATAACCGGCGACCAGGCCAAGCACGGTACCGACCGGGACCGAGATGCCGAGCACGCCGATGACGAGAAGAAGCGAGACCCTGAGCCCGAAGACAGTGCGGGAAAAGATGTCGCGTCCGGCCTTGTCGGTTCCGAACCAGTGCTCCAGATCCGGCGGCATGTGGCGGGCACGGAAATCGACGACCGCGCCGATATGTTTGGGATAGGGTGTAAGCCAGGGCGCAAAGATCGCCAGAACCAGCACCGACAACAGGATCAGCGAACCGATGACCGCTGCCGGATTGCGGCTGAAGCGGTACCACATCATGTAACCGGCGCTTAAGCCCCGATCGGTGGGTTCGAGCATTTTCATATCAGCCATCAGCGAGCCTCCTTGCGGCGCAGGCGCGGGTCGATGATCGAGATCAGGACATCAACGATCAGGTTCGCAACGATGAAGAACAGGCCGGCTACCAGCACCACGGCAGTCACGGCATTGAGGTCTTTCTGAAGGATGGCGTTCAGCCCGTAGGATGCGAATCCGCCCCAGGCGAAGACCATTTCGATCACGAAGGCATTGCCGATCAGCGAGGCGAATTCGAGCCCCATGATCGTCAGCGGCGCGATGGAGGAAAGCTTCAGCAGATAACGGAAGATGATGACCCGCTCCGGCACGCCGAAGCTTTGCAGGGTGAGCACGTGATCCTTGCGCTGGTTCTCGATCATCGAGGAACGCGTGATGCGGGTGATCTGGCCGATACCGGCCACGGAGAGCGCAAAGGCCGGCAGCGCAAGGTGCTTCAGCGCATCCAGCACCACATCGAACCGTCCGGCAAGCGTACCGTCGATCAGGATGAAGCCCGTCGGGCCACCCTGCCAGCCAAGTGAATGATCGATCCTACCGATGATCGGCCACCCGGAGAGAAAGCGAGCGGCCAGCAGTTGCAGCGTGATGGCAAACAGAAAGCTCGGGATCGTCACGCCGGTGAGCGAGAGGATACGGCCGATATGGTCGAGCGGACGGTCGCGGTAATGCGCCGTGATGACGCCGAGCGGGATGGCGACGGCAAACATGAAGATCACTGAGACCAGAACCAGTTCGACGGTCGCAGGAACGGTCTGGGCCAGATCGGTGGTGACGGGGCGCTGGGAAACCAGCGAGAAGCCCAGGTCACCGTGCAGGGCGTTGCCGATATAGTCGAGGTATTGGGCGGCGAGCGGCTTATCGAGACCCATCTCGCCGCGCAGCGCATCAACTTGTTCCTGTGTTGCCGCAGGGCCGAGCGCCATGCGGGCGGGATCACCCGGCACCACACGGGCTAGAGCAAAAATCATGATGGACAGGGCGATCATGACCAGTACGAAAGCGCCGAGTCTGTTCAAAATCGCGACCAGCGGATGTTGCTGCATCGGTGGACCGTTCCTTGTGCATCAGTTTCCTGAGCACAAGTTTTCACCACATGTCCTTTTGAACAATCGCAGAAAGGTATAGTTTTTTGATAAATGAGTATAGGTTTTTGAATTCAGATCTCCTATCCCTGTCTGAATGACGCTTCTGCCGCGCACCACACTCTGCCGCCGTATCGCCAGCGAAACCGCAGGCGTGATCTTTCTGCGCGCGCCGGCGGGCGCCGGGAAAAGCGTTCTTATGGACTTGCTGGCACAAGAGCTGGGGACCGAGGTATGCCGGACGCACCAGCCCAGAAGTGATGAGGCGGCAAAAGGCTGGCTGCTATGGGATGTGCCGGTCTTCGCACGCGCGGTCCGCATGCCCGCCCCTATTCTGGAAACCGTGCGTTTCGTGGTCATCGCCTGCCGTCCGGATCAACGTATCAGCGGGCTGGCGCGGCAAATATTGCATCGTGGTTCGCTGACGATCGGAGCAAATGAACTGGCCTTTGGCCAAGATGAGACCGCGGGCCTTCCAACAGAACAGAAGCGTCTGGCGCTCGATGATTATGCGGGGTGGCCGGCCTTTCTGTCTCTCGCTCGCCTCGCCGACGAAAAACTATGCGTCGACTATCTGCGGGAAAATTATCTGCCGCATCTGTCACCGGCCCAGACGGTCGCGCTTTCGCTCTGGCTGGAAAATCCCTCGGCAGAACCCGACGCTGAATGGGCAGAACTTCTGCCGCCCTTCCTGATCGCAAACCCGGAAAAACACGACACACTGATAAGGCTTCTGACCGTGGCAGCGGGAGAACGTCTCGCCACATTACAGGCTGGCAGGGCAGTGGTAGAGGTCGCTTCCGCATTCGAGAAGGAAGGGCGGGCGCTTGCGGCAATGGCCATGTTGCTTGACCGCGGTTATGAGACCCACGCTGCGCAAATCCTAGAACGCGCCCATGGGCGCGAACTGATCTACCGAAGCAGCGTCGACAGGTTTCGCGAGATCATCATGCGGTTTTCGCAGGACATGATCGCGGCGAATGAAACAGTCCTCTTCGCCGTCACTCGCGCATTGCTGAAACAGGGCGAATTGCAACGCGTGCGCCATCTGCTTGGCAAGAGCCTCGGTTCGGATTATCTCGATCCACTCAAGGTGCTTGCCCGCGGTTCGCGTTTTTCCTTTGCCGCCCGCACCTTCCGGCTGAACCTGATGATTGCCGAGGACCTGACCCCCAATGACGCTGTGATAACGCGCCTCGGGGAATTCATGGCCGATTACCCCATGGACGATCACGGCAAATGGGCCGCCTATTACAATGCGCTGCTGGAATTCGAAATCCGCCGCCGTAATTTTCGCGAGGCCGAGGCCGCCGCCGCCCGCGCGCTTATCTATCTGCGCAAGATGGGCGGGCAACCGCTGCTCGAATTCTTCATCCATCTGCACCAGATCGTCCTGCGACTGATGAGCGGTGATGTGCTCTTGGCCCGTCGCGCGGCACAGGATGCGCGCACGAGGTTGGAACAGGTGCCACACGACGCCGCGCAGGAGTTCCGAATGCTGCGGCTGGCGGAAGCCTGCCTTGCCTATGAGGCGGGAAAACCACGCGACCTGTTGCACTTCGTCGAGCATGAATTCGACCACTTCGCCGCCGCCGAGATATGGCCGAGCCTGATGCAGTTTGCCCTGCATTATGCCTCGCAGGTGCTGATCGATCATTTTCCGATGACCGTTCGTCCGGGCTTTCTCGACGGCCTGTGGATTCACCTTTCGGAAGGGCTGCAATTCCATGCGATGATGGAGATCAGAACGGCCATCGCCTACCAGAACGCCAACCGCTGGGCGGATGCGGCAGCGACGCTATCGGCAATTCGCATGCCGATGGGTCGCAACTGGGTGGAGAGCGCGAATGAGGACCTTGCCCGGCTCACGCGGCGCGACGAAATCGCCTATGTGATGGCCTGGCTCCGCGACGCGGTACATCTTTTCACGCCGCGCGCCTATCTCGCCCGGCAGATGGATGCAATGATCGCCAACCCCAAGGTCACCAACCGCGAAAAGGTCGCGCTCAGAATATGGCAGAGCTATGCCGCACACCAGCGTCGTGACAGTGCCGGCGCCCGCGCCCATATCCTCAACGCACTTGAATCGGCGACGCGCCTTGGCTGCAACGGCGTCCTGTCGGAGGAGCGCATATTCCTGTCGCCGCTTCTGAACAATCGCCGTATCCGCGGTTTCATCGAAACCTCTTCCGATGTCCGGAACGCGCTGTCGATTTTCGCCGCCTCGGTCAACTCGCCGCAGGCACGCGCCCTGCATGGCGGGCTTTCACAGCGGGAAGCACAGATGCTGCAATTGCTAGCCAGCGGCATGTCGAACAAGAAGATTGCCCAGACCCTCAACATCTCGGAAGTGACGGTAAAATTCCATCTCGGAAACCTGTTCCGCAAGCTGGATTGCAAACGCCGCGCGGAAGCGATCCGCGCAGCGAAAGCGCTGGGCTGGCTTTGATCTCAAGTCGTGACTGCCAATCAGAAAAGCCCGCTATTCTTCCCGGAAGGCGCGGTTGATCTGGTCCGTCAGCGGCTTGGCGATATAGGAGAGCGCGGTGCGCTCGCTGGTCTGGATGAAGGCCTCGGCAGGCATGCCCGGCATCAGCGGCGCAGTGTTCAGCTTTTCCCGCTCGGCAACCGGTATGGAAATCCGCGCCAGATAATAGGAGAGGCCGGTCCTCTGATCGGTGGTGATATCGGCGGCGATGCGACTGACATGGCCTTCCAGTTCCGGCGTGACACGCTGGTTGAACGCGGTCATCCGCAGCATCGCTTTTTGCCCTACCTGCAACTGGTCTATATCCTTCGGCACGATCTGCACCTCGAGTGCCAGTTCGTCCCCATCAGGCACGATGAGCATGATCGGGTCGGCCGGCGTCACCACGCCGCCCACGGTATGCACCGCCATTTCATGCACCATGCCGGATTGCGGCGCGATGATATCGATGCGCTTCAGCTCGTCCTCCGCAGCGACCTTCCGCTCGACATATTCACCCGTCTGCGCCTGTATCTCGCGCAGTTCCCGGCCCACTTCGGTGCGCAGTTCCTGATCGATCTGCAGGATCTGCAGTTTCGTTTCGGTGATCCTGCCCGCCGTCTGCGCCTGATAGGCGATTTTTTCGCCACGCTCACCGCCAAATGTCGCGGCCTGGGTCTGCAGGCTGTTCAGCCGCTGCACGGACACGATGCCCTGCTCCCGCAAGGATTTCTGCGAGGTTATCTCAGCCTGCAAAACCGCAAGCCCGTTGTCGTAGGCGACTTCCTGTGCCCTCAACCCTTCGATTTCATGTTCGAACTGGGTGATACGCTCCACAAGCTGTGCTTTGCGCCCCTCGCGATAGGATTTGCGAAATTCGAACAGCCTGGTTTCGCTGCGCATGGCGGAAGCGACATCGGGATCGTCCTTGCGCGCCACCAGAGCCTGTGGAAAAACGAGTTCCGGCAGATCGTCCCGTTCGGCCTCCAGCCTTGCCATGCGCGCGCTCAGCTCATCCAGCCGCTTGGTCACTATGGCGAGATTAGCGCGGGTCTGGGTGGCGTCGAGACGCATGACGACGTCGCCGGCCTTTACCCTGCCACCTTCGCTCACCAGAATTTCACCGACGACGCCACCCTTGGGGTGCTGGACCTTCTTGATATAGGAATCGACCACAAGATGACCGGACGCCACGACCGCGCCAGCAAGATTTGTCGTCGCTGCCCATCCGCCGACGCCGGCCAGCAGTGCTACACTTGCGGCAAGACCGGCAAGAAGATGTTTGCGGATGGAGCGGGACACCTGCGTGCGCTGGTCAATTTTTGACATCCGTATCTCCTTCCTGCCTGTTCTCTTCGCCACTCTCTTGCAGCGCCACCGTCTTAGGTTGGGTATTCGCGACGACACGCAATGGTGAAACCGTGTGCGCGGATGCAGTGAAACCTTTCGCCGCTTGAGCATTCGGAGTGCGCAGCACTTTCGAGAGAACCTCGTCGCGCGGACCGAAGGCCTTCATCCGCCCCTCCTCCATCATCAGAATGAAATCAACGGCACCGATCGCGCTGGGCCGATGCGCAACGACGATGGCGATACCGTTGCGCGCCTTGACCGACGCAATCGCCCTGACAACGGCGGCTTCGCCCTCCGCATCGAGATTGGCATTCGGCTCGTCCAGCACGACGATGAAGGGATCGCCATAAAGCGCACGCGCCAGACCGATACGCTGGCGTTGTCCTGCCGAAAGCGCGGAACCGGCCTCACCTATATCGCTGTCATACCCCTTTTCGAAGCGCAGGATCAGTTCGTGCGCACCGGCGGCTTTCGCAGCGGCAATGATTGCGTCGGGATCGGGATTGTCCTCGAAACGGGAAATGTTTTCGCCGATCGTGCCGTCGAAAAGCTCCACGCCCTGCGGCAGATAACCGATATGGCGGCCGAGCGCTTCGCGATCCCATTGATCGAAGCTCGCACCATCAAGCCGCACCTTGCCGGCGGCGGGCGTCCAGGCTCCAGTGAGAATGCGCGAGAGGGTGGATTTTCCCGAGCCGGACGGGCCGATGACACCGAGCGCATTCCCGGCGGTCATGACGAAACCAAGGCCCGCGACGGTCGGTTTTCTCTCTCCCGGCGGAATGATGGTGACGTTTTCGACTTTCAACTCTCTCTCAGGCTTCGGCAGTGCCATTGCGGTCGCCGTTACCGGCATCTGCGCAAAAAGCTCCCTTAGCCGCGCCCAGCTCTGGCGGGCGGCAACGAAGGACTTCCAGTTGGATATGGCAAGATCGACGGGCGCCAAAGCCCGACCCATCATGATCGAACTGGCGATCATCACGCCGCCTGAGGCCTCCTGCTGAATGACCAGCCATGCGCCGACCGCCAAAATGGCCGATTGCAGCACGATCCGCAGGGATTTTGCGATATTGCCGAGGCCGCCGGCCACGTCGCCCGCCTTGCGGTTGGCGGCGAGATAAGCCTCGTTGGAGATTTGCCAGCGTTTGCCAAGCCGGCCGCCGAGCCCCATGGCCTGCACGACTTCGGCGTTGCGGCGCGAGGCTTCCAGCTGCCGGTTGCGCGCCATGTTTTCGACCATGGTGTCGCGGATCGGCTTCTGCGAGAACATATTGGTCAAGATGGTGAGGGATATAAGCAGAACGGCACCGGCAAGAGCCGTCACGCCGATCCAGAAATGGAACAGAAAACATATGCCAAGGTAGAGCGGCATCCAAGGCAGATCGAAAAAGGCGGTGGGCCCCGTGCCGGACAGAAAACCGCGCACGTTGTCGAGATCGCGCAGCGGCTGCAGGCCGTCCCCCGGCATACGGTTGACGAGCGGCAGGCGCACCACCGCATAATGCACCTTGCCGGAATAGCGCATGTCGAAGTCCTCGCCGATACGGATCAGGACCCGGGCGCGGATGATGTCGAGCAGGCACTGGAAGCCATAGAGGCCGAGCGCAAGAATGGCGATCCCGACAAGTGTCGGCAAACTGCCGCTGGCCAGCACCCGGTCGTAAACCTGAAGCATGAACAGGGGCGACGTCAGCGCCAGGATGTTGACCACACCGCTGACGAGCGCCACACCGAAAAACGTGCTTTTAAGGGGCGAAACAACCGCCGCAGTGAGGGACTGCGGCAGTGTCTGCTGGTGGTTTTGAAAGCCCACAGCCTGATTTTCCTTTAAGCGGCAAGCGCCGATGCGCTGGCGAAAATGAAGTCCGATGCGTCGAGTACGCTTGCATCGACACCGTTGAGCGTGATGGATACGGACGTGTCTGCTGCCGAAAGGATAACGGCATTTCCGTTATCGTTATACCACAACAAATCATTCACCGAAGTTGCACCCCAGGCGGAAACATCAAGCGTATCCGTACCATCCTGATAACCGTAGGTTCCGGTCGGGCCGGCGTTCACGACGTCATTGCCGCCGGAGAATACGAAGGTGTCCGCGCCGGCAAAGCCCGTCAGGGTATTGGAAGCGGCCGTATCCTCGATCACCGTGCCGGTGGCCGCGAAGTAGTCATAGAAGCCGGCCAGAGAGCCGAAACGGGCAAGCTGGTAAACGGCGAGATCGAGAAGATCGCGCGCGCCTGCGAGCGAGTAGGAGCCGTCGGGATCGATCAACAGTTCCTGCTGGCTGACGGCGATGCCGCTAGTGGACTGGCTGTAGCCGGTGCCGAGAACGATGCTGTCGACCGAACCTGTCAGGTTGCCCTGGGAGTATTGCAGGGCACCGCTCATGACAATGCCCTTGCCACCGTTGCTGCCATCGCCCCACGCCTCATAGGTCGTGTTCGGATCGATAGTGGTAGTGGCGAGAGAGCTGGTCTGAGCGTCGTAGAACGCACCATAGGTCGAACCGAAACCGCTCGTCCAACCGTTGAGGTAACCTATCAGGTCGGAGGAAGACTGCGTCAGTTGAATTGTGGTAGCCATAGGTGTACTCCTTTGCTGGCCAATAGGGATACCTTTGTCATGTGACGAAGGCGTTTCATCTCCGGGACGGGCTGCAACCCCAGCCCGGAGAATTTCTTCCGCGCATCAGAACTTCACGTTCATCGTTGCGATAAATGTGCGGCCCGGCGCGGTATAGGCACTGGCTGCCGGGATGTATTTGCGGTCGGTCAGGTTATTGACCGCGAAACGAAGCGTCGCCTTTTCGTTGAAGGTATAGGAGCCGTATAGGTCTACCGTCGTGTAGGGATCGGTTACCTCTCGCAGATTGCCCTCCGTATCGAGCGTCCGCGATTGCGTCGGCGTGACATGGTTGAGCCGTGCGCCCAAAGAGAATTTTTCCTCGAAGAAACGCATGCCGCCATCAAGCGTCAGCTTCACCTTGGGTGCAACGTCACCCGGCCATGCGACGATCTCGCCGCTTGTCGTGGTCGTGCCGTTAGAGAAAACCTGGGTTTTGTCCGGCCAATCGGTCTTCAGCAGCGTCGCTGAGCCACCAAGCCAGAAGCTCCGCGCATCATAATTGCCCTCGAATTCAAGGCCGCGCATATAGGTCGTGCCGTCGAGATTGACGAAGCTGGTATAGGTCCGATCCGCCACCTGATCCGTGACGAGATAACCGAGAGCGATGTAATCCTTCACCCCACGGCGAAAGGCGGCCATTTTGATGCGGACGGAATCGTTGTCCAGCAGCACGCCGTCAAAGCTCATATTCGCGCCGATTTCGTAAGTGGTGGCTTTTTCGGCCCGCAGGGATGTGTTCGGGGCATATTCATATCCGGGGCTGTCCCCCGGACGGGCACCGGCAAAGAGAGCCTCGAGAATTGTCGGCGGACGCAGGCTTTGGGAATAGCTCACATAGGGACGGAACCAGTCGACGGGTTTCAGTTCAATCGTGGCGGAGGGTAGCCAGGCACCGTAGGTGCGATCGATATCGACATTGTGCTCCGGGTATTCGGTAACAGGTATCGGTGGCGTAATTGTGCCAGTTCCAGGCATGCAACCTGCCGAAGCATTAGGCCAGGCACGCGCCAGATAAAGCGCGTAGAGCGCAGCCCAGGACGGGTTGGCGGGAAGGAACACCTGATTGAAATAGTCGAGAGGTGTGTAATGGTTGCCGACTGGATCGCAGGGGACAGAGGTGTCTACGAGATAGCTGCGGGTACTGTAATAAGTCGCCGATCCCTTCAGGTGTGACCAGTCGTAACGCACGCCGCCACTTAGCGTGATCCAATCCGCCGGCTCCAGCTCACCGTTTAAAAACAGGCTCGCGACATCGCGCCGCCCGGCGGGGCTGAAAGCCGTGTAGCTGGTAGCAAAGGAGGGGTTTTCCTTGATCTTGGAGCTCATAGCAACGGATGTGGCTATATCCCGGAAGGCTTCGGCCCCATAATTTAGGCTGAGCGCACCCGCCTTGGTGTCGAAACGACTGGTATTTTCCAAGTTGCCACCGAAGCTGCGCAGGCCCATATCTAGATTGGTCTCCACCGCATAAGTGCGCGCCGATCGCAACTCTTGCGTCATATTGTCGTTCAGCCACAACGAAGATTTGAAATCGATGAGTTCGCTTTCGGGGTCCCAGTCCAGCTTCGCGACGACGCTGTCGTTGCGTACACTTTCCCTGTCGACCACGGTGGACGCACCCTGAACAAAATCATTCTGCTGATGCATCCATGACAACGAAGTCTGCACATCCCCGAAGTCACCTTCGCCCTTGAAAAAGGTCGACCAACCGTCCCTGCCGAGCAGGTCCTTCATCGTCAAAGCGGTGCTTCGGGCCTCACCCTTGGTTCCGATCTTGTATTCATCCATGATCGTGCGGCTGTAACCGGCAACAAAGGAGAGAGGGCCATTCGGCTCACGAACTGCGGCCAGAACCGAACCCTGAAAATCGTAACCATTGGTGCCACGGGAGACATTCACCTCCGCCCCCTTGTTCGCACCCTCGGGGATCAGATCGGCGGCGCTGACGGTACGGAACTCGACCTTCCCGCCAAGTGAACCCGCGTTACCCGACCTCGCATTGGTTATTTTCTCGATCTCGACAGCACGGATAAAGGCAACATCGACGTAACCCTGCCCGGCGCTCGCGGTGTAACTCGTGGCCCCGCCGAAAGCTGCGCCACGCTGCGCATTCTGCCGCGCACCATCGATGGAGACGACCACGCGGCCGCTTTCCTGCAAGCCACGTATATTGGGCGAAACGGTAGGGAAGCTGCCATTGCCCTCACCGGCATAGACGCCGGAGACGCGGTTGAAGACATCGCGCGTGTTGCGCACGCCGGCGGACTGGATCGCCTCGCGACTGACGACGCTGACACTGGCGGGTGTTTCATAAACCCAGTCGGGCGTTCCCTGATAACCGGTGCCGGCAATGGAATTGCGTCCGGTTTTTCCCGTCACGGTAATTTCTTCCAGAACGGTGGTGCCTTCCGCCCCGGAAAGATCGGCAACGGCCTGCCCCGAGCCTATGACGACGGTTCTGCCATTTCCGGCAAACCGGAAATTCACGCCCGTGCCTGCCAGAAGCCGGGACAGCGCATCCCGCACCGTAAAACTGCCGGTAACGGCATTGGTGCGCACATTGCCGGCGGACGGTGTGGCAAGCGTAACCTGCAGACCGGATTGTCGCCCGAAAACGCCGACAACGGAGGACAGCGGCTGGGCGGGAATATTAAAAGGCCGCGTTGCACCCTGCTCGCCACCGGAGCGCTGACCATTGGCGGCATTCGGTCCGCTCTGCGCAAAAGCCGGTACCGACATTGAAACGACCACCGCCGTTGTCGCCAAAAGCACGGTCATACGTGCCGGCTTTGCCGCGTTTTTCCCTGAACCGTTCTTACGTATCTGGAGGCGCATACTGCTTTTGTCTTCCTGTCTTCGCTCCGGCTATATCTTGACCGGATTACTCAACAAAAAGACGATTGCCTCGGCAGTTTTTTTCAGGGTTTAGGAGAATTTTTTATAAACGACTGAAAATGAATACGATTTTTTGTTTTATGGCGCTTCAGAAACGGGTGATGATGCGGGCAGTATTGGCAATTGCATGCACCTTGCCCTTATAGGGTTCCACCAATGCTTCCAGCGCACGGTCCGGATCGCGAAGATTGTAGAAGCCAGTCACACGCTGCTCTGCAAGCGTCTTGTCCGCCATCGTCAGCCATGCGGGATGATACCGCTGGATTTGCTCGACGACAGAACCGATCGTCGCATCCACAACGTAAAGCTCGCCGTTGCGCCAGCCACCAATATCCTCGACGGGAACGGTCTCTTTCCGGATTGCACCGGAGGCGTCGACAACCAGCATCTCACCCGGCACCAGCCGCGTTGGTGGCGCGTTGCGGAAGGAAGCTTCCACGGAACCATGCGCAAGAGCGACTTGCGTCACGCCATCCGTCATGTCGACATCGAAAGCCGTGCCGAGCACTTGGACGGTCAGGTTTTTCGCCTCCACGACAAAGGGACGGTCGCTATCCGGCACGACATCAAAAAAAGCTTCGCCCTTCAGCACCTTCACATTACGGCGGCCATTGGCAAAATCAGTGGTAAGCGCACTTGCCGCGGCAAGCTGCACCCTACTGCCGTCTTCAAGGGTTATGGTGCGGCTCTCTGCGGTACTGGTCTGATATTCGGCCTTGATATGGACGAAAAGCGTGGGAACGAACAGCACCGCAAGACAGAGAGAACCTGCTGCCACCGCCATGCCGGCATAATGCCGCAAGGACCAGCGCCGTCGCGATGCCTGTTTTCCGGCAACGTCAGGCAGGTGCGGCGCGTCTTCCCAGAGGCTCTTTAAACCCGGCTCAACCAGACCGAGATTGCGCCAAGTCTTGCATGTCCGCTCCCAGGCCAGACGATTTGCCGGCGAAGCAGCCAACCATCGATCAAATTCCGCCTTCAGCCGCGGTTCCGCCGAACCCGTTTGCAGGCGTATCAGCCAGTCGGCAGCCTCTTCCGCCTTCCCGGTCGGCAATGTTATTTTTTTATCGGGATCAATTGTCATTGAGCCGGTCAGTTCCTTTGACTGGGCGGAGGAGATGCCTCGTCTTCCGTGTTGCTTTAAAGACGTTTGAGGGAGAACTTTTTTTCACAAGATGAAACAATAAAGGCTATTTTACTGCATTTCTTTGGTAATGGCGGCAATACTACTCTTAATCAGACGATGGGCGCTAGCCACGGATACGCCGAGGTGACGGGCGATCTCTTCCATATTGTAGCCGCCAAATCTATGCATTTCCAATGCCACACGCGCCTGAACCGGCAGAGAGGCCAAAATAATCTGCATCTGCCGGACCTCATCGCAGAACAGGGCATGCTCTTCTGGTGTGCCGTGACCCTGTGGTATGCCCCAGAACGGGGTATCGTCGGGCCGCTCCCGCAGGTCCTGCCGGTTGCGGCGGCGATTATCGAGGGCGAGGTTGCGGACGATGCGGAAAAGATAGGATTTGAGGTTGGAAGGATTGCCGGAACCTTCGGGAACGAATTTCAGGAATGCCTCCTGAACCACGTCCTCCGCGTCCGCCCGCGACCCTAAAATAAGCGTGGCGTATTTGATCAGGTCAACCCTGTGCGCGACGTAAGCGTTATAACGCTTGTCATCTTCCCGTATGCCCATGTCTCAACCGAGAGAAATTTCAAGGATAAACGAAACTGCAAGCCCCCAAACGACAAAGCAGTTTTCCCGTCTAAACCTCTAGCACCCAAACTCTCGACCGAACAGCTATTTCATGACTATTATTATCAAGAATTTGTGCGGTCGCGGGTCCTGCAACAGCCAGAGACTCGCAGACCCGGCGGCAGGCGCGGCCGGGCCCTGTGATAGCGTCAGATAGCGCCGTCGACTATGACCATCGGCCTGCCCTGCGAACAGGGTTCGATGCGCGCATCGATGCGGTAGATATCGCGCAGCATGGCCGGGGTTATCACCGTCTCGGTGCTGCCGCTCACCACCATTTCGCCGCGCGCGATCACCATCGTATTCTCGCAATAACGAAGCGCATGATTGAGGTCGTGCAGGGCGATCAGCACGATCATGCCAGTCTTCTGGGCAAGGTCGGTCACAAACCCCAGAACCTCGACCTGCCGGTGGAGGTCGAGAGCAGATGTCGGCTCGTCCATCAACAGTACCTCCGGCTTGCGTGCCAGCGCCTGCGCCAGGGACACAAGCTGCCGCTGACCGCCAGACAATTCGCCGAGCCCCCGGAAGGCGAGATCGTGGATTTTCAGCGCCTTGAGAATGGCGTCGATCTCAAACAGCTCATCGTCGTGAACACGCCATCCGCCGCCCTGCTTGGCGGACAGAAGCACGGATTCGTAAACCGTCAGCACGGCGTTGGCGCCGGTGTCCTGCGGCATGTAGCAGATGGCCCGGTTGCCGCGTGCCGTATCTGACAACTCGACAAGCCCGGGACCGGAGATCAGGCTGGCGATGCGCTTGAAAAGCGTGGACTTGCCGGCAGCGTTCGGGCCAATGACCGCCGTGACACTGCCGCTTTCCAGCGTATCGATGCCGACCTTGGAGAGAACAGTCGTGCGGCCGTAGGCAGCGCCGACATCCTTCAATGCGAGCGCTACCATGCGCGTCTCCTGTTGCCGAAAATGAGCGCGAAAAAGAACGGTACGCCAACCAGCGCCGTGATGACGCCGATTGGCAGAATTGCGCCGGGAATGAGGATTTTGCTGATAACAGAGGTCGCCGACAGCAGCAGCGCACCGCAGATCACCGAGCCCGGCAGGAAGAACCGCTGATCTTCGCCCACCACCATTCGGGCTATGTGCGGGCCGACAAGCCCGACGAAACCGATGGTGCCAACGAAAGAAACCGGAATCGCGGCAAGAAGGCTGACCGTCAGCATGGTCTGCAGCCGCAGCCGACGCACATTGATGCCCATGCTGGCTGCCTTGTCGTCACCCAGCCGAAGCGCCGTCAGCGCCCATGCGTTGCGCATGAACATCGGCACCGTAACGAGAAGAATACCACCGGTGATATAGACCTTTTCCCACGTGGCCTTGGTCAGGCTGCCCATGGTCCAGAAAACGACGGCGGCGAGCGCCTGTTCGGAAGCCAGATATTCAAGCAGCGACAATGCGGCATTGAAGGTGAACACCAGCGCGATGCCGAGAAGGACGATAGTCTCCACGGTTACGCCGCGCATCGTCGAGGCAAAATGGATGAACAGGGCGGCAATCATCGCCATGATGAAGGCGTTGATCGGCACCATGTACTGGACGGCACCGGGAAAGATCGCAACGCCGCCAACAAGGGCCAGCGCGGCGCCGAAACTGGCGGCGGCCGAAATGCCGAGCGTAAACGGACTGGCGAGAGGATTGGACAGGATGGTCTGCATCTGTGCGCCCGCAACCGAAAGCGACGCGCCGACGGTGACCGCCATCAGCGCAATCGGCATGCGGATATCCCATATCACCACCCGAAGCTGGTTTGCAGCAGCAGCCGGATCGGCAATCGTCGCCAGAACTTCTGATATCGTGTAGCGCGCCGGACCAAGTGCCATGTCGGCAGCCATACTGAAACAAAGGGCGATGAAAAGCCCGAAGAGAATAACGATCCTTCGTGCGGCAAGGGAGCGATATTGATCGCGCCCACTCACGCCAACGGCGCTTTCATTCAACGAACTCATTCATTCGAACCTTTTTCGAGGGATGCGAAGTAGCCCGGCTTGTAGGTGACGGGCAGGAATTTCCGGTGAAAGTCCTCAAAATTCTTCTCGGGATCGAGATCGGCGAAGAGCTCGGGATGGAACCACTTGGCGAATTGCTGAATCGGAAAGAACTCGTAGGGCGCGCCGTAGAACTGGTGCCAGACGGCATGGACATTACCTTGTTTGACAGCCTTCAGTTCCGGAAACGGCGTGCGCTTCATCAGGTTTGTCAGTCTTTTCCGAGAAAGAGCCATGTCGGCTCCGCGTCCAACGGGAACGAACTGGTTGATATCGGATTCAGCCGCCCAGTTTGAGCCGGTTACGATGACATGATCCGGATCGGCAACGACAAGCTGCTCGGGATTGAGATCGCCGAACGTCGTCTTGATGATGCCGTCGGCAATATTATGGCCGCCAGCGAGATCGACCATTGCGCCGAAATTGACCGAGCCGAAGGTGCGGCAGCAATTGTCCTCACCGGAAATGCCGGGCGCGCGTTCGATGAAGACGCCGGGACGCTTCAGGTCCTTGACGCTGGCTAGCCGGTCGGTCACGCGGGCGATTTCTGCACGGCGATAGGCGATGAATTCCTTTGCACGCTCTTGCGCGCCAAACATTTTCCCGAGAATTTCAATCGAGGCTTCGCTGTTCTTTTCGGGATCGATGCGAAAATCGAGATAGACGATCTTGATTCCGGCGGCGGCGGCCTTCTCTTCGAAACCACTTTCCTTGGCGGATTTTTCCGCTTCCAGATTGAGGGTGATCACGTCAGGCGAAAGGGTAATGGCCGTTTCCAGACTGAAATCGCCCTGCGGCACATAACCGAAGCGCGGCAGTTTTTCGATCTGCGGAAAGCGCTCGACATAGGCGGCGTAGCTGTCAGGGTCCTTCTTGAGGAGATCGTCACGCCAGCCGACGATGGTGTCGAAGGTCTGGTCGCCTTTGAGCGCCGCGATGACGTGGATCTGGCGCGCCTCACCGACGATGTCACGTTTGACCGGCAGGTCCAGCTCGACCTTGCGTCCGGTGACATCGGTGATTTCTCCGGCATAAGCCGGTAAAGCGAGAAGAGACAAAGCCAGCACCGCAAGATGCCTGAGAGCGTTAAGCCGCATGAGAAGTCCTCTTAGTTCCAAAAGAAAATGATGAAGCCGCATGGCTGCGGCTTCATCCATCGATCGGACGGCGCTCCCCTTCACCGTCCCTGTCTTATTTCGTGTCCTTCAGCGACACAAAGTAACCGGGCTTGTAGTCGAGCGGCAGGAAGCGGGCATGCAGCTCCTTGAAGGTCGCCTCGGGGTCGAGATCCTTAAAGAGGTCCGGGTGCAGCCACTTGGCGATTTCCTGAATGGCCACGAACTGATACGGGTTGTTGTAGAACTGGTGCCAGATGGCGTGGACATTGCCGTTCTTGACCGCCTGTACCCCGGTGAAAGCCGGGCGCTTGGTCAGGTTTTCAAGCTTGCGGTGGGCTTCCTTCATATCCGCGCCATAACCGACACCGACCCAGTTGCCGCCGGGAACATAACCGTTCCAGTTGCCACCCGTGATGATGATCTGTTCCGGATTGGAGGCGATGATCTGTTCCGGATTGACGTTGCCGAACGTGCCGGGAATGATGTCCTTGGCCATGTTGATGCCGCCGGCGAGTTCGACCATCTTGCCGAAATTCTCGTTGCCGAAGGACATGCAGCAATCGTCGGAATAACCGCCGGCGCGTTCGACGAACACGACGGGCTTCTTCGGATTGGCCTTTTCGAGCGTATCGGTGACCTTGGCGATGGAGTCGGCGCGGAACTTGATGAAGTCCTCGGCGATCTTTTCCTTGCCGGTCAGCTGGCCCATCAGACGCATGCTCGGCTCGGTGTTTTCCATCGGCTTTTCGCGGAAGTCGACGTAAACGAGCGGGATGCCGACCTTTTCGAGCTTCTCGATGTAACCGGCCTCCTGCGTCGCGGTCTTCGCGTCGATGTTCATCAGGATCACGTCTGGCTTCAGCGAAATGGCCTGCTCGATGTCGAAGGTGCCGTCTTTCATGCCGCCAAAGGTCGGCAGCTTGGCAATATCAGGGTACTTGGCAAGATAGGCCGCATAGGTTTCCGGGTCGGCTTTCGCCAGGTCGTCGCGCCAGCCGACAACGTGCTGGAAAGGGTTTTCCTTGTCGAGCGCCGCCAGGAAATAGATCTGACGGCCTTCGCCGAGGATCACATGCGAAACGGGCACATTGACTTCCACGTCGCGGCCGGTCACATCCTTGACGGTGACCTTTTCGGCCAATGCAGGCCACGCTGCGGATACGAGAAGGCCAAGGGCAAGTGCCGCGGATTTGGCTGAGATGCGCATCGGATATTGCTCTCCAGTGTTGACTGGCGCGGCTGTATTATTTTCTGACTATACTAGTCAAGTTTTATGTTTTAGAGCCATTCTTAACTGAGCGGTATGTGAGCTGAAGACCGATGATCGACACTATCCACTATGGCAAAAACGACAGCCTGAGAGACGAAATCAAAACCTATTGGTCCGGCCGCGCCGCGACTTTCGACCTTTCCCCGGGTCATGAGATTTTCTCCGAAGAAGAGCGCAAGGCCTGGCACGCGCTGGTTTTGAAGCATCTGGGCCAGGGAGAAGGCCGCAAGGCGCTGGATCTGGCCAGCGGCACCGGCGTTATCTCGCACCTGATGGACGATCTCGGTTTTCAGGTCACCGGCATGGATTGGTCGGAAACCATGCTGGAGCTTGCAAGGGCGAAGGCGAAAACCCGCGGGCGCAATATCCGCTTTTTTGTCGGCGACGCCGAAAACACGATGGAGCCGGACGAAAGCGCCGACGTCATCATCACCCGCCATCTGGTTTGGACGCTGGTTGACCCGAAGGCAAGCTTTGCCGAATGGTTCCGTGTCTTGAAACCCGGCGGACGCCTGCTGATCGTCGATGGCGATTTCGTCAACACCGGCTGGCGCGAAAGACTGGTCAAGAAGCTGGCGGCGGGTCTGGAAAGCATCGGCCTTGTGAAGCCGGACCAGCCGCACAAGCCGGCGGATCCGGAAAACACCTTCAACAGCATTCTATCGCGGGTCTATTTTTCACAGGGTGCAAGAGCTGGTGACGTTGCAGCGCTGTTGCGTGAAACCGGCTTCGAGCCCGTTGCTATCGATCAGGAACTTCAGGCCATTCATCGTGCCCAGGCGAAAAATTTCAGTCTGCTGAAAGGCATTTTGCGGGGATTGCAGCACCGTTATGCAATATGCGCCGTGAAGCCGCACACGTCCGGCAAGGGATAGGGCGACCAAAGCCACCAAGCTGCCGCCCAGCTCTCCGTCACCCCGGATGTGATCCGGGGTCCAGTGCGACCAAGTCCTTGATCGCTTAATAATAGTTTCTCACGGTGCAGACGCGCCGTGGCTGGATGCCGGATCTAGTCGTGCATGACGCATGAAAACGCGATGCAGGGACCTCATTTTTCCGCCCGCTCGAATAGCTCCTCAAAGCGCGGCTTCGCCCGGCCTGGGACCTCTACCGTCCTGTAGCTCTGCGGCAAAACCGCGTCCCCCACCTTGATCAGCATAACCATGCCCATGCCGTAATGCGGCGAGCATTTGATGCCGTAAAAGCCTGGCTTTTCGAAACCGGTCTCGAATTCGTCGTTGATCCGGCTTTTGAAACCTTCAATATCTTCGGGAACCATACCATCGATCGTCGCGGCATTATGGCTCTTGTGGCTCGGCACGAAGCGCACGCGGTCGCCGGGAGCGATCTCCAGAAAATCGGGTTCGAACACCATGGAGCCCTTTTCGCCACGGTTCAGCATCTTCACCTCGAAGGTCTCGGCTCCGGCTTGAATGGAAAACCCTGTGGCCACAACCATGGCAAGTCCCGCGGAAACGCAAAGCTGTCGGGCGCAAAAGTGGAGATTTGCAAGTCTTTTCAATTTCATCATCGTGCCGTTGCTTTCCTTGCGTGATCGGCCGCACCGTGGGCCGGCAGAAAACGAATATGTGAAAATCCGCTTTCATCCGTGGTGACGACGGATTGCACCCCGAACACATCGGCGATGGTCGAAGAGGTGAGGACCTCGCGCGGTGGGCCGACAGCGATCATTTCACCGCGATGCATGATGGCGACGCGGTCGCAGAACATGGCGGCGTGATTGAGATCATGCAGCGCCGCCACAACCGTCAGTCCCTGCCTGCGCACCAGATCGAGCAGACCGATCTGGTGGCCGATATCGAGATGGTTGGTCGGTTCGTCCAGCAGCAGAATATGCGGCTCCTGCGCCAATGCGCGGGCAATGTGCAGGCGCTGGCGTTCGCCGCCGGAAAGGTGATGCCAGTTTCGCTCGGCCTTGTCCGCCATATCGACATTTCCGAGCGCCGCATCGACGATGGCGTCGTCCTTTGGCGACCATGCGGAAAGCGGGCCGAGATAGGGCGTGCGCCCCAGTTCCACGGCCTGTCGCGCGCTGATGCGCTCGGTGGTTTCGGCCTGCTGCTCCACAAAGGCCAGCCTGCGGGCAAGTTCGCGCCGCCCGAATGTGGCAAGCCGTTCCTCACCAAGCATGACATGACCCCGACGCGGCATGCGAATGCCGGCCAGCATGGAAAGCAACGTGCTTTTGCCCGAACCGTTCGGCCCGATGATACCCAGAAACTCGCCCGTGGCGACCTCCAGCGAAACACCGCGCACGATGTCGAGATTGCCGGCATGGAAATGCAGATCGTGGGCGGATAATTTCATGACCGGCCTCTCTTCTGCCCGAGAATAAAGGCGAAGGCGGGCGCGCCGACCAGCGCAGTGATCACGCCGATCGGCAGCACCTGCCCCGGAATGACGGTGCGCGAGAGGATATCTGCGATGATCATGAAAATTGCACCGGTCAGCGCCGTCACCGGCAGCAACATGCCGTGGCGAACGCCAACGAAGATACGCGCCGCATGCGGGATGACGAGACCGACGAAGCCGATAGAACCGACCAGCGACACCATGACTGCCGTCATGACCGCCGAAACCGAGATCAGCACCGCATAGACCCGGCGCACCGGAATACCGAGCGAAGCTGCTGCCTGACCGCCGAAAGCGAAAGCATCAAGCGCGCGTGCGTACCAGAGGCACACCCCAAGACCCGCAATACTGACCGGCAAAGCCAGCCAGACATCCGGCCAGCGCACGCCCGAAAGATTGCCCAGCAGCCAGAACATGATGCCGCGCGCCTGTTCGGCATTGGCGGATTTGGTGACGATGAACGACGTCATGGCGTTGAACAGTTGCGAACCGGCGACCCCCGCCAGGATGATGGCGCTGTTGCCGTGCCCTGCCCGCACCGCCAGAAGGCTGACAAGCGAAAAAGCCACAAAAGCCCCGATCAGGGCGCCAGCCGGCATCGTCAGGAACCCCGCCCCGAAGCCCAGAAGCGCCACGGCCACGGCCCCGGTTGAGGCGCCTGCGGAAATACCGAGGATATAGGGATCGGCGAGCGGGTTGCGCAGAAGTGATTGAAGCACCGCACCGGCCAGCGCCAGCGAGGCGCCACAGCACGCGGCAACGACGGCGCGGCTGAGGCGGTAACTCCAGACGATGCCCTCATCCAGCGGCTCCAGCGGATAACCCGCATGGAAGACACGATTGGCAATGGTCTTTGCCACCACGTCGAATGGAATGGCAGTCTCGCCGATGGCCGCACCGGCCATCAGCGCGACGAGCAGCAGGGCGAGTGCGGCAAAAGCCAGACCCGCCCTGCCGAGATTGACGGAAAGACCGTTCACTTGGCGAGACCGGCTGTGGAAATCGCCTCGGCCAGCGTTTCAATGCCTTCGATCGTGCGGATGGTCGGGTTCATCGCCTGCGCGTCCATTTCGAAGACATGGGCCGCCTTGACGGCGGGCATGATGCTGGCAACCGGATCGGTAGCGAGGAACTTGAGCTTGACGGCGACGTCATCGGCGGGGAAACGCCGGCGGTCCATCTTGCCGGCAACGATCACGGACGGATTGGCTTTGGCGATGGTTTCCCAGCCAACAGTCGGCCATTCCTCATCGCTTTCGATAACGTTCTTCAGCCCGAGCGCGGACATGATGTAACCCGGCGCACCATTGCGGCCCGCCACGTAAGGATCGATATCCAGCTCGGCGCTGGAGAACCAGAAGACTGCTGAAATCTTGCCATTCGCCGAAGCGATCTTGGCGCGGGCGGCTTCCTCACGCTTTTTCAGGTCGGCAACGACTTCCTCGCCGCGATCCTGCACGTTGAAAATTTTCGCAAGGTCGCGGACCTCTTGGTAGATCAGGTCCATGGTGAAAACGGACTTGCGCACGCCATCGCCGCCGCCGGAATTGTCCTTGCCCATGCAATCGGCAGGGGAGGTATAAACGGGAATACCGAGTTCGGCGAATTGCTCCGGTGTTCCGACAACGCCTTCGGGACCGATCTGCCACTGGAACTGCGTCGTCACGAGGTTTGGCCTCTTGCCAACCACCGCCTCGAAGCTCGGATCATTGTCGGCAAGCCGCTCCACCTTGTCATTGGCGTCTTCGTAACCCTTCAGAACCGGGCCGATCCACAGCGCCGTGCCCACCACCTTGTCGGCCACGCCGAGCAGATAGAGAACCTCGGTCGTGCTCTGGCCGACCGATACTGTGCGGGCGGGCGCCTGCTTGAAGGTGATTTCGTGGCCGCAGCTATTGATCGTCAGCGGATAGGTGGTTTCGGCAGCCTGAGCGGCACCGGCGGGCAAGGCCGCTAGTGCGACAGCCAGAAGACCGGCGGAAACCGGCAGGCGTTTGAAATGAAACATATGTTCTCCAGTCTAAATAAAGTGGCGTGATCCGCAGGCCGCGCGTCAAAACGCGTAGTGACAGAGCGACAACAAGTGTGGAGATGGAGAACGGGACTCTAAATACGTTTCCGCGGACGGAAAGGTCATAATCAGCTCCTCTTCCGGGCATCCCCGCCCGTAACGATGGTCAATATTATGACGGCAGGTCTCCTGGCTCGCGAATATGCGCCGTTCATCTGCCTTCCCGCACCTTGAAGGGTGCAGTGGCATGACGCTTTTCAGGCGTCACGAGGATGAACGGCAATCCGCTTACAGTTGCGGGGGCAGCCACGGCATTGGGCGATAGAAATCACCCGCACCATGTTCCCTATTAATCCCTTTGCCGTTCGGCTTCAGGAACCGTCGCTTTCTGACATAAGGGGCAAGCGCCGGGGCGTCAATTGCGATAGTGCCGCAGCTCAGCACAAAGACGGACCCGCCAACGCGAAAATTTTTGTAGCGCCGGAAGGCGCCGGTTGCGGTGCGTCTTTGGACATGGCGGTAAGGGTTTCAATCACCACCAGCCCGGATTGCGCAATAAAATCAATAAAGAGACTATTGTCGCCGATGGTGTCGAGGCGCACCAGCTCATCGTCCAGATCGGTAAAATGCCGCCTCACAAGCGCAATCGCATCCATGTCCGCACCCGCAACGACCGGACCGATAATGTGGCCCCGCCCCGCCGCACGGCGCAGCGCAAAAGCGGTAAGACGGTCTGCCTCAAACACACCGTAACCCGCATTCTGCGTCAAAAGTCGCTGCAAAACGTTCCGGCGCGAAACGCCAAAAGCCGCCCGGTCTAGTTCCACCACATCAGTCAGATGACCTGCGGATAACGGCTCTATTCGTTGTTTTCTGCCGGGCGGCGGTATCTCGAAAAGGCAATTCGCCCTTCCCCGGAACAGATATACTTTTTCCGTATCACCGGCAAAACCCAACCTTGAAAACAACCGCCGCGACGCTCCCGTCGCGTTCAACCGCAGGGAGACAGTGGGGAATTTCGCGACAAGTTTCTGCACAAGCCATGGTGCTACGCCCTGCCCCTGCAAACGGGGGGAAACAATGACCATGCCAAGCGTCGCAAACCCCTGATCATAGGGAAAGAGCATCGCGGTTGCGACAACACGGTCGATCTCATCGAGCGCAGCGAGACCCACGCCGCATTGCCGCAGAAAACACCATTCATTCGCGTGATATCGCCATCCGACGGCCATGGAGAGTGCATGCAGATGATCGGCAGCCACGTCCGCGATATCCACGGTCCGCAACTCGAAACTATCGACTTTGAGCAGGTCCATAACCAACGGCCCTCTTCCCCTACGGCTCACAACCTTCATCCGATCCCGGCCTAGCCCACGACATCCGACGGTAGCCGGTTACGCCAGCACGAATTTTCTGAAAGCACTGGAAGGTCACAACAATCTACCGAAATCATTCGCATTTCAGCAGATAAACGTCGCAGTCCATTCTAAGCTTTCGGGATGACAATCCGGTCAGCGGAGACGACCATTGAACGCAATCGAAATCCTTGAGCGTCTCGTCGGTTTCCCGTCGGTCGTTGGAACCGCCAATGGCGATATTGCCGGCTGGATCGCCGATTATCTTGAAAGCCACGGCGCGAAAGTATCGCTGCTTGCGGGACCGGAGGGCGACCGCGCCAATCTCTTCGCCACCTTCGGCCCGGCCGATCGCGCCGGCTATGTTTTGTCCGGCCATATGGATGTCGTACCCGCCAGCGAGCCGGAATGGTCTTCCGATCCCTTTACACTGCGGGCGGAAAATGATCGTCTCTACGGGCGCGGAACCACCGACATGAAGGGTTTCCTGGCCACGGTTCTCGCCGCGGCGCCTGCATTTTCGCGCACGGCGCTGAAACGTCCCGTGCATATCGCCTTTTCCTATGACGAGGAGGCGGGTTGCCGTGGCGTTCCGCACCTTCTCGCCAGATTGCCTGAACTGTGCGCCGCACCGGCCGGCGCAATTATCGGCGAACCGAGCAATTTGCGGGCGGTTCGTGCGCACAAGGGTAAAGCAGCAGCTCGCATTACCATCCGTGGTCGTTCCGGCCATTCGTCCCGGCCTGATCAGGGGGTGAATGCCATTCACCTGATGACCGGCATCATGGCAAAGGCCGTGGAGACGGCACATGAGTTGACGAAAGGCCCTTTTGAAGCGACTTTCGAGCCACCCTACTCCTCGCTGCAGATCGGCACGATGAAGGGCGGCCAGGCGATCAACATCATCCCCGATTTCTCGGCCATCGAGCTGGAAGCGCGGGCGATTTCCGGCATATCTCCGCTTGAACTGCTCGGGCCGGTTCGCGCAAGCGTCGAGGCTCTTGCAGCAAAGGGTGTCGATATCGAATGGACGCCTATGAGCGATTATCCGGCGCTTTCGCTTGCAGCCAATGCTCCGCTTGTTCTGCTTCTGGAGGAATTGACCGGCACCCCCTGTCTCGCCGCCGTCAGCTACGGCACGGAGGCGGGGCTGTTCCAGGCGGCGGGCATCGACGCCATCATCTGCGGACCAGGAGATATCGGTCGCGCCCACAAGCCGGACGAGTTCATAACGACGGGCGAACTATCGGCCTGCCAGTCGATGCTGGAAACACTCGCAAGCCGCTGTACGGCTTGAACCTTCGGGAAGCATAGATTTCAGATGACGTTTCTCTTCAATTCCGACGCCAAGCGCGGCGAGATTTTCCGGCAGGCTCTAGCTGCAGAACTGCCTGACCTGCCGTTTTCGATGGATGCATCAACTGTCGATCCCGACGCAGTCCGTTACCTCATCACCTGGACGGTACCACGGGACATTGCCCGTTACCGCAATCTCGAAGTCCTGTTTTCGATCGGCGCGGGTGTCGACCAGTTTCACATCGAGGCGATCCCTGAGACGGTAAAGGTCGTACGCATGGTGGATGAGGGCATCATCCGCATGATGCAGGAATATATCTGTCTCGGCGTACTTTCCCTCCACCGCAACCTGCCAGTCTATTTAAACCAGCAGCGCCAGCAACTGTGGAATGCCCTGCCCCAGCGTCAGGCGGAAGAGTGCCGGGTGGGCGTTCTCGGCCTCGGCATGCTGGGCGTTGCGGCGCTGGAGCGGCTGAAACCTTTCGGCTTTCCGCTTTCCGGCTGGAGCCGCTCACAGCGTCAGATCGATGGCGTCACCTGCCATCATGGCGACGACGGCCTCAAATCCATTCTCTCCACCAGCGATATTATCGTCTGCCTGCTGCCTCTCACCGACGAGACCACGGGGCTTCTGAACGCCGAGCGTCTGGGGATGCTTCCCGAAGGGGCTGCTCTGGTTCACGCCGGGCGCGGCAAACAGCTAGATCATGACGTTTTGCTCGATGCACTCAACAGCGACAGGCTTTCAGGTGCGGTGATTGACGTTACCGATCCGGAGCCCCTGCCCAAAGACCACTGCTTCTGGACCCATCCGAAAATTCTCCTGACGCCGCATATTGCCAGCGTCACCCAGCCCCATTCCGCTGCCCGCACCGTCGTCGAAAATATCAAACGATACGAATCCGGTCTCGAACCGCTCGGCCTCGTTGACCGTAGCCGCGGATATTGATCCTACCGTTCCAAGAAAGGACACCCATGTCTCTCCTCAAGACCATCGACACCAATCCCGCCTTTGAACCGAAAGCCTCCAAGGCCCTGCCCGAACGCCTCATCGCCGGCGACCCGTCGTTCAAAACCTGGCCGCTAGACGAAGCCCGTGATGGCACCGTGCATACCGGCATCTGGGAAGCGACCCCCGGCGAAAGCCGCTCGATCAAGGGCGAGACATTCGAATTCTGCCACATTCTCGAAGGCGTTATCGAGATCACACCGGAGGGCGGCGCGCCGCTGCGTTACACGGCGGGCGACAGCTTCGTCATGAAGCCCGGTTTCGTTGGCGTCTGGAAGACAATCGAAACCGTGCGCAAGATCTATGTGACCGTGAACGGATGATTTGCCGAACAGCATGCCTGGCATCCCGGCTGATGCAGAGGCATTTTTGAGAACAGCGATGGCTGGCAATCCGCAGGCGGATGCCAGCCATGGTTTACATAGGTATCCTGCCCGGATGCCTTTCGACCGGATTTACGGCCCTCGATCGGACCCGTCGCAAGGTTTTCGGCGCGGTCTTCATGCCCGCCGAAGATTGCGCTGTGGGCCACCAGCAAAACAGGATTTTCGTTCACCGCCCCCGCCGCAGTCGGTCGATGCTGCTTGCCATCAGGGAGTAGCTTCGGCGCATATCCACAGAGGATCATCCATGACGCTCAGCTTCGATCCAGACAGCCTGTCCCTGCCGATCGGCCATTTCATCGGTGACCGGCTGATCCCGGCTAAAAACGGCATCGACATGCATCGTCCTTCGGACGGTATCGAATATGCCGGTTGCCCGAAGGCGGATGCGGCACTTGTCGATGAGGCGGTGCAAACCGCCAAAGCCGCACTGAAGAGCAGTAACTGGGGCGGCGTGCGCCCGCGTGAGCGCACCAGGGTGCTGCAACGCTGGGCAGACCTGATCGAGCAGGAAGCCGAGACGCTGGCGAAAATCGAGGCGCTCTCCTCAACCCGGCCCGTGGGCCACCTGATTGCCGGCGATATCGCCGTCACTGCCGAACAGATCCGCTTCTTTGCCGAATTTGCAGACAAGGAGGGCGGTGATCTCGTGCCGACCGACGATACAAGCGTCGGCATGATCATGACCGAGCCCTATGGCGTCGTGGGCGCCATTACGCCCTGGAATTTTCCGGTGTCCATGGCGGGCTGGAAGCTTGGCCCGGCACTCGCAGCCGGCAATGCCGTAGTGCTGAAACCATCGGAAATGACGCCCTTCTCCAGCATTTTCATGGCGCAACTGGCCATCAAGGCAGGGCTGCCCGCCGGGCTTATCAACATCGTGCTGGGTGACGGGCCTGTGACAGGCAATGCCATCACCGGCCATCCCGAAATTTCCAAGGTCAGCTTCACCGGATCGACGGCAGCAGGTTCGGCCATCATGGCAAATATCGCGCGTACCGGCGTCAAGCCCATGACGCTGGAACTGGGCGGCAAAAGTCCGCAGCTGGTTTTTGCAGACGCCGATATCGAAAAAGCCGCCGCCGCGATCGCCGGCAACATTCTGTCCAATGCCGGGCAGGCCTGCGTTGCCGGCTCGCGCATCATCGTTGAAGAGATTGTCGCAGAGGCGCTTTCCGCCGCAATCATCGCTCGCATGAAGACAGTGAAGCCCGGCCCGACCTGGGACGAAGCAACACAGTATTCGCCGATCATCTCCGAAGTGCAGCGCCAGCGCATTGACGGCATCGTGCAGGCGGCTGTCGCGCATGGCGGCGAATGCCTGACGGGCGGCGCGATCATGGACGGTCCGGGTTATTTCTACCAGCCGACCTTGATCGCAAATGTCGACCAGACCTCCCCTGCTGTCACAGAGGAGATATTCGGGCCGGTGCTGACCCTGCAAACCTTCAAGACGGAAGAAGAGGCGCTGGCGCTCGCCGATCATCCGACCTACGGTCTTGCCGCAGGTCTTTTCAGCCGCGATATCTCGCGCGTCATGCGCCTGTCTCGCGCCATCCAGGCAGGAACGATCTGGGTCAACCGTTATGGCCGCTCCCGCGACCATATCCTGCCGACCGGCGGTTACAAACGCTCCGGCATCGGCAAGGATCTCGGACGGGAGGCCTATCTCGCCAACCGCAAGAGCAAAAGCGTCCTGATCGGACTGTAACAGGGGAAGCATCTTGAAAACGCATCGCATCGCACTCATTCCCGGAGACGGCATCGGCAAAAGCGTGACTGATGCCGCCTGGCAGGTTCTCAACACCGCAGCAAAAAGCTCCGGTTTTGCGCTTGAAGGCACCGAATTCCCCTGGTCCTGCGCCTTCTACAAGGAGACCGGCGCGATGATGCCGAAGGATGGCATCGAGACCCTGCGCGGCTTCGACGCCATTCTGCTGGGCGCGGTCGGCTGGCCAGCGGAGGTGCCGGATTCGGTATCGTTGCACGGCCTGCTTCTGCCGATCCGCAAGGCATTTGTGCAATACGCCAATATCCGCCCGCACCGGCTTCTGCCCGGCGTGCAGGGACCGTTGAAAGCGGATGGATTCGACATTCTCTGCATCCGTGAAAATACCGAAGGTGAATATTCCGGTGCTGGCGGACGCGTCCATCAGGGCACCGAAGACGAGGTCGCTGTCGAAACCTCCATCTTCACCCGCAAGGGCGTGGAACGCATCCTGCGCTTCGGCTTCGAGCAGGCGCAAAAGCGTCGCGGCAAGTTGGCTTCCGTCACCAAATCCAACGCCCAGAAATATTCGATGGTGTTCTGGGACGAGGTGACGCAAAAGCTCGCCGCCGAATATCCGGATGTTGAAGTTTCCAGTTATCATATCGACGCCATGGCGGCGCGCATGGTGATGGCGCCGGAAAGCCTTGATGTCGTGGTCGCCTCAAACCTCTTCGGCGATATCCTGACCGATCTCGGCGCAGCCATTCAGGGCGGCCTCGGTTTTGCCGCCTCCGCCAATATCAATCCCAACCGCACGGCACCCTCCATGTTCGAGCCGGTGCACGGTTCGGCCCCTGACATCGCCCATCTCGGCATTGCCAACCCCATCGCCGCCATCTGGTCCGGCGCCATGATGCTGGAGCATCTGGGTGAGGCGGATGCGGCCAAGCGGGTCATGGCGGCGCTGGAAATGGCGACCGGCCGGGGCATTGGCACCGTGCCGGGCAAGGACAAGACAGACGTAATAACTGCCGCAGTTCTTGCGGCTCTCGACTGATTTCGGAGACAGATAATGCAGGGCTTGAAGGATAAGGAACTCTTTCGCCAAACGGGTTTGATCGGCGGGGAATGGAAAGCGGCCGCATCAGGCAAGACGGTCGACGTGATCGACCCGGCGACGCAGGCGGTGATCGGCACCGTGCCGGATATGGGCAGCGTGGAAACCCGCGCGGCCATCGAAGCCGCCAACGCTGCCTTCGGGCCGTGGAAGAAGAAAACGCACGCGGAGCGCGCGGCGCTTCTGGAAAAATGGTTCGCGTTGATGATCGAACACATCGACGATCTCGGCCTGATGTTGACCATCGAACAGGGCAAGCCACTTGAAGAGGCCAAGGGCGAAATCCGTTACGGAGCATCCTTCGTCAAGTGGTTTGCGGAAGAAGGCCGACGCATCAGCGGCGGCACCATTCCCTCTCCGACGCCGGATCGCCGTATCGTGGTGCTGAAGGAGCCGGTCGGTGTCTGCGGCATCATCACACCGTGGAATTTCCCGAACGCCATGATCACCCGCAAGGTCGCACCTGCATTGGCGGCTGGCTGCACCGTGGTCATCAAGCCCTCGGAATTCACGCCCTATTCGGCCCTAGCGCTCGGCGTTCTCGCCGAACGTGCAGGCATTCCGGCTGGCGTCATCAACATCGTCACCGGCATGCCGACGGAGATCGGCAACGAGATCATGGCCAATGAGACGGTGCGGAAAATTTCCTTCACGGGCTCTACCCGTGTCGGTTCGCTGCTGATGCGCGGTGCGGCGGACAGTGTAAAACGACTGTCGCTGGAACTCGGCGGCAATGCCCCTTTCATCGTATTCGACGATGCCGATCTCGATCTCGCCATCGAAGGCGCGCTCGTTTCGAAATTCCGCAATGGCGGTCAGACCTGCGTCTGCGCCAACCGCATTCTCGTTCAGGCGAGCGTTTACGATGCGTTTGCGAAAAAACTGGCTGATCGCGTCGATGCCATGCGTGTCGGACCCGGAACGGAACTAGGTGTTTCCATCGGTCCGATGATCAACGAGCCGGCAATCGCCAAAATCCGCGCGCATATCGATGACGCCGTTTCCAAGGGCGCCGAGATCATTACCAAGCCTCATGATCTGCCTGAAGGTTCGCAATATACCGCACCGGTGGTGCTGACGGGCGCAACAACCGCCATGCGGCTGGCGAGCGAAGAGACCTTCGGGCCAGTCGCCCCGCTCTTCCGCTTCGAGACGGAAGAGGAGGCGATTGCGATCGCCAACGGCACGCCCTTCGGCCTTGCCGCCTATTTCTACACTGAAAGCCTCAAACGCGCCTGGCGCGTGGGCGAAGCGCTGGAGTTCGGCATGGTCGGCCTCAATACCGGGGCGATCTCCACCGAAGTCGCCCCCTTCGGCGGCGTCAAGCAATCCGGCCTCGGCCGCGAAGGCGCACAGGTCGGCATCGAGGAATATCTGGAAATGAAGACGTTCCACATCGGTGGGCTTGCCTGAAGACTGTTTCTTTCTCCCCGCCTAAAGGGCCGCTCTGCGGCCCTTCTTTTTTGGTGCGAAATTGAAAAAGCAGCATTCCCAGGGGTGGAAGAAAAATCCGGAGGCATGAATTGGTTTGGCAAAGCCACGGCATTCACGTGTCGTGACCTCCGAATAGATCCGGGGTCCAGCGCGATCACGTCATTGATCGTAAAAGACTATTCACCGTGCAGGCGCGCAGTGGCTGGATGCCAGATCAAGTCCGGCATGATGAAGAAATGAACTAACCCGCTACTGAATCTTATCCAGCATCTTGTAATAAAGCCCTACCAAGGGAAGAAACCAGGGCTTGCCGAAATGGCCAGGCACCGCCGGCCAGTCCATCCCCTTCAGCGGGTTGTTGTCCGGGCGGCCCAGAATGGCGTCAGCCATGATCATGCCCAGATGGGTGGAAAGCTGGGCGCCGTGGCCGGAATAGCCCATGGCGTACCAGACGCCGTCATGGAAACCGGCGCGGGGATAACGGTCCTTGGTCATATCAACCAGTCCGCCCCAGCAATAATCGATCGGCACATGCGCAAGCTGCGGGAATATGCGGTGAAGGCTATCCATCAGGATCGCGCCACTTTTGGCATCCGAACGCTGGTCCGATGTCGTGGAAAAGCGCGCGCGGCCGCCGAAGATCAAGCGGTTGTCCGGTGCAAGGCGGAAATAATTGCCGATATTCATGGTGTTGACGTAGGTGCGGTTACCCGGAACGGACGCCTTGATCTCGGCATCCGTCAACGGCCGCGTGGCGATGATGAAACTGCCGACCGCGATGATGCGACGGCGGAAATAGCCGAAGCCGGAGGGCGTGTAGGCGCCGGTTGCCACAAGAACATTATCCGCGGTGACCTTGCCGCGCGCCGTTTCCAGCGTGTGTGTCTTGCCGTTCTGAGTATGTTTCGTCACCGCCGCATTTTCGAAGATGACCGCACCATGGCGGCTGGCAGCCTGCGCAAGGCCGGCCACATAGCGGCCCATATGCATCATGGCGCTCTTCTTGGACAGCATGGCGCCATAAAAGGGAGAGCCGATTTCCGCCTTGAGATCGTCAACCGACAGAAGAGCCGTATCGGGATCCACCTCGGCATGAACAGCCTCGAAATTCTTCGCCAGACTCTCGAAATGCTGCGGTTTCGAAGCCATTTTCAGCTTGCCGGCGCGGCGGAAATTACAATCGATCCCTTCCTCGGCGATAAGGCTTTCCAGCGTGTCGATCGAGGCATCCAGCGCCTTGTAGAGCGCGATGGCGCGCTCCTTACCGAGTTCCGCCTTGGCGGAGAGGTAGGAGTGGGCCAGCCCGTTGTTGAGGTGGCCGCCATTGCGCCCGGAAGCACCCCAGCCGACGCGCTGTCCTTCAAGAACAACCACGCGCGCGCCCGCTTTTGCCAGCTGGCGCGCAGCACCCAGACCCGTGAAGCCGCCACCAATGACGGCCACATCGTAATGGCCTTCGACAGGACCTTGCGCCGCCCCCGCAAACAGGGGCGCCGTGTCGTGCCAATAGGAGACGAGCTTCATGATCCGGTCCTTCCTTACAGTCCAACGACGCCCGCGAGACCGGAAATATCGGAGATCTCCGTATAACCGTAATAGGGGTTTGCCGGTTCGTGGCCGCGGTTGACCCAGACCTTGTTCTTGATGCCGAGATCGTGCGCGGACATCAGGTCGTAGCGGAAGGAGGACGAGACGTGCAGAATATCTTCCGGGCCGCAGCCGAGCATGTCGAACAAATATTCGAAAGCCTTGAAATGCGGCTTGTAGGCCTGCGCCTGTTCGGCGGTATAGACAGCATGGAACGGCGCGCCAAGCTTTGCCACATTCGACATGATCTGCGAATTCATGGCGTTAGACAGAATGACCAGCGGAATTTCCTTGGCAACCTTCGCCAGACCGGCCGGAACGTCCGCATGCGGACCCCATGTCGGAACGCGCTCATACACCATTACCGCATCTTCGTCCTTGAAGGCCACACCGTTGCGCTTGCAGGTGCGCGACAGAGCGTTATGGACAACTTCGGCGTAAGGCTTCCAGTCATGCATGACCTCGTCCAGGCGATATGCAGAGAAGTCCTTGATGAATTGCTGCATCTCGGCCTCGCCCAGACGATCACCATAGAGATCGCGGGCAGCTTCTGCCATCTGGAAATGAATCAGCGTACCGTGGCAATCGAAAGTGATGTATTTCGGGCGGAAGATGGTCATGTCGTCGTCGTCCTTGCTTGGGGATGGGTGGTGGCTGCAATAACAAGATCATAGAGGCCTTTGCCCGGTCGACGCACTGCAATTGCCATTCGCGAAAGCAGATTGTTGCGTATGCAGCCGCCAGTTTGGCAGAGAGTTGCGTGCGACAAAACCGGAAGCCGCCGCCCGCCCCCGTTCTGCGGATGGAAGCAGATGATGTGCGGCATAAGATGCGGCGGCGGGTAAAAGCAACAGTGAAACATATCGAACCTTGCCATTCGTCGGGACAATGTTCTTTTGCCGCCGGTCTATCAATGAACATGAAGAATAAAACGGAGTTGGGCCATGCAAGCCAGCCTCATCGATATCCAGAAATTTGAGCCGCAACACCTCGACGCCGCCGTCGAGCTTTCCCGCCAGGCCGGTTGGCCACACCGCCGGGAAGACTGGGCGCTCGTCCTTTCACTGAGCAAGGGTTTCGTCGCTATCGAAAACGGTCGCGTCGTCGGAACCGCAATGGCCACGCTTCTCGGAGACACCTGCGCCACCGTCAACATGGTGATCGTGGACGAGGCCATGCGCGGCCGTGGTCTCGGACGCAAGCTGATGCAGGCGGTCGTCGATGCTGCGGAAAATCGCGAGTGCCGTCTGACCGCCACCGCTGAAGGCCTCCCCCTCTATGAGAAGATGGGGTTCGTCGCATGCGGCGAGGTGCGTCAGCACCAGGGAATTCCTACGGCCGCCGATAAGCCCGCTAACGTGGCATGGGCAGAAACGATTGTACCGGCCGAGCTTGCCGCACTCGACGCGCAGGCATTCGGTGCGGATCGTACGGCACTCTTTACCGAGCTTGCGGATAGGGCACGGTTTGCGGTGGTTCAACAGCATGGCGCCATCATGGGCTTTGCAGGCCTTCGCGCCTTTGGCCGTGGTGAAGTCATCGGCCCGATTGTCGCGGAAACTGCTGAAATCGCAAAGGATTTGATTGCCTTCGTAGTTTCCGAGCGCCCCGGCGCATTCCTGCGCGTAGACACCACCACCGAGACGGGCCTCGGTCCCTGGCTTGCCGAATACGGTCTTGCCCATGTCGGTGGCGGCATCGCCATGCGCCGGCCGAAGGCGGAAACCTCTGCCGACAAAAAACTGAAAACATTCGCGTTGACCAGCCAGGCGCTGGGCTGAATCCGGAGAGACCCATGTTAAGCAATTCACTGATCGAGCTCGACCGCGCCCATCTGGTGCACCCTGTCTCTTCCTTCCGCGGCCATGAAAAGCTTGGCGTTCGCGTGCTGAAATCGGCAAAGGGTGCCACGATTACCGACATGACCGGCCACCAGCTGATCGACGGTTTTGCCGGCCTCTGGTGCGTCAATGCAGGCTATGGGCATGACAGCATCGTGGAAGCGGCGACAAAGCAGATGCGTGAACTGCCCTATGCCACTGCCTATTTCGACATTGGCAGCGAACCCGCCATCCGCCTCGCCTCCGAACTCGCCGACCGCGCGCCCGGCGATCTCAACCACGTCTATTTCACGCTTGGCGGATCCGACGCGGTGGACAGCACCATCCGCTTCATCCGCTATTACTGGCACGCCAAAGGCCAGCCGCAGCGCGACCAGTTCATTTCCATCGAACAGGGTTATCACGGCTCCACCACCGCCGGTTCAGGCCTGACTGCGCTGCCTGCCTTCCATGCAGGTTTCGGCGTGCCTTACGACTGGCAGCACAAAATTCCGTCTCACTATGCCTATCGCAATCCGGTCGGCAGCGACCCCGCCGCCATCATCGCCTCTTCCCTGCAAATCCTGAAGGACAAGATCGAGGCTATCGGCCCGGAGCGGGTCGCCGCCTTTTATGCCGAGCCCATTCAGGGCTCCGGTGGCGTTCTGGTGCCGCCGCCTGGCTGGATCAAGGCCATGCGAGAACTCTGCCGTTCCTACGGCATTCTCTTCGTTGCCGACGAAGTCATCACCGGCTTCGGCCGCACGGGACCACTGTTTGCCTGTGCCGACGAAGATATCGTGCCGGACTTCATCACAGCCGCCAAGGGTCTGACTTCGGGCTATGTGCCGATGGGCGCCGTCTTCATGGCCGACCATGTTTATGATACAATAGCCGACTTCGCTGGCGATGCCGCGGTCGGGCACGGTTATACCTATTCCGCCCATCCCGTCAGTGCCGCCGTTGGTCTCGAAGTGCTGAAACTTTACGAGGGCGGGCTGCTGGAAAACGGCCGGCGCGCCGGTCAGCGGCTGATGGCCGGGCTGGAAGGATTGAGAAGCCATCCGCTGGTTGGCGATGTGCGCGGCCGGGGTATGCTCGCCGCTATCGAACTCGTGACCGACAAAGAGAAGAAAACTCCGCTGCCGGCTGCAGCGGCCCCTGCACGCAAGGTTTTTGACCGCGCCTGGGAAAACGGCCTCATCGTGCGCGCCTTCGCCAACGGCATCCTCGGCTACGCGCCGCCGCTGTGTTGCACCGATGACGAGATCGACGCCATTATAGAGCGGACGCGGAAAACCCTCGACCAGACGCTCGAGGACCCGGCAGTGCGGGCCGCCATGGCCTGAGGCGAACAGTGGATGGCGTTGCGGCACCTTCTCGAAATGTCGCAACGCCGCACATATTCGCAATATTCTGCCGAAGACCCGATCCTTTTCGGAGAATCCGGCGCGCTGGAACTGCCAAACTATCAACAGAAAAAGCACTAAACGCCATAAAAAAGGGCGTTAGCAAGAATGGGAACGGGGCAAGGATCCCGTCCGGGAACAGAATAAAATGCCGCAGCCTTCCCAAGGGCTCTGCGCGGCAAAGCGGAGACCGACATTGCCCAAGAAACTGAGCGACTTCAAATATATGAGCTTCGACGTGGTGGGAACTCTCATCGATTTCGAAGGTGGCTTGAAATCGACCCTGATCCAGATCGGCGCTGAAAACGGCGTTGAGGTCGACGGTGAAAAGGCGCTTAGCCTTTACCGCGCGGCGCGTTACTCCGACGCCACCGATCTGTTTCCGGACGATCTCGTCCGCGTCTACCTGATCATCGCTCCGGAACTCGGTTTGCCGGCGGAGCGCGCTCTGGGTGAGCGCCTGCGCGACGCGGCAAAAAACTGGAAAGGCTTTGAAGACAGCCGTGCCGCGATGGCCGAGCTTGCAAAGACGCATCGTCTCATTGCAATGACCAACGCCCAGCGCTGGGCCTTCGAGTATTTCTCGAAGGAACTCGGTAGTCCCTTTTACGCCGCTTTCACAGCGGATGATACCGGCACGGAAAAGCCGGATCCCGCATTCTTCGAGAAGGTTTTCGCCTTCGTTGAAAGCGAAGGCGCATCGAAGGACGACATTCTGCACGTTGCGCAGAGCCAGTACCACGATATCGGCATTTCACGGAAACTCGGGATGACCAATTGCTGGATAGAGCGCCGCCACGCCCAGAAGGGATATGGCGGCACCATCGAGCCGGAGAACTTTACCGAACCGGACTACCACTTCACCTCGATGGCCGGCCTTGCCGAGGCCACGAGACACTCGGGTCGCTGAAGCGCCTGTGGCATGACGCGCACTGGGGCGTGGATGCCGAAAATTACTGCAGATGCCATTTCAACAAATCATACAAAAGGGGAAGACCATGAGTGACAGGATTACAAATTGGACCCGCTCTGACGATGCCGCCGTTGAACAGGCTATCCGTCGCGGCGCGACGCGGCGAGAGCTGCTTCACATGATGCTGGCCGGCGGCGTAGCACTTTCCGCCGGTTCGGCCATTCTCGGCCGCGCCTCGCAGGCTCTGGCGGCCACTCCCGTTTCCGGCGGCACGCTGAAGGCGGCCGGCTGGTCCTCCTCCACGGCCGACACGCTCGATCCCGCCAAAGCCTCGCTTTCGACGGATTACGTTCGTTGCTGCGCGCTCTATAACCGACTGAGCTTCCTCGATGTTTCCGGCACGCCCCAGATGGAGCTGGCCGAATCCATCGAAACGAAGGACGCCAAGACCTGGACCGTGAAGCTGCGTTCCGGCGTCACCTTCCATGACGGCAAGGCACTGACCGCCGATGACGTGGTCTATTCGCTGAAGCGTCACCTTGACCCGGCCGTCGGTTCGAAGGTCGCCAAGATCGCCGCCCAGATGACCGGCTTCAAGGCGATCGACAAGAGCACCGTCGAGATCACGCTGGCAAACGCGAATGCAGACCTGCCGGCCATCCTGGCATTGCATCACTTCATGATCGTTGCCGATGGCGCGACCGATTTCTCCAAGGGGAACGGCACCGGTGCCTTCAAGCTGGAGAAATTCGAACCCGGCGTCCGCTCGATCATGTCGAAAAACACCAATTACTGGAAACAGGGTGGTCCGCACGTCGATAGCTTCGAATTCTTCGCGATTGCCGAAGACAATGCCCGCGTTAACGCCCTCATTTCGGGCGATATCCACCTCGCAGCGGCTATAAATCCGCGTTCGCTGCGCCTGCTCGACAAGCAGGAAGGCATCGTTCTGTCAAAGGGAACGTCCGGCAACTACACCAACCTCAATATGCGGCTGGACCAAACGCCCGGCAACAATGCCGATTTCATCGCCGGCATGAAGTCGATCGTCAACCGCGAGCAGATCGTCAAGGCGGCTCTGCGTGGCCTCGGCGAAGTCGGTAACGACCAACCCGTGCCGCCAATGAGTCCCTACCACAATCCGGACCTCAAGCCGAAGGCCTTCGATCCTGATAAGGCGAAGTTCCACTTTGAAAAAGCGGGTCTTATCGGTCAGTCCATCCCGGTCATCACCTCGGATGCTGCAAATTCTGCCGTGGACATGGCGGTGATCATCCAGGCGTCGGCCGCAGAAATCGGTGTAAAGCTGGATGTGCAGCGCGTTCCCTCGGACGGTTACTGGAGCAATTACTGGCTCAAGGCGCCTATTCACTTCGGCAATATCAACCCGCGCCCGACCCCGGATATTCTGTTCTCGCTGCTTTACGCCTCCGACGCGCCGTGGAACGAAAGCCAGTACAAGTCGCCGAAGTTCGACAAGATGATGCTCGAAGCACGTGGCATGCTGGACATGGACAAGCGCAAGCAGATCTACTTCGAAATGGAAAAGATGATCGCCGACGAAGCCGGCACCATCATTCCCGCCTATATCACCAATGTCGATGCCATCACCTCCAAGCTGAAGGGTCTGGAAGCCAATCCGCTCGGCGGCATGATGGGTTACGCGTTTGCTGAATACGTCTGGCTCGAAGCCTGATAGACCAAGGGGCCGGGCGCCGATGCGCCCGGCAACCTTTCCGCCGGTGCGGGAAGCCTCCACAGCTGGAGCGACACTTTGAAAAACAAGCGGTTTTCGCCTGATATCTCGCTACAGCTATATAATTTGGATCATGATGATTTCAGGTCGATCGGGCCTGAAATCATCATGATCCAGGCAGGTCGCAGGAGCATGTAAATGAACAGCCGGATACTCTCCCTTATCGCCAGGCGGCTGGTCGTCATGCTGACGACGCTGCTTATCGTATCGTTTATCGTCTTTTCCGCCACCAGCCTGCTGCCCGGCGACACGGCAACGATCCTTCTTGGCCAGTCGGCAACGCCGGAGGCCGTGGCCGGTCTGCGCACCGCCATGCATCTCGACGACCCGGCCCTTCTGCGTTTTGTCCGCTGGCTTTTTGGCCTGCTGCACGGCGAACTCGGCACGTCCTACGCCAACAATATGGCGATCGCCGACCTCATAGGCCCACGTTTCGTCAACTCCATGAAGCTTGCCGGCATCACCACTGTTATCGCCGTGCCGCTGGCCCTGACGCTCGGCATCAGCTCCGCCATGCTGCGTGGAACGCTTTATGATCGCGCCGTCACCATCCTGACCATCGGTGTCATTTCCGTGCCGGAATTCATGATCGCGACGCTCGCGGTTCTGCTGTTCGCCGTATATCTAAAGTGGCTGCCAGCCCTGTCGCTGGTCAGCGAGGTGCATACCGTGTTCGATGTGCTGCGGGTTTACGCCATGCCGGTCATCACCCTCACCTTCGTCGTGTCGGCACAGATGATCCGCATGAGCCGCGCCGCCGTCATCGAGACGCTCGATACGCCCTATGTGGAAATGGCGCTCCTGAAGGGCGCTCCGCGCATGCGCATCGTCCTGCGCCACGCACTTCCCAATGCGCTTGGTCCCATCGTCAATGCGGTGGCCCTTTCGCTCTCCTACCTCGTCGGCGGCGTCATCATCGTCGAGACTATCTTCAATTATCCAGGCATCGCCAAGCTGATGGTTGATGGCGTCGCGACCCGTGATCTGCCGCTGATCCAGAGTTGCGCAATGATTTTCTGCGTCGGTTATCTCCTCCTCATCACAACCGCCGATATCATCGCCATCATGTCCAATCCGAGGCTGCGCTGATGACCGACAATATCAAAACAACTTCGGGGACCTCGCGTTTGGGTTACAAAATCAACGTCGTCGGCGTTTTCGGCTTTCTCGTCATTTTTCTCTGGGCCATGGTTGCGATCTTTGCGCCCTATCTCATCCCGCATCCCGTCGGTGAAATCGTCGATCTGGATTATTTCGGTCCGATGACCTCCGATCTCTGGCTCGGCTCCGACTATCTCGGCCGCGACGTGTTTTCCCGCATTCTCATGGGCGCGCGTTTCACGGTCGGCATTTCACTTGCGGCCGTAACAATCGCCTGCGTGTCGGGCGTCGTTCTCGGCATGAGCGCAGCCGTGGTCGGCGGCTGGTTCGATGCGGCCCTCAGCCGTTTTCTCGATGCGGTGAACTCCATCCCAAGCAAGCTTTTCGGGCTTGTGGTTGTCGCTGCCGTTGGCTCATCCATTCCTGTGCTGATCGTCACCCTGTCGGTTATCTATACGCCCGGCGCCTATCGCTTTGCCCGGGCGCTCGCCGTCAATGTCAACACCATGGATTTCGTCACCGTGGCCCGCGTGCGCGGCGAGAGCCTCTTGCACCTCATCAGCTCCGAAATCCTGCCCAACATCATCCGTCCTGTGCTGGCCGATCTCGGCGTGCGCTTTGTGTTCATCGTGCTGCTTCTGTCGGGCCTTTCCTTCCTCGGTCTCGGCCTGCAGCCGCCGAATGCAGACTGGGGTGCGCTGGTGCGTGAAAACATCGGCGGCCTGCCCTTTGCTGCGCCAGCCGTGATCTTTCCGTCGTTGGCGATTGCCAGCCTGACGATCAGCGTCAATCTGCTGATCGACAATCTGCCGCAGAAAATCCGCGACAGGAGCGAATAATGACAAATCTTGTTGAAATCCGTGGACTTAAAGTCGAGGCGACCACCGATTCCGGCCGCCGCATCCAAATCATCAGGGGTGTAGACATCGATATCGCCGATGGCGAGATCGTCGCATTGATCGGTGAAAGCGGCTCCGGCAAGACCACCATTGCACTGACATTGATGGGATATGCCCGCCCAGGCTGCCGTATTTCCGGCGGCAGCGTCACGGTGGCAGGCCGCGATATGGTACAGCTTTCCGAAATGGAACGGGCAAAGATCCGCGGTACAAAAATTTCCTACGTCCCTCAAAGCGCCGCAGCCGCCTTCAATCCGGCGCAAAAGATTATCGACCAGGTCATAGAGGTCACCCGCATCCACGATCTGATGCCGCCGCAGGAGGCGCGCCAAAGAGCGGTGGAACTGTTCAAGGCATTGTCGCTGCCCAATCCCGAAACCATCGGCGACCGTTATCCGCACCAGGTTTCCGGCGGCCAGCTTCAGCGTCTCTCCGCCGCCATGGCGCTGATCGGCAACCCGGAACTGGTCATTTTCGACGAACCGACCACAGCACTCGACGTAACGACACAGATCGAGGTTCTCCGCGCCTTCAAATCAGCGATGCGCAAGGGCGGTATCGGCGGCGTTTATGTTTCGCACGATCTCGCAGTCGTCGCCCAGATTGCCGATCGGATCGTGGTGCTGAAAGGCGGCGAGATACAGGAAACCGGCACGACCACGGATATTCTCGAGAATGCACAGCATCCTTATACGCGGGAGTTGCTCACCGCTTTTAACGACAAGGTACGCACCGTAGCGCCGCTAAAACAAAGTGACGCGAAGCCGCTGCTGGATATCGAGAAGCTGATCGCCGGATATGGAACGAAAGGCGAAGACCATATGCCGCTGGTGCGTGCGGTCGATTCCGTCAGCCTTGCAGTCTATCCCGGACGCAATCTCGGCATCATCGGCGAATCCGGTTGCGGAAAATCGACGCTGGCGCGCGCCATTGCCGGCATTCTGCCCGCCGCCAGCGGTCATGTCATCTTCGAAGGTCGGCAGTTGGACGCCGATGCCCGCCAACGCACCAGCGATCAGTTGCGCCGCATGCAGATCGTCTTCCAATATGCCGATACGGCGCTCAACCCGGCCAAATCCATCGAGGATATTCTCGGCCGGCCGCTGACCTTTTATCACGGCATGAGAGGCAAGGCGCGCGACGCCCGGATCGACCAGTTGCTGGATATGGTGAAGCTGCCGCGCTCGGTTCGCCACCGCCATCCTTCCGGCCTGTCGGGCGGACAGAAGCAACGCGTCAACTTCGCCCGCGCGCTCGCAGCAGAACCATCGCTCATCATTTGCGATGAAATTACCTCGGCGCTTGATACGGTCGTCGCAGCCGCGATCATCGACCTGCTCGGCGAACTCCAGCGAGAGCTGAACCTCTCCTACATCTTCATCAGCCACGATCTCTCTGTGGTGGAAACCATCTGCGACGAAATCGTCGTGATGTATGGCGGGCAGAAAGTGGAGCATCTGGCAACGGAAGCGATCAAGTCGCCGACCCATCCCTATTCGAAGCTCCTGTTCTCCTCGGTACCGAAGCTCGACCCGAAATGGCTCGACAATCTTCAGCAGGATGCAGAGTTGGTGCGGGCGTTTTCCAAGAGGTGACAACATCACTTTCGTCATCCTCGGGCTCGTCCCCAGGATGACGTTGAGTATGAAGCGACGTATCTCGATACTCTGGCGCCCCTGCTAAGGGACGTCTTCCACCTCAAAGCGGAAACAGGCTGGTCAGCGGCATATGCGATTTGATGATCGGAGATTTCAGCACAACGAAGCTGAAATATTTGTCGATACCGACATCCATGTCCGTCAGCCGCTCCATGATCGACTGATATTCGACGATGCCGGAGGTGACGAATTTCAGGAGGTAATCGTAACCGCCTGAAACGAGGTGGCATTCTACCACTTGATCGATCTTTTCGATAACGCCGAGAAAACGGGCGAAGTCGATCTGGCGGTGGTTCTTGAGCGTGATCTCGGTGAATACCGTCAGCGTCTGGCCGAGTTTGTTGATGTTGATCTGTGCCGAATAACCTTCGATATAGCCCTCGGCCTGAAGCTTCTTGACGCGCATCAGGCAGGGGCTTGGCGAGAGATTGACAAGCTCCGCCAGCTCGACATTGGTGATGCGACCATTTTTCTGGAGTTCGTAAAGGATCTTGATGTCGATCCGGTCAAGTTTCATCACGTGCGGAACCCCTTTTATATTTTTTCGTGCACGCGGCATAAAATTCTGACGCGGCCATGGAAATCTTATCACATGAGCGTGCCCTGTCGACGCGGGGATGTTTTTTTCATCCAGCATAAAGAGTTGCAGACATGGCTACGAACAGCAGGAGATTCCGGCAATCGGCGCAGTCTGGCAGCGTTTACCCGGCGACCAAGGTAAATTAAGACGAATACAAGGAGCCCCACCATGCCTGCGCCGCTGCAACAGATCACGACATCACCGGAACTGCCGAAATCGGCGGACGCCGTCATTATTGGCGGCGGTATCGTCGGCGTGTTCGCAGCCTATTACCTCGCCCGGCGTGGCCTGAAAGTGGCTCTTGTCGAAAAAGGTCTTGTTGGCGCGGAGCAATCCAGCCGCAACTGGGGTTGGTGCCGGCAGCAGAACCGAGACGCCCGCGAATTGCCGATTTCAACGCAGAGCCTGACGCTCTGGGAACGGTTTGCCGCAGAAAGCGGCGAAGACACCGGTTTCCGCCGCTGCGGATTGTTCTACCTGAGCGACAACGAAGCTGAAATTGCCGGCTGGGCGCGCTGGCGCGACTTTGCCATCACCGCAGGCGTGACGACGCATATGTTGAGCGCGGATGAGGCGAGCAACCGCGGACGCGCGACTGGGAAACGCTGGAAGGGTGGCGTCTTTTCGCCAACGGACGGCACCGCCGATCCCTCGATGGCGGCGCCGGCCGTCGCGCGTGCCCTCATGAAGCTGGGCGGAACGGTGCACCAGAATTGCGCCGCGCGCGGTCTGGAGACGGAAGGTGGTCGCGTTAGCGCCGTCGTTACCGAAAAAGGCACGATCCGCACCAAAACCGCCATCATGTCCGGCGGTGCCTGGGCCTCGTCCTTCTGCCGCCAGCTCGGAATTCGTTTTCCGCAGGCCGCTGTCCGCTCCTCGATCCTGTCCGTCACAGCAGGTGCGGAAGGACTGCCGGATGCGCTGCATACAAAAGCCGTTTCTGTAACACGCCGGAGCAACGGCGGTTACACGCTCGCCATCAGCGGCCTCGGTCGCATCGACCCGACCGCGCAGCAAATGCGGTTTGCACGCGAATTCGTTCCGATGTTCCTCAAACGCTGGCGCAGCCTGCGGCCGGGTGGATTGGAAGGGGTTCGCGGTGGGCACGAAACGCTGAAGCACTGGCGGCTCGATGCGCCGACGCCGATGGAACGGGTTCGTATTCTCGATCCGAAACCGAATGCCGCCGCCATACGTGAGACCCACAAAAGGGCGCTGGAACTTCTGCCTGCACTCCGCAAAACCCAGATATCCGCTGCCTGGGCCGGCTTCATCGACAGCACGCCGGATGGTGTGCCCGCCATCGGCGAGACCAGCGAATTGCCCGGCTTCATTCTCGCCGCCGGTTTCAGCGGCCACGGTTTCGGCATCGGCCCCGGCGCTGGCCACCTGATCGCCGATATCGTGACGGGTTCAACCCCGATCGTTGACCCCGCCCCGTATCATCCCAGCCGTTTCCTTGACTCGTCATGGGGCAAGGTCGCAGATTTCTGATTGTTCCGCGCAGGCCAACAGACGAATAAAACAGCACCCGCAGGCATGACCTGCGGGTGCTGCCGTCCACCGCATTTATTCGACCGGTCAGCTTTTCGGCAGGCCGGGTGGGTTGGTTCTCGATTCCGGCAAGGCCTCTTCCGAAAGCTGCCAGCGTTCCAGTATCTTCGCGTAAGCGCCGCTCTTGATCAGATCGTTGGTGGCGAGCGTCAGCGCATCGGCCAGTCCCGAACCCTTGCGGGTGGTGATGGCGACATCCGAACGTTCCGGCCAGCCGGCGGAGAGTGTTCCGACACGTTTGATGGTCTTGTCACGCGCGGCGATGAAGACCAGCTGCGCATGCGGCTGGACGATCACATCGGCCCGCCCGGCAGAAAGCGCGACAAGCCGGGTGGCCTCGTCGTCATAATATTGCAGCTCGAGCGGCTTTAAACCGGCGGCTACATTCTCGTCATTCCATTTCAGCAGAATACGCTCCTGATTGGTGCCAGCGCCGACGATGATCTTCAGGCCCGCCGCATCCTTCGGCTCATTTATGGCGGTGATGCCGCTGTCGGACTTCACGAAAAAGCCGTGCAGGCCCTGACGGTAGGTGGAGAAGTCGAACTTCTCCTTGCGCTGCTCGGTCACCCCGACATTGGAAATGACAGCATCGTATTTGCCGGAGGCAAGCCCCAGCGGCCAGTCGGCCCAGGCGACAGCAACCAGCTCAAGCTCAAGGCCGAGACTATCAGCCACCGCAAGCGCATAGTCCGGATCGGCACCCACCACGGTCTTGGCGTCCGTCGCATAGGTCGCGAGCGGTGGTCCGCCAGGTGCAACCGCGACCGTGAGTTTGCCCGGGGTGATGAACTTGAAGTCTTTCGGGATGGCGGCAATCGCTGCGGGGTCTTTTTCTACCCTGATCCGGCCAGGCTGGTCTGGCGAAAGATCGAAGACATCAGTTGCGAAAGCCGACCCGAAAGCGGCGACAGAGAGAAAAACGCCGAACGTGACTGTGGCAAGACGAGAGGTGAGTGCCATTCTGGCTCCCCGATAAAATGAATTGCGGGACGGAGGTAGCGCGGACGGGAGGAGGCCCGCGCTACCGGCTGAGTGATGTCCCACCTTCAACTCAGCTTTGTGGAAACTCAGCTTTCTGGCAGCAAACCAGCACTCAGCTCTTGGGCAGACCGGGCGGATTGGTGCGGGATTCGGTGATGGCTTCCGAACCGAGGTTCCAGCGGGCGAGAACCTTGCCGTAATTGCCGTTCTTGATCTAGGCGTTCAGTGCCGCCGTGATGGCTGCGGCAATTCCGGCATCCTTTTTGGAGGCAACGGCGATTTCCGCCGCTTCCGGCCAGCCGCCGGAGAAGGTACCAACGAGCTTGGTCTTCTTCTGGCTTGCTGCCTGGAAGGCTGACGTCGCGTTGGGGCCGAGATAGGCGTCCGCGCGGCCGGATTGCAGGGCGACATCGAGCACGGCCTGATCGTCGTAATATTGCACATCAGTGTCGGCCAGACCCTTGGCCTTGTTGTCCTTGATCCATTTCAGCAGGATCTGCTCCTGATTGGTGGCAGCGCCGACGATAACCTTCAGCCCGGCCACATCCTCGGGCTTGCTGATGCTCGTCACCTTGCTGTTGCTGCCGACGTAAAAGCCGAGCAGGTCGTTGCGGTAGCTGGAGAAGTCGAACTTTTCCTTGCGGGCTTCAGTGACCGTGATGTTGGAGGTGACGGCATCATATTTGCCGGAGGTGAGACCCAGCGGCCAATCGGCCCAGGCGATGGGAACTAGCTGAAGTTCAAGGCCAAGACTATCAGCAACCAGCTGGGCGATATCCGGCTCCACGCCAATAGGCGTTTTCGTATCGCTGGCATAATCGACCAGCGGCAGCCGGAAAGGCACGGTCGCGACCGTCAACTTTCCATCCGCGACGAACTTGTGGCCAGCGGGCAGAAGCTTGATCGCTTCTTCCACCTTCTCGGCGCGCACTCGCCCCTTCTGCTCCGGCGACAGGTCGATTTCCTGCGCATGCGCAGCCGGTATCAGCGCGGTGGTAGCGGTGAAAAGACCGCCTGCAAGCAACGACAATAATTTCGATGAAAAAGCCATGCGAGTGTTTCCTTTGTTGTTTTGATTAGAGAACTTTTGCGAGGAATTCGGCGGTGCGGGGATGTTCAGGGCTGTTGAACACCTGGTCCGGCGTACCTGTTTCGATGATGCGGCCCTGTTCCATGAAGACGACCCTGTCGGAGACTTCACGGGCAAAACCGATTTCATGGGTAACGATGATGAGCGTGACGCCGGAGCGGGAAAGCTCCTTGATGACATCAAGCACTTCGTTGACGAGTTCAGGATCGAGCGCGGATGTCGGCTCATCGAACAGCAACACCTTCGGCCGCAACGCCAGCGCCCGGGCGATCGCCACGCGTTGCTTCTGACCGCCGGAAAGCTGACGGGGATAAGCGCCAGCTTTTTCGGCAAGGCCGACGCGAGCCAGAAGATCGCGCGCCTCGGCCTGCGCCTGCTCTTTCGATATGCCACGAACGGCGATGGGTGCTTCAATGATGTTTTCAAGCGCGGTCAGATGCGGGAACAGGTTGAAGCTCTGAAACACCATGCCCACTTCGGCGCGGCGCTTGAGGATTTCCCGTTCCTTCAGCTCATAAAGCGTATCGCCCTTTTGACGATAACCGACCAATTCACCGTCCATGGCGATAAAACCGTCATCGACACGCTCGAGATGGTTGATGGAGCGCAGCAATGTGGACTTGCCGGAGCCGGATTGGCCGAGAATGGTGGTAACACTGCCTGCCGGAATGGAAAGGCTGATATCATCAAGCACCTTCAGCGACCCGAAGGATTTCGAAACGCCATGAATATTGACCGACCCGCCACGATTTCCGAGCTGAAAGCTCACGGCACGGGCAGGCACCGAACGCTCGGGCCTTACGGCTGTCGTGGCCACCGTTTCCACGGCTTCAGGCAAGGGTTTGCGCGGCAGGAAGGTGCGGTAAATCGTGGCGAACAGTGACGACGGCGGATTGCGCAGTGCACCGCGTGAAAAATGCCGCTCGATATGGTGCTGCACGATCGAAAGCGCCGTCAGTATCACCAGATACCAGACGGTCGCGACCATCAGCAGCGGGATCACTTCCAGATTTCGGCGATAGATGATCTGGATCGTGTAGAACAGCTCCGGCAGGGCAAGGATATAGACCTGCGAAGTCCCCTTGGCGAGGCCGATGATGTCGTTGAAGGCGGTGGGCAAGATGGAGCGCATCGCCTGCGGCAGAACAATGCGGGACGCCTGCCGCCGCCGGGGAAGGCCGAGTGCTGCGGCAGCCTCAAGCTGCCCCTGATCAACCGAGAGAATGCCGCCACGGACGATTTCGGATGCGAAGGCGGCCTGATTGAGCGTCAGCCCCAGAACGGCGGCCGCAAACGGCGTCATCAGCTGCGTGGTATTCCAGCTGAAGAAGTTGATGCCGGTATAGGGCACACCGATCGTCACGGTCTCATAGAGATAACCGAGGTTGTTGAGGATCAGCAAAAGCACGATCAGCGGAATGGATCGAAAAATCCAGATATAGGTCCAGGATACGGCAACCAGCAGCGGCGAGCGTGAAACGCGGGCAAGCGCCAGCAGCGTTCCCAGCGCGAAGCCGAGCACCGCACCGAGCGCGGTCAGCAGCAGCGTCCGTCCTAAGCCGATCAACACCGGTTCAGCGAAAAACCATTCCGCAAAGACATCCCAGCCCCAGCGCGGATTGCCGAAAACGGAATGCAGAACGGCCGCAATGATGAGTACGGAGAAGACTGTTCCCACGGTCCGCAAGGGGTAGCGGGCCGGCACGATGCGGAAATGGGAATACCCACCCTTGATCGGTTCACCCTTCTGCTCGCTCAATGCAACATGCGGAAAATCAGAGGCTATCGTCATCTGAAAAAGCCTTTCACGGGTGGGCCGGGGAAGAATGCGGCCGGGCCGCCGGTATCGACGCGCCTTCCGCAACGGAGGCGGAGGCGCTATCGGCAAGCCATTTTTCGAAAGGCAGCGACCTGATCGTTTCAGGATCGGCCGACGTATCGAACAACGCGCGATAACCGTTGGTGAGATATAGGCCGACCGCTTCCGGCTGGCGGAAGCCCGTGGTCAGATAGACACGGGCGTAACCCTGCCGGATCGCCTGCCGCTCCAGCTCCTGAAGCACTATTTTGGCAAGCCCCTGCCGACGGTGGGCCGAATGGGTCCAGACCCGCTTGAACTCGGCGGTTTCCTCGTCGTAGCGCATGAAGGCACCGCCGGCGATCGCCTTGCCGCCACGCAAGAGCAGCAGGAAATTGCCCGACGGCGGGCTGAAAGCCTCCGGCGGATATTTGTTAAGTTCCGCCTTGGCGCCTTCCGCGTTGAAATATGTGCCGTAGCGGCTGTCATATTCGAACAGCAACTCCTCCAGAAGCGGAGTTGCGAGCGGATCCTTGACCGATGTGTAGAGAAAACTGTCGCTCATCTCATTGTCCTAAACTCGTTGCATCAGGAGAGGTATGCTTCGGCCAGGCGCACCCAGAAGCGTGCCGCAGGCGCAATGATCGCATCGTTGAAATCGTAGTGAGGGCTGTGCAGCGGCGCGCTGTCGCCATTGCCGACGAAGAGATAGGAGCCCGGCCGCTCCAGAAGCATGAAGGCGAAATCCTCGCTCGCCGTACGCGGCTGAAAGCCTTCTGCAACCTGTTCGGCTGGAAAATGCCGTTTGGCGACGTCGCGGGCAAAAGCTGTCTGCCTGATGTGATTGATGACGGGGGGGAAGCCACGGGAGTAGGTGACATCGGCGCTTGCGCCGAAGCTTTCCGCCTGTGCTTTGGCAAGGGCGGGAAGCCGCTCCTCCAGTCTGTCGCGCACGGCGGGCGAAAAGGCCCGCGCGGTAATCTGCAGTTCGACACTCTCGGGAATGACGTTGGAAGCAGTTCCGCCATGGATGGAGCCTACCGTCAGCACCGCCATGTCTCGCGGGTCGACATTGCGCGAGACGATGCTCTGCAAGGCGGTGACGAAGCTTGCCGAGGCAAGAACCGGATCAACCGTTTCATGCGGCGCCGCCCCGTGCCCGCCCTTGCCGATGATCCGAACCTTCGCCTTGTCGACGGAGGCCATGGCAGGCCCTTCGACAAAGCCGAATTGTCCGGTTTCGACACCCGGCCAGTTGTGCAGCCCGAACACGGCATCGACGGGAAACCGCTCGAAAAGCCTGTCCTTTATCATCGCTCTAGCACCCGCACCGATTTCCTCGGCGGGTTGGAAAATCAGCGTCAGCGTGCCGGAAAAACTCGATGTTTCAGCTAGATAACGGGCAGCGGCGAGCAGGATAGTCGTGTGACCGTCATGACCGCAGGCATGCATCACACCCTGTGTCTGGCTGGCATAGGCAAGACCGGTTTCCTCGACGATGGGCAGGGCGTCGATATCGGCGCGGATACCCAGACGCTTGTCACCATGACCACGTTTCAAGGTGGCGACGACGCCATGGCCCCCGACACCCTCGGTCACCTCATATCCGAAGGAGAGGAGATAACGGGCAACGAGCGCCGCCGTGCGCTTTTCCCCAAGCGAAAGCTCCGGATGTCGGTGAAGATCGTGCCGGATGGCGATGCTTTCCTCGATGAAGGCAAGGATTCCCCGTTCGGCGTCGTCCTGCGGACGCGCGCCGTCAATGCGGATATTCATGGTTCTGGTCTCCTGCGCTGCGCTTTACCCGCACAGCACCTTGAAATTCTCTCCGGGCGGCAATGGCTGCCGCCCGACCCCGCTTTTATGCGATCGCCTTGCTGGAACCGCTTTCAGCGTGGGAATAGATGCTCTCCTTGAAAGGCAGGCCGAGATGCTCACGCAGCGTTCTGCCTTCCAGATGCGGTTCGAAATATCCGCGCCGTTGCAGCACCGGTATGACGAGGCGGATGAAATCATCCAGCCCTTCGGCAATCACCGGGAAGCCCAGAATGAAACCGTCGGCCGCATCGTGCTCAACCCAGCGGATGATCTCGTCCGCCACCTTGTCCGGAGTTCCGATGAAACCTTCGCGCGGGGTCGCCGCCTCCAGCGCCGCTTCGCGCAACGTCTGGCTCTTTTCCTTCGCACGGCGCTTGATGCGGTCGGTCGTCGAACGGAAGCTATTCTTGCCGATCTCGCCAAGTTCGGGGAAAGGCTCATCCAGCGGATAGACACTGAAGTCGTGGTGGTCGAAGAAACGGCCGAGATAGGCGAGCGCATCCTCGATGGTGATGAGGTTGCGGATGATGTTGTATTTCGCTTCCGCCTCCTCCTGCGTCTCGCCCACAATCGGCCCGATGCCAGGGAAAATCTTCACGTCGGCAGCGGACCTGCCCTGCGCGACAGCACTCTGCTTCACGCGCTTGAGGAATGTCTGGTTTTCCTCGAGCGATGCAGAATTAGTAAAAACGGCGTCGGCATGTTTGCCCGCAAGCCCGATACCGGCATCCGAAGAACCCGCCTGGAAAATCACCGGCTGTCCCTGCGGCGAACGCTGGATGTTCAGCGGACCTTCCACCTGGAAGAAGCGACCCTTGTGGCCGAGCGTGTGGAGTTTTTGCCTGTCGAAGAACTGTCCCGTCTCGCGGTTACGCACGAAGGCATCGTCGTCCCAGCTGTCCCACAGGCCCTTGATCACCTCCAGATATTCATCGGCGATCTCGTAACGCAGCGCATGTTCGGGATGGTTGCGGCTGTAGTTCTTCGCCGTACCTTCGAGTGGCGTCGTCACTGCATTCCAGCCGGCCCTGCCACCGCTCAGAAGATCAAGCGAGGCGAACTGGCGCGCGATGGTGAAGGGCTCGCTGTAGGAGGTCGAAACCGTGCCGGCAAGACCGATCTTCGAGGTGACGGAGGCGAGCGCCGAAAGGATGGTCAAAGGCTCGAACCGGTTGAGGAAGTGCGGAATGGACTTGTCGTTGATGTAAAGCCCGTCGGCAACGAAGGCGAAGGCGATGCCGGCGGCTTCTGCCTTCAGCGCGTTCTTCCTGAAGAAATCGAAGTTGACGCTGGCATCAACAGGGCTTTTCGGGTGCCGCCAGGCGTTCATGTGCCCGCCGGGGCCCTGGAGCATGATGCCGAAACGGATTGTCTTTTTCGTCATGTCATTTCCTCCTGAGGACAAGTTCACGCGGCCCTGGAAAGGCGGTGTGTGGCCAGCAATTCGATCGAGGCGAGCCTCTGATCGGCCCCCACATGCGGCGGCTCCACGATGAATTCCTCGATACCGTGCTCATCGGAAAGCGCGCGCAGCGCCTTGTGAATATCGTCCGGCCCGCCATGCAGGACGTTGGGCTTACGCTCCTCGATGCGATAATCGGTATCGCCGGACTGGCGGGCGAATTCTTCCGCCTGTTCACGGCGGCCAAGGTTGAACGCCTTGCCGTCGCTGAGGAACACCCGGTAGATGCGCTGACCTTCCACCTGCCGCGCCGCATGGTCGGGATCACTCGCGGCAAAGACGGAGAGGGCAAGGATCGGCGCCCTGCCGCCGCTCTCCTCACGGAAAGCCGAGAGGCTGCTGCGAAGAACCTCCGGATCACCATTGAGGTGGCCGGCAAAGACGAAATTCCATCCTCTGGAAGCTGCAAGCCTTGCGCTTTCCGGGCTGGCACCGAGCAGAAACCGTTCCACCGCAACCGGCGGCAACGGTGTTGCCTGCAACCCGGCCTGCGCATGCCCCTGCGGTGCGGCACCGGAGAGAAACGTGGTAAGTTCACCAAAAGCCGTTTCGAAATCCGGCTTGCGGGCGGGATCATAGGCCTGCTGTAGGGCAGACGTCGCAAGCGGCAGCCCGCCCGGTGTCTTGCCGACGCCGAGATCGACCCGACCGGGGGCGAGCGACGACAACACGTTGAAAACCTCGGCGACCTTGTAGGGGCTGTAATGCTGCAGCATGACACCGCCCGAGCCGACGCGGATACGAGAGGTCTTCGCCAGAATCCATGCAACCAGCGCTTCCGGCGCGGAACCGGCAAGCTCCGGCGAATTGTGATGTTCTGCCACCCAGAATCGGCGATAGCCCAGTTCTTCGGCGCGTTTGGCGAGATTGATCGTGTCGCGGAACGCGCTTGCCGCGTTCTCACCCGTTGGAACAGGGCTCTTGTCCAGCAAACTGAGAGTATACATCATCACCTCGCACGTCTTTTGATGCATACTTTGTCTACTGATTTTATATAGTAATAAAGGACGTTCGTTCCACGTTGCGACGCGATCAGAGAAAATATTATTTCCCGCTATGGTTTCGGCAGGCGTCTTTGGCAAAGCAATCCGAAACGATGAGGAAACGGGGCGAAAAACGATGGTGTAAAGCCGCTTTGTGCATCGAGCCGGGACGAAACGGACTTGCGCGGGAATTCGGTAAAAACTACTTAGTAAGTTGAGAACACCATAACCCGGCACTCAGAAGGTGCTGGCCCTCTTTGCGGATCATGCGATGTTGACCAAAAAAGGCAAATACGGACTAAAGGCTCTTGTCGATCTGGCGCGGTTGCCCCAGGGCGAGACCGCCTTTGTGACCGAGATTGCAACCCGCAACAATATTCCGAAAAAATTTCTGGATACTATTCTTCTGGAACTGCGCAACAGCGGCATTCTGCGTTCCAAGAAGGGACCGAATGGCGGTTATTCGCTGTCGAAAATGCCATCGGAAATCATGATCGGGCAGGTCATCCGAACGCTGGACGGGCCCTTGGCCCCCATCCGCTGTGCCAGCCGCACCGCTTTTGAAGCCTGCGACGACTGCGACGATCCCGAGACCTGTCAGGTCAGGGTTTCGATGACGGACGTGCGGGACGCCATCGCAACAATCCTGGACAATATGACGCTCGCACAATTCGTGGCAAAAGGCGGACAAGACGCGCAATTTATTCCGGCAGGCGAATAAGCGCCGTTTACTGCCGGCGCAGATCGTCTCCCAGGGTCGCAATCAGCCCGGATTCGCTTGCACCATCGATAAGGCCGAGACGGGCCATTAGAATTTCCAGCGTGATGGCATTGTTGCGGACAGAGCGAAAGGTCACGCTTTCCGCCCCCACCTGCGCCGCATCGATATTGGCCGCGAGGCGGGAAATCTGTGCCTTCAGCAATTCGATTGCGAGAAATATTTCGCCGATAAGGGGGCGCGCATCACCTTCCTCGGCCAATCTGTCAATCAGCAACGCTGAAAGCTCACGCTGTTTCTCACCCAGAGCCACGGCGGCCTTCAGAAGGGTGAAAACGGAGGCTGCCAGATTTCCAGCGCCCTGGGCAAGAAACGCGACCTGATCGGCGCGCAGCAGGCCGTCCCATGATGTATCCGGGCGATTGCGAAGAACAACGAGCACGGCCTGCCCTGCCGTGTTGACTGCCGGGACAACGATCCAGTCTGCATCTGAGGTAACAGATCGGGCAATGTCAGCGGGCAGCCGCAAGCCATAGTCATCGCCAGTCAACAGAACCGCCTGATCCACGCCGGCGTCAGATGAGGCAAGCGCAAAAGTCTCGCCAAGATCGAGGCGGGCGAAGAGGGTCTTGCGCTGCTCTTCGCTACCGGCGTTCCTGATGAATTCAAGCGCCGTGAAGTGTTCGGCAAGCGCATGCGCAGCCTCCGCATCAGCCGCGGAAATAATCGAGAGAGCTTGCGAGAGAACGTCGTTTGTGATGTCCGCCCCGCCCAGATCGTTTGGAACGGAGAGGGCGAGAAGGCCGGAACGGGCAATCCGCGCGTGGATTTGTGCGGCACTTTCCACCGCGCATTTTTCGGCAATCGTCCGGGCAACGGTCAGTACATCCCCATCCGCGCCGAGACGCGGGGACACGAAACGAATTCTTTCGCCGAGCGGCGTGACAGATCCCATGCTCAACTCCCTCAAAGAATGACCCAGTGAAAGCGCCGGAAAGGCCGGAGCTCAGTCCAGCGAATGATAACGGCCGTTTTGATAGACCAGCGAGTAACCCGATCCGATGCGGATCGCCTCCACCTTGCCGATGATGATGACGTGGCTGTGGCGCTCGATCGCCTCCTCGATAGTGCAATCGATCGCGGCAACGGCGTCCTCGAGGATGGGCGCGCCGCTCGCCAGACGGGTCCATTCCGCGCCGCGATAACGGTCCACACCTTTCAGACCGCCAACACCGGCAAACTGGTTGGCGATGAACTGATGGTTCGGGCCGACAATATTCACCGCCAGATGGCCGAAGCGCTGCACCACAGGCCATGTGGAGGAGGAGCGGTTGAGCGCAACCAGAATTCTTGGCGGATCGACCGACAGGGCGGTGGCGGATGTTACCGTAGCACCCGTGCGCGCATCACCCTCGCCCGCCGTAATGACGCTGACACCGCCGCCCAGCGTCCTGAGCGCCGCCTTAAGGCTATCGGCATCCGGCGCCTTGCCAGAGACGGGATCGCGGAGATTGATGAACTGTTGATCCTTGGCCGCATATTGCAATGTCATCGATCGCTCCTGAAAACAGCTTGTTGCTCAATAGTTAGCAGCGGCGGCGGGGCGTGAAATAGACATCGTTTTCCATAATACTTATATTCTATGGAAATAATGTTTTATATGCCGCTCTCCCGTGAACGCTCCGCCGAATGACGCCCATAGGAAAGGCTAACCGGAAGACGGGGCCGACCGCCTTCCGGCGATTGATCACGAGCCGGATACCAGCTTGACGTTACCGCCGTGGCCGCCGCCGCCGAAAACCTGTTTCGTGCCGAAAGACGAACGGATCTGATTACGTGGCCCATCAAGCCCGATTTCCGGAAACAGCAATTCGGATAGACGGTAGGCTTCCTCCAGATGCGGATAGCCCGATGCGATGACGGTATCGATGCCCAGCGCCTGATACTCCCGCAGCCGCGCCGCAACTGTCTTCGGCGAACCCACCAGCGCGGTGCCGGCGCCAGAGCGGACAAGACCGATTCCCGCCCACAAGTTCGGAGAGACTTCAAGCTGGTCACGCCGGCCATTATGCAGCGCCCGCATCCTTGCCTGACCGACCGAATCCGACGCCTTTAAGAAGGCCTCTTGAGCGGAAGCGATGGTTTCGTCGGAAAGCTTGGAAATCAGTTTGTCCGCATCGGCCCAGGCCTCCTCATCGGTTTCGCGCACGATGAAATGCAGGCGAATGCCGAATGTCACTTCTCGCCCTTTTTTCGCTGCGGCGGCGCGAACCTTGGCGATTTTTTCCGCCACCTGTGCCGGCGGCTCACCCCAGGTCAGATACTTGTCGGTGATACCGGCCGAGAACTCGATCCCGGCATCGGAGGAGCCGCCGAAATAAAGCGGCGGACGCGGTTCCTGCACCGGTGGCAGGCCGAGCCTGGCACCCTGTGCCTTGATATATTTGCCGTCGAGATCTCCCTTGCCATTTTCGATCAACGAATTGAACACCTGGAAGAACTCGTCAGCGTGGTCGTAACGCTCGTCGTGCGGCAGGAAGATGCCATCACCAGCCAGCTCCTGCGCGCTGCCGCCAACGACGATGTTGAGAAGCAGCCGACCATGGGAAACACGGTCCAGCGTGGAGGCCAGCCGCGCATAATAGGCCGGCGAGGCAACGCCCGGACGGATGGCGACGAGGAATTTCAGTTTCTCGGTATAGGCGGCGAGATTGGCCGCGAGGATGAAGGATTCCTCGCAGGCGACGCCGGTAGGAATAAGCACCCCGGAATAACCGAGCCGATCCGCAGCCTGCGCTATTTCCCGGAAATAGCCGGGATCGGCGGGTCGTGACAGATCGTCGGAGCCAAGATAGCTGCCGTCGCCTGAGGTGGGTATGAACCACAGAAAATCGAGTGGTTTGTCAGCTGTGCTCATCGACAGGTCCTTTGCAATCCGCCCATCGGGCAATTCGGCTGGGTACTAAAAGGGTAGCCAATTCCCCGCCGCGTTTAAGAAATTTTGTTCCAATTTCCGTGCCGCAAGGAGAGTTTATCTCCGCTGGGAAATGGGTCTGGGAAGCGAAAACAAACCTTTCGCCTCCCTGTGTCAGAGGACCGGATAAAGTCCGAGCATCGCGAAATTCATTTCGTAAATCTCTTCCCGCTCAAGGTCGAGATCGCTCTTTTCCCGCTTGATACGACCGGAATGATCCAGCGGCTGGAGCCTGCCCTGATCATCCCCTCGCGGCCTACGCCTGGCCAGACCGAACAGATCGACAGTAAACGCATGAAGTCCCTGCGGCATGTGCGCCTCCTTTGATCAATTCGCTCTATCCTCCGGCGAGCGCCCAGATTGGTCAATATTTTCCATAAAATTACTATTCTATAATTGGCGGATTGCCGGCAAACGTGGACTAAGGTTGCGGCAGCGGAAAAAATTCCGTTTCGAACCACCAATAAAGGGGTCATCGCAATGGCGTCGACACGATGGCCGCTCAAAGCACGGACTTGGGACGAAAAGACTATAGAGCGCCGGCATCACCCTGCAGCAGCGCACCGTGCAGAACGGGTGATCTGCGCTTCCTCGATCTGCTGGCCTTGATTTCGGACGCTGCTTTCAGGCGTGCGAAAAGAGCATAGCCCTCGGACCACCGGCCGAAACCGGCGGCAATATTGATGTGTCCAACGGAGCCGAGATTGACGATATCGCTTCCCCAGTCAGCAGCGGTGCGGGCTAACTCGTCTGGATTCATATAGGGGTCGTTCATGCTACCTACGACGAGACTGGGGAAGGTGAGCGGCGACCGAGGAAATGCGCCGAAGCGGACGATGCATGGATGCATTGCCTCCACTCTGTCGAGATGGGCGGGCGCCACCAGAAGCGCACCCCTGATTTTGCTGGCCACGGGTCGTGTCGCCATATTGGCGACGAGCAGGCAACCCAGGCTGTGGGCGACAATATAGGCGCTTTCGGTTGCGGCGAGCGCCGCTTCCAGACGCTCAAGCCAGTCTTCAAGAACCGGGCATTCCCAATTCTGCTGATCGACCAGCTGCGCCTCCGAATCTTCCAGCAGCCAGTGCCGCTGCCAATGCCCCTCATCCGAACCGTTGAGGCCGGGGACAATCAAGGTGGTACACATGCCTACTCCGTGGTTTGCGGGCGGGGTGTGCCAAGAATGGTGAATTTCGCAATTTTAGTCGACTATTGCCTTGCTCAGCTTTTCCGAACTCGAGAAAAATCGATCCAGACAATTCCGTTGCGGCAAAAAATACGTTCTCGGCAGCAGCCTTGGCACTGCGCATGTGGAATCATTGCCTAAAATATTTTCCATAGAAAATATGTTCTAATCGAGCAAACCGCGCGGAAAGCTTTTCCTCTGCCGCATTCCAAAAGAAACGCCGCTGCTTGGCCGTGCCGCCGCCGGTTTGTCATTCTCGCACTGTCGGAGACCTCAACCTCCCGAACCTCAAAATGGCAAATGCCGAGCCTCGGCAGGGCCATTCCACCGCGACATAAAGCGAAAATTCAGGCGGATAATGTGAGCAGCACGAGCGAATTTCTCTGGTACATCCCCAATGACGTCAAACCCGGACATCGGGGCGACGCCGTCAGCGAAAACCACAACAGCCTCGATACTTTAACTACCCATGCCAGGGCGCTGGAAAACCATGGCTGGAAGGGCGCGTTGATCGGCACAGGCTGGGGGCGTCCGGATACCTTTACGGTTGCGGCGTCGCTTACCGCGCGTACCACCACTTTCGAGCCACTGATCGCTATCCGCCCCGGCTACTGGAAGCCGGCCAATCTCGCATCGGCCGCCGCCACGCTCGATCAGCTTTCTGGTGGCCGGGTACGAATCAATGTCGTTTCCGGCAGGGACGAGCTTGCGGCCTATGGCGACGAAGAAGGCGATCAGGCGCAGCGTTATGCGCGCACGAAGGAGTTCATGCGGCTGGTGCGGCGGCTCTGGACTGAGGAAAACGTCACTTTCAATGGCGACCATTTCCGGGTCAAGAACTCCACCGTCTCGCCGCGCATCAGCGAGAGTGCCGGCCGGCCACATCCCAAACTTTATTTCGGCGGCGCGTCCGAGGCCGCCGAACAGGTTGCCGCAACTGAAGCCGATGTCCAGCTCTTCTGGGGCGAACCGCTCGCCGGCGTGCGCGAAAGGATCGAACGTCTCAGACATTTCAGTGAGACCCTCGGCCGTGATCTGCCGCCGCTGCAATTCGGTCTGCGGATCACCACGCTAGTGCGCGAAACCACGGCTGAGGCTTGGCGCGATGCGGAAGCAAAGGTGGCGGAGATGGCTGCGAACAATGGCGTGCGCTGGAACGATCATCTGCAAGGTGTCGCGGTCGGCCAGCGCCGCCTGCTGGATCTGCACACGCAGAGCGATGTGCTGGACGACAATCTTTATACCGCACCCGGCAAATTTGGCGGAGGCGGTGCCGCAACGACATGGCTCGTCGGTTCGGCGGAAGACGTCGCCGCGTCGCTGCGCAAATACCGCGCGCTTGGCATCACCCATTTCGTGCTTTCCGACACGCCCTATCTTCAGGAAATTGAACGGCAGGGCGACAAGCTGTTGCCGCTACTCCGGGACTGATGCGGGCGGCGTCAACATGGGCGGCCTGCCAAACAAAGCCGCCCATGTCTTCTACGGTCAGCCGCCAACAGCCTTGATGCTCTGACGGCCGAGGATAGTTCGGATCATGTGGCTTTGCGGCGCATGCGCCCTTGCCGTTATGGCGTCGCGGTGATGCCGCTCGAGATTATAGTCCCGGCGAAGGCCGCGATTGCCGCCAAGCTCCAGCGCCAGATCCGTCACTGCCAGCGCATTGTCGATCACCACATGACGAACGGCGAGCGCATCCGTGCCTACCCTCTCACCCGCATCGATATCACGCGCGACGGAGCGGAGCAGACGCCTGTTGGCCGCAAGAAGTACCTCGATCTCGCCCACACCTTCCTGAATGCGCGGAATGGATGACAGCGGCGCGCCGAGGCTTGCCGGAACATGGCCTGTCAGATGGCGCAAGAGGGCGTCACGCGCCGAAAGCGCGACACCGTGATAGACGGAGGCCAGCAGCACGAAGAAATTGTAACCGTCCGCCTCATCCCGCCGCAACGGCTCGTCCGCCGGCTGTTCGGCAACGATATCGGCGAGCGGCACCCTCACATTCTCAAGCAGGAGATCGTCGCTGGCGGTGGCATACATTCCTGTCGCTTCCCATGCCTTTTCCCGGCCGATGCCCGGCGCATCGAGCGGGACCAGAAGCTGGATCAGACGCGGCGCCTCTTCCGTCGTGACGGCAAGTACAATCGCCCATTTCAGACCCGGCAGGCCGGTGACGAAGCTCTTGCGGCCATTGACCACCCAGAAATCGCCCTCGATCCGCGCCGTCGTTTCCGGCAGTCCGCCGTGGGCCGGGGAACCGATCCCCGGCTCTGCATGCGCATTGTTCAGAAGCGCCCGCTCCCTGTTATTGGCGGCCAGCACTTTTGCCGCGAGATCTGCCGGCCACCTGCCGCGCCGGATGGCAGCATGAACGCTGTAATGCATGGCAAGGATGAGGGCGGTTGACGGATCACCCTTGGCAATGGCGGCGATGACGGCATGCGCGGTTTCCATGCCCTCCCCCCAGCCACCGTCCTTTTCAGCCGTCACGAGACCAAGCAGGCCAGACTTGAAAAGCGCCTCGAAATTACCGGCAGCGAATTCGCCGCTTTTGTCATACTCCGCCGCAGTCAGGCTGAAATCTTCGGCTAGCGCGGTTGCGATGGCGACGGGATTCAAGTGCTGCTCCGAGCTCGGAACGGCGGATAAAGCGCCGCTCATGCCACCGCCCTTTCACTGGCCGTGACAAAACGGTCATCGATCCACGCAGCGAGATCGAAGTCGTTTTCAAGGAAACCCCATTGATGCAGGAAATTCTTGTAATGGCCGACGGCGGCGACGAGGTCTGCATCAAGGCCAAGACCTAGATGGCGGTGGACATCCGGGCCGTTGGCGGCCAGAACCTGCTCTTCGGTCGCACCCGCCTCGCGCGCGATAAAACGGCGGGTCTCTTCCGGATGCTGCTCTGCCCAGAGCGAGGCTTTGGCAATGGCGGCAACCAGCCGCTCCACCAGATCGGGGCGCTCATCGGCAAGCCGACCGTCGACGGTCAGCACGCGGGGAGAGCCGGAGTTGATACGTATCTTCGGGTCGGGGTGAAAACCGAATTCCGCCACCTGCACGGCGCCGATCAGGTTCGCGGCGGCGATACCGGCAGTACCCTTGACGAAAATCGCATCGACCTCACCCCGCAACAGCGCGATGATCTCCTCACCGAAGGATTGTCGCCGCTTCAGGCCGAAAAGGGATGGTCCCTCCTGTGTCGCCAGCACGGAATCCTTGATCACGATATCCTTCAGCTCGACATCCTCGACCTTACGGCCCTCCAGCGAAAGCGCCGAAACGATGCCCTTCAATGCTGTCGCTCGCATGAAATCGACAATCCCATCAGGTCTGCGCGGCACACCGAAACGGCGGCCGACGAGATCGGCAAGCGAGCGGATACCGGTTTCCGGAAGGGTGATGATCGCCTGGAACTCATCGGTCCAGGTAATGCCGATAAGACGCGTATTGCGCCCTTCCGAGCGGGCGCGGATAGGGGGCACATTACCGCCGTGGCGGAAGGACCATTCCAGCGTGTGGTTGAAATGGCTCTGCCGGACGGAGCGATCCGGCGAATCGATGATGGATTTCAGCGATATGCCGACATCCTCGAAGGTCTGTGCGAGATAACCGAGCTGCGCCGCAAGCCCCACGGGCGTGGGCACCGGGCAACGTGTGTACCAGATTTCAGAAAGTGTCGTGCTCATGGCTTTGGCCTCGATGAAAACGATGACACCAGAAAGCGATGCTGCGGTGCCCGTCGACGAAAGGGAGATGTCCCTGCCCGCCGCAAACGGCGGGCAGGGGCTGGCGAGACGATCAGGATGCCGCGATATGCGCGAAGGCCAGGCTGCCCGCGACGCCTTCTGCACCGATAGTGTGATCGGCAATGCGCTTGTTGAAGATGGTGATTTCAGGTGCCGCAACGATATCGATGGCAGGAACGTCATCGACGAGGATCTGCTGTATTTCCTTCCATTGCGCGACGCGCTTGTCCGGATCGATCTCGACAGCGGCAGCTTCCAGCAGCGCATCCACCTTGGGGTTGCTGTAGGCGGCGCCATTTGAGAAGGGCACACCCTTCTTGAAGTTCTTGGACCAGTAGAGCCGCTGCACACCGACTGTCGGGTCGAAGAGATTGCTCATGCCCTCATAGGCAAAGTCGAAATCACGATCCGTGTAGATGCGCTTCGTGTAGGTGGCGAAATCCTGCGTCCGCACCGTCACATCCACGCCGACCTTTGCCAGTGCCTGGCGAATGTAATCTGCGCCGCGCGGATAGGCCTCGGTGCTCGGCACATAGTCCAGATTGAGCTTGAAACGGATGCCATCCGCGCCGCGCTTGTATCCCGCCTCGTCCAGCAGCGCTTCGGCCGCCTTCAGATCGATCGGATAGGTCTTCAGATCTTCGACAAACCATTTCGTCAGCTTCGGATTGATCGGTCCGGTAATCGTCGCACCATAACCGAAATTGACCGTGTTGAAGATGACGTTACGGTCAATGACATGCGCGAAGGCGCGGCGGACGCGGACATCCTTGAACACGTCCTTCTCGAGGTTGAACTCCACGCGGCTGATCGAATTGGTATATTGATAGCCATTGGTCTCGAAGCCGAGGCTCGGCAGCTCCTTCAGCCGGTCGAGATCGCTATAGGCGACCGGCGTGCTGGGCGCGAGATCGATTTCACCGGTTTCGATGGCAATCGCCCGGGCCGAAGCATCAGGAATGAAGCGAACAATCAGCTTGTCGAGATAGGGGCGCGGCGCATCCCAATAATCGGCATTACGCTCGAAAACGATATGACTGCCCCGCACCCACTCCTTGAACTTGAACGGACCGGTGCCGATGGGTGCTAGATTGACCGGATTTTCGGTCACTTTCGTACCCTCATAAAGATGTTTCGGCACGATGGGCGTTTCGGCGGCGGCAAGCGCCGTGATCAGATAGGGCGCAGGTTTGGAAAGAACCAGAACCGCCGTCAGCTCGTCCGGCGTCTCGACAGCAGTGAGGTTCAGGAATGTATTGCGACCGCGCGGATGCACTTCCTTGATGGTATTGATGGAGAACGCCACATCGGCAGATGTGAAAGGCTTGCCGTCATGCCATTTTACACCGGGTCTCAGATTGTAGGTGTAACGCAGGCCATCGCCGCTGACATCCCATGATTTGGCCAGGAGCGGCTTGGGATTGAGGTCGAAATCATAGGTCAGCAGCCCTTCGGTGACCTTGGGCGATATGTAGACGGAATTATAGGCCGTGTGCGCGATCGTCGTCAGAACCGGCGGCTCCGATGAGATGAGCAAAGTGGCCGTTCCGCCGCTTGCCGGCTCTGCTGCGTTGAGCTTCAGCCCCGGCAACGACACCACGCCAAGCGCCACCGACGCCAGCAGAAATCCGCGGCGCGTCGTCTGGTTGAAAACAGTCATGCGATACCTCTCCTTAATTGAACCGGCGAAAAACCGGCAAAACTGAACGGCCGCGCTTGGGAAGAAGTTTGTTCCGCAGACGAGAGTGAGATTGGCATGAAGCACCAACCATTCTCATAAATAGGAATTATCTTTTCTTTATGGCGCATTTTTCCGTAAATTTCAGAAAATAATTCTATTACTCTTTGACAAATTCCATAAAATTAGTCAACTAATACCAACGCCTTTACGGGCGATTTCATGTTTTCAAGCGAATGGACTGGAGCCGATGTCGAATTCGAAACGGATTTTATCGCAGGCAAGGCGGGTGGCCATTCAGGCCGTCCCGACGGTTCTCGGTATCGTCATCCTGAACTTCTTCCTGCTGCAGCTGGCGCCTGGTGATGCGGCTGACGTGCTGGCCGCGGAAGCGGGTTCGGCGACCGTCGAGACCATGGCCGAAATTCGCTCACGCTTCGGGCTCGACCTGCCGGTCGTCCATCAGCTCATGAACTATCTCGGCAATCTGGCCCAGTTCAGCCTCGGCTTTTCACCCCGCTACGGCATGCCGGTCGCCGATCTTATCGGCCAGCGGTTGCCCGGCACGCTGGCGCTGATGGGAGCAGCACTTGGCATTGCGATTTTCGTCGGCGTTTTCCTCGGCTCCATCATGGCGCTCTTTTCCGGCAAGCTGCCGGACCGGATCATTTCGATTGGCTCGCTAATCTTTTATTCCGTGCCGGGCTTCTGGATCGGCCTGATGCTTATCCTCACCTTCTCGGTCAAGCTCGGCTGGCTTCCGTCTGGCGGCGACAGCACCATCGGCAGCAGCCTCACCGGCCTCGACGCCCTTCTGGACAGGCTGCGCTATATCGTTCTCCCCGCCCTTTCGCTGGCGCTTTATTTTCTGGCGATTTATGCCCGCCTCACCCGCGCGGCGATGCTGGAAGTCAAATCCCAAGACTATGTGCGCACGGCACGGGCAAAAGGCGTTTCACCCTTCCGGCTCACCACACGCCATATTCTGCGCAACGCGCTCATCCCGATCACCACCATGGCCGGCATGCATATTGGCGGCCTGCTGGGCGGTGCGGTCGTGGTCGAGACCGTCTTCAGCTGGCCAGGCCTTGGCCGTCTTGCTTTCGAGGCCGTCATGGCCCGCGATTTCAGCGTGCTGCTCGGCATTCTGCTTCTCTCTTCCCTTGTCGTCATCATTGTCAATGCCGCCGTGGACCTGTTGCAGGCATGGCTCGACCCCCGCATCGGAGAAAGCCGATGAATTCCTCCCAGACATCAGCAGTTCTCGACGCGGCCGAACTCAGTGCCAAAGAGAGCAATCCCAAACCTAAAAAACCTGAAGAAAAGGTCTGGCCCTATATCCATGCGCCGGACGCGCTTTCAGCCCGCTCCGTCTCCGTGCCGCGGCGCGGCTTGCGGCGGGAACTAAAGATTTTCCTGACCAATCCCAACGCCATCGTTGGGCTGCTGTTTCTTGCCACCGTGCTCATCGCCGCTGTCACGGCCCCACTGATCTATCCGGGCGATCCGCTGGAAATGGTTGCCCGCGCCTTCCTCTGGCCCGGCCAGAACTCAGCCTATCCGCTCGGCACCGATTCCATGGGTCGTGATGTGCTGGCGGGCATCGTGCATGGCGCACGCATCTCGCTCACCGTCGGTGTCGTCGCCACCCTGATCGGGCTGACGATCGGCATAACAATCGGTGCTTTCGCCGGTTATTTCGGTGGCGTCATCGACGATATTCTCGTGAAGATCATCGAAATCTTCCAGACATTGCCGAACTTCGTGCTGCTGGTGGTGCTCGTCGCCATCGCCCAGCCTTCGGTCACCACGGTAACCTCGGCAATCGGCATCATTACCTGGCCACTTGTTGCGCGCCTGACCCGCGCCGAATTCCGCGCCATCCGCGAGAAGGACTATGTGCTTGCCGCACGAAGCCTCGGTTATGGCCATGCGCGTATCGTGTTTCAGGAAATTCTGCCCAACGCCCTGCCGCCGATCATCGTCACCTCCTCCGTCATGGTGGCGGGTGCGATCCTCATGGAAGCAGCCCTTTCCTTCATGGGACTTGGCGACCCCAACCGTGTTTCCTGGGGTTCGATGATCGGGTCGGGACGCGATGTCATCCGCACCGCCTGGTATCTGACCGCCCTTCCCGGCCTCGCCATCGTCTTCACCGTCATTTCGCTGAACCTCATCAGCGACGGTCTCAACGATGCGCTAAACCCCCGTTTTTCGGAGGAACGCCGATGAGCAAACTTATCGAAGTCCACGATCTCTCCGTCAGCTTCGGCTCAGCCCAACCGGTCAAGGGCGTCAGCTTCGATGTGCAGTCCGGCGAAATGCTTGCAATCGTCGGCGAAAGCGGCTCGGGAAAATCGCTGACTGCGCTCGGCCTGATCGGCCTGTTGCCGTCGCATGCAAAAACCGGCGGGCGTGTTCTGCTCGAAGGCCGCGATCTGCTGCCGCTTTCCGAGCGGCAATGGCGCGGCATTCGCGGCCGCGATATCGGCATGATCTTTCAGGAACCGATGACATCGCTGAACCCGGTCCTGACGGTGGGCGAACAGATCGTCGAGGTGCTGCGCATCCATGAAAGGATCGACAGGCACCAGGCGCGCAAACGCGCCATCGAGCTTCTGGACCTCGTCAATATTCCCGACGCCCAGCGCCGCGTGGACGATTATCCGCACCAGCTTTCCGGCGGCATGCGCCAACGCGTCATGATCGCCATCGGCGTTGCCTGCAATCCCAAACTGCTGATCGCCGACGAGGCGACGACCGCGCTCGACGTGACGATACAGGCGCAGATCCTGCAGCTGCTCGACAATCTGCGCCGCGATCTCAACATGGCCGTCATCCTCATCACCCACGATCTTGGCATTGTGGCGCAATGGGCCGACCGGGTGATGGTCATGTATGCCGGCCGCAAGGTGGAAGAAGGATTGCCTGAACCGGTTTTCTCCAATCCTTACCACCCCTATACGCGCGGCCTGCTGGCTGCCTCTCCGCGCGCCGAAGACGGCCAGCATTATCGCGACGGGCCACTCATCGAAATTCCGGGTTCAATCGTTTCCGCCACGGGGGAGCGCGGCTGCGCCTTCCGGCCACGCTGTCCGAGCGCCCGCGGTTTCTGCGGGCAGTTCGTACCGCCGCTGAGGCTCGTCTCGGAAGGCCGCTACGCCGCCTGCCCCTTCGTATCCCCCACATCCCAAGAGGTATCCGATGACGCTCTTGTCAGTGCATAGTCTTTCCACCCACTATTCGGGAGGACGCGGAACAGTCCGCGCCGTCGACGATGTCTCGCTCGACATCGAGGCGGGCGAGACCGTGGCGCTGGTGGGTGAATCAGGCTGCGGAAAATCCTCGCTCGGCAAGTCGCTGATGCGGCTGGTGGAGCCCACTTCCGGCAGGATCACCTTCAAGGGCGCCGATGTCACGGCGATGTCGTCGTCGCAGCTGCGCGGCATCCGCCGCCGCATCCAGATGATCTTTCAGGACCCATTCGCGTCGCTCAATCCACGCCAGACGGTGCGAACTATCCTTACCGGGCCGTTGAAGGTGCACGGCATTGGCGACAGGGCGCAACAGCGGGAGATCGTCGAGGCGATCGTCGCGCAGGTGGGTCTGCCACCGGATGCACTTGACCGCTATCCGCACGAGTTTTCCGGCGGCCAGCGCCAGCGCATCGGCATTGCCCGGGCGCTCGTTCTCGAGCCGGAACTGGTCGTCTGCGACGAGCCTGTCTCGGCGCTCGATCTTTCCATCCAGGCGCAGATCCTCAACCTTCTGGTGGAGATGAAGAAACGGCTTTCGTTGTCCTATCTCTTCGTATCCCACGACCTTTCGGTCGTACGCTATTTTTCCGATCGCGTTCTCGTCATGTATCTCGGCAAGATCGTGGAAAGCGCGCCGACCGCGGAGCTTTGGGCCTCGCCAAAACACCCCTATACCCGTGCGCTTCTCGCAGCCGTTCCCGATCCCGCGCGCCGCAAGCAGGCAGCGCCCATTTCCGGCGACCTGCCGAGCCCCCACAACCCGCCATCCGGCTGCCGGTTTCACACCCGCTGCCCGCTCGCCACCGATCTCTGTCGCGAAAAAGCGCCGGATTACACCCTTTTCGGCAAGAACCACGCCGTGGCTTGCCACCATGCCCAATAAACTGAAGGAGCAACCATAATGGTCGACTATCGCTATCTCGGACGCAGCGCGCTGAAAGTTTCACCGCTGAGCCTCGGCACGATGATGTTCGGAGGCCCGACGCCGGATGACGTGGCCTTCCGCATCATCGACAAGGCACGCGAGCAGGGCATCAACTTCATCGACACTGCCGATGTCTATCACGACGGCAAGTCGGAAGAAGTCGTTGGTCGCGGTATCAAGGCCAGTCGCGATCACTGGGTTCTGGCAACGAAATTCGTCAATTCCCACACCAAGGGTCCGAACCTTGGCGGCCATTCGCGCAAATGGGTGATCGAGACCGTCGAGAATTCGCTTCGCCGTCTCAACACCGACTACATCGATATCCTCTATTTCCACCGCGCCGTCTTCGACGCGCCGCTGGAAGAACCGGTACGCGCCATTGCCGATCTCATCCGTGCGGGCAAGCTGCGCTATTTCGGCGTTTCCAACTTCCGGGGCTGGCGCATTGCCGAAATTTCGCATTTGGCCGATCAGCTCGGCATCGACCGGCCTATCGCCAGCCAGCCGCTCTACAACATCGTCAACCGCACAGCCGAAGCCGAGCAGCTGCCCGCGGCACATAATTACGGGCTGGGCGTCGTTTCCTATTCGCCGCTGGCACGTGGCGTGCTGACCGGCAAATATCAGCCGGGTGAGCAGCCGGGCGCAGATACCCGTGTCGGCCGTGGCGACAAGCGGGTTCTGGAAACGGAATGGCGCCCCGAGTCGGTCGAAATCGCCCAGAAGGTTGCGGCGCACGCCGCATCAAAGGGTGTTTCGGCAGCGGATTTTGCGCTCGCCTGGGTGCTGAACAACAAGTTCGTCACCGCCGCGATCACCGGCCCGCGCACTGAAGACCATTGGGACGGTTACGTCCGCGCCCTCGATGTGAAGATCGATGCGGAAGACGAGGCGCTGGTCGACAGCCTTGTGACGACAGGCCATCCCTCGACACCCGGCTTCAACGATCCGAGCCATCCCGTCGAAGGCCGCGTGCCGCGCAATATCGAACCGGCTCCCCGCCCGGTCGTCAAGCCGCGCGCGGTCGCCTGATCGTCCAGAAGAAAATGCCTGCGGCGCGACCGTGCCGCAGGTCATCACATCCGCTCAGGGAAAATCCGCAATGTCCAATCCTAAAATACAGACCGCAACCACCGATAATTCCGGCGTGCCGAGCCGAGACGACATTCTGGCCCGCGCCAGGGACATTGCGGCTGTTGCCGCCAAGGATGCCGCTCGCCGTGAGCGTCAGCGGGAACTTCCCTTCGAAATCTTCGGCCTGATCAAAGAAGCCAGGATCGGCACGCTGCGCATCCCCGAGGCCAAGGGTGGGCCGGGAGGCTCGATTGCTGACTATATAGAAGTGCTGATGATCCTCGGGGAAGCCGACAGCAATATTCCGCACGCACTCCGCAGCCATTTCAATTTCACCGAAAACCTCGCTCTCACACCGATCGAGCTTGAGGATCGGCGGCACCTCGAAAATGTCCTCACCGGCAAGCTCTTTGCGGGCGCCAGCACGGAACAGGGGACCAAACGCCCCGGCGAAATCACCACGCGCCTCAGCGCCGATGGCGACCGTTATCGTCTGAACGGCCGCAAATGGTATGCGACCGGCACCGCCTTCGCAGATTTCGGCACCTTCAGCGCTGTCGGCGACGACGAACAGCCGGTCGGCGTCCTCATTCCGCTTGATCGGCCCGGGATCACCATTCTCGACGACTGGGACAGCATGGGTCAGCGCATGACGGCAAGCGGCGGCGTTTTGCTTGAAAATGTCGAGGTGCTCCCGCATGAACTGACGACCCGCAAGCTCGGCAGCCAGATCGGGCGCCACAGCTCGGCCATGCGACAATTGCACCTCGCTGCCTCTGCCGCCGGTGCCGTTCAGGGTGCACTCAACGACGGCATCGACTATGTTCTGCGCCAGGCGCGCACCACGCTCCACAGCAGCGCCGAAACCGCCAATCAGGACCCCTTTGTGCAAAAGATGCTCGGCGAGATCAGCGCCGGTGCCTTCGCCGTCAAGACGCTGATCCGCGAGGCGGCAAGAACGCTCGACAGGACTGCCGCCGCCTTTTCCAGCGGCGACGAAGAGGCGATAGAAGCGGCTTTGCTGGAAGGTTCTCTCGCCACCGCCCGTACCCAGATTATCGCATCGCAGCTTTCACTAACGGTCGCCACCAACCTTTACGAACTCGGCGGCGGATCGGCGACGTCCAGCGAGCGGAATTTCGACCGCCACTGGCGCAACATCCGCACGGTCTACAACCACAATCCGCTTGCCCACAAGGCGCGTGTCATCGGCGACTACTATCTCAACGGCACCACGACGCACCTCAGGGAAGGCCGGGTATTCTAGCGATGAAGGGAAAACGGCCATGAGAACGGAATTCATCCCTCCTTCGGTCGCAAGAGCGGCTTTCCGGTTGCCGACGCTTTCCCGGCTGCCGCCGCTGACGGCCCTGCGCGCATTTGTCGTGGCCGCGCGTCACGCCAGCTTCTCGCGGGCGGCGGAAGAACTGCATGTCTCGACTGCCGCAATCGGCCAGCAGGTGCGCATTCTCGAAACCCATCTCGGGCAAACACTCTTCAGCCGCCAGCGCGGCGAACTGGTGCTGACCCAGGCCGGCAGCACGCTTTACCCCGGCCTTGCGGACGCTTTCGAGACGATGATCGGCAGTCTTTCCGATCTCATGGCCTCCGGCGGCCGGCGGCAGATGAAGGTTCTGGCGGAAGGCTGTTTTGCGGCCCGATGGCTGGCACCACGGTTGGGAACCATCGTTCCAGCCCTTGGAGACGTAGATATCTCGATTGAATCTCTCGAGGGCGATACCATCGACCTCACGCATTTCGATGCCGATTGCGCGATCGTCGCGACCCACGGACAAATCCCCGGTTTCATCCACGAACCGCTTTTTACCGACACCGTCAGTGCCGTCTGCACTCCGGATTTTGCGACCCGCTACCAGCTTGGTGGTGAACCCGAGCGGCTTCGGGATATCTCTTTTGCGATGTTGCGCGGCAACGGCACCGATGCTGCCTTCGAATGGGCAAACTGGCTGCGCGCCTGCCGCATTCCGCTTCGGCTTTCGGCAACCGGACCGCGCTTTTCGCGTCAGACCGCGCTGATAGAGGCACTCTTGTCCAGCCACGGCATCGGCCTTGCGCGCCACTCGCTCATTTCCGAAGAGCTTCGAACCGGCCGTCTGATCGCACCTTTCGGCGCACCTCAGCCGACCGCCAGCCGGTATCATCTTCTGACCAGTCCTGACAGGCGGCGGCTGCCGGAAATCGCATCTCTACTCGCCTTGTTGCGCGAGGATACACGCTCACTCGAAGCCGCCGCCTGAACACGCCCGTCCCACATCAGGCGCGTTCCCTTTGCAACTCCCTGGTCGTATGGATGTTTTCCGGCCGGGGCAGGCCGTAATGATCACGCAGCGTGTCGCCCTCGAAGTCCTCGCGGAACAGCCCGCGCTGTTTGAGGATCGGCACGACCTCGTCGACGAAAATATCGAACCCGCCATTCAGCCATGGCGGCATGATGTTGAAGCCGTCGGCAGCACCTTCACGGAACCAGGTCTCTATCCAGTCTGCCACCTGTTCCGGCGTTCCCGAAATCACCTTGTGCCCGCGCCCGCCGGCAAGCCGGTGCAACAATTGCCGGATCGTCGGATTTTCCCGGTCGATGACATCGAGAACCAATTGATGCCGGCTGCTATCCGCCTGCGCGCGCGTCGCTTCCACCGCCTCCTTCGGCAACGGCTGATCGAGATCGGCCGATGAGAGATCAATGCCTGTAATGCGCTGCAACTGCCCAAGCGAAAAGGCCGGCTGGATAAGATCGTTGAAACTCGCCTCGAGCTTTCGCGCCTCCTCTTCGGTGGAGGCGATGAAGGGGCTGATCCCCGGCAGGATTTTCACATGGGCGGGATTGCGCCCCGTGGCCGCCACGCGCCTCTTGATGTCGGAATAAAAAGACCGCGCACTCTCCAGAGTTTGATGCGCGGTAAAGATTGCCTCGGCATACCGGGCAGCAAAGCCACGGCCGTCCTCCGAAGAGCCGGCCTGCACATAGACCGGCCTGCCCTGCGGCGAGCGTGGCAGGTTGAGCGCGCCCCGCACCCGGTAGAACTCGCCCTCGTGACTGGCAGGATGGATGCGGTCGGTATCGGCGAAAAGACCGCTCTCCTTGTCGGCGACGATGGCATCGTCTTCCCAGCTGTCCCAGAGCTTTGTCACCACATCGACGAACTCAGTCGCCTGCCGGTAACGGTCGGCATGCGGCGGATGCTGCTGGAGATTGAAGTTTCCGGCCGCCGCATCGGCCGAGGTCGTCACGATGTTCCAGCCCACCCGGCCGCCGCTGATATGATCGACCGAGGCGAACAGCCGCGCGAGATTGTAAGGCTCGTAATAGGTGGTGGAGGCCGTCGCAATGAAGCCGATCTTTTCGGTGACGGCCGCCAAGGCCGCCAGCATGGTGATCGGTTCCAGCCGGTGCCGGGCGGCATAGCGGATATTGGCGTCCAGCACCGGCGCATCGGCAAAGAAAATGGCATCCAGCTTTGCCGCCTCGGCCTTGCGGGCGATATCCTGGTAGAGCCTTATATCCGTGACGCGCAGTGGCTCCGACTCGGGGTGGCGCCAGGCTGCTTCATGGTGCCCACCCGGATAGATGAACGCATTTAGGACCAGCTTCTCGGATTTTCTGCTCATGGCGATGAACCCTTTTCAACTTTGACGCGGCTTTAAACGAGAGGTGAGGATGCGCTTACGCCTCCTTCGTCACCCACGCTTTGGCGAGATTGCCGCTAAGACCCTCCGCCCCTGTCGCGTAATCCTTGATGCGGACGCTGCCGACGACCGGCTGGATTGGCGAAACGAGATTGATGACGGGAAGATCCTTGGCGACGACGGCCTGAAACTCCTTGAAGAAGGCTGCGCGCTTTTCGATATCCGGCTCCACCGCGGCCGCTTCCAGCAACCGGTCCGCTTCCGGATTGGCGTAGTGGCTGGCATTTGAGAATGGCAGGCCGATCTTGAAGTTCTTGCTCCAGTAGACACGCTGGACGCCGGCCGTCGGATCGAAGGTATTGGAGAGAGATTCGACTGAAAGATCCCAGGCCCGATCGGTATAAACGACCTTCACATAGGTGCCGAAATCGAATTTCTGGATATCCGCCTCGATGCCGATCTTGGAAAGCGCCTGCGCTATGAAATCCGAATAGGTCTGCGGGTTGAACGGGTTGGTGGTGACCCTGAGCTTGAAGCGCTTGCCGCCATCCTTGCGCGGAAAGCCCGCCTCATCCAGCAGCTTTTCCGCCAGCGCGACGTCGAATTTGGCAAAACCGATATCCGGATTGTGGAACTTCGCAAGGCCGGGGCTAATCGGCGTGGGCGATGGCACGGCATAACCGTATAGCACGGTATCGATCAACGCCGGAACGTCGATCGCGTGGGCAATGGCCTGCCTCACCTTCAATTCCTTGAGATATTCGTTCTCAAGATTGATGACGAGCTGGTTCTGCTGACCGGCATAGGCGTAGATGCGGTCATCCACCTTCAGCGTCGGAATGGATTTCAGCCGTTCCAGATCGGCAAGCGCCACCGGGTTCGGGCCAATGTCGCCCTCTCCGGTTTCCAGCGCCGCCGCGCGAGCGCCCGCATCATTGATGAGGCGAATGATGACGCGGTCGAGATAAGGACCTGACGCGTCCCAGTAGTCGGCATTCTTTTCCAGAAGAATATGGCTGCCCGGCACCCATTCCTTCAGGACGAAGGGGCCGCTGCCGATGATCTGGGCGGGTTTTGGATTGTCAGTCGGCTTGAAGGTCTCGAAGATGTGCTTTGGCACAACAGGCGATTCCGACGAGGCGAGCGCGGTTATCAATCCCGGCGCCGGCTTGGAAAGCTTCACCTTCGCGACCAGCGGATCGGAAGTATCGACGCTTTCAACATGCGAGAAAGTCGCCCGGCCGCGCGGATGGGCTTCCTTCAGCCGCAGGATCGAGAACTCCACATCTGCCGATGTCACCGGCTTGCCGTCATGGAACTTCGCATTCGGCTGCAGATGAAAGATATATTCCAGCCCGTCGGCGGAAACGCTCCATTCTTTGGCAAGGCTCGGCTTGGGCGAAAGTTCGTAATCGTACGTCAAAAGCCCGTCATAAATCTTCGATCCGATGAACTGCGGACCGCCCGCACTGGTATTGATTGCCACGAGCTGCGTCGGCTCGGGAAAATAGACGATCTTGAGCGTACCGCCCGAAACGGGCTCTTCAGCAGCAGCGAAAGAACCACCTGGAAGCGCCACGAAAGCGCCGGCGGCGAGTGCAATTTTATGAAACTGGCGTCTGGAAAAGGTCATGTCTATCTCCGATAAAAATCCGATGTGCGGGGTGCGGCATCTCAGTGCAGTTGCGGGAACCCGTGACGCTCGGCGAGGATTTGCAAAATGCGTTTCGTGTCCTGAATGAAGTGCGTGTCGCCTTTGGTCGTCGCATCGGCTGGTGCATCGCCGGTAAAGACGAACAGCGGCAACGACTGGTTTTCCTCACCCACGGCGGCGATGACCGCTTCGCGCGGACGCTGAAAACCGACCCGGTGGATATCGATCCCGGCGGCAAGGTCCGGAAAGGCGGCAAGCAGGCCTTCGATCTGGTTACAATGCGGGCAGACGAACCGGACACCGGGGTGCTTGGGGTCTTCAAAACCGGGGGCGATCAAAAAAAGCGTATCCTTGGCCATGGCATCCATCGTGTGCGGGTGAGATTTCATGGACACAGTGCAGGCAGAGAAATCAGAGGTCCAGAAAGCTATTCTTCCCGCAAAACGAAGAATTCCTTCGCCCTAAATTATTGAAGAAATTGATTTTTTTTAGAGTTCCGATAATTGGCATCACCGTTCCTGCCGGCCCGTTCCAAAGGCAATGTTTTTCCCGAAAACGCCGTTATCCCGCGATAGTGAAAAAAGGCCGGAGGGCCGTTTTCAGCAATAAAAAACCCGGCAATATTGCCGGGTTTTTTATTGCCATATGCAAAACGCTCACTCGTTCTTCCAGGCCGTCGACAGATCGCCATAGGCAATGTCGATGGTGGTGACGAGAGACTGCAGGCTGGTGTTGCGCAGAATGACGGTCGGCAGGGCGACGATAGAGAAATTCGGCAATTCGTCACCGGTGATTTTCTGGATATCGTGGAACTGCCCCGCCCGTTTCGTTTCATCCACTTCAATCGCAGCGGCGCGGAAAAGATCATCCACCCTGGGATTGTTGTAGTGGGCAGCATTGACGTATGGCGCGGGCTTCTTGATGCCATCGGACCAGTAGAGCCGCTGCACGCCCGCTGTCGGATCAAACAACCGGCTGATGCCGTTCACCGTCAGGTCAAAACCGCGCTCCGTATAGACGCGCTTGATGAAGGTGGCGAGATCGCCTTCGACGATATCCACCTTCACGCCGAGCTTGCCGAAGGACGAGCGTAGATATTCGGAGGTTTTGCGGAAAACGTCGGAGGGCAGGAAGGCCAGCCGCAGCGAAAAACGCGTGCCATCCGCACCCCTCGGATACCCCGCCTTGTCCAGCAGCTCGTTCGCTTTGGCCAGATCGAAGGGATAGGTAAAGGGCTTCTCGTCATTATAGGCGGTGAATACCGCCGGAATGTTCGAACCGGCGGGTTTCGCCGTGCCGAAAAAGATCGCGTCGTTGATGAAATTGCGGTCGATGGCATGTGCCAGCGCGTGCCGCACCTCCTTTTTCGCGAGGATCGGGTTCTCCAGATTGAACTCGAATACGGCGGCGTTATTGAGATAGGAGTCGGTATAGACCTCCACCGAAAGCTTGGGATTCTGCCGCAAACGCTCCAGATCGCTGTAGGAGACATCGGCGGTATAATCCGCCTCGCCCGTTTCCACCGAGATGGTGGTGGAGGCCGCGTCAGCGACGAACCGCGCCACGAAGCCATCGAGATAGGGAAGATCGGCCTGCCAGTAGTTCGGGTTCTTCCTGAGCTTCACATAGCTGCCGCGTTTCCATTCCTCAAACACAAAGGGGCCAGTGCCAACGGGCGCGTTGCCGTTCGGGCTCTCATTGTAGTTTTCCGAAGCATAGGCATGGGCCGGCAAAATGGGCGTTTCGCCACCGGTCAGCGCCCTCAGAAGATAAGGCGCAGGTTTGGAAAGCACCACTACCGCCGTCAGCGGATCGGGCGTTTCGATATCGGAAACATTGGCGAAAGTGATACGGCCGCGTGGGCCCACCTTCTTGAAGGCAAGCAGGGAAAATTTCACATCCTGTGCGGTGAAATCCTTGCCATCATGCCATTTGACACCCTTGCGCAGCTTGAAGGTGTAGCGCAGCCCGTCGGCGGAGGTTTCCCAGCTTTCGGCGAGAACCGGATGCGGCTTGAACTCGCTGTCGAAGCGCACCAACCCTTCCAGGATTTTGGTGGAAATCGCGCGCGTGCGCGTATTGGAATCGGAAAGCGGCACAAGCGTCGTCGGCTCACCGAGACCCGCAAGGGTAACAATACCGCCCTTTTTCGGCGTTTCCGCCGCCAGCACCGGCAGGGATGGCAGCAGCATGGCCGCACCTAGCGCAGCACTCAAAAGCAATGTCTTACGTCTTGTAATATCCATGGATGTTTCCTCTTGCAGGCTTGTTTTCAAATTTTCAGGCAGGCTTCAGCCGGGTTTCGACCAGCCGGGCAAACAAGGTGGCGCCGACCGGCAGGATGGCATCGTCGACAATGAAACCGGGATTATGGGCCGGCACGGTGCCGGAATGACCGAGGGTGAAAAACGCACCGGGCGCATGTTTCAGGAGATCAGCGAAATCCTCGCTGCCCATGAAGCGGCTGGGCTCGGTGGAAACGCGCTCGTCTCCGAGAACTTCGCGCGCCACCCCGGCCACAATCTCCACCGACGCGTCGTCATTGGTCAGAACCGAGAATATGTCGCGAATATCCACCTCGGCGGTGAGCCCATAAGCGGCGGCAATGTGATCGGAAATCGTGCGGATTCGGCCCCTTATGGTCTCGCGCACGCTGTCGGAGAAGGCCCGCACCGTGCCTGCAATCGAGGCCGTTTCGGGGATGACGTTATAGGCAGATCCCGCCTCGATACGGGTGATCGACAAGACGGCCGGATCGGTCGGCGGCACATTGCGGCTGACGATGGTCTGCAAGGCCTGGATGAGTTCACCCGTCGCCGGCACCGGATCACGCGAGAGATCCGGGTGAGCAGCATGCGCGCCCCTGCCCTTCAGCCGTATATCGAAGAAATCGGCGCCTGCCAGAATGGTGCCGGGCGAAACCTTCAGATGGTTGGGTGCTGCATGGGAGGAATTGTGCAACCCGTAAATTTCATCGACGGGGAAATCCTTGAACAACCCATCGGCGATCATGGCGCGTGCGCCACCCAGTCCTTCCTCGGCGGGCTGGAAAATGAAAATCACCGTGCCGGCAAAATCACGGGTTTCCGCCAGATAACGGGCGGTGCCAAGCAATATGGTGGTGTGCACATCATGCCCGCAGCCGTGGAACTTACCGGGATAGACCGATGCATAAGGCAGCCCTGTTTCTTCCGGCATCGGCAGGGCATCCATATCCGCCCTCAACCCGATTGAACGGTTGCCAGCATGACGGCCACGCAGCACGCCGACCACGCCGGTCTTGCCATAACCGCGATGCACCTCGATCCCCCAGGAGGTGAGCTTCTCGGCGACGATGCCAGAGGTGCGCACCTCTTCGAAACCGATTTCCGGATGCTGGTGTAGATCGTGGCGGATGGAGACGAGTTCGGGAACATAGGTCCCGATCCGGTCTATGACTTTCGGCGCGGGCGTTTTGACGGGATCGACGGCAATATTCACGGTATCTCCTCAGGGCAAAAAAGATCGTTCTCGCAATCTCTGTGATTGCGAAGTGCTAAGCTTCAGAACTGGAAATCTGAGGCGGGAGAGGCGTCAGAGCCTCAGGCCAGCCTCCTTCATCAAGGGCAGAATGCGCTCAGCGAAATATTCGAGATCTTCGCGGAAATCGTAGAAATTCAGCTGCACGCCATCGATGCCAGCCTTTTTCAAGCCGACAAGCTGCTCGACCACCTGCTCCGGCGAGCCGATGATTTCGATATTGCCGCCGAGATTGCGCCCCTGCTTGTGGCGCGCATCGCCGCGACCCCGCCAGGCATGGGCGTCGCTGTCGTAATTGTTGGTCGCAAAGGCACGGGTGCCGGGCTGCGGTTTTCCCGCCTCGATGGCGTCGGCATAGGCGATCGCTTGCCTCTCCGTATCGCGGCTGACGATGATCGGATTGATGAGCGTCTTCACCTGACGGCCATAGGCCCTGGCGCGGTTCTTGATGGTGGCGATATGCTCGGGAAGCGTTTCCAGCGCGCTGTCGATATGCGCGCCGCCGGGCGAGGTAACGAAAACCAGATCGGAATGGCGGGCAGCGAAATCGATACCGGCCGGCGAGCCGGTCGCCGTCACCAGCGGCGGGCGGCCAAAGGCGGGCTTTGGCGTTATCCAGCCGTTGTTGATGGCCCAGGGGTTAAGCTTGCCCTCGTAGGAGAAGTTTTCGGTTTCTCCCCACAGGCGATGAAGCACATCGAACAACTCGCCCGCCATGTCGTAACGCTTGTCATGGTCGATCCGCTGCCAGCCGAACATTTCATGCTCTATGGCGCGATGGCCGGTGACGATGTTGATGCCCCATCGTCCCCTGGCGATATGATCCAGCGTCGCGCCATATTTGGCGAGATGAAGCGGATGCAGGGGACCGTAAAGCACATGGATGGTGGAGATTAGAAGAATACTCTTCGTGACCGCCGCCATGGCGCCGAGTGCGATGAAACTGTCGAGCGAGGATTCGCCGTCATAACCGCCCTTGGGCAGCCATTGCGTGCGGCTGAAGGCGATTTCGAAACCAAGCTCCTCCGCGCGCTTCACCAGCTCCGCGTTGTAATCGAAGGTCCAGCTATTGCTGGTTGGCAGGCTGGAGAAGTTGATGTCCTGCAGATTGAGGAACAGCCCCAGCATCAGTGGCTGCTTCACCGCGCGGCTGAGCGGGCTGTCTTCGAAATCAGTGGGGCTTTTCAGTTCGGGACCTTCAGGCAGTGAAACAGTCAGCGCCATGTCTTTTCTCCCTCGGAATGATTACCCTGCGGGGTGGTCGCTGCCAGCCGGGCGCGCAAATAGGCCTCCACGCTGCGGGGCTGCCGACCGGTAATCCGCTCGATGTTGTCGTTGACGGAGGCCGCGAGGCCCTCGCGGATGAGTTGGCCGAATTCACCAATCGCCGTCTGTTCGAACGCTCCGATATCCGGCAGAAAAACGGAAGCGGAATGATGCGATATCCCAACGGGCCGATGCAGGATACGGGCCGCGATGCGGGCGATTTCCAGTGCCGTCAAGGCTTCACCGCCGGTTAGCACCAAGGCGCCGGAAACAGACGTGCTCGCAGTCAAGGCGTGAACCGCCACATCGGCTATATCGTCGGCATCAATGAAGGAAACTGCCGCATCGCCGAAACGGGTGGGCACATCCTCCCCCTGGCGTAGTGCTGCGACGACGGGTTCCAGCGCCACCTGCATCCAGGCATTCGGCCGCAGCACCGTATGTGCAATGCCGCTCCCGGCCAGATGTTTTTCGACCTCGGCATGGGCGGCACCCGAGACGGAGCGTGCGGCATTGGCGATGGTCCAGTCGGAACCGGATATTTTCACGATCCGCGATACGCTGGCGGAGAGAGCGGCATCGATGACCGCGTTCTGGTCCGCCGCCAGCGTTTCACCGATTGGGGAAAGGAGGAACACCGTGTCTGTTGCGCGTGAGGCCTCTTTCAGGCTGGCGGGATCGGAGAAATTACCCTCCGAAATATCCACCCTGTCGCCCCAAAGCTTGAGCGCGTCCTCACCCCGGCGGGTCAGCACCCTAACCTTCGCCTCTTTCTGCAACAGGCGGCTGACGATGCGTTGGCCGAGCTTGCCGGTCGCACCCGTTACAAGAATGGTTGCTGTCATGACGCCCTCACTTCGCCGCAGCCTGTTGCAGTAAAGAAAGGGCGCGCGGATCGGCCCAGTCGTTCACATCGAAATCGGCAGGGATGAATTTCCATTCCAGCAGGAAATCCTTGAAGTGGTTGAGCGCATCCAGCTCCGCCGGATCGAGATCGAGCCTCAGGTTACGGTACACATCCGCCCCGTTGGCGGCGATAACCGCTTCCTCGCTGACACCGATCTCGCGGGCGATGAAACGCACCGCTTCCGCCGGATTGTCATTCGCCCAGCCGGCAACCCGCTGTACCGCGGCCACGAGGTCGGCGACGAGATCGGGCCTCTCATCGGCAAAGGTAGCATCCACGGTCAAAGGACGTGGCGTGCCGTTATTGATGCGGATTTTCGGATCGGGGTGAAACCCGGTCGACACGACGACGTGCGCGCCAATGAGATTGGCGACGGTGACGCCCTCCGCCCCTTTGACAAAAAACGCATCGATCTTTCCGCGATGCAATGCCGCGATCTCCTCCCCATAGGGCAGCCGTCGGCGCAGGCCATGGAACCTGTCGTCAGCCGGTCCGAGCAGCACCGGCTCGGTTGCGGTGAGATCGACCAGCTCGACCTCCGCCACGGAAAGGCCGGAAACGGTCAGTGCCGACACGATGCCCTTGAGCGATGTGGCGCGCTGGAAGTCGATGGTTTCGTTCGGTCGTTTCGGCAGCCCGATGCGCCGGCCCTTCAGCTCGCCGCCCTTTGTTATACCACTGGCTGGCAGCGCTATGACCGCCTGAAACTCGTCGGTCCTGGTCAACCCGACAAGACGCGTCTGGCGTCCGCCGGATTTTGCCCAGATAGGCGGAATATTACCGCCCTGACGGAATGACCAGTCCAGACGGTGATCGAAATGGCTCTGGCGAATGGCCGGATCCGCCGCATCGCGAATGGAAGAAACAGTAATGCCGTGGCCGGCGAAACTCTCCTCGATCCAGCCAAGCTGCGCCGCGATGGAAAGCGGCGTTGGCGCCGGGCAGCGCGTGTACCAGACGGTTTCAGGGTGGGTTATCTGGCGAAGGGCCGCATCAGCCATGGCGTTCGTCCTCTCAATTGCGATCTCTACGACACGCTACACGCCATAAAATATTTTCTATAGATAACGTGTACTATTTGAGAGGCCATTGAGGAAATTCGTTTCCATATCATCATGGCTTCGTGCTTCCGGTAAAAAATCCTTTCGGAAACGGCGTCATTCTCGCGCGATACTTCGTCGGAGAGCGGCACTCGATGTGAGCCTGTCCTTGGGAGCGCCGGCCATGTCTGGGAAGTTTTTCTTCTCCTGACAGCAAGGATTTTTAACTCGCGACCGGAACCCCGGCTGTTACGCTTCCCCGCAATTGTGCCGGACCCGCAAGCCGGCAATCCAACAGACCTGAAAGAAAAAGTGGCAGCATGAGCACGAACAAACGCCGGCTCAATCTCAATGTCGGCATCAATACCACCGGATACCTCGCCAATGCCTGGAAATACAGGAGCGGAGACCGGCACGATATCAACGATATCGGCTATTACCGGCGACTGACGGAACTGGCTCACAAAGGCCGGTTCGACGCCGTTTTCCTTTCGGATCACCCGGCATTGCTGACCGACCCGACAAGCCGGCCGTTTCACACCATCGATCCGCTCATCCTTTCCACATCGCTTGCCGCACAGGTGCCGGACATCGGATTCGTGGCGACGGTGTCCTCCACCTATAACTCGCCCTATAATTTTGCGAGACGAACGCAATCCATCGATATCGTCACGGGCGGTCGGTTGATCGTCAACATCGTCTCCTCCTTCAATCCGAACGTCGCCGCCAATTTCGGCAACGACCCGCTGCCGCCGCGCAATGAGCGATATGCCAAGGCCACGGAATTTCTCGATGTCGCGAAAAAGCTCTGGTCGAGCTGGGATCCGCGCCGCGAAGGCGAGATACCGGAAGACCGCTTCTGGGATGCGGCGACGGCCGAGACCATCGATCACGAGGGGCAATATTTTCATGTCAAAGGCCCGCTCAACGTCCCTCGTGGACCGCAGGGGCACCCCGTCATCGCCCAGGCGGGCGCTTCCGAGGGCGGCATCGATCTGGCGGCACGTCATGGCGAGATCATCTATTGCAACATATTGTCCCGTCCCGCCGGCCAGGCCTTTGGCAAAAAGGTCCGTGACCGCGCAGTGTCTTTCGGCCGCGATCCCTCCGGCATCCGCATCGTTCCCGGCCTGGTCGTCATTCTCGGCGAGACGCGCGAGGAAGCGCTGCGCAAACACGAACTCTACAGCGGAACCGGCTCGGAAGACGGTCTTCTGGCACGCTTCGCCAAGGAAAACGGTATCGATCCCCGCGATTTCGATCCCGATGCGAAACTGGATGGCGAGCGCTTCATTCCCGACCAGAACCGCCAATGGGCAGTAGGCATGGGGCTTGGCCTTTCCGAACTGCTGACCCATGAAAAGCTCACCGCCCGCGAGGCCGTGCGGCGCTCGGAGGGGCATCACCGGCTGCTGCTCGGCACAGCGGAAGAGGTGGCGGACGGTATCATCGATCTCTGGCAGGACGGAACGGTTGACGGCTACACATTGCAGCCGCCCCGTGCCCCTGACGATATCGCCGAATTCGTCGAACAAGTCGTGCCGGTGCTGCAAGACCGCGGCGTTTATCCGCGCGAATACGAAGGCACGACCATACGCGAGAGATACGACCTGCCTCAACCAAACTGACGCTGTTCGTCTCGTTCGCCATTCCCACGCTCGGCGCAGGAATGGCGACGTTGTGAACGCGCTATTGAGCTGTTGCCACTTTCAAAACCGGCCTTTCGCCGGAAAGCTGCAGCAGCACAGAGGCGAAATCCGTCACGATCTGGCGATAATCTTCCGGCTGGAATTCATAGGGCAGTTCCAGACGGAATTCCGAGACATGCGGCAAAACGGGATCGCGCGACAGCTTCTCCAGAATTTCATCCGTCGTCCCGACAATATCAGGCAGAAAAAGCGTGCGGCGCGCACCATGCGGCGTATGCGTGCGCTTGTCGCGCTCAGCCGCAAACTCCGCATAACGGCGGCGTGTCGCCGGGCTGGCACTGTCCGTCGGTAAAATCACGCGGCCAAGGGCGACGCGCGGCTGGCGCTCATGCGCCCATTCCTGCCGGAATCGGGCAACGAGGGCCGCCTGCGCCGTCAGAAAATCATCGGTATTTTCACCGCTGACGATATTGCCGGTCAGCAGATTGAATCCCGCCTTCCCCGCCCAGCGAGCGGAATTCTGCGATCCGCCGCCATACCACAGCCGGTCGGTCAACCCCTTGGCGAAGGGCCGAAGGCGCGGCACCTGCGCGCCCGCTGCATTGCCCGCCTCCGTTTCGCTGGACAGCGGTTCTGATCTCAAGGCCCTGGCGAGCGTCTCGGCACGAGCATGGCTGTAATCCACATCGGGCGCCGTATCGACATAATCCGAAATCAGATGGGCGAAGGGCGGCGCGCCGACAGAGACGCCGACATTCAACCGTCCGTGTGACAGCACATCCACGGTGGCAAGATCTTCCGCCAGCCTGAAAGGGTTTTCATAACCCAGTTGAATGACGGCGGTGCCGAGGCCAATCCGCTTGGTGCGCTGCGACGCCGCCGCGAGAAAGGTGGCGGCCGAGGATACGCCGCGTTCCAGATGGCGCTGGCGGACCCAGGCGCTATCATAACCCAGCGCCTCGCCGGCTTCGAAAAGCTGCAGAGTTTCCTCCAGCCCCTGCGCAGGATCATCATCGTGATAGTTGCCGGGAACCAGAAAAGCAAAATGCGTGATATGGGAAATAGGCATGGTGTGCATCCGGGAATGTTTGTTGAGGCATGATGAAGCTCAGACAGCGCAGGTGCGGCCATCATCCTGTACCGCGCATACCCAAGCAGAATGCACGATGACCGGCATCGCTGGCGCGGCATGGTCTTTTATAGTCCCGGCGATTTTTGAAAGATCGTTGCGCGATTCAGTAGTCTACTAAAATTATAGATTAATCCTCAAGGAGCGGTCGCTTTGTCCCCTCTACATCCTTGTAAATACGCCGACGTATCGAGCGCCGCGCGAATGCCCTTGATTTTCCTCCCCAACATGTAATACAGATTATCATACATGTTGACAAATAATGCATACATGTATGACATTGCAGCCACCACGAACGCTGCGATACCTGCATGAGGGAGGAATTATGATCATCACCGACGTCGAGGTCCGTGTTTTCCGCACGACGACCCGTCGGCACTCGGACAGTGCCGGTCACGCACATCCGGGTCCGGCGCATCAGGTGGAACAGGCCATGCTGACCATCCGCACGGAAGACGGGCAAGAAGGCCATTCCTTCACAGCGCCGGAAATCGTTCGCCCGCATGTCATCGAAAAATTCGTCAAGAAGGTGCTGATCGGCGAGGATCATCGCGACCGGGAACGCCTTTGGCAGGACCTTGCTCACTGGCAACGCGGCTCGGCGGCGCAGCTGACGGACCGCACGCTGGCGGTGGTGGACTGCGCGCTCTGGGACCTTGCCGGTCGCAGCCTCGGACAACCTGTATACAAGTTGATCGGTGGTTATCGCGACAAGGTGCTCGCCTATGGCTCGATCATGTGCGGGGACGAGCTGGAAGGCGGCCTAGCAACGCCTGAAGACTACGGCCGGTTTGCCGAAACGCTGGTGAAGCGCGGTTACAAGGGCATCAAGCTTCACACCTGGATGCCGCCCGTCAGCTGGGCGCCGGATGTGAAGATGGACCTCAAGGCCTGCGCGGCCGTGCGCGAGGCGGTCGGGCCCGATATCCGCCTGATGATCGACGCCTTTCACTGGTATTCCCGCACCGATGCGCTGGCATTGGGACGTGGCCTTGAAAAGCTCGGCTTCGACTGGATCGAGGAGCCGATGGATGAGCAGTCGCTCTCCTCCTACAAGTGGCTCGCCGACAATCTCGATATTCCCGTCGTCGGCCCGGAAAGTGCAGCTGGCAAGCACTGGCACCGCGCAGAATGGATCAAGGCCGGAGCCTGCGATATTCTTCGCACCGGCGTCAACGATGTAGGCGGCATCACGCCGGCGCTCAAGACCATGCATCTGGCCGAAGCCTTCGGTATGGAATGCGAGGTGCATGGCAATACGGCCATGAACCTGCATGTGGTCGCCGCCACCAAGAATTGCCGCTGGTACGAGCGTGGCCTCCTGCATCCCTTCCTCGAATATGATGACGGCCACGACTATCTGAAGTCTTTGTCCGACCCGATGGACCGCGATGGGTTCGTTCACGTTCCCGACCGGCCGGGCCTTGGCGAGGATATCGATTTCGATTTCATCGACAACAACCGGGTGAGATAAGGCTATGAAAACCGTGCTCGCCTTTGGAGACAGCCTCACCTGGGGCGCAGACCCGGCAACGGGTCTCCGCCACCGGCCTGAGCATCGCTGGCCGGAGGTGCTGGAGGCAGAGCTTTCCGGAATGGCGAAGGTTCATGCCGAAGGGCTAGGCGGGCGCACCACCTGTTATGACGACCATGCCGGCCCGGCCTGCCGCAATGGCGCGCGAGCTCTTGAAGTCGCGCTTTCGTGCCACATGCCGCTTGATCTCGTCATCGTCATGCTCGGCACCAACGACATCAAGCCGGTGCATGGCGGTCGCGCGGAAGCCGCCGTTTCGGGCATGCGGCGGCTGGCGCAAATCGTCGAGACCTTCATCTACAAGCCGCGAGATGCAGTGCCTAAGCTTCTGATCGTCGCGCCACCGCCCTGCGTCGCAGGCCCCGCTGGAGAACCGGCGGGCGGCCGCGATATCGGACAATCACTACGGCTTGCGCCGCTCTATCACAAACTCGCCGCCGAACTTGGGCATCACTTCTTTGATGCCGGATCGGTCGCCAGCGCCTCGCCAGTGGATGGCGTGCATCTGGAAGCGCTGGCAACGGCCGCAATCGGCCGGGCGCTCGCCGCTCCGGTCAGAGACATTCTTGGCTGATCACACGAAGCCTGTGGAGGAACAGGCGCGCGGATCGAAACGTGGAAGGCCGTATGAACCGGCCATATGGGAGGAAAAATGAGACATTTTCTTGCAACCGCAGCCCTCGGTGCACTGCTGATCGGCGCCGTGCCGCTCAGCGTCTTTGCCGAAACGCCGAAGGACCAGCTCATCGTCGCCACGACCATGAGCAATATCCTGACCCTTGATCCAGCCGCCATTACCGGCCGCGAGACGGTGCAGGTTCTGAATAATATCTACGACACGCTGGTCGTGCTTTCGCCCAAAGATCGCAGCGTCCAGCCCCGCCTTGCCGAACGTTGGGAAATCGGCGAGGACCGGAAATCGATCCGCTTCCACCTGCGCGCCGACGCCAAGTTCGCGTCCGGTAACGCCGTGACGGCAAAGGACGTGGCTTGGAGCCTGAAACGTCTGCTCGCCCGCAATCTGGCGCAATCGTCTTTCCTCAAAACGCGCGGCTTCAAGCTGGAGGATGCCGACAAGCTTTTCGTCGCCGAAAACGACCAGACCTTCGTGCTTAATATTCCGAAGCCTGATGATCCCAACCTGCTGCTGATGATCCTTGCACAGAATGGGCCCGGCTCGATCATCGACAGCCAGACGGCGCTTGCAAACGAAAAGGACGGCGATCTCGGTGGCGCGTGGCTGACGCTCAATTCGGCGGGCTCCGGCCCGTTCAAGCTAACCCAGTGGAAATCCAACGAATATATCATTCTCACCCGCAACGACGATTACTGGGGTGAAAAAGCCAAGATGAAGCGCGTCCTGATGCGCCATCTGCCGGAATCGCAATCGCAGCGGCTGATGCTGGAAAAGGGCGATATTGATGTCGCCTATTCCCTGCAGGCGCCGGACCTGAAGTCGCTCGAAGCCGACAAGACCATCGCCATCGAATCCACACCCGGCTCCGGTTTTTATTACCTCAGCGTTTCGATGAAAGACGAGCGCTTTGCGAACAAGAAAGTGCGCGAAGCCCTGCGTTACCTGATCGACTACGACGGTCTCGACAAGGCGGTCATGCCCTATTACGGCAAGCTGCATCAGCGCTCTCTCAGCACCGGTGTGATGGGCGCGCTGCCGGATCAGGGCTACAAGCTCGACATCGCAAAAGCCAAGGCGCTTCTGGCTGAAGCCGGTTATCCAAACGGTTTCAAGACGACGTTGCGCGTGCTCTCGGAAGACCCCTTCATGAAAGCGGCAACGGCAATCCAGAACACACTGGCCCAGGCCGGCATCCAGGCCGAACTTATCAGCGGTTCCGGCGACCAGATTTACGGCGCCATGCGCGAGCGCAACTTCGAACTGCTTCTCGGCCGCGGCGGCGGCGGTCAGCAGCCGCATCCGGACAACAACCTGCGCTCCATCGCCTATAATCCGAACAATGCGGACGACGCCAAGCTCACCAACTATCAGAGCTGGCGCACGAGCTTCTTCGATGAAAAGCTGAACAAGATGATCGAGGAAGCCCTTGTCGAGCGCGACGTGGCGAAACAGACGAAGCTCTACGAGGACCTTCAGGCCTATATGGACGAGATCGTCATGTCCATTCAGCCATTCTCCGAAGTCGTCGACACCGCCGCTTTCCGCAGCGACATCAAGGGTATGATCGTCAGCCCCTGGCTCTCGCGCTTTGAAGAGGTGAGCAAGGAGCGGTGATCGGCTGCCATATCTGCGAGTAGGAGAAGGCGCGGCTAACCCCGCGCCTTTTTGCTGTAATGAAGCTCCATTCACCCAATGTGTTAGGCGCAAGCGAAGCCTCCGCACTCTGTCACGCCGGACGAGATCCGGGGTCTTGTGTGAGCAGCCTAAGCGCAGTTGGCGGCCCGCCCTCCCGCCGTAGCCATCCAAAAAAAATTGCCCGGCACTGAAGGCCGGGCAAGGAAGGAGGATTTTATTATTCGTGATGCCCCGGAGGAGGACGATCACGCTTTGGGAGGTGTCATGCGCCTTCATATTCCAGCGAGGCGCCGATCAGTTCGCGCGCATAGGGATGTGTCGCGCCATTGCCGGCGATTGCCTCACGCGGCAGGATTTCGGTGATTTCGCCGCGCAGCATCACAGCGAAGCGGTCGCACATGTGGTCGACCACGGCGAGATCGTGCGTCACCATGATATAGGTGAAGCCGCGCTCTTCGCGCAGGCGCTGCAACAGGTTGAGGATTTCGGCCTGCACCGAAACATCGAGCGCCGAGGTCGGCTCGTCGAGCAGAAGCAGAGACGGTTCAAGGATCAGCGCACGCGCAATCGCCACGCGCTGCCGCTGGCCGCCGGAAAGCTGATGCGGGAAGCGGTCCAGGAACGACACGGGCAGACCGACATCCGTAATTACCTTGCGCATGCGCTCTTCACGATCGCCCAGTTTATGGATGGCAAGCGATTCTCCGAGAACGGTGCGCACCGACTGGCGCGGATGCAGCGAACCATAGGGATCCTGAAACACCATCTGCAACGTGCGGCATCGCTCGATCAGCGGCATGTCGCGAACCGACTTTCCATTGATGAGGATTTCGCCGCTCCAGAAATCATTCAGCATCGACACGCAGCGCAACACTGTTGATTTGCCCGAACCGCTTTCACCGACCAGACCGAAACACTCACCCGGCTCGACGCGAAAGGACACCGAAGGCAGCACTTTCAGCGCCGTGTGGCCGCTGCCGAAGGTGATGGAGAGATCGCGGGTTTCAACGGAAACGGCCATTATACTTTCTCCTCCAGCCATTCAGGGCGGCGATCCAGCACCGCAAGTGGCGCACGCGTGCCGCCAATCCGCGGCTGCGCCGCGAGCAGGCCGCGCGTGTAGGGGTGCTGCGCTTGATCGAGGTCGCGCGCGGCAAGCGTTTCCACCACCCGGCCAGCATACATGATGAGTACCCGGTCGCAGAAATTGCGCACGAGATTGAGGTCGTGGCTGATCATGATGAGACCGATGCCTCTATCCCGAACGAGGCCATCGAGAATATTCAGAACCTGCAGCCGCACCGTCACATCCAGCGCGGAGGTCGGCTCGTCGGCAATGACCAGATCAGGATCGGCAAGCAGCATCATCGCAATCATGACGCGCTGGCCCATGCCACCGGAAATCTCGTGCGGATATTGCTCGTAGACGCGCGCGGCGTCGCGGATTTTGACCGCATCGAGCATGGCGAGCGCCTTTTCCCGGGCTTCCGATTTCGACGCCTTGAAATGGCGCAGATAGGTCTCCGTCACCTGATCGCCGACACGGCGGATGGGATTGAGAGAGAATTTTGGATCCTGAAGGATCATCGACATGCGCCGTCCGCGAACCTTCAGCATCTCCTTCTCACTGAGCGACAGAAGATCGAGGCCATCAAAATCAAGCTTGTCGGCCGTTATCGTCGCCGATGGCAGGAGGCGCAGCAAAGCCCGGCCGACGGTGGACTTGCCCGATCCGCTTTCGCCGACAATGCCGAGACGCTCCCGGCCAAGGGTAAAGGAGATGCCGCGCACGGCCTCGGTGGGCGAACCGCCATAACGGATGCGAAGATTTTCGACGTCGAGGATTGGTTTTTCCATGGCCCTATTTCCGGTTCATCTGCTTCGGATCGAGCGCATCCCGCAGGCCGTCACCCAGAAGGTTGAAGGCAAGGCTGACGGAAAGGATCGCAACGCCGGGGAAAGTGACGAGCCACCAGCTGTCGAGCATGTAACGGCGACCGGTCGCGATCATCGCGCCCCATTCAGGCAGGGGCGGCTGCGCGCCAAGGCCTAGGAAGCCGAGGCCTGCGGCGGTCAGAATGACGGTCGCCATATTCAGCGTCAGACGGATCAGGACCGAAGGCAGGCACATTGGCATGATCGATTTTATGATGATGCGCAGCGGCGAAGCACCCTGAAGCCTTGCGGCGGCAATGTAGTCCGCCTTGCGGAATGTCATCGCTTCGGCGCGTGCGAGCCGCGCGATCGGCGGCCATGAGGTGAGCGCGATCGCGATGATCGCATTGTTGAGGCTGGGTCCGAGCGCGGCCACGAAGGCGAGCGACAGGATGAGGCTCGGGAACGACAGGAAAATATCCGTGATGCGCATCATCACCGTATCGAACTTGCCGCCGAGATAACCGGAGGCCGTGCCGACCAGCAGACCGACCGGACCGACGATGATCGACACCAGCGTGATGATGGTGAGAGTGATGCGCGCGCCCCACAGAAGGCGACTGTAAATATCGCGTCCAAGCTCGTCCGTGCCGAAGAAATGGCCGTTACCAGGCGGCTGCAGCGTCTTGGCGAGATCCTGCACGTAAGGATCATGCGTCGCAAGCCAGGGCGCGAAAATCGCCGCGATGACGAGAAGCAGCAATATCACCAGGCCGAAGGCCGATGTCGGGCTTTTCAGCAGGAAGACAATGATGTTCTTCAGCGCGTTCAATGGCACGGGAAGACGCAAGGAAGTTTCTGCACGAGCCGTCATCAGCGGGTCCTCGGATCGAAAAAGCGGTAGAGAATGTCGGACAGGAGATTGAGCCCGATGAAGATGACGCCGACGATAAGTACGCAGGTCATCACGGCATTCATGTCGCCGATGATAAGATTGCTGGTGAGATATTGGCCGAAGCCCGGCCAGGCGAAGACGGTCTCGATAAGGACAGCGCCTTCCAGCAGTGAGCCGTAAGCAAGGGCAATGATGGTGACGAGCTGCACGCGGATATTGCCGAAAGCATGCAACCACACCGTCTGGCGTTGCGACAGGCCTTTGACGCGCGCGGTCGTCACATATTCCTGCCCCAGCTGGTCGAGCATGAAGCTGCGCGTCATGCGGGTGATATAGGCCGACGATGAATAACCAAGCAGAGCGGCGGGCAGGATGAGGTGATTGATGGCCGACCAGAAGACTTCCATATCGCCCGCCAGCAGGCTGTCGATGAGCAGGAAGCCCGTTCGTTCCTCCACGAGACCGATATAGAACTGGTCCATGCGGCCACCGCCGCCGACAAGCCCGAGATGAGCGTAAAAAACGATCAGCGCAATCATACCGGTCCAGAAAATCGGCATGGAATGGCCGAACAGGCTGAGCACCCGGACCAAATGGTCCTGCCAGCGGTCTTTCTTGACGGCGGCATAAACCCCCATGGGAATCCCGAGGCCGGCACCGATCAGGATCGCGAAGGTCGCGAGCTCCATCGTCGCCGGCATGACGCGTATGATATCCTGGATGACGGGCTGGCCCGTGCGGATCGAGGTTCCGAAATCGCCGGTGAACACATCGCCGAGATAATAGATGAATTGTTGCCAGAGCGGACGGTCGAAACCGAGCGCATGGTAAACCTGCTCATAGGTTTCGCGGGTCGCGTCCTCGCCGACGATGGCCCGCACCGGATCAGCGGGCATCAGGCGGCCGATGAAAAAGGTCAGCAGCAGCAATCCGAGCAGCGTGACCGGAATACTTCCGATCTGGCCGGACAGGCCATACAGCGAAAGGCGTCTTTTTGGCATGGTTCCTCCCTTGCCAGAAGTCGATTGCACAAAATAACAAAGGCGCAATCCTGTCTGACAACTATTCGCAAGTTGTCACAGGTGTGGAGAGCTGTCAAGCATATGCCGATAAAATTGGTCCTGCGCCAGGCCTGGAAGATGACTGAAGCAGGCAACAACGCTGCCTTTCAAGACCGAGATTTCATCCGAAAACCAGCGGTTCTTTGCTTTGCCGGAGAAAGGAATCACACATATTGCCGCGATGACAAAAGCCTGTATTCTTCGCTTCGAACTGCCTGTGGAGATGCCGGTCCGGCACCGGCATATCTCCTGCTTCAAGGGGGAGGAAGAGATGGCGGAAATGACACTTCTGGCATTTGCGATAGTTGCCTTTATCGGTATTGCCACACCTGGCCCGACGGTTTTGCTGGCGCTTGCGAATGGCTCGCGTTTCGGGGTCCGCCGTGCCTTGACCGGCATGGCTGGTGCGGTGCTGTCAGATTTCGTCCTGATCGGCGCGGTTGCACTGGGATTGGGAGCATTGCTCGCCGCCTCGGAGTTCTGGTTCGGCGTCGTCAAATGGGTCGGCGTTTGTTATCTCGCCTTCCTGGGCGTCATGCTTTTGCGCTCCAGAGGCTCGCTCGATGGCGCTCTTCAATCGGCAGACACTTCCGGGGCCACTTCCGCCCGCTCGATTTTCCTCAAAAGCTTCCTTGTGGCCGTGACCAACCCCAAGGGATATCTGTTCTTTTCGGCTTTCCTGCCGCAATTCATCGATCCGGCAGCACCGCAGATTCAGCAATATGCAGTGCTTGCGCTGGTTTTTGCCGGCATCGATTTCATCGTCATGTTCGGATATGCCCTGCTGGGCTCGCAGGCCGTCAGACTGTTGCGGAAGTCAGGGGCGTTATGGCTCGACCGCATTTGCGGCGGCGCACTTTTGACGCTTGCCGCCTCTCTGGCTTTCTACCGACGGGCGAGCGCTTAACCTGCTGAGAAAGCTGAAATTTCCTAGTTATTCAGCGGCTGTACGGGAGCGCAAAAGCACCTTGTAGCGCTCAAGACTACCGCGCAGATGCGCCGCCATATATTGGCGGGCAGCATCGGCATCGCCTTCGATGATGGCGTCAACGATCTTCGCATGCTCCTCCTGGAGATGAAGATTGTAGTCCTTCGGACGGGAACCGGGCGCCGCCCCCTGTAATTCGCCACGCGGGATGATGCCGGAGCGGATGAGTTGAAGAAACTCGGGGAATCGCCTGTTCTGCGTCGCCTGTGCAATGGCCAGATGGAACTCGAAATCGGCATCCCGCGTCGGCAACCCGGCGGCGAGACAGTCGCCAACGCGCCGATGCGCATCGACAATCGACTCCACCTGCACGGCGGAACGGCGCGATGCCGCAAGCCCGGCGGACTCAACTTCGAAGACGGTGCGCAATTCCAGCAGTTCGATTACCGAGGAGATCCGCCCCACGGCGAGATCATTGAAAGGCACTTCCTTGGCCGGCTTCACCTCAATGGCAAAAACGCCCGCTCCCTTGCGGGCCTCTACGAGACCATCCGCGCGCAGAATGGCGATGGCCTCCCGCACCACGGTGCGGCTGACGGAATATTCGCGTGTCAGCGCGCTCTCACTCGGTAGACGGTCGCCGGGACGGAACACGCCTTCAGACAAATCCCGCCGCAATGCGGAGCTGATTTTCGCCGCGAGCGATATTCCCGGCTTCGTGCTGCTCTCAACGTCCATTCCGGCCCACCTGTTTTAAACTTGTCTGGCATGTTAGCAAACACCCGCCACATTGCAAGGGCCGCGCTTCTCGCACCAACCTCGTTGCGAAGCGGCAATGTCGCAACAGCGGGATTTGCCCTCAGGCGGCCACCATGGCCGAACCGCTGGAAAAGCGGTTTCTGTACTCGCCCGGCGAGAGGCCGAGAATACGGTGAAATACACGACGGAAGGCAGCGGCATCCTCGTATCCCACCGACCAGGCGATCTGGTCTACCGAACGACGGGTGAATTCCAGCAGTTCCCGCGCCTTGCCGACACGAAGATGCTGGACATATTCGATAGGCTTCATACCGGTGGCGGCCTTGAAGCGGCGAAGGAAGGTTCGCTCCTCCAGCCCGGCATGTGCGGCCATATCGGAGACACTGGTCGCCCTCCCCGCGCGCGCCTGCAGCCAGTGCTGCACCTTCAGGATCGGCTCGTCGCCATGCGTCAACCGCGGCGCAAAACTGCTGTAATGTCGTTGCTCCCGACCGGAGGGGTCGATCAGCAGGAATTTACCGGTCTCGATCATCACCGAAGGCCCAAGCAGCCGGTCAACAATGCGCAGACCAAGATCGGTCCATGCCATCAGCCCACCCGCCGTGATGATATCGCCGTCTTCGATGACGATCTTGTCTATCTCCAGGCGGATATCGGGAAAGCGCTCGCGAAACCGTTCCGCAAACAGCCAGTGGGTAGTGGCCGGGCGGCCGGCCAAAAGACCTGTCGCAGCGACGATGAAGGAACCTCCGCAACTGGCGGCCAGCGTCGCGCCCTGCGCATGCCGGTCCAGCAGCCAGCGGGCATAGGGCGCAGCCTCATCGATTTCGGCTGGCCCGGTCAGCCGGCCGGGTACGACGAAGATATCGGGATGCCCCGCCCTGCCCGGCTCGGTGTCATGACAACGGGAAAACTCACCGCCCTCACCCATGCTCCAGTGGCTGACGCGCAGTTTCGGCCCACCACGATCCTCTGAGAAGACCGACGCGATGGCAAAAAGATCGGTGATGCCGTGCACCATGGCGACCTGACAGTCCCGGTAGAGAACCAGACCGACTTCCAGCGCACTTCCCGCAACACCCGCCATGCCCCACATCCCCGTTTTGTCAGTTTCGGCTCGTTTTCTGTCAGAAGCGCCAATCCAGCCCCGGCTGTCTCCAGAGTATCTCTATTCCCACAGGACGCAAGCAAACCACCCGCAACAGGAGAGAGAGCCATGACAACGATAGTCACCAGAGACGGAACGCACATCTTCTTCAAGGACTGGGGTTCGAAAGACGGCCAGCCCATCATCTTTTCCCACGGCTGGCCGCTCAGTGCCGATGCATGGGACGCGCAGATGGTATTCTTTGCCAATAACGGTTTCCGCACCATTGCCCATGATCGCCGCAGCCACGGCCGCTCCGACCAGGTCTGGCACAACAACACCATGGATCAATATGCTGACGATCTGGCCGAGCTGATCGAACAGCTCGATCTTCACGACATCATTCTCGTCGGCCACTCCACCGGCGGCGGCGAGGTAACGCGCTATATCGGCCGCCATGGTACGGCCCGCGTCGCCAGGATCGCCCTCATCGGCGCAGTACCGCCGCTGATGCTGAAGACGGAAAGCAATGCCATCGGCCTGCCGATCGATGTTTTCGACGGCATCCGCAAGGGTACCTACGACAATCGCAGCCAGTTCTTCAGGGATCTGACCATTCCTTTCTACGGCTATAACCGTGAAGGTGCTGTGATTTCTGAAGGTATCCGCGACGAGTTCTGGCGGCAGGGCATGATGGGCGGCCTCAAGGGCCAGCTCGACAGCATCCGCGCCTTTTCGGAAAGCGATTTCCATCAGGACCTGAAGGCTTTCGACAAGCCAACGCTCGTACTGCACGGCGACGACGACCAGATCGTGCCGATCGGCGCTTCGGCGCTCTCCACGGTCAAGATCGTCAAACATGCGACCCTCAAGGTCTATAAGGGCGCCGACCATGGACTGACACAGACCCATCAGGACCGGTTCAACGCCGACCTTCTTGCTTTCATCAACGCCTGAAACCATCAGACAAAGGAAACACGGGACATGACACAGAATACGTTTCTCATCACCGGGGCGTCCGATGGCATTGGCGCTGTTTATGCCGAGCGCCTGGCAAAACGCGGCCACGATCTTATCCTCGTGGCGCGACGCGCCGAAAAGCTGAAGGCGCTGGCCGAGCGGCTGGAAAAGGATCACCAGATCGCTGTCGAGGTTCTGGCAGCAGACCTTTCACGGGCGGAAGACCTCGAAAGGGTAGAGGCACGGCTGCGCGAGGACCGGCGGATCACCGGTCTCGTCAACAATGCCGGTATTGCCGGAGACGGCGCTATCACGGAACTGGACCCGGCCCATGTCACGACGATGATCAATCTCAATATCCTTGCCGTCACCCGGCTTGCAGCGGCGATCGCACCGCGTCTTGCAGCAGATGGAAAGGGCACGATCATCAATATCACCTCGGTCACGGCCTTGATGCCGGCGGCATTTACCGCCGTTTATCCGGCGACCAAAGCCTTTGTGCTTGCCTTCACCGAGGCGCTGCACGCGCAGCTTTCCCCTTCCGGCGTTCGGGTTCAGGGTGTCCTGCCGGGCATCACCCGCACGGCCATCTGGGAAGAGGAACGTCTCGACGCCATTCCCGCCGCCATGGTCATGGATGCCCACGAGATGGTGGATGCAGCCCTGGCCGGTCTTGATCTGGGCGAGACGCTGACCATTCCTTCCCTGCCGGATACGGCAGACCTTGAAAATTTCCTTGCGGCCCGCGCTGCATTGAGGCCCAATCTATCGCATGCACATGCCGCCAGCCGGTATGGTGCAACCCAAACTGAATAGAGGGAGACGCATCATGATCCTCGGACTGACCATTCCCCAATTCACGACATTGCACGTTGCCTTGAGCCTCATAGGCATCGTAACCGGATTGATCGCCCTGCCCGCTTATGCGGCAGGGCGATGGATGCCGCGCATGATGGCGCTGTTTCTCGTCACCACGCTGGCCACAACGCTCACCGGCTTTCTGTTTCCAATCGGCAACTTCACACCGGCACTCGGCGTCGGCATCATCTCGACCATCATTCTGGCGGTCGCGCTGGTCGCGCTTTACGGATACGGTCTCAATGGCAGGGCGCGAACTGTTTATTCGATCACCGCCACGATGGGCCTTTATCTAAATATGTTCGTGCTGATCGTTCAGTCCTTTCTCAAGGTCGAGGCACTGAACGCACTGGCTCCGAACGGCAACGAACCACCATTCCTTGTCGCTCAACTCGCCCTGCTTGTTGCGGCAATCTGTCTTGGCTGGAAAGCGACGCGCCGCAAGCTTTTAGCCTGAAGCCAGCCCCCGCCCACACTCACCTGCGGGCTTCCCGGAAAAGCACACTTGCTCGATCCCCTTCGGGCAAGCTTGTGATTTCGTCGCGAACTCAGGAAATCGCCACCTCTGAAATTTTCTCTTCCGTCTGTTGTCGCCGAACAATATACATTATATGATAACGTATATTAATTTAGAACAACAGGAGAAACCGATGAGTGCCGTGAGGATCAACGAACGTCTGACGGTCGCAGGCCAGCCGGATATCTCCGACTTTTCATCGCTTTCCGATCAGGGCTACAAAAGCATCATCAATGCCCGGCCGGATGGCGAAGAGCCCGGCCAGCCGGGCAATGAATATGAAAAAAGCGCCGCCAATGCTGCGGGTCTTGCCTACAGTTTCATTCCGGTCAATGGCCCGACTATTACCGAAGCCGATATTCGTGCCTTTCAGCAGACGATGACCGAGGCAAAAGGCCCCGTATTTGCCCATTGCAAGGGTGGAGCGCGAGCGCTGACCCTCTATGTGCTTGGCGAAGCGCTGGACGGGCGCATGAAACAAAGCGAGATCGCGACTTTCGGCCAACAGCATGGTTTCGATCTTTCCGGCGCCGTCCGCTGGCTGGAGCGGCAGGCTGCGGCAAAGCCGCACGTCAAGGCTTTCTTCGATCCGAGCACATCGAGCGTGCAATATGTCGTTTCCGACCCCGCAACCCGGCGCTGCGCCATCATCGATCCGGTCTACGATTTCGACGAGAAATCGGGGGCGACCGGCACGGTGAATGCCGATGCCATTCTGGCCTATGTCAAGGAGCAAGGCCTGGCGGTGGAATGGGTTCTGGACACGCATCCGCATGCCGACCATTTTTCCGCCGCCCACTATCTCAGCCAAAGAACCGGCGCGAAAACGGCAATCGGCGCCAAGGTCACCGGTGTGCAGCGGCTGTGGCAGGAGAAATATAACTGGCCCGATCTTGAAACAGACGGCTCGCAATGGGACCGGCTGTTTGAAGCGGGAGACCGGTTCAACATCGGCTCGCTGGAAGCTCGCGTGCTGTTTTCACCCGGACATACGCTTGCCTCCGTAACCTACGTGGTGGGCGACGCCGCATTCGTGCATGACACTCTTTTCATGCCTGATTCCGGCACGGCGCGCGCCGATTTTCCAGGCGGCAGCGCCAGAGAGCTCTGGGCATCCATTCAGGACATCCTCGCCCTCCCCGACGAAACGCGGCTTTTCACCGGCCACGACTATCAACCCGGTGGCCGCGCGCCCAAATGGGAAAGCACTGTTGGAGAACAGAAACGCGGCAATCCGCATCTGGTTGGCATGACAGAGGAAGGCTTTATTCAGCTGCGCGAGGCGCGGGATCGCACCTTGCCGATGCCGAAGCTCATTCTGCACGCCTTGCAGGTGAATATCCGTGGCGGCCGCCTGCCGGAGCCGGAGGCCAATGGCAAACGTTATCTGAAATTCCCGCTCGACGTGCTGGAGGGCAGCACATGGTAAAGGAAAACATGCGGAAACAGATACCTGATATCACCGAAATCCCGCTTGTCGAGATGGAGGAACGCGCAGTCGAGGTCGCCATACTCTTGAAGACGCTTGCCCATCCCGCGCGGCTGATGCTCGCCTGCACGCTGGCGCAGGGGGAGTTTTCCGTTGGCGAGCTGGAAGCCAAGCTGGATATCCGCCAGCCTACACTTTCCCAGCAGCTTGGGGTTTTGCGTGAGGCGGGCGTTGTTGAAACGCGGCGCGAGGCCAAACAGATCTTCTACCGGTTAACCGAGGAAAAAGCGGCGCAGCTGATCGAGGCTCTCTATACCATCTTCTGTGCGCCGGAGGAAAACCCGTGACAGCCTATTGGCCCTCTCTATTCGGCGGTATGCTGCTCGGCCTCGCGAGTATTCTTCTGTTTCTCTTTAACGGCCGCATCGCCGGTATCAGCGGCATCCTGGGCAATGTACTCGGCAAGGAACGGCGCTTGACGGATGTGGCTTTCGTCGCAGGTTTGCTCACAGGCCCCTATCTTTACGCCGCCGCATTCGGCCGCTTTCCCGCGCTCACCATATCTGCACCCTGGCCGCTGATCGTCATTGCTGGGCTGCTGGTGGGGTTCGGTACGCGCATGGGATCCGGCTGCACATCCGGCCATGGCATCATGGGTCTTGCACGATTTTCCCGGCGCTCCATCACCGCCACTGCCATCTTCCTGATCACCGGTATCCTTGCCGCGACGATAACCGGAGCGCTGTCATGAAAAATCAGGTCATGGCGCGTTTCGTGGTGGCACTTGCGGCCGGGGCACTGTTCGGATTTGGCCTCTCCCTGTCCGGCATGATCGATCCTGCCCGCGTTTCAGGCTTTCTCGACGTGGCGAGCGGCCATTGTGATCCGAGCCTGATGTTCGTTCTCGGCGGTGCGGTTTTGGTCGCCGTGCCGGGCGTTCTGTTGTGCCGTTTCCTTGCCAAACCAGTTCTCAGTGCGGAATTTCACCTTGCCGCCAAAACTCGGGTCGACGCGCCGTTGGTTGTGGGCTCGGCTATTTTCGGCGCAGGCTGGGGGTTTGCCGGTTTCTGCCCCGGCCCGGCGATATCGGCGCTTGCTCTCGGCCTAATGCCGGTCATTCTCCTCGTTTGCGCCATGATCGCCGGCATGCTCGTTCACGACCGAATCTACGCCAAACGGTAGGCATTTCCGCCTTGCCTGGACATGCGCGAGAGCAGCAGGCTCTCGCGCATCGTCGCTGGATTACAGGTCGATCAGGCTTTTGCCCGTCATTTCCGCAGGCAGCGGCACATTCATCAATTGCAGCAGCGTGGGAGCGACATCGGCGAGGATACCGTCATGCAGCTTCGCGCCTTCAGGTCCACCGAACAGGATCACCGGCACCGGATTGGTGGTGTGCGCGGTGTGCGGGCCACCGGTTACCGGGTCGACCATGGTTTCACAATTACCGTGGTCGGCAATCACCAGCATGGCGCCGCCAACCTTTTCCAGAGCGGCAACGACTGCGGCGAGCCCCCGGTCCACGGCTTCGCAAGCCTTGATCGCGGCTTGCAGATCGCCGGTATGGCCCACCATGTCGGGATTGGCGTAATTGGTGACGATGAGATCGTAACCCTTGCCGATCGCCTCGACGAATTTCTCCGTCACCTCAGGCGCGCTCATTTCCGGCTGCAGATCGTAGGTCGCAACCTTCGGAGACTTCGGCATGAAGCGGTCTTCGCCCACTTCAGGTTCTTCCTTGCCACCATTCAGGAAGAAAGTGACATGCGGATATTTTTCCGTCTCGGCCAGACGGAACTGCCGCAGACCCTGCTTGGCAACCCAGGCACCCAAAGTATTTTCGATATCGCGCTTAGGGTAAGCCGTCGTCATGAAGGTCGCATGTTTGGTCGAATATTCCACCATGCCAAGCAGCGCCGAAAGCACTGGCTTTTCACGGACAAACCCGTCGAAATCATCCGCACCGATGGCAAGCAGGATTTCACGAGCGCGGTCGGCACGGAAATTCAGGCAGAAGAGACCGTCGCCGGATTTGAAGCCTTCGTAACCACCGATGACCGTTGGCAGGATGAATTCGTCCGTAACATCATTTTTGTAGCTTGCGGCAACCGCGCTCACCGCGTCCGGCGCATGTTCGCCCCGGCCGAGAACCATGGCGTCATAGGCCTTTTCAACACGCTCCCAGCGATTATCGCGGTCCATCGCATAATAACGGCCGATCACCGTGCCGATGCTGGCGCCTTGCGGCAGGCTTGCCGCAAATGCGGCGACGAAGCCCTCTGCGGACTGCGGCGCGACATCGCGACCATCGGTGATGGCGTGCACGACGACCTTCAAACCCAGATCGGTCAGCAGCTTCACCGCCGCCCGACCGTGGACGATGTGGCCGTGAACGCCGCCATCGGAAACGACGCACATCACATGCGCCACGCCGCCCGCAGCCTTCACCTTGGCGGCGAAATCGAGCATCGCAGCATTCCTGAAAAAGCTGCCGTCTTCGATAGCCAGATCGATCTGGCCAAGATCCATGGCGACGATGCGACCGGCGCCGATATTGGTGTGTCCAACTTCCGAATTGCCCATTTGCCCGGTGGGCAGACCGACATTCGGGCCGAAGGTGGTCAGCCGCGCATTCGGGCAGGTGGCGAAAAGCCTATCCATGGTGGGCGTGTTTGCCAGTACCGGCGCATTGCTGGACGTGTCCTCGCTCAGTCCCCAGCCATCGAGAATAGTCAGGACAACGGGTTTGGGAGTGCTCATGAAAGGACCTTCTTCTTCATTCGGTTGCCGACGAACAGCGAAGCGCTGGGCACCGGAGCGCCCCCGTCCGCCACTATGATCATGATGAGAAAACACGCTTCTCGTTCTTTCTCTTCTATACTCGAAGATCGCGAACGCAAGCCTATACCGACACCGAAACAGTTCCGTGAAGCTGAAGTGCTTCACGGAAGAAAATCCTTTTCGAACGAAGCTCAGCCGTCGATGAAGATCAGCGCCGGCTTTTCCAGCAGCGCCTTGATAGCCTGAATGAAGACGGCGGCATCCCAGCCGTCTACGACCCGGTGATCGAAGCTGGAGGAGAGGTTCATCATTTTGCGCGGCACGAAACCGCTGCCATCCCAGACCGGTCGGGTCACGATCTTGTTCACGCCGATGATCGCCACCTCCGGGTGATTGATGATGGGCGTCGAAACGATACCGCCAAGGGGGCCGAGCGAGCTGATGGTGATGGTGGACCCCGTCAACTCGTCCCGTTGCGCGGCGCCGGTGCGCGACGCCTCGGCCACGCGCATAACTTCAGCAGCACAATCCCAAAGGCCGAGCGCTTCCGTGTGGCGAACGACCGGGACCATCAGCCCCGTAGGTGTCTGCGTGGCTATGCCGATATGCACCGCTTCGTAGTGACTGACGACCCCTTTTTCGTCATCGAAGGTGGCATTCATGCCGGGATGATCGGCGACCGTTTTCACAAGTGCGCGCATCAGGAACGGCAGGATCGTCAGTTTCGGCTGTCCTGACCGGCGGTTGCCATTCATGGTCGTGCGCAAATCCTCCAGATCGGTCACGTCGATTTCCTCGACATAGGTGATGTGGGGAATGCGGGAGACGGAAAGCGTCATCTTCTCGGCGATCTTGCGCCTCAGCCCTGTCACCTTCACCTCTTCGACAGCGCTATCGCGGGAAGCTATCGGCGCAGCGGGCCGCTCAGATTGCGACCGTGCGGTCAGAAATGTATCGAGATCGGCGTGGGTGATATGCCCGTCCGGCCCTGTTCCCCTCACTTGTCCGAGATCGATATCGAGATCGTCGGCGCGCTGGCGAACGGCTGGTGACGCCAGAGGTTTATGGTGTTCCACCTCAGGGGAAGGCGGCGCATCCTGTATTTCGCGGGCGGGCTGGATTTCAGCCGCTGGCGGCTCTTCCGTCATGTCGGATGGCGCTTCCGGCTCAGTCACATCCGCGGGGGCAGCAGCAACAGCGGAGGCATTGGTTTCGATGCGCACCAGCGGTGCCTTAACCGCCACCGTATCACCCACCTCCGCTGCCAACCATGTGACGACGCCCGCAACCGGCGAGGGGATTTCAACCGTCGCCTTGTCGGTCATCACAGCGGCCAGCACCATATCCTCGTGCACGGAATCGCCGGGTTTGACGTTCCATTCCACCAGTTCGGCTTCCGCCACACCTTCGCCGACATCGGGCATAGTGATAACAAATTCCGCCATCTTCAGGCCTCCATGACTTCGACGAGGGCGCGCCCGACGCGGGCCGGCCCCGGAAAATAATCCCACTCCTGCGCGTGGGGATAAGGCGTATCCCAACCAGCCACACGGACGACCGGTGCTTCCAGATGATAGAAGCAGTGTTCCTGTACCAGCGAAACGACCTCCGCACCGAAGCCTGACGTGAGCGTTGCCTCATGCACCATGACGCAGCGACCGGTCTTGGCAACGGACTTCACGATGGTGTCCAGGTCGAGTGGCAAAAGGCTGCGCAGATCGATGATCTCGGCATCCACGCCCGTTTCTTCCGCTGCGGCGAGCGCAACATGCACCATGGTGCCGTAAGCGATGACAGTGACATCCTGCCCGGCGCGGCGGATTTCGGCCTTGCCGATCGGAATGGTGTAATGCCCTTCCGGCACCTCGCCCATTTCGTGCTTCGACCATGGCGTTACCGGCCGGTCGTGATGGCCGTCGAAGGGACCGTTATAGAGCCGCTTCGGCTCCAGAAACATCACCGGATCCGGGTCTTCGATCGAGGCGATAAGCAACCCCTTGGCGTCGTAAGGATTGGAGGGAACCACCACCTTTAGCCCGCAGACATGGGTAAAAAGCGCCTCCGGGCTCTGACTATGCGTCTGCCCGCCAAAAATGCCGCCGCCGGTCGGCATGCGCAGGACTATGGGGCAGGTGAAATCGCCATTGGAGCGATAACGAATGCGCGCCGCTTCCTGGGTGATCTGGTCATAAGCCGGGTACATGTAATCCGCGAACTGGATTTCGACACAGGGGCGCAGGCCATAAGCGGCCATGCCGATGGCCGTGCCGACAATGCCGGATTCGCTGATCGGCGCGTCGAAACAGCGGGTCTTGCCATATTTGCTCTGCAAGCCCTGCGTCGCACGAAACACGCCGCCGAAATAGCCCACATCCTCGCCGAATACCACCACATCGTCACTGCGCTCCATGGACACATCCATGGCGCTGCGGACGGCTTCGATCATCGTCATTCTTGTCATGTCTCACCACCCTGCCTTCTGGCGCTGGCGGGCGAGATGCGGCGGCATCTCGGCGTAAACGCCCTCGAAAATATCCTTCTTTGGCGGCTTGCGGCCCTCATGCAGCGTACCGTGGCTTTCCGCCTCACGCTGCGCCTCAAGCACCTCGTCGGCAATTTCCGCTTCCGCCTGCCGGTGCCGCTCCTCCGACCAGACGCCGCGCAGGATGAGATGTTTCTTCAACCGCAGAACCGGGTCACCCAGTGGCCATGCCTCGGACTCGGTCTTGGGGCGATAGGCGCTCGGATCGTCGGAAGTGGAATGCGCACCGACACGGTAGGTCACATATTCGATCAGCGTCGGTCCGAGATTGCGCCGCGCCCGCTCCACCGCCCAGCGTGCCACGGCATAAACAGCGAGATAATCGTTGCCGTCGACCCGGAGCGCCGGAATGCCGAAGCCCAGGCCTCTGGCCGCAAAGGTGCCGGAACCGCCGCGCGCGATACCCTGAAAGGTGGAAATGGCCCATTGGTTGTTGACGATGTTGAGGATGACCGGCGCCTTGTAGGTGGAGGCGAAGACGAGCGCCGAGTGGAAATCCGATTCCGCCGTTGAGCCGTCACCGATCCATGCTGCCGCGATCTTCGTATCGCCCTTGATGGCAGATGCCATCGCCCAGCCGACCGCCTGCACATATTGCGTGGCAAGATTGCCGGACACGGTGAAGAAGCCATGCTCCTTCGAGGAGTAAAGAACCGGCAATTGCCGCCCATGCAGCGGGTCCAGTTCGTTGGAATAGATCTGGTTCATCATGGTGACGAGCGGGTAATCGTCGGCGATCAGCAGACCCGCCTGCCGGTAGGTCGGGAAATTCATGTCGCCTTTGGAGAGCGCCTTGCGGAAGGCGCAACTGACCGCTTCCTCGCCCAGATGTTGCATGTAAAAGGAGGTCTTGCCCTGCCGCTGTGCCATCAGCATGCGGGCATCGAAAGCCCGCAGCCGCATCATGTTCTTCAGGCCGACGAGCAAATTCTCATCCGAAAGCAGCCCGGCCCACGGGCCGACAGCCTCACCCTGATGATTGAGGACGCGGATGATGGAATAGGCCAGATCGCGCATGTCTTCAGGTGCTGCGTCCACCTCCGGGCGCGGCACGGAGCCGGCCTTGGGTATCTTCACATTGGAGAAATCCGGCTGGTCGCCTGGCCGCACCGCTGGTTCGGGAACATGCAGGCTGAGATGCGTGGTTTCGGTAATATCCATTCTACTCCTCCCATCGCCATCTCCTCCAGACGACGAAACAATTTTCAGAGGTTTCGCGCGATGACCATGCGCTGGACATCGCTGGTTCCCTCGTAAATCTGGCAGATGCGTACATCGCGATAGATCCGCTCCACCGGATAATCCGCCATGTAGCCGTAACCGCCGTGAATCTGGATGGCGTCCGAGCAGACACGCTCCGCCATTTCCGAGGCAAAGAGCTTGGCCATCGAGGCCTCCGAGAGGCAGGGCTCGCCCGCTTCCTTCAGCGCCGCCGCATGCAGCACCAGTTGCCGCGCCGCCGTTATGCGCGTTGCCATATCCGCAAGCCTGAACGCCACGGCCTGATGCTCGATGATGGCTTGCCCGAAGGCCTTGCGCTCGCGGGCATAATCCCGCGCCGCCTCGAAAGCCGCCTGCGCCATGCCAACCGCCTGTGCGGCAATGCCGATACGACCGCCTTCCAGATTGGCGAGCGCGATGCGATACCCCTGCCCCTCTTCACCGAGCCGCAATTCGGCTGGGACCGCCATGTCGGTAAAGGCAATCTGGCAGGTATCCGAAGAATGCAGACCGAGTTTTTCCTCGATCCTGATTACCTCGTAACCGGGCGTATCTGTCGGCACGATGAAGGCCGTGATACCTTTTTTGCCGGCAGCCGGATCGGTGATGGCAAAAACGATGATGACATCGCCGTTCTTGCCCGACGTGATGAACTGCTTTGCGCCGTCGACGATATAGCGGTCGCCATCGCGCCTCGCTTTTGTCTTCAGATTGGAGGCGTCGGAACCGGCCTGCGGTTCGGTCAGCGCAAAACCGCCGATCCATTCGCCGGAGGCGAGTTTGGGGAGGAAGCGCTGCTTCTGCTCTGCCGTGCCGAATTTCAGGATCGGCACGCAGCCAACCGAATTGTGGACGCTCATGATGGTGGAACAGGCGCCGTCACCGGCAGCGATTTCCTCCAGCGCCAGGGCGTAAGCGACAGCACCGGTTTCCGACCCGCCATAATCCTCCGAGACCAGCATGCCAAGAAAGCCGAGTTCACCCATTTCTTTCAGCTCGTCTTTCGGGAACCGGCTTTCCCGGTCGCGCGCGGCAGCACCGGGCGCGAGCCGCTCGCGGGTGAAATCGCGGGCCATGCCCCTGATCTGTTGCTGGGCTTCGTTCAGGATCATCTCCGCCTCCCTTCAGTGCCGCTCGACCGCAAGCGCAGTCGCCTCGCCGCCGCCGATGCAGACGGCGGCAACGCCGCGTTTCAGTCCGTGACGCTGCAAAGCGGCCAGCAACGTGACGACGATGCGTGCACCGGAAGCCCCGATGGGATGGCCGAGCGCGCAGGCGCCGCCATGCACATTCACCTTCTCATGTGGCAGATCGAGATCACGCATGGCCGCCATCACCACAACCGCGAAAGCCTCGTTGATTTCGAACAGATCGACATCCTTTGCCGACCAGCCGGTTTTTTCGAACAGCTTTGTCATCGCGCCGATGGGAGCCGTTGGATATCTGGCGGGTGCATCCGCATGGGAGGCCTGACCGATAATGGTCGCCAGCGGTGAAAGGCCTCGTCTTTCCGCTTCGGAACGGCGCGTGAGAACGAGAGCGGCTGCACCATCCGAGATAGAACTGGAATTCGCCGCCGTCACCGTTCCGCCGTCGCGAAAGGCGGGCTTCAGCTGCGGTATCTTTTCCGGCTTTGCCTTCCCCGGCAACTCGTCCACGCCATCATCGCCAACAGGCGCGATTTCCGCTTCGAACGCACCTTCCTCTATTGCGCGTCGTGCCCGTTCCAGTGAGGCGAGCGCAAAATCATCCTGCATCGCGCGAGTGAATTGATACTCTTGCGCGCAATCTTCAGCAAAAGTCCCCATCAGCCTGCCCTTGTCATAGGCGTCTTCGAGACCGTCGAGAAACATGTGGTCGGTGAGCTTGCCGTGGCCAAGACGATAGCCGTTGCGGGCGCGGTCCAGCAGATAGGGGGCGTTGCTCATGCTTTCCATGCCACCGGCAAGCACGATGGAAGAGCTTCCCGCCGCAAGCTGGTCATGTGCCAGCATGATCGCTTTCATGCCCGAGCCACACATCTTGTTGATTGTTGTTGCGCCAACCGAGTTGGGAATGGCGGCGGCAATCGCTGCCTGTCTGGCAGGAGCCTGTCCCTGCCCGGCTGAGAGCACGCAGCCCATCAGCACATCGTCAATGTCAGCGGAAGAAATTGCAGCCCGTTCGACGGCCGCGCGGATTGCCGCCGCCCCAAGATCGGACGCCGCCACCGATTTGAATTCGCCCTGGAACCCACCCATAGCAGTACGGGCGGCCCCGACGATAACGACAGGGTCATGCACAGCCAAATTCACCTCCCTTGGCTATCCTCCCACCGAGAGAACGACCGTCATCGCAATCTCCTCCAGACCGCGACTGACGTGAACGCTATCACTATCTCGAATTCATTTCAAAGCTATTTTGATTGACAGTTTTTTGATTGGCGATATCTTTGATCCAACAATTAGTCATATCATAGAGCAAATGATCCATGATTGAGCTCGACAGTTTCGACCAGAAGATTCTCCATGTGCTTGGCGATGACGGGCGTGTGAGCTGGCGCGATCTGGCGGCCCGGATCGGGCTTTCCTTCACCCCGACTCTGCGCCGCGTGCGCAAGCTGGAAGAAGAAGGCATCATTCGCGGTTATACCGCCGTGTTCGATGAGAACCGGCTGCTCGGCAATATGGGCGTCTTCATTTCCGTCACGCTGGAACGGCAGATCAAGGAAGCGCTGACGACGTTCGAGCACCATGTCGCCTCCATTCCGGAAGTGGTGGGCGGCTACCAGACGAGCGGCAGTTCCGACTATCTCATTCATGCCATGGTGCGGGATCTACCGCATTATCAGCAGCTTCTGGATTTCCTGACCACAGTTCCCGGTGTGTCGCGCATCCAGTCCAATTTCGCCATCAAGACATTCGTGCGCCGTTCCGCCGCCTTCACCGGAGGTGACGCGCCATAAATGAGAGTTGCCAGCACGGAGGAGGTGCTGGCCGCTGACGAGAGGGACGGAGATAAATGGCCGTCCGGAGGAGGAGACGCGATGAGTTTGAACCTCGCCGCCATTTTCGATGCCGATCTCGGCCCGGAAATCGCAGCATTGCGCGACAGCGCAAGAGCATTCGCCGACGATGAAATAGCGCCGCTCGCAGCAGAAATCGATCGCAACGATCAGTTTCCGCGCCAGCTCTGGCCGCGGATGGGTGAACTCGGTCTGCACGGCATCACCGTTTCGGAGGAATTCGGCGGTGCTGACATGGGCTATCTCGCTCATTGCGTGGCGATGGAGGAGATAAGCCGCGCTTCCGCGTCCATCGGCCTGTCCTATGGCGCCCATTCCAACCTCTGCATCAACCAGATTCATCGCTGGGGAACGGAAGAGCAGAAGCGGCGATATCTGCCCAAGCTGGTGTCGGGCGAGCATGTCGGTTCGCTTGCAATGAGCGAGACGGAGGCCGGCTCGGATGTCGTCTCGATGCGGCTGAAGGCGGAACGTAAGGGCGATGTCTATGTGCTGAACGGCACAAAGATGTGGATCACCAACGGTCACGAGGCAGACACGCTGGTTGTCTATGCCAAGACGGACATGTCCGCCGGTGCGCGTGGCATCACGGCCTTTCTGATCGAGAAAAGCTTCAAGGGTTTTCGCCCCGCACAAAAACTCGACAAGCTTGGCATGCGCGGCTCACCCACCTCCGAACTGGTGTTTACGGATTGCGAGGTACCGGAGGAAAACATCCTCGGGCGTTTGAACGACGGCGTGACAGTATTGATGAGCGGGCTTGATTACGAACGCGCCGTTCTGGCTGCCGGCCCTGTTGGTATCATGCAGGCGGCTATCGATCTGGTGCTGCCCTATGCGCGCGAGCGCAAGCAATTCGGCAAGCCGATCGGCGAATTCCAGCTGGTGCAGGGAAAGCTTGCCGATATCTATTCGGCCATGAACGCCTCCCGCGCTTATGTCTATGCCGTGGCGCGCGCCTGCGACAATGGCCGCATCACAAGGCAGGATGCGGCAGGTGCGATCCTGTTTGCCGCCGAGCGGGCGACGCGAGTTGCATTGGATGCGATCCAGCTTCTCGGCGGTTCCGGCTATGTCAATGAAAGTCCGGCCGGGCGGCTGCTTCGGGACGCCAAGCTTTATGAAATCGGCGCGGGCACCAGCGAAATCCGCCGGATGCTGATCGGCCGCGAACTGGTCAAAGGCAACGGGTGAGGAATGCGATGAAGCTTACATCCAGTCTGAACCGCGATCCTACCTTTTCCGCCAACGTCATCTTCATGTCGGGCCTGGTGGATGACCTGCGGCAGCATGTCGAAAAAATCTCCAAGGGCGGCGGCGACAAGGCGCGCGAACGGCATCTGTCACGCGGCAAATTGCTTGCGCGCGACCGGATAGAAGCACTGCTCGATCCCGGGAGTCCGTTTCTCGAATTCTCGCAATTCGCAGCATACGAGGTCTACGACGAACCCGTTCCGGCCGCCGGCATCGTCACCGGCATCGGCCGGGTCGCAGGCCGTGAATGCGTCATCGTGGCCAATGACGCGACGGTGAAAGGCGGCACCTATTATCCGCTGACGGTCAAGAAACATCTGCGCGCGCAGGAGATCGCTGCCGACAACCACCTGCCCTGCATTTATCTGGTCGATTCCGGCGGTGCGAACCTTCCCAATCAGGACGAGGTGTTTCCCGACCGGGATCATTTCGGCCGCATCTTTTACAATCAGGCCAATATGTCGGCGGCAGGCATCGCCCAGATCGCCGTGGTGATGGGAAGCTGTACGGCTGGTGGGGCCTATGTGCCTGCTATGAGCGACCAGTCCGTGATCGTCAAAAATCAGGGCACGATCTTCCTCGGCGGCCCGCCGCTGGTGAAGGCCGCAACGGGCGAAGTGGTGAGTGCGGAAGAACTGGGTGGCGCGGATGTGCATTCGCGGCAATCCGGCGTGACTGATCACTATGCCCACGATGACCGCCACGCGCTTTCGCTGACCCGAAGGATCGTCTCCACCCTCAACCGCCGCAAACGCGTGGAGCTGGATATTCGCGAACCCGCAGAACCGCTTTATCCATCGGAGGAGCTTTACGGCATCGTGCCCACCGATACGCGCAAGCCTTTCGAGGTGCGCGAGATCATCGCGCGTCTGGTGGATGGTTCCGAATTCGACGAGTTCAAGGCGCTTTACGGCACGACGCTGGTCTGTGGTTTCGCCCATATCCACGGTTATCCCGTCGGCATCGTCGCCAATAACGGCATTCTGTTTTCGGAATCGGCGCTGAAGGGCACGCATTTCATTGAACTCTGCTGCCAGCGCGGCATTCCGCTGGTTTTCCTGCAAAACATCACCGGCTTCATGGTCGGCAAGGCCTATGAGGCTGATGGTATCGCGAAGGATGGCGCCAAGCTCGTTACGGCCGTTGCATCGGCTAAAGTGCCGAAATTTACCGTCATTATCGGCGGCTCCTTCGGTGCGGGCAATTACGGCATGTGCGGGCGCGCCTATTCGCCGCGCTTCTTGTGGATGTGGCCGAATGCGCGCATTTCCGTCATGGGCGGCGAGCAGGCGGCATCCGTTCTGGCGCAAATCCGGCGCGACGGCATCGAGGCGGATGGCCGCCACTGGTCCAAGGAGGGCGAGGAGGCGTTCAAACAGCCGATCCGGGAAAAATACGAGCGGGAAGGTCACCCCTATTATGCCAGTGCAAGGCTGTGGGACGATGGCATCATCGACCCGAAGGACACCCGCCTCGTGCTCGGCCTTGGCCTGTCGGCCGCGCTGAACGCGCCGATTGAACCCACCCGTTTCGGCATATTCAGGATGTGAGGCGACGATGTTCTCAAAAATACTGATCGCCAACCGCGGCGAAATCGCCTGCCGGATCATCCGCACCGCCCGCAAGATGGGCATCCGCACCGTCGCGGTGTATTCGGATGCCGACCGCGACGCCATGCATGTGGCGCTGGCCGACGAGGCCATTGCGATCGGTCCTGCACCTGCCCGCTCGTCGTATCTCGATGCTGAAAAGATCATCGCCGCCGCACAGGCAAGCGGCGCGCAAGCCATTCATCCCGGTTACGGTTTTCTCTCGGAGAATGCCGGTTTCGCCGAAGCCTGCGCCTCTGCCGGCATCATTTTCATCGGCCCGACACCCGATGCCATCCGCGCCATGGGCGGAAAAAGCGAGGCGAAGGCGCTTATGGCGCAGGCGGGCGTTCCCGTGGTGCCCGGCTATCACGGCGAGGATCAGGCCGACGAAAAGCTTGCCGGCGAGGCAGAAGCCATCGGCTATCCGGTTTTACTCAAGGCTTCAGCTGGCGGCGGCGGCAAGGGCATGCGCGTTGTCCGTGAAAAGCGTGAATTTGCGGCAGAGCTCGCCGGCGCAAAACGCGAAGCGCTCGCCGCCTTCGGCAACGACCGCATGCTGATCGAGAAATATCTGGAACGGCCGCGCCATGTGGAGGTGCAGGTCTTTGCTGATGGCCATGGCAATTGTCTTTCGCTTTTCGAGCGCGATTGCTCGATCCAGCGCCGGCACCAGAAAGTCATAGAGGAGGCCCCTGCCCCCGGCCTGCCCGATACGCTCAGGCAACGCATGTACGACGCGGCGGTCGCCGCCGCCCGCGCCATCGACTATCGCGGGGCTGGAACGGTGGAGTTCCTGCTCGACCCGTCCGGCGAGTTCTATTTCATGGAAATGAACACCAGGCTTCAGGTCGAGCATCCGGTCACGGAATATATTACCGGGCTCGATCTGGTCGAATGGCAGATCCGTGTTGCGAATGGAGAGGCGCTGCCGGACGACTGGGGCAATCTGCGCATCAACGGCCATGCCATCGAGGCACGGATTTACGCCGAAGACCCGGCGCATGATTTTCTGCCGTCAATCGGCACGGTCAGCCACCTCGCCTTTCCGGAAGAAGGACCTCACCTTAGGATAGATAGCGGCATACGCACCGGCGACGCCATCAGCGTGCACTATGATCCGATGATCGCCAAGCTGATCGTCTGGGACTACGACCGTCCGTCTGCCGTGCGGCGTCTGCGTCTTGCACTCGAAAAACTGGCGATTTGCGGCGTCACCAGCAATGCCGCCTTTTTAACACGGCTTGCAGGGCTGGATGCTTTCGCCGCCGCCGAACTCGATACCGGCTTCATAGCCCGCAACGAAGCGGCGCTCTTTGCCCCCGGAGCCACGGGCGAGAACGAAATAGCTTTGGCCACGCTCGGCCTGCTTCTCTCACGCCGGAACGGGGCCAAGCCGCAGGCCGATCCTTATAGCCCTTGGAACAATACGAACTCTTTCCGCCTCAATGCGCCAGCGCGGGAAACCCTGCGTTTCGTCCTGGATCAACAGCCGGTCGATGTCGCCGTTAAACATGAGCCAGATGGTTTTTCACTGGAGATCGGCACGCGGGCAATCCGAGCTCATGGCAGCATCTCACAAGACGGCGCACTGCGGGCGACCGTCGATGGCAGGCAAAGGCAGTGCCGTTTCTTTGCCAGCGATAACGGCCACGCGCTTTTTCTGGATGGCGAGCACTATCGCATCAGCCAGCCCGACCCGGTCGATGTAGCGGATACCTCCACCCATACCGGCGGTCTGGAAGCCCCGATGCCCGGCGTCATCCGCGCCATTCTAAGCAAGCAGGGCGCAGCGGTTGAGGCCGGTGACGCGCTTGTGGTGATGGAGGCGATGAAAATGGAGCACACTATCCGTGCGCCAGCAAAAGGCACCGTCACCGCCATCAACTGCGCCGAAGGTAATATGGTCGAAGCCGGCGCCATGCTGGTGGATTTCGAACCGGAGGGCGCATGAGATGGCCTTGCCCAAAACCGTCAAGATCGTCGAGGTCGGCGCACGTGATGGCCTGCAAAACGAAACTGCTGAGGTTCCCACCGCCATCAAGATCAGGTTGATCGAGCGGCTGGCTGCGGCCGGATTGGCAGCGGTGGAGGCGGGAGCCTTCGTTTCGCCAAAAAAAGTTCCGCAAATGGCAGGGTCGAAGGAGGTGCTTCTAGGCCTCAAACGACACCCCAATACCGCCTATCCGGCGCTCGTTCCAAATATCAAGGGTTTCGAGGCCGCCGTTGAAGCCGGTGTGACGGAGATAGCCGTTTTCGTGTCCGCATCCGAAGGCTTCAGCCAGCACAATATCGCCTGTTCGCGCGCCGAAAGCCTCGAGCGCCTGCGCGATGTTTCGGAGGCAGCTGCCAGCCGTAACATCCGCATGCGCGGCTATGTCTCCTGCATCGCCGGTTGCCCCTATGACGGCGCGGTCGCACCCGAAGATGTGGCGGCGATGGCCGAAGCGCTTGTCGCCATGGGATGCTACGAAATCTCGCTCGGCGATACGATTGGTGTCGGCACGGCCGGGCAAATCCGCAAGCTCATCCAACATGTATCGACCCGCATCCCGCGCGAAAAACTCGCCATGCATTTCCACGACACCTATGGGCAGGGCGTCGCCAATGTGCTGGCTTCGCTTGAGGAAGGTATTTGTGTGTTCGACAGTTCCGTGGCCGGGCTCGGCGGTTGCCCCTTTGCGCCGGGCGCAAGCGGCAATGTCGCCACCGAAGACGTTGTTTATCTCCTGCACGGGCTTGGCATCAAAACCGGCATCGACCTGATGACGGTGGCGAGAACGGGAGACTGGATAAGTCGCCATCTCGGCAGGGCGAATGCGGCACGCGCAGGTAAAGCACTGCTTGCCGTAAAGATGGAGGATAATGCACATGGTGGGTGAGCTGTTGAGCGAGAAGCGCAAGGACGTTCTGTGGCTGACGCTTAACCGGCCGGACGTCCACAACGCCATGAACGCCGCGATGACGGACGCCTTGACGCATGCGATCCGGACGGCCTCCAGCGACGGCGACCTGCGTGCCGTTGTGATAACGGCGGCGGGCGACCGTAGCTTCTGCTCAGGGGCCGATCTGAAGGAAAGCGCTGGTGGCATGTTCCTCTCGCGAGACGGAACGAACCCCATCGCCAATGTGATGCGCGCTATCGAGACCTGCAACAAAATCGTCATCGCCCGCGTCAATGGCCGGGTGCTGGCGGGTGGGCTAGGCCTTATCGCGGCCTGCGATCTCGCTTATGCCGCCGATCATGCTGAGTTCGGCCTGCCGGAAGTTCGCGTCGGGCTTTTCCCGGCCATGGTGGCGGCGAAACTTCTGGCCAAAATACCGCTGAGCCGCCTCCACGAAATGGCCTATCTGGGGCAACCGGTCACCGCCGCAGAGGCCGAAGGCATCGGCCTCATCAACCGCACGGCGCCACGTGCCGAACTCGATGGCGTGATCGAGGGAGTAATCGCCCGCTTGCGGCAGAACGCGCCGGGCGCAGTCGCCGCCGGAAAGGCAGCGCTGCTGAGGATGCGCGACATGCCGGCCAGTGAACGGCTCGCCTTTGCCGAAAGCGTCATCGCGAAGATCAGCAGCAGCGAGGAGGCGCGCGAAGGCAGAGACGCCTTCGCTGGAAAACGCCCGCCGATCTGGGCTGGCGGGTCCTGAACCACCGCTCAAGGTCTTAATCGATATAATGCCCAAAGTCGCGTTGACCCCGTTCGGCAAATCGAGTTCTATCCACCACCTTTCGCCGGAGGGCGATCGGGGAGCCGGAGGAGAACCTATGCGCCTTGTAAAAACCGTCGCCGAGTTGCGCGGTCTGACCGCCAAGTTTCGTCGCGATGGCAAGACCGTCGGCTTCGTGCCGACCATGGGTTTTTTGCATATCGGCCATCTGACGCTGGTTGCCAGGGCGAAAGCGGAGAACGACGTGACGGTGGTCTCGATCTTCGTCAATCCGCTGCAATTTGGAGCCAATGAGGATCTTGCCCGTTACCCCCGCGATCTCGCCCGCGATAGCGCGCTGCTGGAAGAGGCAGGTGTCGACGTTCTTTTCGCACCCGAGGTTACGGAGATGTATCCGCGCCCGATGCAGACCGTGGTGGATGTGCCGGAACTGGGAAGCCAGTTGGAAGGTGCGGTACGGCCGGGGCATTTTGCCGGGGTTACGACTGTTGTCACCAAGCTTTTTAATCTCGTGCAGCCGGGTGCCGCCTATTTCGGTGAAAAGGACTACCAGCAGGTAACGCTGATCCGGCGCATGGTGGACGATCTCGCCCAGCCAGTCCGCGTCGTTCCCGTCGCCACCGTACGTGAGGCGGATGGGCTCGCCTGCTCCTCGCGCAATGTCTACCTGAGCCTTGAAGAGCGTGCCGCCGCCGTAATTGTGCCGCGCGCGCTTGATGAGGCCGAGCGGCTGTACGATGAGGGCTGCGACGACCCGGCCACTTTAGAAGCGGCGATAGAAAAATTCATCGCCAAGGAGAAGCTGGCGTTGCCCGAAGTCGTGGCGGTGCGCGATCCCGACACGCTGGCCCCCGTGGTTTCGCTGCAGGCGGGGCCTGTGCTGGTGGCACTGTTCGTGCGGGTCGGCAACACCCGCCTTCTCGACAACCGCGTCATCGGACGTGATAAAACCGGCAAACAGGAGGCTGCACGATGAGCACGCACGCGAAACAGAAGCGGCTGACGACAGCCTCCATCAAGCAAATGAAAGGCGGTGCGCGCATCGTCTGCCTCACCGCCTATACGACGCCGATTGCCCGCCTGCTCGATCCGCATTGCGACCTGCTGCTGGTTGGCGATTCAGTCGGCATGGTACTTTATGGCATGGACACGACGGTCGGCGTCACCCTGGATATGATGATCGCCCACGGCCGCGCCGTCATGCGTGGTGTGGAACACGCCTGCGTCATCGTCGATCTCCCCTTCGGGACCTATCAGGAATCAAAGGAACAGGCGTTCCGCAACGCAGTGCGACTGATGCAGGAAACCGGCTGTGATGGCGTGAAGCTGGAAGGCGGTGAGGAAATGGCCGAAACCATCGCCTTTCTCGTGGCGCGCGGCATTCCGGTGTTCGGCCATGTCGGGCTGATGCCGCAGCTGGTCCACACCGCCGGAGGTTTTCGCTCTCTTGGGCATTCAGATGCGGAAACGCAGAAAATCTGGCGCGATGCGATTGCGGTCGATCAGGCCGGTGCTTTCGCCATTGTCGTGGAAGGTACCGTCGAGCCGCTTGCGCGCGAATTGACCGAAAAACTCTCCGTCCCGACTGTCGGCATCGGCGCATCACCGGCCTGCGATGGGCAGGTGCTGGTTTCCGACGACATGCTCGGTCTCTTCACCGATTTCAAACCGAAATTCGTCAAACGTTTCGCCGATCTGGGTGCGACCGTTTCACAGGCAGCGGCAGGTTATGCCGAAGAGGTGCGCTCCGGTGCGTTTCCGGGGCCGGAGCATACGTTTCAGGTCCGCAGGCAATCGCCTTCCGGGGAGTGAGGGAACGGCGCAGAGGAGTTGGTGAGGTGGTGACGGACACCTTCACCTTCGTCACGCTCGGGCTTGTCCCGAGCATCTGCTACCTATCTATTTTGTGAAATGTCGGCAGATCCTCGGCACAAGGCCGAGGATGACGTCGCGTTTGCGGCAAGGTTTGTAAGTAGGCTCGGCTTCTCCGCCTGTCCCCTCAAACCCCAACCCCTAAACAATCCCGCCGCTGCCGCCGACCGAAGCCGGGCGTTCCGCCGCAACCCGTTTGCGATAACCACTCGCCCGGTAGGTGGCAACAGGATCGATCGCGCCGCCCGCCAACTGCCTTGCTTTAGCGAGAACCGGCTCGACATCGGTGCGATAGGCCCGTTTCAGCGTATCGGAGGCCATCAACGCATCGTTGTCTTGCTGGTAGCCATCCAAAGCCGCGCGATCCACCAGCAGCGCCTGCGCATAGGCGCGGCGGATTTCGTTGGCACTGGAAATCAGGCTTTCGATTGGGTCGGTCACATTGTGCGACTGGTCGATCATATGGGCGGGATGGAAGCCCTTCACGCCACGATGTTCGGCATCTACCAGCTCGTTGAAGACGAGGAACAGGCGGTAAGGCTCGATGGAGCCGACATCCAGATCGTCATCGCCATATTTCGAATCGTTGAAGTGGAAGCCACCGAGCTTGCCGAACTGGATGAGCCGGGAGACGATCATCTCGATATTGGTGTTCGGCGCATGGTGACCGAGATCAACGAGGCAGAACGCCTTTTCACCGAGCGTATTGGCGATGAGGTAGTTGGTGCCCCAATCCTGCACGACGGTGGAATAGAAAGCAGGCTCGAACATCTTGTGTTCGGAAAAGATGCGCCAGTCATCCGGCAGCGCCTTGTAGATATCGGCCATGGCCGCGAGATAGCGCTCGAAACTTCTGGTGAAATTGCTCTGGCCGGGGAAGTTGGAACCATCGCCCACCCACACCGTCAGCGCCTTGGAACCAATGGCTTTACCGATCTCGATACATTCGATGTTGTGCTCCACGGCTTGGCCCCGCGTTGCGGCATCGGTGTGGCTGAGCGAACCGTATTTGTAGGAATGGCTCTGATCCGGTGCATCCGAGAAGGTATTGGAATTCATGGCGTCGAAGCCGAGACCTAGCGTGTCGGCATGGTCCTTCAAACGCTTCGGGTCCTGCTTGTCCCACGGAATATGCAGGGAGACATTCGGGGTCGCCCGTGTCAGCTGGTTGATGACGGCGCAATCATCCAGCTTGTCAAAAATGCCGCGGGGCTCACCTTCGCCCGGAAAGCGGGCGAAACGGGTGCCGCCGGTGCCGACACCCCAGGATGGAACAGCGACGAAGAATTCCGCGACCTTGGCGGTGACAGCATCGATATCGATGTTGCGGCGCGCAAGCTGGTTGCCCAGCGCATCGTAGTCGTCCTTCAGCGCGGCGGCGCGCTTGTCGTTTTCGGCCGCGATCACATCGGCGGCGATTTTGGTGTCGGTCATCTCTTCCTCCCCGGAATCGGTCCAGTGCATGCTCGATCATCGCCCCCTCCGTCATTCCGGCATTCAGCCGGGATGACGGAGGTGAGACGTGCCGAAATTCCTACCGCGTAAAGCTCTGCGCATTGCCGGCATCGACATTGATGATATTGCCGGTTGATTTGGCCGACGCGTCGGACGCCAGGAAGTAGATCGCTTCGGCGATGTCTTCCGGGAACACATTGAGCTTCAGCATAGAGCGCTTGCGGTAATGTTCCTCCAGATCGGTCACCTCGATCTTCGACGAGGCCGCGCGCTGCTCGCGCCACTCGCCGTTCCAGATCTTCGAACCGCGCAGAACGGCATCGGGATTGACGGTGTTGACGCGAATGCCGGCTTCCGCCCCTTCCAGAGCAAGGCAACGGGCAAGATGGATTTCAGCCGCCTTGGCCGTGCAATAGGCAGAAGCATTGGGCGAAGAGGCAAGACCGTTTTTAGAGGCGACGAACACCACGTTACCGCCGAGATTTTGACGCCTGAGTAGCCGGAATGCTTCCCGCGACACGAGGAAATAACCCGTCGCGAGAATATCGATATTCTTGTTCCACATGGCAAGCGTCGTGTCTTCCACCGGTGCAGACGAGGCGATGCCGGCATTGGAGACGAGAATATCCACGCCGCCAAATTCCACGCTCGCTTCCGCAAAGGCGGAAATGACCGCGTCTTCCTGCGTCACATCCAGCTTGACGCTGCGCACCGCATCAGCACTGTAGCGCTTCGCGAAATCGCCCTTGGCCGCCTCCAGCGCCGCCTCGTCAATATCGGCGAGAACAACGCAGGCGCCCTCCGCTGCCAGCCTTTCCGCCGTCGCCCGGCCGATGCCGCCGGCGCCACCGGTGACAAAGGCCACGCGTCCGGCAAGGCTTTTCGGCTTCGGCATGCGCTGCAGCTTTGCCTCTTCCAGCAGCCAATATTCGATATCGAAGGCTTCCTGTTCGGGTAGGCCCTGATATTCGGACACGGTGGAAGCGCCGCGCATGACGTTGATGGCGTTGACGTAAAATTCACCGGCGATACGGGCGGTCGCCTTGTCCTTGGCGAAGGACAGCATGCCGACTCCGGGGATCAGGAAAATCACCGGGTTCGGGTCGCGCATATCAGGCGAATTATCATGGCGGCACGCCTCATAATATCTGACGTAGTCGGCGCGGTAGGCCTCTAGCGCCTTGTCGAGAGCGGCTGTCAGCGCATCCACATCGGGATTTGCTGTATCGAGATCGAGGATCAGCGGGCGGATTTTCGTGCGCAGGAAATGATCCGGGCAGGAGGTGCCGAGATTTCCGAGCGGCTTCAGATCCTTCGAATTGACGAATTCCAGAACCGCGTCCTGATCATCGAAATGGCCGAGCTTGCGCTCCTCGCGGCCGATCCGACCACGGATTTCCGGCATCAACCGCGCAGCAATCGCGCGGCGTTCGGCAAGTGGCAGGCTCCTGGCAACGGCACCGCCGAAAATCGTCTTGCCTTCGGTCTTGGCCGCAAACCATTCGATCGCCTTGTTGATGATGGCGAGCGTCAGTTCGTAACATGTCTTGGCGTCGTTATCCCAGGTGAACAGACCGTGGCTTTCCAGCACAACGCCCTTGGCCTCGGGGTTGGCTTTTACGAAAGCCTCGAGATCGAGACCCAGTTGGAAACCGGGACGGCGCCAGGGAAGCCAGCCGATGTCATCGCCAAAGATCTGCTGCGTCAGTTCTTTCGAATTTTTGGAGGCGGCAATCGCGATGATCGCATCCGGATGCATGTGATCGACATGATCAAAAGGCACGAAGCCGTGCAGCGGCGTATCGATGGAGGCGGCGCGTGGGTTGAGGTTGAAAGTGCAATGCGGCAGGAAGCCGACCATGCGGTCCTCATCCTCGACACCCTTGTAAATGCCCTTTAGCGCTTCCAGCTTGTCGAGATAAAGCGTCGCAAAACCATCGAGCTTGATGGTACCGACATCGCCGCCGGACCCTTTAACCCACATGACGCGGACTTTCTCGCCCGTCAGCGGATCGGTTTCGAGCACCTTCGCGGATGTGTTTCCGCCGCCGTAATTGGTGATGCGCTTGTCAGCGCCAAGCAGATTGGAGCGATAAAGCAGCTTGCCAGGCTCATCGAGCGTTTTGGCATAGGCATCGTCCCAACGGCTTTCGAGAAGGCGGGATTTTCCCGTCATGTCTTCCTCCCAAGTCAAGTCTGCATTCGCGGTGCCGATATCGGCCCGCCTCCGTTGACGGCAGATATCGCGCATACAAAAGCATAATGTCAATCAAAAACGATCATAAATTTTCATGTTGCAGCGCGATATTGATTAATTTGATCGTTCTTGATTGACAACGTAAAGAGATTGCGAATAATCACAATCAGGAGGACCACATGCACGAACGCGAACGCCATCGCATCATCTTGAGCGCCACACAGGAAAAAGCTGTCGTGACGGTGCAGGATATTGCCGAACTGACGGATGCGTCGGAAGCAACGATCCGCCGGGATATCGCGTCCCTGCATGTTCAGGGAAAGTTGCGACGCGTGCGTGGCGGTGCCGAAGCGGTGCATCCACCGCAGTTGGGTAATCTGGCCGCGCGACCGTTCCGCGTGTCCGAATCGGTCAACATCGACAAGAAACGCGCAATTGCGCGCAAGGCGGTTGATCTCTGTAATGACGGTGATGCGATCATCCTGAATGGTGGGACGACCACATTCCAGATGGTGCACTACATGGCGGCGCGCCGGCTGCAGGTGATGACCAATTCCTTCGCGATTGCGGAGCATCTGGTCAAACATTCCAAATGCAATGTCAGCGTGCCGGGTGGCGCGATCTATCGCGATCAAAGCCTCATCCTGTCGCCCTTCGAAAACGATGCCATCCGCAATTTTTACGCAAGACGAATTTTTCTCGGCGCGCAGGGCATCGGCGCACTCGGCATCATGGAATCGGACGCGCTGGTGATCCAGAGCGAGCAGAAGCTGATGCGGCAGGCGGAAGAGCTGATCGTGATGGTCGATTCCTCGAAATTCAAAAAACGATCCAGCCTGATTTTATGCCCACTCGAAAACGTCTCGACCATCATCACCGATGACGGGATTTCGGATGAGGCGGCGCGGATGGTTGAAAATGCCGGCGTCGAATTGCTGATCGCCGGCGCAGCGGGGGATGGCAAGATAGCCAACCCGCCTGATGAGGAGGATTCCTCTTCGGTCGCTTGAGGAAGCACCAAGAGAGGAACAGGTTCAAAAACGGGAGGAAAAGGAACATGAAACTTACACGCAGAACATTGACGAGCGTCCTCGCACTTAGCGCGGCGCTCTCCGTCGCGGGTCTTGGCGGCGTTGCCCAGGCAGCCGATGTGAAGATCGCGCTGGTGGTCAAATCACTTGGCAATGGCTTTTTCGAAGCCGCCAACAAGGGCGCGCAGGAGGCTGCAAAAGACCTCGGTGGCGTCGAGATCATCTATACGGGCCCGACCAGCACCACTGCGGAAGGCCAGATCGAGGTCATCAATTCGCTGATCGCGCAGGGCGTGGATGCCATCGCAATTTCCGCCAATGACCCGGACGCCGTGGTTCCGGCGCTGAAAAAGGCGGCGCAGCGCGGCATCAAGGTCATCTCCTGGGATTCCGGCGTGGCACCTGAAGGCCGCATTCTGCAGCTCAACCCCTCGTCCAACGCGCTGATCGGCAAGATGTGCCTGCAGCTTGCCGCATCGCACCTGGAAGGCGGCAAGGGCGATTTCGCCATCCTTTCTGCGACCACCACCTCCACGAACCAGAATATCTGGATCGATGAGATGAAGAAGCAGTTGAAGGACTTCCCCGGCCTCAACCTCGTTACCACCGTTTATGGTGACGACCTTGCCGACAAGAGCTACCGCGAAGCACAGGGCCTGCTTTCCTCCCATCCTGATGTGAAGGTCATCGTCGCACCGACGACGGTTGGCGTTCTTGCGGCCTCTCAGGCCGTGAAGGATGCGGGCAAGATCGGCAAGGTCTTTGTGACGGGCCTTGGCCTGCCCTCGGAGATGGCTGGCGCCATCAAATCAGGCGCAACCAAGGAATTCGCCATCTGGAACCCGATCGACCTCGGTTATTCCGCCACCCAGATTGCCTACCGCCTTGTGAAGGGTGAAGCAGACGGCAAGCCGGGCTCGGAAATCGAAGCCGGCCGCATGGGCAAGATCAAGGTTGGCGAAAATAGCGAAGCGGCCATGGCTGATCCCTTCATTTATGACGCCAAGAACATCGATCAGTTCTCGAAGATTTTCTGATCTGAATAATTTCCGGCAGTGCGAAGGCTAACCCCCTTTGTCCTGCCGGACATCTCCCCCTCAAGGGGAGAGATCGATATGCCGCACCCGCTCGTTCCATAGGCAGGGTGTATCCGCTTGCCGATCTCCCCCCCTTGTGGGGGAGATGCCCGGCAGGGCAGAGGGGGGTGCCTCTCGCCGCTTCACTCAAAACCAACCGGTAAGACGGAATGATGCGTGCTGAAACCAAAATCTTAGACGTTACCGAGACTTCCAGCGCGACGCCCATTCTGGAAATGCGCGGCATCAGCCAGATATTCCCCGGCGTGAAGGCGCTGGATGGCGTCGATATCGCGCTTTATCCCGGCAAGGTCACGGCGCTGATCGGCGAGAACGGTGCTGGAAAATCCACGCTCGTCAAAATTCTCACCGGAATCTACCGCCCGAATGAAGGGGAAATCCTTCTCGATGGCCGGCCCGTCACCTTTCACGGCGCACAGGATGCCATCGATGCCGGCGTGACCGCCATTCATCAGGAAACCGTGCTGTTCGACGAGCTTTCCGTGGGAGAGAACATCTTCCTCGGTCATGCGCCCAAAGGCCGTTTCGGCCTCATTGACTGGAAGACCATCAATGCGCGCGCCGGGGTCCTGCTTGAACAGCTCGAAAGCACCATCGATCCGTCCATTCGGCTGAAGGACCTTTCCATCGCGCAGCGCCACCTCGTGGCAATCGCCAGAGCGCTTTCCGTCGAGGCACGCATCGTCATCATGGACGAACCGACAGCCGCCCTTTCCCGCAAGGAAATCGATGATCTGTTCCGCATCGTTGAAAACCTGAAGCGGCAGGGCAAGGCCATCCTGTTCATCAGCCACAAGTTCGATGAAGTATATGAAATCGCTGAAAATTACGCCGTATTCCGGGACGGAAAGATGGTCGGCGCGGGTAATCTCGCCGCCACCCCGCAGGACGAGATCGTGCGCCTGATGGTTGGCCGCGACGTCACGAACGCCTTTCCGAAACAGGCGGTCGCACTCGGCCCGACGGTTCTTTCGGTCCAGAATTATTCACACCAGACGGAATTTCGCGATATTTCTCTCGATCTGCGCAAAGGCGAAATTCTTGGCCTTTATGGGCTGATCGGCGCCGGGCGGTCGGAACTGTGCCAGTCGCTTTTCGGCATCACGCGCCCAGCCTCAGGACAGATTACCCTCAACGGCCAACCGCTCGTCATCCGTTCGCCGGAGGATGCGATCCGCGCCGGTATCGTTTATGTGCCGGAAGAGCGTGGACGGCATGGGCTGGCGCTGGACATGCCGATCTACCAGAACATGTCGTTGCCCTCTCTTGCCCGCACCTCTCGCAAGGGCTTTCTCGCCGCCGCAAACGAATTTGCTCTGGCGCGCAAATATGCCGCACGCCTCGACCTGCGCGCCGCCGCCCTGTCCGTGCCCGTAGGCACGCTTTCCGGCGGCAACCAGCAGAAGGTGGTGATCGGCAAATGGCTCGCCACGCAGCCGAAAGTCATTATTCTCGATGAACCCACCAAGGGCATCGATATCGGCTCCAAGGCCGCCGTGCACGGCTTCATCAGCGAGCTGGCGGCCGAAGGTCTCTCCATCATCATGATTTCATCTGAACTTCCCGAAATTCTCGGCATGTCCGACCGCGCCATCGTTATGCGCGAAGGCCTGATGGCAGGTCTGTTCGAACGCGCCGATTTTTCTCCGGAAAAGCTGGTGCGCGCCGCCACCGGCAACGCCTGAGAGGGGCAAAACCATGCAACGTTTTCTCAAAAATCGCGAATGGCTGCTGGCGGGCATCATCGTCATCATGATCGCAGGCTTTGCGCTGCGCGCGCCCGGTTTCGGCAAGCCGGCCAATCTCGTCAATATCTTCAACGATACCTCCATCCTCATCATCCTGGCGCTTGGCCAGATGGCGGTCATTCTCACCAAATCCATCGATCTTTCGGTTGCCGCCAACCTCGCCTTCACCGGCATGGCAGTGGCGATGACCAATGCCGCCTTCCCGGGAATTCCACTGCCGCTTCTCATCGCCATGGCGGTCGGCATCGGCGCGTTTCTGGGATCGATCAACGGCATTCTCGTCTGGTGGCTCGGCATTCCGCCCATCGTCGTCACGCTCGGCACGCTCACCATCTATCGCGGCATGGCCTTCGTGCTGTCGGGCGGCGGCTGGGTGAATGCGCACCAGCTTTCGCCGACTTTTCTCAACGTGCCGCGCACCATGATCCTCGGCATGCCGGTTTTATCCTGGGTCGCCATCCTCATCATCGCCGGTGCCTGGCTGGTGCTCAGCCGGACCTCTTTCGGCCGCTCCGCCTACGCTTCCGGCGGTAATCCGGGCGCTGCGGTCTATGCCGGCATCGATGTCGGCCGCACGCGCTTTCTGGCTTTCGTTCTGTCGGGTGCACTGGCAGGACTTGCGAGCTATCTCTGGGTGTCGCGTTATGCCGTTGCCTATGTGGATATCGCCGCCGGTTTCGAACTGGATAGCGTGGCGGCAAATGTGATTGGCGGCATCTCCATTGCCGGCGGCATTGGCTCGGTGGCAGGCGCTGTGCTCGGCGCACTGTTTCTCGGCGTCATCAAGAACGCCCTGCCCGTCATCGGCATTTCTCCCTTCGCGCAAATGGCGATTTCCGGCGTGGTTATCGTGCTCGCCGTCGTCTTCAACGCCCGCGCCGAAGCTCGAAAAGGGCGCATCATCCTGCGCGACCGGGCGGCAAGCGATCAGGCCAAGGAGGCCGCAGCATGAGTACGAATTCTCAACCGGCGCAGAAGCCACGCATCATTCCAGACAAGCTCGGCACGCCGTTGCGCCGTCTTCTGGCGAGCTGGGAAGTGCTGCTGCTCGGCGTCGCGATCCTCATCTTCATCGCCAACTCGTTTGCCTCGCCCTATTTCCTCAATGCCTGGAACCTGTCCGACGCGACCTTTAACTTCACCGAAAAGGCGATCATCGCCTTTGCGATGGCGCTTCTGATCATCGCTGGCGAGATTGATCTCTCAGTCGCCGCCATCATCGCTCTCGCCTCCACCGCAATGGGTGCGGCGGTGCAGATGGGTGTCGGCACGCCGGGGCTCGTCGCCATCGGCATCGGAACCGGGCTACTCTGCGGGGCGTTCAACGGCTTTCTCGTCGCTGGCCTCAAACTGCCATCCATCGTCGTCACCATCGGTACGATGAGCCTGTTTCGCGGTATTTCCTATATGGTGCTGGGTGACCAGGCATATGGCAAATATCCGGCGGATTTCGCCTATTTCGGTCAGGGTTACGTGTACTCGGTCATCTCCTTCGAATTCGTGCTGTTCCTCGCCATGGCCGTCATCTTCGCCATTCTGCTGCACGCCACCAATTTCGGCCGGCAGGTCTACGTGATCGGCAACAATCCGTTTGCCGCCCGTTTTTCCGGTATCCCCGTCGAGCGGGTGAAATTCATCCTCTTCCTTTTGACCGGCCTGATGAGCGGCATCGCCGCCATCTGCCTCACCTCGCGGCTCGGTTCCACCCGCCCCTCGATTGCTCAAGGCTGGGAGCTTGAAGTCGTGACCATGGTGGTGCTCGGCGGCGTGTCCATTCTCGGCGGCTCCGGCACCATTGCAGGTGTCGTCATCGCTGCCTTCGTCATGGGCCTCGTCACCTTCGGCCTCGGTCTTCTGAACGTGCCTGGCATCGTCATGTCGATCTTCGTCGGCCTGCTTTTGATCATCACCATCGCCATACCCATCGTTGTGCGCCGCCTTCGCGCCATCAGAGGCTAAGCCATGCCGGAATTAGAAAAACACGCTTTCAAGATGAAACTCTTCGCCGGCAAGCAAGCCGAATATAGACGGCGCCATGACGAGATATGGCCGGAACTGGTTGCTCTACTGCACGAAGCGGGTGTGAGCGACTATTCAATCCACCTCGACCCGGAAACCGACATCCTGTTCGGCGTGCTGACCCGCCCGAAGAACCACGGCATGGCAGCATTGCCCGAGCATCCCGTGATGAAGAAATGGTGGGCGCATATGGCTGACATCATGGAAAGCAACCCCGATAATTCGCCTGTCGCGACTGACCTTGTGACGGTGTTCCACCTGCCATGAATGACATGACAAAGCCACGCCGCGTCGCGGTCATCGATATAGGCAAGACAAATGCCAAGGTCGTTGTCATCGAGACCCAAAACGGCGAAGAGATAACCGGTGACAGACGTTCCAACCCTGTCCTTCGTGACGGCATCTATCCGCATTACGATGTGGAGATGCTCTGGAGCTTCATTCTCACCTCTCTGCGGCGGTTCGCGGAAGAGCCGGGTTTCGATGCGATTTCCATCACGACCCATGGCGCGTCTGCCGCACTTCTTGACGAAAACGGCGATCTTGCCATGCCTGTGCTGGATTACGAGCACAGCTACCCCGCAAGCGTTACGGACGCCTATCTCCGCATCAGGCCAGATTTTGCTGAAACCGGCTCGCCCTCGCTTCCAGCCGGATTGAACCTTGGCGCACAAATCCATTTCCAGAAAACCGCCTTTCCGCAAGAATTCGCTGGGGTGCGCAGCATCGTCACCTACGCGCAATATTGGGCGGGGCGGCTGACCGGCGTTCAGGCCACCGAGACGACCTCGCTCGGTTGCCATACGGATTTGTGGAATCCGCGGCTGAAGGCGTTTTCATCGCTGGTCGAGGGCTTGGGTATTGCGCACTTGATGGCGCCGGTGCGCTCCGCCTTCGATGTACTCGGGCCAGTACGCGAATCGGTGGCGCTGGAAACCGGGCTTTCGGTGGATATATCGGTCTATTGCGGCATCCATGATTCCAACGCCTCGCTACTGCCGCATCTGCTGCGGCGGCAGGGTGATTTTTCGGTCGTCTCCACCGGCACCTGGGTGGTGAATTTCGCCATCGGCGGTACGGCGGAGACGCTGGATCCCGCCCGTGATACGCTTTTGAATGTCGATGCCCTCGGGCGTCCCGTTCCCTCCTCCCGCTTCATGGGCGGCAGGGAATATGAAATGCTGAAGCAACAATTCGGGCCTGCTCCGGACGAAGAAACCGAAGCCGCTCTCGGCGGCGTGCTCACCAGAGGCATGATGCTGTTGCCCAGCGTCGTCAGCGGTTCCGGCCCCTTCCCCGGCAAAACAGCGCGCTGGATTGCCGACGACAATGCCACTGTTGCTGAACGGCACGCGGCAGCGGCGCTTTATCTCGCCCTGATGACGGAGTTCAGCCTATCGCTGATCGGGCGGAAAGGCCCGATACTGGTCGAAGGGCCATTCGCCAGCAATGCGCTTTATCTCAAGGCGCTGGCAGGTTTTGCCGAAACTGAGGTCATCGCCGTCAGCGGTTCCACAGGCACCAGTGCCGGGGCAGCACTCCTCACCGGTATCAAACCACTTGCCGGTCGCGAGCGCCATTTCGCTCCCGATGCCATTGCAGGGCTTCCCGCCTATCGCAGCGAATGGCAGGCCCGTCTGGCTTGACGCAAGACGACAAAATGCGGCCGGGTATCCAGCCGCATTACGTTTTGCAAAAGGATCAAGCCTTGATGAAGGCCAGGAGATCGGCGTTGAGCACGTCTGCATTGATGGTCAGCATGCCGTGCGAGAAGCCGGGATAGGTCTTCAGCGTACCGCTTTTCAGGAGCTTCACCGATTTCAGCGCAGAGTCCGCAATCGGCACGATCTGGTCATCTTCACCGTGCAGCACGAGTGTAGGCACGCTGATGGCCTTCAGGTCTTCGGTCTGGTCGGTTTCCGAGAATGCCTTGATGCCATCGTAATGCGCCTTGGCACTGCCCATCATACCCTGCCGCCACCAGTTCTGGATCACGCCTTCCTGAACGGTCGCTCCATCGCGGTTGAAGCCGTAGAACGGGCCGGAGGGCACATCGCGGAAGAACTGCGCGCGGTTTGCGGCAAGTGCTGAACGGAAGCCGTCAAAAACCTCCATCGGCAGGCCCTCGGGGTTGGCCTCGGTCTTGAGCATCAGCGGCGGCACGGCGGAAACCAGAACGGCCTTCGCGACGCGGCCTGCGGGTTCACCGTGTCTGGCAACATAACGCGCCACTTCGCCACCGCCGGTGGAATGGCCGATATGCACGGCATTTTTCAGGTCCAGCGCTTCTGCAACCGCAAAGGCGTCTGCGGCATAATGGTCCATATCGTGACCTTCGGAAACCTGCGCGGAGCGGCCGTGACCACGGCGATCATGGGCGACGACACGATATCCTTTCGAGAGGAAAAACAGCATCTGTCCATCCCAGTCGTCGGAGCTGAGTGGCCAGCCGTGGTGAAACACGATGGGCTGAGCATCCTTCGGGCCCCAGTCCTTGTAGAAGATGTCTGTTCCATCTGTCGTCTTAACAAAGCCCATGATCGTTTCTCCTTCGGTTGCGTTGGCATCTTCCGGTGCGATCTATGTTGTGCGCCGGTTTGATGGAGGGATGATGACGCAGGAAAACATCCGCAACAATTGCAACAATAATTCTGAATGAATTGCTGATCTGGTAATAATGGCCGTGCCGCCCGCTGTCTTACGCCCCGGTACCGGCGCTAAACGGCACCGCGACCGAAAAGTTGCGACAGAAGACGCAAACGGATTGAAATCACCAACCGGATAAGTTGCGTTTTAAATTGTAATCAACGGCGGAAGGGCGCGGTCGCGACTGCACACCGCCGGAAACGAAACTCGCTAAGTTGTTCGAACTCTCAATCCACGTCGGGATCGTATTCCCTCGGGCTGTCGTCCTTGGAAAACAACACGCAAGGGCCGCGTGAACCGCGTGGATCATAGGCGTATCCCTTGGCGGTCAGTGCCTGCATGATGTCGCGAACACCTTCGAGGCCATAAAGGTGATCGTGCAGCTCGACGAATATCCGCTCCACGCCAGCAAGCTCGGCATTGCCGAGCAGATCGCGTTCCGCGCCCTCGATATCCATCACGAGCGCCGTGATGCCCCGGCTGGCGACAAACGCATCGATATTCTCGGACGAGATTTCGATGCGCCTTTCATAAGGACCCTGATTTTCGTCCATGGACGACATCCAGAGATCCTTGCGGACATAGAAGGGATAGGTACGCGGCTCGTCGGCCGTGAGAAGTCCTTGGGAAAACACGACATTGCCACGGCAATTTGCCTTGATCACCCGTTCCGCCAGTGCCGCTGTGGACGGATTGGCCTCGAATGCCCAAACGGAAACATCCTGAATACCGGCAATGATCGAGGTTATGATGCCGATGCCGGACCCCAGTTCCAATACGCGGTCGCCGGGCTTGATGGCTTTCAGGACGCTGCGGGCCTCTTTCGCCTCATAGCTGCCCTCGGTCAGCGCCTGCCATATGACGGGCGATACCTCATCGGAAGAAAGAGGCAGGGCTACTCCATGCACATCCAGAATTTCCATATTTCCCAAGCCCTTTCTCAAAACCCGGTCTCGTCAACAGAACGATCCCGCATAGACCGCGAATGCTCTACAGTATCGGTGCGACAACCGGTATTGGTTTTCGCCGTCAACGATGTATCCCACTGAAATTTAACATGGCTTGCCCTGTTCGAAAGCAAACCCGTTCAAACGGAACTCCAGGCCACCAGCTCCTTGGCCGGCAACGGCCTGCTGATCAGATAGCCCTGTACCAGATCGCATCCCAGACGTTTGACCAGCTCATATTGCTCCTCCGTCTCGATGCCTTCGGCGATGGTGGTCATTCGAAGGCTCCGCCCGACGCCGACCACGAATTCGACGATCGCCAGCGCGTCGCGGTCGCTGGTGATATCGCGCAGGAATGACCGGTCGATCTTGATCTTGTCGAACGGCACGCCGCGCAAATTCGCAAGCGAGGAGTAACCGGTGCCGAAATCGTCCATGGCGATCTGGATGCCGACGGCCTTCAGCCGCGTCAGCGTGTTGATCGTCTGGTCGCTCTTGTTCAGCAGGATCGATTCGGTGATCTCAAGCTCGAGCCGGCTCGGCTCCAGCCCGCTTTTATCAAGGGCACCCATCACGTTCTGAATGAGGTTGGTACTGTGGAACTGAACCGGCGAGAGATTGACCGCCACCTTCATGTCCTCATCCCATCGCATCGCCTCGCGGCAGGCAGTCTCCATCACCCATTTTCCGAGCGAATGGATAAGGCCGGTTCGTTCCGCAACGGGAATGAACACGCTGGGCGGAACATCGCCGCGCACTGGATGTTTCCAGCGCAAAAGTGCCTCGAAGCCACAAAGCTTGCGGGTCTGCGTCGCCACCTGCGGCTGGTAATAGACCTCCATCTCGTCGTTCTGCAGCGCCGTCTGCAGATCGGCCTCGAAGGATTTCTTTTCGGTCAGCTGCTTTTGCATGCGGACTTTGAAAACACTCGCCCGGCCAGGGCCGATGGCCTTGGCTTCATAAAGCGCCAGATCCGCGCGCTTGAACAATTCATCCGCATCGACGGTACCATGCGATATGGCGATGCCGATGCAGGTGCCGATTTTCACCTCCTGCTCGCCGAGCTGGTAGGTCCGGCTGATCTGCTCGATAAGCTTGGAGGCGAGACGGCGCGCCGTGTCCTCATTGAGATCATCTGACACGACAGCGAATTCATCGCCGCCAAGGCGGCAAACCATGTCGTAATCACCGCCGATCCCCGAAAGGCGCTGTGCCACGGCCTGAAGCAAGGCGTCGCCCGAATCGTGGCCAAGCGTGTCGTTGACGTCCTTGAACCCATCGAGATCAAGCAGAAGAATGGCCGTCGTTCCATTGCCGCCGAAAGAGCGGCGCAACCGCTCGATAAGTTCCTGCCGGAACAGCGAGCGGTTCGGAAGGCCCGTCAGCGCATCATGATAGGCATCATGCTCCAGCCGGACATTCTTGGCCTGCAATTCAAGCGTGGCGGCGCGCAGATCATCGGTCAGCCCGCGCATGCTTTTCTGCGCGCGGTTCAACAGATCGTTCTGGCGAAGCAGCAATATCACCAGCGCGATGCCGCACAGGATCAATCCGCCCGCAAGCGCGGTGTAGACGATATGCAGCTTGCGCACGTCCTCATGGGCCGTATCGATCAGATTGACGTCATAGGCGACCGACGACGAAGCCAGCGTCGTCATCGGCGCATCGAGCGAGCTCATCTCGGAGAGCAGATCCGGAACATCCCTTGGCTCCAGGGTGTTCATCTGCTGTTCCAGGCGGGCTAGAACCGCGTCAAGGCGGGTTACGAGATCCCGCCATTGCTGTTTTTCATTGATGAAAGCGCCGAGGTTACCCTGCTTCAAGAGCTCCAGGCGACTTAGCATGATGTCCATGCGCAGCTGCAATTCGTCCCGGTCTATGACACCGGGACTGAGCGCAAAAACGGCCAATTTGTTCTGAAGGCGGAGATACTCCGCCACGGTCTGACTGACCGCCCACGAATCGTTATAGCGGGCAAATTTCTGCAGAGCGGTCTGACGCTCGGCAATGACGAAAGCGATATAGCCCGTTGCCAGGACGAAGCAACAGATGATCACCGCCACAAGTTTTCGCAAACGGCACCTTTATTCCACTATCAATTTGGCAACTTGCCATGCGGACCGCGAATAATAGGTCTGCTTCTGCAATTCCGGGTCGCTATCATAGGGATAGATGACAAACAGCGGACCCTTTTCGCGAACTGTCATGTAGTTTCCATCCAGCTTGATCGCGAGGATAACGTTAAATTTCTTAAAATCCTCAACCGGTATGGTGCTCACATAATCGTTGAGTGCAACTGCCGTTACGCTGGTGCCTTTTGCGCCGACGAGATCCATCAACTTTGCCAGTGACACGCCGTCGAAACGAACGCGGCCATCGTGCCAGGGCGTCGTGGTCTCCACCGTCACCATGCCCAATCCCTCCAGCATGTCGCGATCGAATACCGCAGCGCCATCGGCATTGGTGTTGGTGATGTTTCCGGAGATGGTCAATATCGGCTTGCCTTGCGGCTTGGCGATCGTCCCGGCCTCGGCACAGGAAAGCCACATGAGCGACAGAAACGCACTGAGAAGTACCCGGGCGAAACTCATACTCTTTCTCCATCTAGCGTTCAGGTCGAGGGGTTTTCGCCAACCTCTGAGGGTCAAGGGAACCGACGCTCGCAATATATATCAGGAATGAATGTTATATCCTTAGTGAGATTTTATCCGTATTTTCTCTAGGTTTTGAGTAAACCGTTTGGATAATTTTTCCGTCTTATTGTACTTTTTTACACTTCACGCCCTGTTATGACGCAAGCAACACTACAAGTTACGTCTTCGTATCAATCCGTCTGGTGCGACAAAGGCCAAATTGCGGCATATGCGTGATTGCTTAACAACAGCAACACATGATTCGCGCGTATCGGACAAGACCAATGCGCGTTCGGCATCCGCCTGCCTGTCAGGCAGGAAAGCCGAGAGACAAGTTCCGCATCACAGAAAAATCATGGCGATTGCCAGAGCGAACGGTTGAAACATACCGTACGCAACTTAATATAAGAGCTGTCATTTCCGTTTCCGGCATTTTCAGCTTCCTCTTGCCGGAAATGCCCAGACGCCCGTTCCGCGCAGCGCAAGCGGCGATACCGGATATAGTCCGGTCAGGAAAATTCTGTTCACGTCTCCGGGCTGGACGGCACCCTGCCGTATCGGCCGCATCATGAAGGTAGTCCCTATGCACACCTATCCCGACATCAAACTTCTCATTGATGGCGAATGGCGAGACGCCGTTTCCGGCAAGACGATCGCCGTATCCGACCCTGCGACCGACGAAATCATCGGCGCGATCGCCCATGCCGAAAAGGCGGACCTCGATCTGGCACTTGCCGCCGCCGAGCGTGGCTTCAAGGTCTGGCGCGACACCTCGCCCTTCGAGCGTTCCAAGATCATGCGCAGGGCAGCCGATATCCTGCGCGAGCGCAAGGACAAGATCGCCTATATAATGACCCGCGAGCAGGGCAAGCCGCTGTCGCAATCGGCAACCGAAATCATGGGCGCCGCCGATACCATCGACTGGTTCGCCGAAGAAGCACGTCGCACCTACGGCCAGGTCATCCCGGCGCGCGCAACCGGCGTTTCCCAGCTTGCCATCAAGCTGCCGGTTGGTCCCGTCGCGGCGTTTACGCCATGGAACTTCCCGATCAACCAGATCGTCCGCAAGCTTTCGGCTGCCCTTGCCACGGGCTGCTCCATCATCGTCAAGGCCCCGGAAGAAACACCGGCATCGCCGGCGGAACTGATTCGAGCGTTTGTGGATGCGGGCGTGCCGGCGGGTGTCATCGGTCTCGTTTACGGCGTGCCATCCGAGATTTCGGAATATCTGATCCCGCATCCGGTCATCCGCAAGATTTCCTTCACCGGCTCCACGCCGATCGGCAAACATCTGGCAGCGCTTGCCGGCAAGCACATGAAGCGCGCCACGATGGAACTCGGCGGTCATGCGCCAGTGATGATCTTTGACGATGCCGATATCGAAAAAGCGATCGAGGTGACCTCGCTTGCCAAGTTCCGCAATGCCGGTCAGGTCTGCGTCGCTCCCACCCGCTTCCTCGTGCAGGACGGTGTGGCGGATCGCTTCCTTGAAGGTTTCGTGGAAGCCACGAAGGCGATCAAGGTCGGCAACGGCCTGGAAGAAGGTGTCGTCATGGGGCCGCTCGCCAATGAGCGCCGCATCCCAGCGCTGGAAGGCCTGATCAACGACGCCGTTTCCCATGGCGCGGAACTGAAGACCGGTGGCCGCCGCATCGGCAACAAGGGCAACTTCTTCGAGCCCACGGTGCTCGCCAACGTGCCAGTGACAGCCAAGATCATGAACGACGAGCCCTTCGGTCCCGTCGCCATCATCAACCGCTTCTCGACGTTCGATGATGCCATCAACGAAGCGAACCGCCTGCCTTTTGGCCTCGCATCCTACGCCTTTACCAGCTCGGTCAAGACAGCGCATGCGCTCGGCCACCAGGTCGAGGCGGGCATGCTGACCATCAACCACAACGGCCTTGCGCTTCCCGAAGTCCCCTTCGGCGGCGTCAAGGATTCCGGTTATGGCACGGAAGGCGGCTCGGAGGCGGTTCAGGCCTATCTGGAGACGAAATTCGTCAGCCAGATGAGCTGAAGCTTTGGATGCAAGCTCAGGGCGGGTGACAATATCCGCCCTGAACCTGAATTTGGCGAACTCGGAATCTCTACGCGTCGTCACCCCGGACTAGATCCGGGGTCCAGCGCGATCAAGTCATTGACCGCAAAAGACTATTCACCGCGCAGGCGCCCAGTGGCCGGATGCCGGATGCCGGATCAAGCCCGGAATGACGGAGTGAAAGGCCTTCGTCAATCTGTGAAGAAGCAAGATCTGCTATGTCTTTTCTTCGGTAGTACCACCTTCCCTTGCCTCCGTCCTCATCATGCCCTAAAAGAACAAAAAGTGAACTTTGAGAGGCCCTATGAGCGAGACAGCTGCACCCGCGTTGAAGGAAATCTTCAACCACGAAAAACTGCGACACATCGCCGATCAGACCAAAGCCGTTCATGCGCCTTTCGATGTGCCCGCCTTCATGGCGCTTGCCACGACAAATCTAGAAGCGCTGGGCATCATGCAGCGCATGCGGCAGGTGGCGACCAGCCTGCACGCCACGCTTCCCGGCGACTATGCCCGCAACATCGAAATTCTGACAGCCGCAGCACCCGGGATAGGCAACGGTTTCGCGTCCATTTCGCTGCCAGAATATGTGGCGCTTTACGGTCTCGACGATTTCGATCTTTCCATGCAGGCGCTGCAATATTTCACCCGTTTCGGCTCCTCGGAATTTGCCATCCGCCATTTCCTGCAAAGGGATCTGGCCCGAACACTTGCCGTGATGGAAACATGGTCGCGACATGACAACGAGCATGTGCGAAGGCTGGCGAGCGAAGGCTGCCGGCCGCGCCTGCCTTGGTCGTTCCAGCTCAAAGCCCTGATCGATGATCCCTCACCGGTCACCGCGATCCTTGATGCCATGAAAGCTGACGAGGCGCTTTACGTGCGCAAATCCGTCGCCAATCATCTGAACGACATCACCAAGGACAATCCCGCTTTCGTGCTGGCGCTCATCGACACATGGCCGAAGGAAAACCCGCATACACGCTGGATCGTGCGGCAGGCCTTGCGCACTCTGGTCAAGAAAGGCGACGCTGCCGCACTCGCCCATTTGGGCGCCCATAAGGAGGCTCAGATCGCACTTTCGGCGTTTCAGGTTTCTCCTGAAAAGGTCGCTCTTGGTAATCCGGTGCGGATTTCAGCTTCTTTCACCTCGACGGCAGAAAGCCCGCAGAAGCTGGTGATCGATTATGCCGTGCATTACGTGAAAAAGAGCGGTGACGCCTCCGCGAAAGTCTTCAAGTGGAAAGAAATCGAGTTGCAGCCGGGCGAAACATGCGCGCTCTCGATAAGCCGCGCCATGCGTGATTTCACCACCCGCAAGCACTATGCGGGTGTTCACAAGGTTGACCTGATGGTCAATGGCAGGCTGGCGGCCGAGGCCTCTTTCGAACTGCTGATATGAAGCTGGCGAGAGCGTCCCTCAAGCCGCCGGGAAAATCTTCGCACGGCGGATGATGACGGAACCGCGATCGCCTGCCGCGACATCATTTTCCGGCGGCACGTCGAATTCCAGGAGATCGCCGCCATCTGTGCTGGCAATCACCCGCCGCTCGCCTGCCCGGTCGAGAACCCGCGAAACCGAGGCTGGAATGCCCTCGTGCAGATCTTCCCATTCCAGGTCGGAGGGACGGGCATAGATCTCGACGGCGCCATCCGCCTGACCGTAGGAGAAAGGTAGTTCGTTGTCACCGACATAGACCTTGCCGCCGCGCGCCACGCCGGACACACGGTTGGCATCGCCGAGAAAGCGCATGACGAAGGCGCTGTTCGGCTGGCGGCAGACTTCCTTCGGCGTGCCCTGCTGCACGATCTCGCCCTGATTGAGGATGACGACGCGGTCAGCGAGATCCAGTGCCTCTTCCTGATCATGAGTCACGAAAATCGTGGTAATGCCCAGCGCACCGTGAATTTCACGCAGCCAGCGGCGCAGGTCGCGGCGCACATTGGCATCCAGCGCGCCGAAGGGCTCATCCAGTAGAAGCACTTTGGGATCGACCGAAAGCGCACGGGCCAGCGCCACACGCTGCCGCTGCCCACCGGAAATCTGCGCCGGGAACCGGTCGCCCAGACCGTCAAGCTTGACCAGGTTCAACAGTTCCCTGACCCGCGCATCGATCGCGGCCTTGTCGCGCTTCACCTTCGACACCTTCATGCCGAACGCGATGTTTTCATGCAGCGTCATATGCGGAAAAAGTGCGTAGTGCTGGAACACGAAACCGACGCCGCGATCGCGCACCGGAATATTGGTGGCGTCTTCGTCTCCAAAAAAGATGCGGCCGCCATCGCTATATTCGAGACCGGCGACCATGCGCAGGATCGTCGTCTTGCCTGAACCGGAGGGGCCGAGCAGCGCCAGAAGCTCGCCACTTTCAATATCGAGCGAAACATCGCGCACCGCGCGGAAGGTATCGAAAGTCTTCACCACATTTTCGAGGCGGATTTTCATGGGAATCAGGTCTCCGTGGCGATGGCGGCACCGTCGTTGGTCTTCTTGGCCCCGCGCCCGGCGCCGCGCCCTTCCAGCGCCACCTTGGCGATGATGGTGATGACGGCGAGCAGAGCGAGGATGGAGGCCGACGCAAAGGCGCCGGCCGTCTGGTAATCATGGTAGAGCAGCTCGATATGCAGCGGCAGCGTGTTGGTCTGGCCGCGAATATTACCTGACACGACCGACACCGCGCCAAATTCACCCATGACGCGGGCGTTGCACAGAACGACGCCGTAGAGCAGCGCCCATTTGATATTCGGTAGCGTCACCGAAAAGAAGGTGCGCCAGCCGGATGCGCCAAGCGAGGTGGCCGCCTCCTCCAGATCGCGGCCCTGCGCCTGCATCAATGGGATCAGCTCGCGCGCCACGAAGGGTGCCGTGACGAACATCGACGCGATGACGATGCCGGGTAGTGCGAAGAGTATCTTGATATTGTGCGCATCGAGGAACGGCCCAAACAGCCCCTGCAGCCCATAAACGAAGAGATAGGCGACACCGGCAACGATCGGCGAGATAGAGAAGGGTATCTCGATCAGCACCAGCAGGAAGCGCCGGCCGGGAAAATCGAATTTGGTGATCGCCCATGCGGCCGCGACGCCGAAGGCCGTGTTGATCGGCACGGCAATCAGCGCCGTCAGCACCGTCAGCATGATGGCATGGCGGGTATCGGGGTGGGTAATGGTGGCTGAGTAAACCTTCCAGCCCTGCGAAAAAGCCTCGACCCCGATGATGGTGAGAGGAGCGACAACCAGGAACGCGCCGATGACGAGCACAAAAGCGATCAGGCTGCGGCGAACCCAGGGCGCGTCACCGACGCGCGGTGGCTTGCGATGCGAGGAAATGGCGCTCATGTCTCAGCTCCTCACCGTATAACGAAGCGCACGCGCCTGCAGGTAATTGGTCACCGCCAACATCACGAAGGCCGCGATGAGCAGCACGGAGGCGATGGCGGCCGCGGCCTGATAATCATATTCCTCCAGCCGGATGAAGATCAGCAGTGCGGTGATTTCCGTCGAGAACGGCTGGTTGCCGGCAATGAAGATGATGGCGCCAAACTCGCCGAGGCTGCGCGCGAAAGACAGCGAGAGACCGGCCAGCAGAGCTGGCGTCAGAAGCGGCAGGATGACCTTGCGGAAGATTTCGAGATCGGAACCGCCGAGCGATTGCGCCGCCTCCTCCAATGCCGGATCGAGGTCTTCGAGCACCGGCTGCACGGTGCGCACGATGAAGGGTAGACTGGTAAAGGCCATCGCCACCATGATGCCGAGCGGCGTATAGGCAACCTTGATGCCGAATTGCGCAAGCACCGAGCCGAACCAGCCGTTACCCGCAAACAGCGTCGTCAGCGCAATGCCGGCAACGGCGGTGGGAAGCGCAAAAGGCAGATCGACAATGGCATCGACAAGGCGCCAGCCAGGGAAACGGTAACGCGTCAGCACCCAGGCGAGCGCCAGTCCGAAAACGACGTTGAACAAGGTCGCGGCCAGCGCGCAGAGCACGGTGACCCGATAACTTGCGACGGCGCGCGGCGAAGAGATAATGGCCCAGTATTCGGCAGGGCCAAGGCTCGCCGCCTTGAACACCAGCGCCGAGAGCGGCAGAAGCACGATGATGGCGACGTAAGTGAGGGTAACGCCGAGGGACAATTTAAGCCCCGGCAGAACATTCCGCTTCAAACCCCGCCCCCAATTCATCATAAAGCGACCCGGCAGTTTCCCGCCGGGTCTTTTACCTGTTGCATATCGTCGTGATTAACGGCTGCCGTAGAGCGTATCAAGCGTCGCGCCGGACGCAAAATGCTCTTTCTGGATTTTATTCCAGCCGCCGAAGACGTCATTGACGTTGACGAGGCGAATGGCCGGGAACTTGTCCTTGAACTCGCCGACAACCTTTTCGTTGTGAACGCGATGGCCGAATTCGGCAGCAATGCGCTGGCCCTCTTCGGTGTAGAGGAAATCGAGGTAGCTCTTCGCCAGCTCGCGCGAGCCGCGCTTGTCGACCACCTTGTCCACCACGGCGACCGGGAATTCGGCGAGCAGGCTGACGGAAGGCACCACGCCCTCAACCTTGTCGGCGCCATATTGCTTGGCAATGCCGCGGGTCTCGGCTTCGAAGGTGATCAGCACGTCGCCGATTTCACGTTCCACGAAGGTGGTGGTGGCGGCGCGGCCTCCGGTGTCGAAAACAGGGGTGTTGTCGAAGATTTTCTTGACGAATTCCTGAACCTTCTTCTCGTCGCCGTTGAACTTCTCCTTGGCATAGGCCGTGGCGGCGAGATAGGTGTAACGGGCGTTACCCGAGGTCTTCGGATTGGGGAAAACCACCTTCACGTCGTCACGGGCAAGATCGTCCCAGTCCTTGATGTGCTTGGGATTACCGGCACGCACGAGGAAGGACGGGAAGGAATAGAACGGCGAGGCGTCGTTTGCGAAATCCTTCTGCCAGTCGGCGGAAACGAAACCCTGCTTCACCAGAAAATCGACATCCGTTACCTGGTTGAAGGTGACGACATCAGCTTCCAGACCCTCAACGATGGCACGCGCCTGCTTGGAGGTGCCGGCGTGCGACTGATCAACCGTGATACCCGGATGCAGCTTGATGAAAGCTTCGTTCTCGGCTGCGAAAACCTCACGGGCAACATCGTAGGAGGCGTTGAGAATGGTGGTCGGAGACTGCGCCTGCGCCGCACCTGCAAAAAGAGCGGCAATGGCAGTGCCGATGATGAGAAGACGTTTCATGAATACCCCCGGAAAATCGAATGGTCGTCAACATAACGGGGGGCGACAACGCCTGCGAGCAACAGCCGTGCGTTAAGCAGAAGGGTACTAGAAATTTCACCCAAGCAACAGCGATTCAAAAGGTGATGATTTCATATATCTCCGCAAGCCGGATTTCTTTTGCGTTGCGCAATCTAAAGGCGGTGCTCCGGAAAGAGATTACCGGAATGTTTGGTAAAATATGGTAGAAGGTCTTCTTCACGCACCTCTTCCAGCTGTGTTGGTCGCCAGCGCGGATTGCGGTCCTTGTCGACCAGGGCCGCACGCACGCCCTCATAAAAATCATGACCCCGCAATATCTCCGTGCCGGCGGCAAATTCCCGTTCGAGGCATTCGATGAGGCTGGCGCTTTCCCGCCCCAGGCGCAGCAGCTTCAGGGTTAGTTTGAGACTGGTAGGGGAGCGTTTTTTGAGAATTTCCAGAGTCTCGCGCGAAAACGTATCGTCACGCTCCGAAAGTGCTGCGAAAATCTCCTCGACCGTGTCGAAACGGAATGCCGCGTCGATGATCTCACGGTGTGCCGACAGGACCCCCTCACCAGCTTCGACGGCATAAGTTCCGATTACCGCCTCGACACCATCAGGATCGAGCGCTTGTGATAGATTCTGCACCAAATCTGTAAGGCGCGCAGAAGGGACGAAATAATCGGCAAAACCGGCATAGATCGCATCGGCAGCAGTGACCGCATTGCCTGTCAGCCCCAGCCAGGTGCCACATTCGCCCGGCGCTCTGGGCAAAAGCCAGGAACCGCCGACGTCAGGGAAATAGCCGATACCGGTTTCCGGCATGGCAAGCTTCGTCCGCTCGGTGACGATGCGGTGGCTGGCATGGGCGGAAATGCCGACGCCGCCACCCATGACGATGCCGTCCATCAACGCGACATAAGGTTTACCAAAGCGGGCAATACGATAATTCAGCGGAAACTCTTCGCGCCAGAAATTCAGCACCTGCGGATCGCCCGCTTTGCCGAGATCGTGAATGATGCGAACGTCACCCCCCGCACAGAGCCCCCTGTCGCCTTCTCCTGTCAGCACCACGCAGGAAACGTCAGGGTCATCCTCGAAACGGTGAAGCGCCTGGAGCATGGCACGAACCATCGGCAGCGTCAGGCTGTTGATGGCTTTCGGACGGTTCAGGTGGATGATGCCCGCCCCTACCCGTCTCTCGATGACGACCTGCGTCTCCGCTTCCGTTGCAACTTCCAAGGTCGCCTCCTCCGCTACCGTTCACCAGCCCATCTTGGAGGTCCGGGCGCGATCACGCAACGTTGATCTTGTCCTTCAGGAACGTCTTTCGCTCAAACCGCTTTCACCCGCGTAAAATGCCTGAAATCCGCTTTCGCAATGCAGCATGTTTGCTTGACGCCCGGAAAATCATGGCATGTAATGGAGTTTGAAATGCCGGCATTGATTCCTGTCGAGCGTGTGCCGGACCAAGCGGAATGTCGCCTTGTCAAAGGCGTTGTCAACAGCAACGGGAGACGAGCATGCAGGTTTCGGAACAAGAGTGGATCAGCAAACGGGCCTATACACTTTGGGAAAAGGAAGGCCATCCTCATGGCCGTGACGCGGACCATTGGGAACAGGCAAAGCATGAATTTTCGCTGCTGAAGACATCGGAGGCGACAAAGCCTGCCCAGCGCAAGAAAGCAGCGCCGAAGACCGCTGCTGCGGAGCCGGAGGCAGGAGCCCCCGCAAAACCCAAGGCCCGTGCACGCAAGGCAGCAACCGCGAAATAAAAGTACTCTCGTGATAATCTGAACCGGCAAATGAAAAGCCCGACGAAATCTCGCCGGGCTTTTTCTGTTTATCGCGGATCGCAACCGGGATCACCGACCCGGCAACCGCCCTGAAAGTTTTCCGAGGCGGGGGCGCGGCGTGGATCATCCCACTGGCGGCGCTCCGGACGACGCTGGCCTTCGTCCTGATTTGGCTGGCGATCGCGATTGCGGTCGCGGTTTTCTTCCTCGAACCGAGGACGGTCACCATCTCGACGCGGCCTGTCCTGGTTTCCGTCACCCTGCTTCCAGTCGCCATAACGGCGCTCCCAGCGGCCGTCATTCGGTCCACCGCCCTGACGCGGATCGCGCCATTCATCCCGGCGGCCATCACGCCATTCGTCGCGCGGACGCGGGCGTTCCCAGTCACCGCGCGGCGGCGGAGGCGCAGCATTCCAGTAACCGCCTGATGGCGGCGGACGACGCCAGCGGTCACGCTCGCGGTAGAAGTCACGGTCACGATAATAACGGTCCCAATAACGACCGGCTTCGAAGGTGATCACGGGAACGCCGAGATCGCGGTAATAACGCGGCTCAACGTAGACCCGGTTCTGCCTGAACGTCGTCTGGATGTAACGACCGGCGACCCAACCACGACCGCTGACGAAAGAGACGTCGCACCACGGCGTATCGGACAGGCAGCCATGTACCGTCAATGGTGCGCCGACCGGGATCACGACCACGGCCGGATAGGCTGTGCTCGGACCGGAGCGCATATTCACATTCGCGGTGGCAAAGCCGCGAGTCGCAGCTTCGGCAAGGGCCGGCGCGGCGAGCATGGCCACCAGCGCAATTGCGCCAAACAGTTTTTTCTTCACTTACTTCTCCTCAAGCAAAAGCCCGCTTTGCCCTTGTCGGCGTCCACCAATTTCGATGGACGAGCATGCGTTCCACATACTGCCATGACTGGAAAATACGCCGCGTTCCATGAACGCAGCATGAAACAAATCGCAGCCCGTTTCAGTTCCACCTGCGGCAATGAAGCACCCGGGAATTTGCCGACGGAATGTGCCGCCGGTCTTGACTTCGGGGATCAATCATCCGACTTCAATGCAACAGCAATATGGAGCAGAACCATGAGCGAAACCGCACAGACGACCGTCGACCAGAGCGAAGTGGATCGCTTCTCCGCGATGGCTGCGGAATGGTGGAGCCCGACGGGCAAGTTCCGGCCGCTGCACAAATTCAACCCGGTGCGGCTTGAATATATCCGCAACCGCATCTGCGATAATTTCGGCCGCGACCCGAAGGCGCACCGCCCGCTTGAAGGGCTGCGTGTGCTAGATATCGGCTGCGGCGGCGGCCTGCTTTCCGAACCCGTGGCGCGCATGGGCGCGGACGTGGTGGGCGCCGACCCTTCAGAAAAGAATATCGGCATTGCCTCCACCCACGCCCGTGAAAGCGGTGTCAGCGTCGACTACCGCGCCCTGACCGCCGAACAGTTGCTGGAGGCGGGCGAAACCTTCGACGTCGTCCTCAACATGGAAGTGGTCGAGCATGTGGCCAATGTCGATCTCTTCGTCACCACCTGCGCGAAAATGGTGCGTCCCGGCGGGCTAATGTTCGCCGCCACCATCAACCGCACGCTGAAAGCCCGCGCGCTCGCGATCTTTGCCGCCGAAAACGTATTGCGCTGGCTGCCGCGCGGCACCCACCAATATGAGAAGCTGGTTCGCCCGGATGAGCTTGAACGGCCGCTGGTGGCCAGCGGCATGGATATCGTCCACCGTACCGGCGTCTTCTACAACGTATTGCAGGACCGCTGGAACCTCTCGCCGGACATGGAAGTCAACTACATGATGCTGGCGAAAAGACCCGCGTAAAGCTAGCGCACCCAATTCGCCGGTCATGAACGACGGATGACGTCGCCCTGAGTGGTGGACGTCATCAAAATCGTAGGCAAACTCAATTCACATCATCGGGCAGCACCGGCAACGGTGCAATCTCGATGCCCTCGTCAATCAGGGCCTTCGCGTCCTGGGCAGACGCGTGGCCGATGATGCCGCGTTCGTCGGCCTCGCCATAGTGGATCTTGCGGGCTTCTTCGGGAAATTTATCGCCGACATCTTCCGCATTCGCGCGGATATTGGCGACCGCCTCGCGGATTTTTGCGATAGCCTCTTTTCTGGCCGTGTCCATGGCGAGCGACTGGCGTTCGTCTTTTTTGCGGGCGGTGGAGACCGAGGGCGCCATCAGAAGTTTGGAAACCTGCGGGGAATTGCACATCGGGCAGGACAGGAAGCCGCGCTGCAACTGATTGTCGAAATCGTCGCTCCCGGAAAACCAGCCTTCGAACTCATGGCCCTTTTCACAGGCCAACGCATAACGGATCACGCCGCCTCACCTCCAGCAGGAATAACCGTGTCCAGTCCGAACTCGCGGGCATTGCGCAGATTGGGGATTTTTCCGCGCGCGGCAGCCACGAGAGACGTGTCGATCTCTGCGAAAATGATCTCTTCCCCGGCGCCGCCGGCCATTGCCAGCACCTTGCCCCAAGGGTCGATGATGATGGAATGGCCGAACGTGACCCGCCCGTCCTCATGCAGGCCGGCCTGTGCGGCGGCAATGACGAAAGCGCCGTTTTCAATGGCGCGGGCACGCAGCAGAATTTCCCAGTGGGCTTCACCCGTCTGGCGGGTAAAGGCGGCCGGAACCGTCAGAACCTCGGCGCCGGCGAGTGCCTCCGCCCGGAAAAGCTGCGGGAAGCGCACATCGTAGCAGATCGCAAAGCCGAATTTCCCCAGCGGCAGTTCGGCAACGCGAGCGACAGCGCCGGGTTCGTAAGCCGCACTTTCGCGCCAGCTTTCGCCATTGTCGAGATCGACATCGAACATGTGGATCTTGTCATAGCTGCAGATACGCGAACCGTCAGGCGCAAACAGAAAACCGCGATTGGCAATCTTGCCATCCGGGCGGGCAATCGCTGTCGAGCCGACATGGACATGGATGCCGAGTTCGCGTGCCAGCCGGGCGGCGGTCGCAACGATGATATCGCCATCGTCGTCACGCAGCTGGGCGCGAAGCGCCTGCCTGTCCTTCTGGAGAGCGCCGGTCATTTCCGGCGTCTGAACATAGACAGCGCCCGCAGCCGCAGCAACACGCACCAGGCGCTCCATGTCGGCGGCGTTTTTCGCCGTATCGACACCCGAGCGCATCTGAACGGCGGCAGCCTTGAAAATCATCACGTCCTCCGTATCGAAAATCGAGCCGATTAAGCGGCAAGCATAACGTCGAGTTTGCCAGCACGCTCCAGTGCATGCAGATCGTCGCAACCGCCGATATGCTGGCCGTTGATGAAGATTTGCGGGAAGGTGGTCCCGCCGGATTTCTCGATCATTTCCTGCCGGTATTCCGGCGTCGTCGTCGCGTTATATTCGGCGTAATCGACGCCCTTGCTGTCCAGCAACGCCTTGGCGCGCGCGCAATAACCACAAAAATCCCGTGTATAGATCGTTACCGGTGCCATGTATTTCGAAGCCTCGCAAACGTGTGCTGAAACGCACGATATCCTCGTTTCATTCAGGCTTCATATAGGGCCGGAAATGGCCATTGCAAAGGTCAAAACGGTCACATCAGTGGCACCCGCCTTCCGCAAGACGCGACTTGCCGCGCCCACCGTCGCACCAGTGGTATAAACATCATCCACCAGCACCACTCGCTTGCCATAAACATCGGTTTTTCGGCCGGGCGCTATTGCAAAAGCACCCCGCACATTGTCCTGCCGGGCAAGCGCGGAAAGCCCCACCTGCCGCTCGGTCGGCTTCACGCGCAACAGCGTGCCGGCAAGCAGCGGTTTGCCGGTGGCCTTGGCCAGATGCCGTGCGAGCTCAGCAGACTGGTTGAAACGGCGACGCCAGAAGCGGTGGCGATGCAGCGGAACCGGCACGATACAGTCGCAGCTATCAACCGTTCCGTCGCTTGCCCGCAGCATCCACAGCGCCATGAAACGCGCAAGATCGGTCCGGTCCTGATATTTCAGCCGGTGTACGAGTTTACGCGCGGTTCCCTCATGGCTGGCAACAGCGCGCAGACGGTCGAAAGGCGGTGGGTCGACGATGGCTTGTGCGCTTACAACACCCGCGCCGTGATCCCGGGAGAAGGGAATGCCCAGAACCTCACAAAAAGGTCGATCGATAAAGGCCACATCCCGCCAGCAATCCGCACACAGGGCACCCTCGCCGCCGGTCATGCGGGAACACCCTGCGCAAGTGGGCGGATAGACCATGCGGAAGGCCGAGTGCAACACGCTGCGTGCCGCCACCGACACCGTCGCGGACTTCGACAGCAATCCCGAAAACAGATCTTCACCAGCGCCCATGAGGTTGACTTTAGCGCCGAACGGGTGCCTTTGCGAGAGAGATATGTTTCGGCCTCTGACCGGAAAAACGATGCCCGAAGCGGCATGACAGCAACGATGCGGCCCGCCGATCCCAAAGGCGCTACAGGCCGAGCAGGCACGACGATGGATATTCTCTTTGACCAGGCCCTGATCGAACAAAATCGCCGCCGGGCGTGGAACCAGCTAGACGATAAGGCACTGTTTCTCCTCGACATGGCCGCCGACGAGTTTGCCGACAGGCTCGCCATCGTCGAGCGCCGTTTCGAGACCGCAATCGAACTGCACGGCGGGACGGGCATCACCGCCCGGCGTGTGACTGAGACGGGCAAGGTGGAATCCATCCGCCGTATCGAGACGGATACCTCCTTTGCGACGGATGGGAATGTGCCGCAGGTGGCCTCCATGGAGCATCTGCCGCTCGAAGAAGCCTCCGCCAATCTCATTGTTTCCCCGCTTGCCCTCCACCTCACCAACGACACCCCCGGTGCGTTGATCCAGATAAGGCGGGCGTTAAAGCCGGACGGACTGTTTCTCGGAGCCATTCCCGGCAGCGGCACATTGCAGGAACTGCGCGATGTGCTGTTGACTGCAGAAGCCGAGTTGACCGGCGGCGCCAGCCCGCGCGTCATTCCCTTTGCCGACGTGCGCGATGTTGGCGCACTGTTGCAGCGTGCCGGTTTTGCGCTTCCCGTCACCGACGCGGAAACTTATACGGTGCGTTACGACTCGATTTTTCCGCTGATGCGCGATCTGCGCGCCATGGGCATGGCCAATCCGCTGGCAAGCCGCAGCAGAAAACCGGTCAACCGCGCTTTTTTCCTGCGGGCAGCGGAGCTTTACGCCGAACGTTATTCCGATCCGGACGGGCGGATCAGAGCCACGTTTTCCATCATCTATGTCTCAGGCTGGGCACCGCACGAGAGCCAGCAGAAACCGCTGAAACCTGGTTCCGCCAAAATGCGCCTTGCCGATGCCTTGAAGACGACCGAAGTCAAGCTTTCCTGATAGGCGTAGCGCAGGCCTCAGATGTTGGCAAAAGTATCGGCGAGGAACTGGAATACAGCATTGATGGTGCTGCCGATGGTGGTTCCGCCACCGATGATGGCGGCGGAAATAACGCCGACGATCAGGCCGTATTCGACTGCGGTCGCGCCGTTTTCGTCTTTAAAGAAACGAATAAAACAATGCAGCACGGGATATTCTCCATCCGCCATCCGGTGCTTACGCTAACCGGCATTATATATTGCTAAAATCGAATTTATACTATGCCACGGGCATGAGTAATCCGTTACCGATGATGGTAAACGATCAGCAACCGCTCTCGCTGCTATAGCCCGTCACGACACAGGGCATCTCGGGCATCGGCTGGGTTATGCTGCGGCGGATGGAATAGGTCTTGCCAGCATCGGTCTTCTTGATGGAGCCGGTGCTTATCATGTCGTAATTGTCGGAGAACTGCGCGACGCGCGTTGATGATTTTCCGGCAAGCATGGGGGTGACGATCAAGGAAAGAGCAATCACAGCCGTCCCGAAAAGCAGCGCGACATTAAGAACGCCGGTGCGACGGGATTTGTTGGAGTAAGACTGACGACCTTCCACCGTCTTCCAGAAATCCTCGTTCATAGCCAACCTCATACGCGCAGTTTACCGCTTCTTTAGCTTAACAATCTGCCAGAGGGTGCTGAACGATCTGTTAACACAGCCTCGTTTTGGCACGGTAAAGCGGAGTTACGGGATGTTTTCAACAGGCTGCGCGAGGGGATGGAACCCGCCAGGTAGGTCGCTTTAAAGCAAATCCTGAAGGAAGGGGATGAGCGGCTCGTCGGCCGGCGGCATCGGATAATCACGCAGAGCCTGCGGCTTTACCCATTTAATTGCCTGTCCTTCGCGCCCATGGGCCATGCCTTCATAACGACGGCACACGTAAAGCGGCATCAGCAGGTGAAAAGTCTCGTAGGTATGGCTGGCGAACGTCAGCGGCGCAAGGCAGGCTATCTTGGTCTCGATACCCAGCTCCTCGTCGAGCTCGCGGACAAGGGTCTCCTCCGGTGTTTCGCCTTGTTCCACCTTGCCGCCTGGAAATTCCCACAGGCCGGCAAGCGACTTGCCTTCAGGTCGTTGCGCCAGAAGAATACGGCCGTCCTGATCGAGAAGGGCGCAGGCGGCAACGAGCAGGATTTTTTTGCCCGCTTCGCTCATTCTTCACCAGCCTTGCGCCAGTAGCGATAGGAATAGGCCTCGGTGAAGCCGAATTTTTCATAAAGTGCAATCGCGGGCGCATTTGTGGAGACGACCTGCAACCAGGCGCTTTTGGCGTCGCTGATGCGGGCCCAGCGCAGTGCTGACGCCAGCAGCTGCGTGCCGAGGCCCTTTTTCCGCTGCGACTTCTCGACATCAAGGGAAAGAATGCCGGCAAGATCGTTATCCTGCACGCAGATAACGGTGGCGAGTGCGCTGCCCCCTGCTTCTTCGTTGATGAACAGGCCAAGGGTCGGCTTGATCGAACTGAGGATTTCAGCGATCGCCGGGCGCAGGGTCGGGTCGCCATCGCTGACCTTGATGCTCGCCTCGACAAAACGGCCAATATCGTGGCTCGGCAGGCTGACCAGCGTTTCCGGCAGTTCCATGCCAGCGAGATCGGCCGTCATGACCTTGACCTCCTCAACCATGGACCAGCCGTCCTTTACCAGAAAATCCTTGAGTTGCGGCGGCATCAGCGTCGTTTCGCGCACCACCAGCGGACGGCCGAAATCCTCGAAGCGCTTGCGCGCCTTTTCCAGCCGCACCGCGCAGTTTCCATAATCGGAAGGATCGAGCGGCACCACGCAATTTATGCGTTTGGACGGATGCGACCCCGTCAGGCGGATTTGCCAGCTACCGTCATAAATCACCGACGAGGCCGGCCATGCCCGAAAGCTGACTGCTTCCAGACGGCGAACCAGCGGCAGATTGACGATTTTATTGTCCTGCATTCTCTTCGGCTCCAACGGTCAGCTCCGGTAGTCGCCGTTGATCGCAACATATTCCTTGGTCAGGTCGCACGTCCATACGGTGGCCTTGCCCTCACCGAGACCGATGTCAACCTTCACCGGAATGTCTTCCAGCCGCATCACGGCGGTGGTCTCCGCTTCCGAATAATCCGGATCGCGTTCGCCATTGACGGCAACGCGCACGCCGCCGAACCAGATGGCAAGGCGATCACGGTCGGCCATTTCACCGGATTTGCCCACAGCCATGACGATGCGACCCCAATTGGCATCTTCGCCGGCAACTGCGGTCTTCACCAGCGGTGAATTGGCAATCGAAAGGGCGATCTTCTTGGCCGCGACATCGTTTTCCGCACCGGTAACGGTGACTTCGACCATCTTGCGTGCGCCTTCGCCATCGCGAACCACCTGCAGGGCAAGATCTTTCAGGAGATCGTTAAAGGCGGCGCGGAAGGAGGAAAGCCGCTCGTCATCGGCGCGCGTCACCTTGACCTGACCGTCCTCAGCCGCCGCACCTGTCGCAAACAACATCAGCGTATCGGAGGTGGAGGTGTCGCTGTCAACAGTCACGGAATTGAAGGTCGGGCCGACACCGGCGGAAAGCAGCGATTGCAGCGCGGCCGGATCAATATCGGCATCCGTCACCACGAAAGAAAGCATCGTCGCCATATCGGGCGCGATCATGCCGGCACCTTTGGCGATACCGTTGATGGTGACCACGACACCGCCGATTTCAGCGGTGCGGGTCGCGACCTTGGGATAAGTGTCGGTCGTCATGATTGCCTTGGCGGCTTCCTGCCAGAAATCGGCTTCGGCCATGCCCTGCATGTCGCCCAGAACCCCGGCGAACTTGGTGGCATCAAGCGGTTCGCCGATTACGCCGGTCGATGCCAGAAACACTTCATTTTCAGAGCAGCCGACGGCAGCGGCTGCGGATTTCGCCGTCAACTCGGTCGCGGCCTTGCCTTTGACGCCGGTAAAGGCGTTTGCGTTACCGGAATTGACCACCACGGCGCGCGCCACGCCACCGCCGAGATTGGCGCGGCAGAAATCAACGGGGGCCGAGGGGCATTTCGATTTTGTGAAAACGCCAGCCACGCTTGCCGGCTTGTCGAACACCATCAACAGAACGTCGGTCCGGTTCTTGTACTTGATGCCGGCGGCAGCCGTCGCCATGCGAACACCACGCAGCGCGGGCATGTCGGGATAGGATTTCGGAGCGAGCGGGGAAACGGCAACGGACATGGGAAAGCGCCTGAGATTCTGGAAACGGGGAAGGTTTGAAAGTGCCTGAGATGAAGCGGGGCGGCCTGTGGCCGCCCCGTAACACGGTTTTATTACTGCTGCGGCTGTGCCTGCTGTTCCTTCGTGGCTTCGTCGTAGCCCTTCTTCAGCGTCTCATCCATGATTTCGATCTTCTGGTCAGCCTTTGCCTTCTCGATGAGGGCAACGTACTTGTCACGCATGACAAGCTGACGAACCTGCGGCTCGACCTGCTCGAAAGCCGGCGGCGGTGCGATGCGCTTGTCTTCCAGCTTGATGACGTGGAAGCCGAACTGCGTCTTGACAGGCGTCTTGGTGTAGGCGCCCTTTTCGAGACCGAAAGCGGCCTCTTCGAATTCCGGAACCATGCGGCCCTTGCCGAACCAGCCGAGATCGCCGCCATCATCCTTGTTGGAGTCGGTCGACTTTTCCTTGGCAAGTGCTGCGAAATCCTTGCCCGCATCAAGCTGCTTGATGACGTCCTTGGCTTCGTCTTCGCTTGCAACCAGAATATGGGCTGCCTTGATTTCTTCTTCCTTCGGCAAGGCTGCGACTTCCTTGTCGTAGCGCGCCTTCACCTCTTCATTGGTGACAGCATCAACCACATGCTTGCGGAAATAGGCGTTGTGCAGCTCACGGTCCTGAATGAACTCCATGCGCTTCTTAAAGTCTTCGGTCTTTTCCAGACCTTCGGCGCTGGCATTCTTCACGAGAAGCTTGACGTCGATCGCGCCGGAAAGGGCTGCGACCTTTTTCTGCTCGTCGGGAAGCTGTGCGAGCTGCGGATCGAGATTGCCCATGGCAAGGTCGAGTTCGGACTGGTGGATTTCCAGATCGCCAACCTTGGCGACAACCTTGTCTTCCTGTGCAAAGGCAGGAAACTGGAGGCCGAGCGTGGCCACAATCACCGCAGCCGCAATTTTATTATAGCGCAACATTTTGAACCTTTCGGGGACAATGCCGGCTCCAGACATGGTTTCCGGCTCTGAAAAAACTTCCAAACACCGGATTGTGGCCATTCTGTAACGGGCAGAACCGTTGACATCATTTGCCCCCCCTCTTATCTGTCACGCAACCTCGCGTCCAGATACGTTGAAGGGCGAAGTCCGTCATTTGTTGCCGAAATCGGCGTGATGGAAAAAACCGCCTGCGAAAACGGAATTTCAGAAAGGGCCAGTAAGATGGTCAGCCTCGGCGGAATAGCCCGCAAATTGTTCGGTTCGGCAAATGAACGCCGCGTCCGCTCCTATAAAAGCAAGATCGCAGCCATCAATGCGCTGGAGGAAGCCACCAAGGCTCTTTCCGACGACGCGCTGGCGGCAAAGACGGCGGAGTTCCGCCAGCAGCTTGCGGACGGCAAATCGCTGGACGATCTGCTGATCCCGGCTTTTGCCGTCGCCCGCGAGGCGTCGCGCCGTGTTCTGCACATGCGACCCTTTGATGTGCAGCTGACCGGTGCCATGATCCTGCACCAGGGCGCCATCGCCGAAATGAAGACCGGTGAAGGCAAGACGCTGGTGGCGACCCTTGCGGTCTACCTCAATGCGCTGGCCGGCAAGGGCGTGCATGTCGTTACCGTCAACGACTACCTCGCCCAGCGCGACGCGGCCACGATGAGCAAGCTCTACCGTTTCCTCGGTCTGACGACCGGTGTGATCGTGCACGGGCTAGATGACGACCAACGCCGCGAGGCCTATGGCTGCGACATCACCTACGCCACGAATAACGAGCTTGGCTTCGATTATCTGCGCGACAACATGAAATATGATCGCGCCCAGATGGTGCAGCGCGGCCACAACTACGCAATCGTCGACGAAGTGGACAGCATTCTGGTCGATGAGGCGCGCACGCCGCTTATCATCTCCGGCCCGCTGGACGACCGCTCCGATCTCTATAACACCATCGACGCCTTCATTCCGCTTCTGTCGCCGGAAGATTACGAAATCGATGAGAAGCAGCGTTCGGCCAACTTCTCCGAAGACGGCACCGAGAAGCTCGAAAACCTGCTGCGGCAGGCGGGCCTGCTCAAGGGCGAATCGCTTTACGACATCGAAAACGTCGCCATCGTTCACCACATCAACAATGCGCTGAAGGCCCACAAGCTCTTCACCCGCGACAAGGACTACATCGTCCGCAACGACGAGATCGTCATCATCGACGAATTCACCGGCCGCATGATGCCGGGCCGCCGTTATTCCGAAGGCCAGCACCAGGCGCTGGAAGCCAAGGAAAAGGTGCAGATCCAGCCGGAAAACCAGACGCTGTCTTCCGTCACCTTCCAGAACTACTTCCGCATGTATGCAAAGCTGGCCGGCATGACCGGTACGGCATCGACGGAAGCGGAAGAGTTCGGCAACATCTACGGTCTCGACGTCATCGAGGTGCCGACCAACCTGCCGATCCAGCGTATCGACGAGGACGACGAGGTTTATCGTACCGGCGAAGAGAAGTTCCTTGCCATCATCGCCGAGATCAAGGCGGCGCACGATCGTGGTCAGCCGGTTCTCGTCGGCACGACCTCCATCGAGAAATCCGAGCTTCTGGCCCACATGCTGCGCCAGTCCGGCTTTACCGATTTCCAGGTTCTGAACGCCCGTTACCACGAGCAGGAAGCCTATATCGTTTCGCAGGCCGGTGTTCCCGGTGCGGTCACCATCGCCACCAACATGGCCGGTCGTGGTACGGACATCCAGCTCGGCGGCAACGTCGAGATGCGTCTGGAGCGCGAGCTGGAAGGCATGGAGCCGGGTCCGGAGCGTGATGCGAAGGAAGCGGCCATCCGCGCAGAGATCAAGGTTCTCAAGGAAAAGGCGCTTGCCGCCGGCGGTCTCTACGTCATCGCGACCGAGCGCCACGAAAGCCGCCGTATCGACAACCAGCTGCGTGGCCGTTCCGGCCGTCAGGGCGACCCCGGTCGCTCGAAATTCTATCTGTCGCTTCAGGACGACCTGATGCGCATCTTCGGTTCCGAGCGCATGGACAGCATGTTGCAGAAGCTCGGCCTGAAGGACGGCGAGGCCATCGTCCATCCGTGGATCAACAAGGCGCTGGAACGCGCCCAGAAGAAGGTTGAAGCCCGTAACTTCGAGACCCGCAAAAACCTGCTGAAATATGACGACGTGCTGAACGATCAGCGCAAGGTCATCTTCGAGCAGCGCCTTGAGCTGATGGAATCCGACAATATCGGTGAAACCGCAGCCGACATGCGCCACGAAGTGATCGAAGCGCTCGTCACCAAGCATATTCCTGAAAATGCCTATGCCGAACAGTGGGATATCGCCGGTCTCAAGGCCGGTATCGCCCAGTTCCTGAACCTCGACCTGCCGGTGGAGGAATGGGCGAAGGAAGAGGGCATCGCCGAGGACGACATTCTTCAGCGCGTTACCGAGGCCGCGGACAAATACGCCGCTGAACGTGCAGAACGTTTCGGCCCGGAGATCATGACCTATGTCGAGCGCTCGGTCGTGCTTCAGACAATCGACCATCTGTGGCGCGAACACATCGTCAACCTCGATCACCTTCGTTCCGTCGTCGGTTTCCGCGGTTACGCCCAGCGCGATCCATTGCAGGAATACAAGGCGGAAGCCTTCGAGCTGTTCCAGTCGCTGCTTACCAACCTCCGTGAAGCCGTCACCGCGCAACTGATGCGCGTGGAACTGGTGCAGCAGGAACCGCAGCAGCCGGAGCTGCCGGAAATGACCGCGCATCACCTCGACCCCGTCACCGGGGAAGATGAGATGGCGCAGGGCGTGCCGGTCGCTTTCGTACCGGCCGAGGACCGCGACCCGAACAACCCCGCCACCTGGGGCCGTATCGGCCGCAACGAAATGTGCCCCTGCGGCTCGGGCAAGAAGTACAAGCACTGCCACGGCGTTTACGAACAGGCGTAAAAGGCCAGGGCTTTATGCCAGCAATCGATCGCCCGTAACCTGCGTTACGGGCGATTTTGTTTAGGCAGGATCATTGCTGCTGGTCGGGGTGTTGACTGGTATCGGCACTTTCCATATGGGAGCCGGATCATCCTGCGGAAACTGCTTTCATGGCCCCTCGCGATCTTGCCGCCTATATTTTTCTCGCGATTACGTGGGGCGTGTCTTTCCTGCTGCTTCTACATGTCGTCGCAGCCTTCGGCTGGATTGGCGCAGTCACGCTTCGCTCGCTCATAACCGCTGTAGCACTCTTTCTCATTGCGCGTGCGGCACGCCGGAAGCTGGTATTCTCCGCAAGCTGGCGCGCTTTCGCAATCGTCGGCGCAACCACGGTCGCCGGGCAACTGATCGGCCTGTCCTATGCGACGCCTCAGATCGGCACTGCGATGGCAGCCATATTGGTGGCGACCATCCCGCTTTTTTCAATGCTGATCTCGCAGATTTGGGGTCTGGAACGCCTGACGCGGCAGGGTATTGCCGGTCTCGTCATCGGCTTTGCCGGCATCGTCCTGCTCGTTGGTTTTCCCGCTGTTCCTGTCACATCCGGCTTTGTCATTGGCTGTGCTGCCGCTGTCGCCGCCTGCATCTGTGCCGCCTATGGCAGCAATTTTGCGAGCCTGCACCTCAAGGGGGTTGGATCCTGGGAAATAACCATCGGTTCCTTCCTGACAGGCGGCCTGATGACCCTGCCGCTTCTTTTCGCGGTGCCCTTGCCCGGAACGCCCGATCTCGTCGATTACGGTTATCTTCTGATACAGGCGGTCGTCATGAGCGGCCTGACCTACATCACCTATTTCAAGCTGGTCTCCTCGATCGGCGCAACGAAGGCGATCAGCGTGGAATTTGCCGTCACCGTTGTGGCGGTGCTTGTTGGCGCCCTGGTGCTCGACGAACCCCTGTCGCTTCCCCAGCTGTTCGGTGCCGGCATCATCATTCTGGGCTGCGCACTGGTGCTTGACCTCATGCCCAAGAAAAAGGCCCCGCCCACCCCGTCGGGGGCATGAAGGGTTTATTAGCGTTTTCCACCAATAGTCGTGTTGATCGTTACGGATCAGGCGGGATCGCGTTCGTCACGCGAGGGGAAAATGCAACCGGGCAAATCAGACTATGAGCATTATTGGGACCCGTTGCGGGCACTCCTCATGCTGCTCGGCATACCCTATCACGCCTCCCTGCTCTACAGCTATGCTTTGCCCTGGGACATCAAGGATTTCGAGACCAGCCCAGTCCTGACCGCGCTTGGGGCAGCGCTCGTCACCTTCCGCATGCCTTCGTTTTTTCTGGTGGCCGGCTATTTTTCCACCATGGTCATCGGCAGGAAGGGCAAGATGCCATGGCTCAGACAGCGCTTCCTTCGCCTTGGCGTCCCTTTCATCGTGGCCGTGCTCCTGCTTGGGCCATCGCAGCTTTTCCTGCTGAAACTGGCAGGTATCGCCAAAGGTGATATTCCCGCCGACCGGCTGCTCGCGAACCTGCCGGATTTGCTGCTTCCGGGTGAGCAATGGATCATGCATCTATGGTTCCTACCCGCCCTTATCATCTATTCGGGTCTGCTTGCCGGCCTGCTATTTCTGGCGCGGCGCCCGCCCCTCGCCCATGCAAGAGACTGGTTCGGCAGGATGCGGGGTCAATATCCTGCCGCGTTTTTCGCAGCGCTCTGCGCCTTCCCTGTTTTATGGGAGCTGACGGTTTACGGTTCGGGCCTGCTTGCTGGCAAAAATGGGAACAGCCTTCTCGTTCTCTATGAACGGGCCTCCGACCCTTACGCGCGTTACGTACCGTTCTTCCTTATCGGGGCTTTGCTTCATCGCGACCGGGCTCTTTTTCACCGCTTCCGCCAGACGGGCATCCTCACGGGCGTCATCGCGTTTGCCGCGATCGCGGCAGCGGTCACGCTGCGGTTGGAATATCCTTTTTCGAACTCGGCCCTGCTGGTACTCGTCTCCGCAATCGCCGCCGTGGCGGCAAGCCGCGTGCTGATCGACATCGCCTGCCGCTTTTTCGACCGGCCAAGCTGGCTTGCCAGGAGAATGACCGACGCTTCCTTCACCATCTACCTGTTTCACCACCCGCTGATTTATGCCTTCGGCACCCTCTTCATCCTGATCTCGCTGCCGCCGATCCTGGAATTCGCCATCATCGTCGTCGCCACCACGATAACGGCCTATCTGCTGCATCAGGCGATACGCCGTAGTCCGCTTGCCCTTTTTCTCTTCAACGGGATCCGCAAACCGAGGCAGGTGGCCAATATCGGCACACAGGTGCCTGTCTCCCAAACCCTTCGTTAATGATAAGGTGCTTATAATCCAGTTGCCTACTCAACTGGAAATGATGGCGTGTGGATTATGGCTATCCTCAACACGGCGGAAAAAGCCTTACCCGCAGGCCTGCGCGCTAAACTGGCGCCGCTGGGGGCAAAAATCGCCGTCGTCGTTTCCGGCAGAGACGATGTCTCCCGGGCCCAGCGCATGGCGCTCGTCGCCTTTGCGGTGCGCATCATCAGTGCCGGTATCGCTTTCATCTCCCAGATCATCCTTGCCCGCCTGATGGGCGAATTCGAATATGGCCTGTTCGCCTTTGTCTGGGTTCTGGTCATCCTGTTCGGCAACCTCTCCTGTCTCGGCTTTCACACCACCGTCATCCGCTTTTTGCCCGGCTACCGCCTGGAGGATGCCCACGACAAGATCATGGGTCTGACCTCGACAGCGCGCCTCTTCGCCATGCTTTCGGCCAGCGCGCTTGCATTTTTCGGTTTCGTCTTCCTGTATTTCTTCGGCGAGCGCATCTCCGCCTATTACCTCATTCCGGTTTCGCTGGCGCTTTTCACCCTGCCGATGGTGGCGCTTGGCGATGTGCTGAACGGGACAGCTCGTGCCAACGGCTGGGCGGTTTCAGCCCTCAGCCCCACCTATATCATCCGCCCGGTGCTGATCCTGCTGTTCATGCTGGTGGCGATCCGTCTCGGCGCGGAAAAAACCGCGACGACAGCGATGCTTGCGGCCCTTTTGGCCACCTATGTCACCACGCTTTTCCACTTCGTGTTCATGAACCGCCGGCTCAACCGGCATTTCCGCAGCGCTGCCCGCAGGGTGCATTTCCGTCCGTGGATACGGTTTGCCTTTCCGATGTTCCTGATCGACGGCATCGGTTTTTTGATGACCAATTCAGATGTAGTAATCGTCGGTCTATATCTGCCGCCGGATCAGGTCGGCATCTATTTTGCCGCGGCAAAAACCATCGTGCTGATGCAATTCGTGTTTTTTTCAGTGCAGGCGGCTGCGGCCCCACGTCTGGCCGCGCTCATTGCTGCCAATGACAGGCAGGGGCTGGCCGGGTTCGCCAGCCAGGCGGCGCGCTGGGCCTTCTGGCCATCGCTTGCCGTTGGCTGTCTCGTGCTTCTGGCAGGGCCGTTTCTGCTGTCCCTGTTCGGTCCCGGCTTCGTACAGGGTTACAAGCTGATGTTCTTCCTCTTTGCCGGCTTCCTCGCAAAAGCACTGATCGGCCCGGGAGAAACGCTGCTGAATATGGCCGGCAAACAAAAATTGTGCGTAGCTCTTTATATTATTATCTTCGGTTGTAACATTATACTCAACATGGTGTTGATTCCGGTCTATGGTCTGACTGGCGCTGCGGCAGCTGTGGCGATAGCAATGTGCATAGAAGCTGTGCTATTGCATATTGCCATTCGCCGCACACTCGGGATCGTCCTTTTTGCCTTCAACGATCCCCGGGCGGGTCAAGACACTGGGAAGGCGGTGTAACGATAAGCATGTCCAGCGACCCAAAGAATCCGGATTTTCAGGACCCGCGCATCGCTGCGCTGATGGCGTCTACGGAGCGTGACCGACCCGTGGCCGACAGCAGCCGGCGCGTGGGACGCGACGGCCGCGAATTCTGCATCTATCCTGGCCGGCTCGGTTACGACATGCAGGAAGAACTCGACTTCCTGTCCAACCGCGTCATGGAGGCAAATGTCTTCTTCACAGGGCGGCTTCTTGCACCCGCCATGCCGCGTATCGATGACAAGTCCGTGCGCTTCGCCCTTATTCGCGACGAGAACGGCGCTAGAAGCCGCATGCGCTTTCTGATGCCCTTCACCGTGGAAAAGCCGGGTTTTTCCATCGGTCCCTCCATCATCCGTGGCTGGGCCAACCCCTTCGGCCCTCTCGGCACGCCGCTGGTCGATACCGAAGGTGCCGCAGAAACGCTCGACAATCTTTTCGATGCCCTTTCCGACCGGGAAATGCGCCTGCCGAATGTTCTGGTACTGCCGGATGTACGGCTTGAAGGGCCTTTTGCCCGGATGTTCAAGGCCATAGCAATCAGCCGCAACCTGCCGGTGACGACGACTGGTAACTATCAGCGGCCGATGCTGGAGAGCCTTCTGGACGGCGAAGCCTATCTGCGTAATTCACTTGCGCCACATCATTTGCGGGAAATGCGCAGGCAGTGGCGACAGCTCGAAAAACTCGGGGCCCTTTCCTACACCGTTACCCGGCAACCGAAGGACATACGCTACCGCATGGAGGAATTCCTGGCGCTGGAAGCGAGTGGCTGGAAAGGCCGCAAACGCAGCGCGCTGGTGAATGACCGCTATCGCGCCGCCTTCGCCCGCGAGGCAATCACAAATCTGGCCGAAGCGGATGCAGTGCGCATTCACACCATCGATCTCAATGGCAGTGCCATCGCCTCCATGATCGTCTTCATGACGGCTGGCGAGGCCTATACGTGGAAGACCGCCTTTGACGAATCCTATTCGCGGTTTTCACCCGGCAAACTTTTGGTGCAGAAACTGACCGACTGGCAGTTGGACGACGCCAATATTCTGCGCAGCGACAGCTGCGCAGTGCCCGATCATCCGATCATGAGCCGCTTCTGGCAGGAACGGCAGGAAATGGGCACTCTGGTCGTCGGGCTTGCGCAGAACAGCGACCGTGACGTGCGACAGGTTTCCACGCAGGTGGACATGTATCGCAACACCCGCAACCTCGCCCGCAGCCTGCGCCAGAAAATCCTCTCCTTCGGGCGCAAGAACAGTTAATCCCGAAGGATGCCGCAGCATCCTTCGGTTTGGTATCGGACTATCCACGGGGCTGACGCTGCGTCAGCGCGAGGCCGTCCGGATCATCTTGCACAATTGCGTCAGTGCGGCGTCATATCCGCCGCCGAGAATATCGACGCAACGACGGGCAAGCTTGATCTGCTCGTTTCGCGACATGTCGTTATAGGCCTGTATGGCATTGCGCATGCCACCGGGCGATACCGGCCCCGTGTTGCCGGGGTTTCCAGGATTGCCCGGATTACCAGGGTTCGCCGGATTGCCTGGCGAGCTGGAGCCGCCGATGCCAAGCCCGACACCAAGGCCAAGACCGCTCGATCCGCCCACATTCGCACCAACATTTGCATTGATGCCGCTGGAGCCGCCAACCGAAGCATTGGCGCCCGCACTGACACCGCTCGAGCCGCCGACGGATGCGTTGACATCCGCATTAACCCCGCTGCTGCCACCGACCGACGCGTTGACATCCGCGCCCAGTCCGCCACTGCTTCTGCCGCCGACATCAGCGCTGGCATTGACGCCATTGCTGCCACCAACGGAAGCGTCGACACCGAGCCCACCGCTGCCATTGCCGCCCACACTGGCATTCACCCCGTTCTCACCGCCAATCCCGATATCCAGCGCGTGGGCGTTGACCGGTAAAATCAGACAGGCAGACAGTAACAAATTGCGAGAAAGCGCCCTCATAATTTCCTCCTATGAGTTCTGGCTTCTCCCGCCCCGCGTGGAAACTCCACGCAAACATCATAATTCAATTAGCAATTGTGTATATTCTAATTTATTAGTGGTATCTAATATTGCTTTAACGCCACAACCGTCGGTGTACCGATACGGGACGGACAAACGCCACTCTCCTTTCATTCCACGCCCGGTAAAAGCTCTGAAATGAAGGCTGCAAACGCACGTCATTAGACAGGAAAAATCAGCTTTGGGGTTGCACGCATGCCATTGGCCGTGATAGACGCCGTGGCATTACCACCGTTGCCCCAATGGCGGAATTGGTAGACGCGCCGCACTCAAAATGCGGTTCCGCAAGGAGTGCTGGTTCGATCCCGGCTTGGGGTACCATTACCTAAAAATCATATTGATTTTCTTCGTTTTATTCCGGTCTTTCAGAAAGACCGGTCGATTGCTTCGCGGCCATCAAGACACTCACGAAACTTTGCTCATTCGCCGCTCGAATATTACCGGGCTTTCATTTGCCAGATGCAAAGGACTGGATTAGACGAATCCGGGAATACACCGTTGAACCGGCGACTTAATTTCGCCATCACGCCCGCCTTTTTGAAAGCCCGTTCGGGATATCTGCTTCTTCGTGAAGTTTGGGGAAAACATTATGGCCACTGCAACAACCGCCGACAACAGCCGCACGCTCGCCGCTCTTGGCGTAACGGCGGGAATGATCTTTACTGTCGGCTCCGCCCTCGGTTTCCAGCATATTGGCGGTTATACGCCCTGCGCATTGTGCCTTTTGCAGCGCGATCCCTATTACTACGCCATTCCGTTGGGTATTCTGGCCATAGCGACCAGCATCTTCAAGCTGCCGGTTCAGATCACGCGGCTGCTTCTCGCCCTCATTGGCGTGGCGATGCTGATCGGCGCCGGGCTTGGTGTTTATCACGCTGGTGTGGAATGGGGTTTCTGGGCAGGGCCTATCACCTGCGCCACGGGTGCGCCATCCATCACCACCAATGCCGGTGACCTGCTTGGCAATCTGAATGCCATCAAGGCACCCTCCTGCAACGACGCTGCACTTCGGGTGCTCGGCCTTTCGTTTGCCGGCTGGAATGTCATTGCAAGCGTTGCGCTTGCGGCCGTTGCCTTTTTTGGCGCGAGCCGGAAAAGCCGTTAAACGGAAAAGCCGCGTTGCAGTCCTCAAAGGATCAGGGCTGCAGCTCGGTATCCCAGTAAAGATAGTCCATCCAGCTTTCGTGCAGGTAGTTGGGCGGGAACAGCCGCCCGTTATTGTGCAAGTCCTGAACCGTCGGCTGGAAAGGCTTCTGCGCCGGGAACATGCCCGCCTGCTTGGGAAGCTTGCTGCCTTTTCTAAGATTGCAGGGAGAGCAGGCCGCCACGACATTGTGCCACGTGGTTTCGCCGCCATGGGCGCGGGGAATCACGTGATCGAAGGTCAGGTCGTCCCGCGTGCCACAATATTGGCATTCGAACTTGTCCCGAAGGAACACGTTGAAGCGTGTGAAGGCGGGGTTGCGGGTGGGCTGGACATAGGTCTTGAGGCTGACGACGCTCGGCAACCGCATGGAAAAGCTGGGTGACGACACCGCGTGATCATATTCTGCAATGATGTTCACACGGTCTAGAAAGACGGCCTTGATCGCGTCCTGCCAGGACCATAACGACAAGGGATAATAACTCAGTGGCCTGTAGTCTGCGTTCAGAACGAGCGCCGGCAGGGCCTGTGGTGAAACTGCAATCGTCAAGGGCTTCTCCTGATCGATTCGGCATCTGCACTTGTATATTAGGTCCGTTGTTACAGGATTGTGAAGCCCATAAATGCAGCGGAGAAGAGCTTAATTTTTCAGCTCTAAAAACGTCTTTTTTGCGATCCGGACAATCGGGCGGCGAGATAGTCGTCTGGCCACTATCTGGTGATGCCCCCAGCGGTACCGAAGCGATTCGCCTGCCGACGAACGCTATATTCGTTCTCACCCTCAATGCGAGATCAGTGATATAGTCAACGCGACGAACGATTGGGAAAGCAGAATGCGTATCTATCGTTCTGTCGAGGGAAGGAAACGGCCATGATCTCGCGCAGGCACCAAACGGCAGCGTTATGGAAGGGCCTGGCGGCTGGCGCCTTTGCCGTGCTCATGGTCCTGCCCGCTTCCGCTTCTGCCCAGCAATATCAGAATTTCGAAGTCACGCCGGATGGCCGTGGCGGTGCGCAGGGAACGATCGGCGGGCGCAATTTCGAGGTCTACCGCAATTACGACCGGCCGCCGGCAAGTCGCAGCAACTCAACCGATACGCGGCGTGAGTACCGAAACGCTGTGCCACAGCAGACATGTATCATAGATGCCGAGGGCCGCACCCGCTGCAAGTAAGCGCAATCGCAGCGGTTTCCCCGCTGTTCTATCTCGCTTTAATAAAATTGGATTTCGCTAAAAAGCAATCTATCGACTTAAACGGCCCGCAACGAAGGGTCGCTATGTTGCCATGCACAAGAGACAACAACCGGGCAGAGGCAGAGACATGGCGAAGAGACAAATCCGTCTGGCAAAGACTTTGGCAGTTGCCGTCAGCGTGGCGGCAAGCATCGCGACAATGGCATCGGCCGCCCCGCTTGCCGGCCTGGCGCAGAACCCGACCGCATCGCGCCCCGGCCTGTTCATGACGACAAGCCGCCCGACAATTGCACCCATCGCCTTCGCAAAATTTTGCGACGACGCCGCCGACCAATGTGTCCGGATTGGCGATCGCGACACGGTCGAACTGACCAAGCAGAAGCGCACGGAACTCCAGCGCATCAACGCCGAGATCAACACATCGATAATCTATACAAGCGAAGCGGACGGACAGGACGAATGGAATCTGAACCCCGCAAGCGGTGACTGTGACGACTACGCGGTGACCAAGCGGCAACGCCTTCTGCGCGCCGGCTGGCCCTCGGGCGCCCTGCGCATTGCCACCGCCCGCACCTCCACCGGCATAGGCCACGCCGTTCTGGTCGTCAGCACCAGCCAGGGCGATCTGGTGCTGGACAACCGCACCAACGTCGTCAAACCTTGGAAAGCGGTTGACCTGAAATGGATCAAGATCCAGTCACACGAAAACCCGCGTGTCTGGCTGAAACTCTAGGTCTATCTCGCACAGGATAGTCATCTTCGAACAGGAAGGGGGCGCTCCGTTCCTCTTCAATTGGCGCGGCGCGCCTTGCGAAAATCGACAACGGCTTTCGCAATTCCCTGCCCCGGATAGCTTTGTCCGACAGGGCTTTGGCGGATGCCGCAGCCGTTGCATGGACCCAGGTTTTACGGGCTCTGTGGCGTTGGCTTTCAACACTCTTGACCTCGTGCAAGAGAGACAGTATCGGCATCTATGCCTAAAGTGCTCAACTGGATTCGCGGTCGTAAACAGCCAGCCCCCCGCGACGACCGGAGGCGGCGCAGAATAGACCTCGGCGACAAATCTCCGTCTTTTCCGATCTATGCCATTGGCGACGTCCATGGCAGCCTCGATCTGCTTTTGCAGGCGGAACAGAAAATCCTTGCCGATCTCGCAAGCAATCCATCCCCCGCTCTGGTTATTCTTCTGGGCGACTATGTCGATCGTGGCCGGGATTCCTGCGGTGTTCTCCAGCATCTGCTGCAACCACCGCCGGCGCCCCTGCGCCGCATCTCGCTTTGCGGCAATCACGAACAACTCTTCAGCGATTTCCTCGAAAATCCGCAAGACAACATGCACTGGCTGGATTTCGGCGGCCGCCAGACGCTTCTGTCCTACGGGGTCGATATCAGCTACTTCATCAACAACGGTCGTCTGCGGCTCCAGCCGTTCAGGGATGCGCTGATTGGCGCGATCCCGCAGGCCCATCGGCAACTTCTAGTCAGCCTGCCTGTCTGCGTCCGCATGGGACCCTATTTTTTCGTTCATGCCGGCCTCAAACCCGGAGTGCCGCTTGAGGCGCAGACCGATGAGGACATGTTGTGGATCAGGGAACCCTTCCTGTCGGAAGGGGCGGGACTGGACCTTCTCATCATTCACGGCCATACGCCGGCGCCGGAACCACAGACAGGTCCGCAACGGATCGGCATCGACACCGGCGCGTTTACGACGGGCAGGCTTACCATTCTAAAGCTCACGGATGCGGGGCCACGACTTATTGCCTGATGGCTTGCCATCGTTGGATCAGGTTGCACCAGCCAGACGCATCACAATCGCGATTTATTTGCCCTTCAGAATATTGCCGAGCACCGTCATTTGCCGGCGGTTCCATTCGACAGCGTCAAGGAACGCATTGTTTCCCAATTCCTGCCGCTGCTCCCGATTGGAAGAGAGCCTGATAATGGCATTGGCAAAGGCCTGATGATCTCTATCTTCAACGACAATCACGCCACCACGATATCGTTCCGAAAGCCCCCGCACACCCGTATGGGTACTGATCGTTGGGACACCCGCAGCCAGAGCATCAAGCAGTTTTATATTGATGCCCGTGCCAAGCGTGATGGGATTGATGGAAAGTGGCGCGCGTGCGAACGCATCCTTCAAGTTCTCCACCCGGCCAAGCTTGAGAACCCCCTCCATGTCCTCGACCTTGCCACATATGCTACCTGCCAGCACCAGGCGGATGTCCGGACGGGCCGCGCTCACCAAAGGCAGGACATTGTGAAGGAAACTATTGAGAGAAATGACGTTCGCGTCGTTGCCTGAACCGAGAAACAGAAAATCAGCGGAAGTGAAGTCTTCCACTCTCTGGCCGAGATCCAGAATATGGCTCACCGTTTCAACCACCGGCGGCTCTCCTGCCAGCCGCTGCTTGAACGAACGTTCCTCTTCTTCCTGTATGGCGACAACGACATCGGCGCGGCGGAATGCCTTGCATTCCACGTCCGGCGGAACCGAGAACCAGTACCCAAATCTGTTGGCCGTGTTCACGAACGCCTTATGACGATCGGCGAAGGAATCGTGCGTGTCGAGAATGCGAAGCACATCATCCGGCAGCCCAAGAAAAGCTCTCGAATGAAAGGCATATTCGACGATAACGGCGTTAATCCCGAGTCGACGCTGAATATCCAGGACCTGCCTGCCTATTTCCGGATAATAGAACTCGTCGAGGTAATTGTAGAAACCGCTGTCGCGGCCAAGGAGCCGTTGAATTTTCCGACGGGTTCGAAATGCGGTCAACCCAATCTCGAACCTGAAGTCGTCGATGAGCCGTGCTGCAAACCCGCATGTTTCCCTGGACACGACGTGCATATGCCCGGACCCAAACTCTATCTCATGGGCCGCGGGATCGAAATCAGCTATCATCGGAGTATCGACATAGACGAAATGCACTTCATGTCCGAGGCTACGCACGGCGCGTGTCAGCTGGAGAATCCTGTTCCGCGCACCCTCGTTGGCGGGAACGGCAGGGAATACGGAAACAAAAGCGACTTTCATGAAAATGACTCAAGGCTGCTTGGCGAAGGTCTCGAACACCTGAAAATTCCTTTTGGAAAGGTCCAGAATTTCAGGCAGCTTTTTCCCGACTTTTTCGCGAATCTCATCGGCCTGATCCACGAAATTGATCAAGGCATTCTTGATGCCATCATCCGTATGGAACTTGGCGGGCGAAAGCAGCTCAGCCGCGGAGAGACCGAAATGCTGGTACAACCCTTCGAACTTGCCTTGATACGCAATGCATATCACAGGAACGCCCTTGCCCAGCGCAGCGATCGCAAGATGCATGCGTCCGCTGACGAGGCCATCGAGTTTACCGGCAACGCCTTTTAAAACCGGGGCTGGCCATCTGCCATCCAGATATCGAACCCTGTCTGTCTGTGAAGATGGAGCAAGCTCGGTAATGGCCTTGAGGCAGGCTTGATCGCCAACGTCTTTCCGGTAGTCATGCGGAATGACCAGCCAGCAGACCGGTCTTGCATCGGCAACGAACTCCAGTGCTTCGGCCCCGCGCCTGATGATCGCCGCGATCTGCGCGCTATCCGCATTCTTGAACAGCATGGGATGCAGATTGAAGCCCATGACCCTGTATCCCTCGGCGCGCTTTCGCGCGATCCACGAGATCGTATCTTCATCGGGTTCCGATGGGACAAGACTAAATGCAGAATCGGAAACCAGTGCCGCCTTGGCCGTGGCAAAGGCGTTCAGACGCTCGAGGGAAACAACGTCACGCACATTGAGCGACACCCCCGGATGAAGGGAGCTGTAGAACTTCGCCAAAGCGGGGTGCGGCGTTTCATTAAAACTGAAACCGAGGATAACGTTTTTGATCCCGGCGGCGGCAGCCAGATCAGCGCTTGCCAGAAGTTTTGCGCTGACCAGCGGATGATAATAGCCATCCATCACGTCGGCACCGACAACGACGATGCAATCGTACTTCCGCACCGCGAATTGCTGGGCAAGGGCCTGGATGAAGTCAGGCTTTCCAAAGATATCGACGGTAACAAAGCCTCTCTGCAAAGCAGAGTCGCCAAAATTCGTTCCGTCGACGAGGATGTCTATCTCGACATTGGGATTGCTCGCACGGGCATTCTGCACGGTCGCCGTGATCATCGCGTCATCGCCGGCGGAACCGAACAGGGTGATGGGATCACCAGCCACGATCAAAAGCCGGTTCAGCCGATCTCCGACATTGATAGGCTTGATACTGTGCTTCAGCTCTTGCAGATCATTGAAGAGTTGCTGGACCGCATTATCCAGATTGCGCCGCTCGTTATATTGCACCAGCTTCCGACGCAGTGGTGCAGGGAGTATTTTTTTCACGAGCTTGCGCATTTTCTTTCCTTTCGAGAACCGATTTTGCTCATGATGAGGGCGATGGCGGACCGGGCCTCGCTTCTCGCGGTCAGAGCCAAAAGCAACAGATATGCGACGCCAAACATACCACCGAGCAGGATGCCGGATACGAGGTCGCCCGCACCCAGCATTTTAACTTCAGGTCGCATCCACTGAACGAACAGGAAGCAGAGACCGCTGGAACCGAAGCTTGGCAAAAGCAGGAGGAAAATTCTCCACAGCTTGATGCCGAGTTCCCGGGCGACAAAATAAAATGTGAAAGGCGTCGAAGTGAGCTGCCCGAAGACAAACACGATGACGATTTCCCGGATGTTTTCCGTCGGGACAAGCAATATCAACAGGATGGTAGAGATTGCCTTGACCGTCCCGGCAATCAGCACCTTGTCTGGCCTGCCGCGTGCGGACAGAAACGGGCCGTTTTGAAACTGGACGCATTGCAATGCACCCAGCAGCAGCAGCGGCCGCGCAACCGCGTCGGCACCCTGCCATTGCGCGCCGAACAGGACGTTGCAGATCTCTGGCGCCAACGCAGCCGAGAGCACGAAGATCGGTGTCGAAAAGATCGAAGATATGGTGATGGATTGCTTGTACAGTTCCGCCATGCGCTCCCGCTCGTGCGATATGCGGGACAGCACCGTCAACGAAACATCATATAGCGCCGCCTGAAGCAGCTGCATGAGAAGCTGATAGAGCCTGCTGCCGACGGTGTAGAGTCCAAAGAGAGCAACCCCGTAACGCCCCAGGATCATGACGTCGATCAGCCGCGTGGCTCCGAAATCCACGATGCGCAGACCGAGAGCCGACGAGCCGAAGCGAAGCAATTCGAAAAAAGTGTCGGGCTTGAGCGTGGTGCCCGGAAGCCAGTGCGGTTTGCGCCAGAGCCAGATCAGCGTAACAATGGTTGCAACATAAGTCTGAACGACGAGGCTCCAGACGCCCAGGCCCATAATGGCGAAAGCAATCGCAACGCCACCGCCGATAATATTCGAAATGAAGGTTCTTATTGCCAGCGGCCTGAACGCGAGCGCACGCCGATAATTGACTTCCTGAAAAAGCGAGGCGGTATTCAGCGGCAGCAATATGCAGATTGCCACGATGATCGGTGCCAGCCCTTCCACCTCGAACCAGCTTTCCAGTCTGGGCGACAGCAGACAAACAACGATGACAAACACCGTTGCCAGCGCAACGGACACATAAAATGGCAGATTGACGTCGCTTGGCTCCAGATTTCGTTTCTGCACGATCGCATCTGCGAAACCGAACTCCGACAGCATCTGGATGAGCATCAGAACCAGGCCCGCCGTGGCGACCATGCCGTAGTCGGTGGGGCTGAGGAACCGGGCAAGAACGATGAAAAGAATGGAGGTAAAAAGCTTTCCACCCCAGTTCTGGACGATGGACCAGAAAACGCCTGTTATCGCGGCGCTGCCTATCGAACTTTGCTCCGCCATCAACCTGCCGCCTGCAAAGCCGGTCGTGACAGCCCGACCACCGCAGCGGCCAGAAAACGATCGAAGTCCAGCTTGGGGAAACGGACTTTGCCGATATTGCTTTCTACCATGTGCTCTTTCCTTGGAAGAAACGCTTGCAACGGACCCGGTCCGTTGCCGGTCTAAGATGCGCGTAAGGTTCGGCTTTCCCTGCTTTTCGCCAGCACGTCCTCGTAGAGCTTCACATAGTTCTCACCCACCCGGCGCGAGGTGGATTCCTCGACGATATTTCCGAAATCGGCCTCCGTCGGCAATTGCTCGCGCGAAAGCGTCAACACCCGGCGAATGCGTGCGGCAAGATCCGTGGCGTTGCCCGGTTCGAACAGCCAGTCGTGGTTGGTCTCGCCGATCAGTTCCGGAATGCCGCCCGAGGCAGCGCCGATGACCGGAACCCCCATCGCGTAAGCCTCGTAGATGGTGCGCGGCGAAGGTTCAGCCCAGAAGGAGGGAACGATGAGCACATCGATCTCTTCGAAGAATTCCTTCGGCTTTGCCCAGCCGACGAACTCGATCGGCAGGTCGCCGGCCTGGGCCTTGAAGCGTTCGATGGAATCGTCCATCGCGTGGCCGGCAACAAGACAGCGCCAGTTACCGTGGCCGATTTCCCTGAAGGCATCGACCATGTTGCCGACACCCTTTTCCGTGTTGATGCGGCCGATATAGCCGAAGGTCATCGGCTTGCCGGTTCGGTCGATCTGCCTGCGTGCGACCGGGTCGCCCTCCGGAACCGTGCAGGAATAAAAGATCACACGGCGCATGCTTTCCGGCAGGTGATGGAAAAGCCCGTGATCGACATGGGTTTTAAGGATTTCCGTGCCAACGCTTGCCACCGCGCCGATGTAGCGCTGCGTGAATTTCTTGGTGAAATTCACCACCTGACAGCCAAGATGGATGTGTTCGCAGGGCTTGCCGCCCTTGAACATGGCGGCGTTACCGCACAGAAGATCATATTCGCAGATCGTGTGGACGATCGGAATGTTGCGTTTATGCGCCGCCCGCCACACCAGCGTCGTCACATCCAGCAGCGAGTGCGTATTGAGAACATCCGGCTTGAAATCGTCAAGAACGGCTTCGAACTGCTTCTCGACGTTGAAATTCCATTGCTGCTTGATCTTCTGCATGCGCCTTTGCTGCGGCGTATATTGTGGCCAGTCCTCCAGCCAGAAATCGTTATTGTGGAACATGCGGTAGACGCTGACGCCATTGCGCACCGTTTTGGGTTCGGCCTGCCGCTCTATGCAGGCGGCACCGACCTCATGTCCCATGGAGACGAGTTCCTCGGCAAGATGTTCGACCGAGCGTTCGCACCCGCCAACGATATGCGGCGGATAAAGGCTGCTGAGATGGAGAATTCGCATACGGATACGCTCTATTTCCTTATCGAAAATTTATGACTTCCGCTTGGCCTCGCCCATGTTGCCGGATACTCCGGGACCAATGAGACATGTGCAAAAAACACAAAAGGCAGAGCAGATTTAACGCTTGAAAATATGAATAACCAAAAATCCACTTTCAAAAAGCACGGGAACTGACGGCATTTCAAGTGCTTTTTTTTCGCGGCGCGACAAAAGTCATGCCGTGTTGCGAAAAGAACCTGTCCCGTGTTAGCTTCATTCTCATATGAAAAAACGTACGGGCGGAAGCGGTGAATTCTGTTTCGTCCGCAGATAATATCATTAATTTATATATTTATTTCATTTCAGAAACATGGATTTGATGGCGAATGAAGATGCCAAAAACTTCCAGGACAATCTGACATCTTGAGAGGCGCCGCCGATATGATCGCGGCTGCTTTTTATAATCTCGCCGGAATGACCAGGAGACGCAGATGAACGGAAAACAGCCGATCACCATGGGCCACCTGACACGGCGCGGCCTGCTTTCAGCTGCACCTTTCGCACTGGTTGCCGCCACGGGTGTGCGCCCCGCTTTCGCGCAGACTCAATCCGTTTTTTCGGCCAGCACGGAAGCCTTTTTGGACAGTGTGGGCGTGTGTGGCCATTTCGCCCGCACAAACGGCATTTATCCGGAAAGCTTCGAGCGCATCCTGCCTGAACTGGAAGCGCTTGGTGTGGGCCACGTGCGTGACGAGGGACTGATTACCGCAAGGGACAGCCGCAACAGCCCGGCTTTCCAGCGCCTGCGCAGGATTGTGGCGGCCAACGTTCGCCTCACGATCATCTGTTACGACAATCTCAACCCCTACGTCTCAACGCCACTGAACAGGATTGCCGATTTCTACGACTGGTGCGACGGCGGCATCGAAGTTTTCGAAGGCAGCAATGAACCGACGCTGACGAAAGACCCGGCCAATGCGCCGCGCATTTCGGCAGAGCATCAGGCTGCACTTTTTGCAACGATCCGCTCAACTCCGGCCGTGAGCAACGTACCGCTTGTCGCGCCAAGCTATATCCAGGCGAATAGGGAGCTGGCGCTAAACCTGCAGAACGTATGCGACTTCGGCAATATTCACCCCTACGCCGGAATGGAACATCCCGAAACGACTGGGCCGGGGGCGCTCTCCAAATCTGTCGCGGCCTCGGCGCATATAGCAGCCGGCCGGCCGGTGCTCGCCACTGAGATCGGGTACCACACCTCACTGCAACCGAAGACCTTCCATTTTCCCGTCACCGAAGGCATCAAGGCGCGCTACATGCCGCGCACGCTCCTGTGGTCCTTCATCAGCGGCATCCGCCGGGCTTACATCTATGAAATGGTCTCCAGCTTTGCCGAAGACGAGACAAATCCGGAATCGTCCTTTGGCCTGCTGCGCCACGATCTGAGCCGGACCCCTGCTTACGGGGCCGTTCGTGCCCTTCTTGCCCTTTGCAAGGCGAGTCGGCAAACAGAGCCAGCGGAACGCAGCCTCGCTTTCCTCAACGATGATTCCGAAAGGTTTTCCCTGCGCCTGACAAGACCAGACGGCGCGCTGCTCGCCCCGGTGTGGCTTGGCATACGCGGCTGGCAATGGCCGGCGCGGATCGAAAATCCGCCAGCCGAACGTGCAATGGCCTTTTCGGTAACCGGCCCGCATAGCCAAGTCATCGCGCACCGGTTCGGCGATGACGGTTCCGTAAGCCAGCGGGTGATCGCAAAGGAAGGTGGGCAATACCGGCTTTCCGTCAGCGACCAGCTTACGGTGCTGGAGGTTTTCTGAACGGCGTGCGGGCGAAAATTTCCGGCCGACAAATTTTATATATCGTGTCAGCCTATTGCATGATAGCCTTCTGAAATAGACCACTTTTGCTCGCTGGTGCGAGCGCAAAATATTACTGTATAAATTTTTTCTTTTTATAGATGATGACGATGCAAAAAAATGAAAAAGCGCCTGTTTCCGGGGCGCAGCGTCTCGATATTCTTCAAATGATGCGTGCCCTGGCGGCAATCATGATTGTTGCGCTGCACGCGCAGGTGAACTGGGAGTTCTCGCTCGTCAACCTCCATCTCCTGAGGCTGGGTGCGGGCGTCGATCTGTTTTTCGTCATTTCCGGCTTTGTCATCGTTTATGCCTCCCGGCCGTATTTCGCAGCAGAGGGAGGGCGCTCGGCCTTTCTTGTGCGCCGGCTTCTTCGCATCCTTCCTCTTTACTGGTTCGTGTTGACCATGCGGCTCGCCATGGCCGCGGTCGCCGTTCTTCTCAGCGCCAAGGCCTTCCCGTCCTTGCAGGCCGTCCTAACCTCCTACCTCTTCATTCCCTATGACAGCATGGGTTATGGTGACGCCTATCCGTTTCCAATCATCGATCTGGGCTGGACGCTGAATTACGAGATGTTTTTTTATGTCGTATTCGCGGTTTTTATCTTCCTGCCGCTGGAACGCGCCGTGCTTACAACAACGGCTGTGCTGCTCGCCGCAGTGCTCATCGGCTCCAACTTCAGTCTCGCATTGCCGTTTAGTTTCTGGTTTCAGCCCATCATTCTGGAGTTCGTGGCGGGAATGTTGCTCGCCGTGCTTTTCCTGCGCGGCGTGCGCCTACCGCCCTTGCTGGGGATTGCGGTGGCCCTTTGCGGCGTGGCGATTTGGACGCTTATCGATCTGAAAAGGTTCGAATTCCAATGCAATCCGGGCTGTTATTCCTATACCCGGCTGCTCGTTTTTGGCGGTGGCGCGATTTTCCTGATGGCCGCGGCAACCCTGACCAGGGGCATCTCCCTGCCCCGTTTTGCGCAGCCGCTGGCGAAACTGGGCGATTCCTCCTACGCGCTTTACCTGCTGCACCCATTCATCTTTCGGGCATTCCTGGTTGCTTCCGGCGGCATCACCTGGCCGCAGGAGTGGAAAAATGTCGTCTATCTCATCGTCGTCGCCAGCACCATCGCCATCGCCCACGCATTTCACGTCCTTGTCGAAACGCCCGCAAATATCTGGCTTCGTGACAGGCTGATAACACCCCGGCGAAAAGTCGCCGTGTCCTGACGCCCAGAGAAAAGTCCTCGTTTCTGCTGTTAAGTATACCCCGAAGTTCCGTTCACAAGTTTATTTTAGCACTTGATCGTTAGCTAGGGCTGTGCGATTTAAAAAGAAAATTTTAGATGTTGGATAACCATATTCAGCATTTCTGCTTACTTAAAATCGTATTTTTTAAAAATTTGGAGAGTTGTGATGTCCCGCCTTCGTATTGGCTCGACGCTCACTGGTGCGGTATTGATCACCAGCCTCGGTCTTTTTTCCGCAGTCGCCAACGCCCAGAACGTGGAACCAGCGCCGCCAGCTGCCGGGCAGCAGACGCCGCCGGTACAGACTGCGACAACTGGCACACCCGTGAAGGCCGCCGACGAAACCAACGCCGCATTTCTGGCTCGCGTTAACAGCTCCAATCCGGACACGGTTTCCCTTGCTGCCGCGGAACTGTTCAAGCAGTCTCCGACGCAGGCAACGGTCAAGGATCTGGCCGGCATCGCTTCCAGCACCGATGCGGCAAACGCCGACATGACGGGAAAGGTGACGAACGGCTTTCCGATCATTGCCGTTTCCACCAGCGCGGCGCAGTTCTCCGAACAGCTTTCTGGCCTGATCCTGAGCGACTCCAGCCAGTTGCCCACCATCGTCGCACTGGCCCAGAAGGTCGGCAACAAGGACTTCTCCGAAGTTGTCGGCGAAGGTCTGGCGCTCGCCTATTCTACGGCGATGCAGAGGGGCAACACGATACTTGCCGCCGCAATCCAGTTGCAGACCAAGGGTGTCGGCGTGCCCTCCGATCTTCTGATCGCCTTTAGCGAAAATGTTCAGGGAACGGCGGCCGGTCCGGCAGCGCCTGCGGCAGCTGCAGCTGCTGCCTCACCGATCGGTGGCGCCGGCTCTTCACCTGCAAGCGGCAACAGCATTGGCGGCTCGGGAGCGGCGGGCTCACCAGCCGGTACGGCACAGGCCGGCGGCGGAGCCGCACCGGTTGGCGGTGGCGGCAGCGGTGGCAGCACCGGCAGCGGCGGAACCACCACAACCAACAACTTCTTTGCCGCGCCCCTTTCAACCGGCAGCACCAGCACGCCAGTCAGCACAAGTCCCGTTTGAACCCGGTTTTGCCGCCCTTCCTGCGGGAATGGCGGCCGCCTGTCCTACCATGCAACCGAGACTTGGCGGGTGCCACGCCGGCCAAAAAGAGCGAGGCTGACAGTTGTTGCAAAGGCACGATCCCCTGACTATGGCCGATATCGAAAAAAGCGGATTTACAGCCGACTTTATCGATATAGACGCCGTTCTTGCCACGGTCCGCCGACAGTGGCGCGTCGTCCTCGCGGCAGTCGCCATTGCCGGGACAATCGGTCTCGCTTATGCCGCGACGGCCGTTCCGATCTATTCAGCTTCGGCTACCCTTTTGATCGACCGCAACAACAGCCAGGTCGTCGAGCAGCTTTCGACAATCGGCGGCGTCGTGGAGGACGAGGCTTCCATTCTCAGCCAGGTCGAGGTCCTGCAATCGGAAACCATCGGGATTGCCGTCGTCGACAGTTTGAACCTCACGGAAAATCAGGAATTCAGGGCAAACCGCGCCTCGCTTCTGAGTTCGATATTCGGCACCATCCGTTCGCTCGTTAACGTGTCGCAGTGGTTCTCGCCGGCAAAAGAGACCGTCATCGACGACGGCACGCTGAAGCGGGCGCTGTCGGACCGGCTGCTGGACGGTCTCAGCGTCAAGCGTATCGGCCGTACCTACGCGCTGGAACTGACCTACAACTCGACATCACCGGTTCTAGCAGCCCAGATCGTCAATGCGGTGGCGTCGGCCTATCTGGTGGACAAGCTGAACTCCAAATACGAGGCGACGAAGCGGGCCAGCGACTGGTTGTCCGACCGTATTGCCGAGTTGCGTCAGCGGGCACTCGACACCGACCTTGCCGTACAGAAATTTCGCGCCGAACACGGCTTGATCGAGACCGGCAATAACGGCCTGCTTTCCGATCAGCAACTGGCCGAGTCCAACAGCGCGCTTATTCTGGCGCAGTCGGAAACAGCCAGGTCACGAGCTCGGGTACAACGCATCGAACATATCCTTGCCACAGACGATGTCGACGCCGTCGTCACCGACATTCTCGAGAGCTCGGTTGCAAACGATCTGCGCAAGAAATATCTCGAATCCTCGAAGATCGAAACGGAAATCACCCGCAGGCTCGGCAGCAACCATGTTCAGGCGGTGCGTCTGCGCAACGAAATGCAGGAATACCGCCGGCTGATGTTCCAGGAAATCAGCCGTATTGCGCAAAGTTACAAGAGCGATCTGGAGGTTTCAGAAGCAAGAGAGAAATCACTTGCGGAGAGCGTTGCCAAGGCTACCAGCGTCAGCAACTCGGCCAGCCAGACCCAGGTTCAGCTTCGCGAATTGCAGCGTGAGGCGGAAACTTACAAGAACATGTATCAGACCTTCCTGCAGCGTTATCAGGAAGCGATGCAGCAGCAATCCTTCCCCGTAACGGAAGCACGCGTGATTTCGAGGGCAGTTCCGCCCAACACTCCAAGCAAACCGAACAAACCGTTACTTTTGGCGCTGTTCATGATCATGGGCGCCGCGGCCGGCGGCGGCATCGCCATGTTTCGCGAGTTCCGCGACCGTTTCTTCCGCACCGGAGAACAGGTTCGCGACGTTCTCGGGCTGGAATTTCTGGGCAACACCCCGCTCGTCCAGAACAAGCCGGGCACGGATGTGTTGCCAAAGGGACAGGAGGGGCCGCCTACCGCCACACGACCGTCCAGCGTTGCCCGCTACACTGTCGATCACCCGCTGTCATCCTTCGCCGAAACGCTGCGCAGCACACGGCTTGCGATAGATCTCGGCATTCCCCCGAAAACCGGCGCGCGGGTGGTGGGCGTCGTATCGGCGTTGCCGAGCGAGGGCAAATCGACGATCTCCATCAATCTGGCTCAGCTTCTGGCCGGACAGGGAGCAAGGGTTCTTCTGCTGGATGCGGATATTCGCAACCCGGGCGCCACGCGCGCTTTGGGGCGCCATGCTGCAGAAGGCCTGCTCGAAGTGCTGTTAGAAGGCCGCAATATGCGCGATGTGCTGCTGCACGACGAAAAGACGCGGCTCGCTTTCCTGCCAACGGTCGTCAAGCAGCGCGTACCGCACTCCTCCGAGCTGCTGACATCGGCGCAAATGTACAAATTGCTGGCCGAAGCGAGCGGTCTCTTCGACTACATCATCGTCGACCTGCCGCCTCTCGGGCCGGTGGTGGATGCCCGCGCGATGGCCGGCCGGATCGACGGTTTCGTCTTCGTCACAGAATGGGGCAAAACCGCCCGCAGGGCGGTACGCAATACGATTGAAAACGAAGTCCAGATCCGCAAGAAGTGTCTCGGTGTCATCCTCAACAAGGTGGACACGGAAAAGCTGAAGCTTTACCGGGCTTACGGTTCAAGCGAATATTATCACGCGCGCTACACGCGATATTACCATGATTAGGCGGGACGGAATGGCGGGCCTGCGTAAATTCTTCGCGGTCGTGCCGGTTCTCATCCTTTCCGTGTTTGTTTTATCCGTCGCCGCACAGGCGTTTTCCGAAACCCGGCGGTTTTCCGATGTCGTCGCCTTGGCAAGAATTGCCGACGACAAAAGCGGCCTGGCGCACGATCTTCTGGCGAAGACGGTCGATGGGCTGCACCCCGTCGTTGCGGAGAAAATCTGCCGTTCGGATATCGTCAAGGCCGGGTTACGGCTCGTTCTCGCAGATCTCGATGCAAATGGCCAAGATGCGACGTCGGAGGCCGGTGCGGCGCGTCTCGGCTTTGCCGAAAGCTATATTCGTCACGCGCTCTCCTGTTTGCCTGCAAATGGCGATGTGTGGCTGCGTCTTGCCATGGTTCGTTCGCTGCGTAACGCCTCGCCAATGGAAATCGCCGTTCTGATGAATTTTTCCCAACTTTACGGGCCTGCAGACGCCAACCTGATACGCGGGCGCTTCGTGATGTGGCAGCAATTTCCAAAAGACACACTGCCTCAGGCCGATGCGGCCCGCAATGCGGACACGGCAATCGTCTGCGGGAAGGAGGGGGAAATCCTGCGCTGGACCCTGCGGAAGATCTGTCCGCAGCAGCCGCAGGCCGGCATGAAACGTACCGTGCCGCTTCCGTGACATAGCGGCCCGCCTCGTCCTTCTACCTTAGACATCGTCGCAGCAACAGTTATTGCAAAGCCGAAAGCCAATGTCGTCCATCGAAGCCCAATCAGAACCGCTATCCTCATCGCCACCGCGACCGGTTGCGTTTCCAGACTATTTTCGGACGGCCGCCATAGTCATCTTCTGGGCTATCTTCCTGCTTGCGCTTCTCAATCGCGGCGCAACCGAAATCGAGAGCCGTATCGTCGTCACCGTTGCAATTTATTTGTTGCTCGTGCCCGCCATCCTGTTGTTCGGGCCGCCCCGGGCTGGTTCAAGCTTGGCACTTGTGGCGACCTGCCTTTTGCTGGGGGCACTCATCATCCAGATGTGGCTGCAATCATCTGTGCCGGGTATTGCTCCACCCAATCCCGCCTGGTCGACCGCCGCCATGTTTATGCAGCTCGCGCCCGACGCCACGGTTTCGCTCACCCCGGCGGATGATCGGCTCGGCCTGTTAAGCGCCGCCCTGCCCTTCGGCGCCTTCATGGCCGGCCTCGTCATTTTCGATACCGACGAGCGCGCGGCAAAAGCGCTGCGATGGTTCGCAATTGCCGGCGGATGGCTGGCACTGTTGTCAATCGTGCAATTTCTGCTTTTTCCAGAAACACTCGGCTTCATTCAGAAGCGCTTCTATCTCGGCAGCCTGACCGGCCTTTTCGTCAACCGTAATACCGCCGCCACCTTCTTCGGTCTCATTCTCCTGACCCTCGTCGTGATGCTGCACAAACGGCTGACGGCTCCAGACTGGGGAATGGTCAGGGCGCTGGTGGCAAATCGCCTGACCGTTCCAGTCGGCCAGAAACGCCTCATCCGCAAGGCCGCCTTCATCGGCGTGCTCACTGCCTTTTGCTTCATCGCCCTGATGCTGACCGGATCGCGCGCCGGCATCGCATCAAGCTTTGCGGCACTGAGTTTCCTCATTCTTCTGACCGTCTTCAACTCACCCATCAAAACAGGCCGCAACGCGGCTGCCCTGCGGCGCAAGCGGCGCGGCACGAAGCGCCGCGCGGCGATCGTGCTCGCCATTACGCTTGGCCTGTTCCTGCTCTTCGCCAATCGCGTGGCGCTTCGCATGGAAACGCGATTGGAAGACGACATGCGCTTCTGCTACATGCCGGGCATCGCGCGTGCCATTTCTGACAGCTGGCCTTGGGGAACCGGCCTTGCAAGTTTTACGGAAACCTATGCGCCCTATCATGCGGCGCAATGCGGGGTGGACGCCATCGTCACCCACGCCCACAATGTCTATGCCGAGGGACTGCTGACGCTCGGCCTCGCATTTCCATTTTATGCGGCTTTTTTCGTGCTCGTCCAACTCGCCATTTTTATTCGCGGGGCGCGCAAACGCAAAAACTACCGTTACGCCTCCCATCTCGGCCTTGCCGGGCTGCTGCTCGTCGCATTGCATTCGACACTCGATTTTTCGATGCAGATCCCCGGCTTCGCAATGGCTTACGCGGTATTCCTTGCGCCCGTCGTCACGCTTTGCCTGAACCCACCAGGGGTTGGACGGGACCGTTCGCGGCGGCGCGAACTATCTCCAACCGATCCCGCAATGCCGGCCCAGATCAGTCCGGATGGGCAGCAGCCATCATTTCGCTGATGCGCAATAGTTGTAACGATTACAAACCACACAAAGACGCGAGAATTTGGGCATGCGGATATTGCAAATAACGTCGCTGTTTTCTCCGGACCGGGTCGGCGGCGCGGAGATATTCGTGGAAGACCTAGCGCGCGGGCTGGCGGAGAATGGACACACGGTAGCGGTGGCGGCGATCTCACGCAAACAACAGGCCGTGGAGCTGCGGGATGATTTCGCCGTTTACCGCCTCGGACATACCACGCCGTTTTTTATCGGGGACTGGGAAGAGCAACCCGGATGGAAGCGAAAATACTACAAGTTCGCCGTGCAGCTGGATCCGGGTCTCGTGCGCCGGCTTGCCCGCGTCATCGATGATTTCCGGCCTGATGTCGTCAACACCCATTCGCTGTCGGAGCTGACACCGCTGATCTGGCCGATGATCCGCAAGCGCGGCATTCCGCTCGTCCATTCCCTGCACGATTTCACCAGCATGTGCACCAACGGCTCCCTGTTTCACGACGGGCACATCTGCGACGGCACCAGCAAAAAATGCCGCGCCTTCTCTTACCTGCACCGGCGTTGCCAATGCGCCGTCGACGCTGTCGCCGGTGTCGGCCACGATATTGTCGAGCGCCATGTGCAGGCCGGCTTTTTCACCCATGTACCGGAAAGCCGCCGCACGGTCATCTGGAATGCCATCGCGCCGCCAGCTTCACAGACACAGCGCATTCCACGCGCGCCTGGGGACCCGCTTGTTTTCGGCTATCTGGGCCGCATCGAGGCGCCCAAGGGTGCAGATCTCCTGATCGAGTCGCTGCCGCTCCTGCCGCCGAAGGGCTGGCGACTGGTCATGGCGGGTCGCGCGCCGGGCGGCATCGAAGCCTACGAGCAAAAAACCGCCAACCTTCCGGTCGAATTTCCTGGCTACGTGGACGCCGATAGTTTCTTCGCCGGTATAGATTGTCTGATCGTTCCACCACTCTGGCCAGAGGCTTTCGGGCGCACTGTCGCTGAAGCTATTCTACGCGGTGTGCCGGTTCTCGGCGCCAATCTCGCCGGTGTCGCCGAACAGATCGGTCGGGACCGGCCGGAACGCCTTTTCACGCCGGGCAGCGCCGCCGAGCTTGCCGCCCGCATGACTGACGCGATGCGCAACCCCGCCATTCTCGCGGAAACACCGGAAACCAAAGCGCGCATTTCGCAGGGTGTCGCGCCCGAACGGGTAATCGGGGCATACGAAGCTCTGTATTCGGAGCTGCGCAGCGGCATCAGGGCATGAGCCGTAAGATTTCACCCCGGGGACATGACTTCTAGACGTCAGGTCTGTTCATGGAAAATCTGCGCATAGCTTTCCGCCGCCTTCTGCCATGAATACAGCTTGCGGTTTTCATAACCAGCCTGGCGAAGATCGCTTGCCAGATCCGGCGCCCGAAAAAGCCGCTCAAGTGCCGCGACAAGGCTGTCAGAGTCCGCGGGATCGAAGGTGAGTGCGCCCTTTCCGGCGATCTCCGGCGTTGCGGAACGGTTGGAGCAGACGACCGGACACCCCAGTTGCTGCGCCTCCAGCACCGGCAGGCAGAACCCTTCATATGTGGAAGGCACGCAAAGGCAGGCGGCGTGGCGGTAAAGGTCTGCCAGTTGATGGTCGTCTATGCCGGAAAGCCGGATCAGTCGCGCCTTCAGCTCCGGATCATCTAGTACGCTGCCGATTTCCTCGGCATCGTCGCGGCCAACATGCACGACGTGCAAATCCGGCCTAACTTTGCCAATCACGGCAAAAGCCTTGCCCAGAAGCGAAAAGTTCTTATTCGACGTCGCGTTTCCGACCGCCAGTATGTAGGGCGCGGCAACTGGCGGCGGGCCGTTTAAACTCGCTAGATCGACATTCAGGGTGCTGTCAGAATGGATAGTCAGGCTTTTCCCGGCAGCCGATGGATAAAACTGCGCCAGATCCTTACGCGTCGCTTCCGATACGCAGGTGATCCGGTTCGAACCAGCCATCATCAGTCGAAAGATCAAATCCGTCGTCAACGTCGCCCGCCAGCCGATCTGTTCGGGAATGGTCCTGAAATATAGATCGTGAACCAGGGTGACGCGCCGTTTGCCGCCGCTGGGACTTCCGAAGGGATCGGCGTTGAACAGCACATCGATGCCGAGCTTGCGGCAAAGTGCCGGTAGCGTCATGGCCTGACGCAGCACATCAAACACCATGATACGCGGCCGCGGCGTCTCAATCAGCTGAAGGCGGCTTTCGCGCAGGTTTTCGGGCAGCTGTGCCCGCGTCCAGGGAGAGCGCAGGATGTAGTCGTCCCGCGTCTGATCCAGCAGCCGCTCCAGCAGGCTGAAGGTCACGCGGGCGACGCCGGAAGGTTTGCCGCCATACTGGCTCGGCATGTTTACGAGAATACGCATCCTGACCCTTCCGCTTGCCTGCACTTTCTGTCCGAATTGATCGCCAAGAGGCCCCTCACACTGCTTCCGACAGCAAAGCGGAAACAGACCGGCAGGTCTCCTCCAGCGAAAAACGCCGGCTCACATCCTCGCGGCCCTGCTGCGCCAGCCTTTCCGCCAGAGCTGGCTGCGACAGGATGCAGCCTAGTGCTGCCGCAAGCGCCGATGCGTCGCCCGGCGGCACCAGAAGACCCGTTTCGCCGTCCCTAATGATTTCGGTAACCCCACCACCGCGTGTAGCGACAACTGGCCGCCCGCACATCATGGCCTCCACCACCACCCGCCCGAACGGTTCGGCGACAACAGAGGTGTGGGCAACGGCATCCATCGATGCCATCAACTCTGGTACATCCGACCGGAAACCGAGGAAGCGGACACGACCATCCAGACCGAGACGGGATGCCTGCTCGCGGATGCGCGTCTCATAGGCGTCCTGCCCGAATAGCGCTCCGCCAACGATGACGGCCTGAACGCCATCCATCGCCGCGATCGCGTCCAGAAAGACGTGCTGCCCCTTCCATTCGCTCAGCCGGCCGAACAATCCGACAAGCGGTTCAGGACCAAGGCCCAATTCCGTACGCAACCGCGCAGCTCTGCCGGGATCATGGGCCACAGCCTTCGCGGGATCGAAGCCGTTATAAACGATGCGGACCTTTTCTGCCTGCCCGCCGGCTTCAACGAAAGCCCGGCCGGTTTCCTGCGAATTGACGGCCACCAGCCTTGCGAAAAGGCGCGCGAATGCCAGCGAGGCATGGCGATTGGCGGAGCTGAATGCGGGATCGGTGACTATATCGTGCAAAACCCAGACAAGTGGGCGGCGGCTGAGTTTCGCGGCAAGCGCGCAAACGAACAGCGCCTTCTGCGAATTGGCGCAGATTACGTCGTAATGTCTCGCCTGCTGGCTCAATTGCCAAGCGACGGCGACAACATCGGCCGCGCCACGCAGCATTGCGCCAAACGATGAATCACGGCGGATCGACAGCATTTTTTCGCCAGCGGATAACATGACCGGAGGCCTCCCGGCCGCTGCCAGATCATCAGCAGCACCACCGCCACTGAGAAAACACGCTCGCCAGGAATGCGGTCCGGCCTTGAGGAGGTCCGTCAGAAAAAGCTCGGCGCCACCCTTCTCTCCTGTGTGACTGACAAATAGAGCGGATGTCATGACATCACCTGTGAAGTACCAGAGCACCCAAGTTGCCATTGCCCTAAATTGCGGGCATGAATGGACAGCCCGTGAAAATGACGAGTGCACTTGCCAACGCCAGGGATATTTTCACCGGCAATTTCAGTATAAGAACAACAATGCTTGATTGTGGTTAGAAAAAATAACATTCAAACCTTTATGCGGATAAAAATCCGATATACGTAAATTAAAAGAAAAATATTCTATCTATATATTTTAAAAGAGATCGAAGAAAAATTCGTGACGTATAATTTTACTGCTTTTCGCCGTCCCGTTTCCTGCGTTTTGTCCCCCGGCCTTTCGGCGGAGTTATCCTAGGGCCAGACCAGGAGAACGAATGATGACACCGCTCAAACGCAACATATGCATATATATGACCGGAACGGAAGAGGTGCCGGCATGATCGGCGTATCGCTCGGCATCACCCCCCGAAACATCCCCACCATGGTCCCTTCCCTGAACGCGCTCTCACCCTTGCGCGCGCGTTTGACTGCGGGTCAGAATGCCACGATCTTCGTGAATGGTGACAGCACCGCCTATGCCGATGCCGGACCATTCCAGCAGTTCGCCATGATGCTCGGCGATCTGCATGACACAAGGGTTGTGCTGCACCGCTGGGCAGAATGGCAGACAAACGCCCCCACCGGGCCAAAGGCCTATGCGGATTCGGTTACGCTGCGCGCAGGCATGGGGCCAACGCTCACGGTCTATCTTGCGGCACTGCCCGGCGGCATGGCCGGTTACATGCTCGCGGACCAGCGCGCGGCGGCGTTGAAGATTCCCCGTCCCGACCTGTGCATCACGCATCATGGGCATAATATGCAGAGTTTCGAGACACCGGGTGGTATCCTAAGCTCCGGACGAGCCGCCCTGCTCGGACCGCTTGGCATGATGGAGTGGCAATGGCCGGGTGCCCCCCAACTCATCACCACCCAGAACCCCTGGCGCGATAGCACCGGTTACGACAAGGTCTATAATGCGATCCTTGACCTTGCCCGAGCGCACCCGGGCCTCACGCTGGTGGATACACACGCGCCATTTGTAGCGAGAGGCAAGGACCATGCGCTTTACCGCGACAACGTCCATCCGAACGATGCCGGATCTCAGCTCATCGCCCGAACCTTGTTCAGTTGTTATCTGGGATCGGCGCCCGATAACGTCTTTCAGACACCTTGTTGGCCAAAACTTCCCGCCGCCAATCTTATCGTCAACGGCGATTTCACCGATTGGACCGGGTCCGCTCCAGCGGGTTGGAATCTCACCGCGCCGGCCTCTGCCGGCAAAACCGCCGCAGTGACCTTTTCTCCGGCCTTCGCTTACAGCCTGGATCTGCGTGCAAACGGCAGCCAGTCAGCCGCGCTGTTTCGTTATTTCCGGAATGCAGAGGCAGCCGCGATGATTGGCAGAACCGTCTCCTTCGCGGTGCTTTACAAAAATAGCGAGGGGCAGCGAGCGCCCTATGTCACACTGATTACGAAAAGCGGCGGCGCGGTTCGGACGATAAGCTGCTCCGCCCTGCAATTCGGTGGTGCGAATGCCCTCGACAATAGCGGCTGGATGTGGGCCATAGCCAACGAGATCACCATCGACCCGGATATCAGCCCCAGCGGATACGGTTTCTATGTGAGGATCATGCCGGCATTCGGCATGAGCGCACCGGTTTCCAACGAACCGCTCTACATCCAGCGGGTGATCGCCGTTGAGGGCGCTCTGCCAAAAGGCAATCTGATCGACTGAAAACCATAGAAAATTGTCTTGCGCGGCAACGTCATCAAGACCACTATTCATCGTCATCACCCTGTCGCCTCATGGTGATGACGTCCTCTCCCACAGGGCCGCACCAAGGTCCGCCAGTGAAGGATACAGGCCGGGAATGACCAGAAGCACAAATATGGCGGCATCGCATCAATCCCCGTTGCCGGGTTTCGTTTTGGCGATGCCTCTTTATCCTTCAAAAACCATACAGGTGCCCGGTCTCTTTCTGGCGATATTCGTTTTTTCCATTGGCTTTTTCATTCAATGCAATGTGCTGACCAGCAATCTGGGCCTGCGCTTCCTCAACATCACCGACATGCTTGTCCTGATGACGCTACCCGTTATTGCCCTGCTTTACATTCGCTGTCTGACGCCGTCGATCATCCTGCTTTATCTCGTTCCGCTAACCATTTTTTTTGCACTTTCGGCTGTCTTTGCCGACGAACGTGGCGAAGGTGAATTTTACACCACCGCGATGGCATATTTTTACGCGGTCTATTTTCTGTTTTTTGCCTATATGCTGTTTAAGGAGAACCTTCTCGAGCTGTTCTGCTGGGGCATCTTCGCCGGCTTCATCGCGGTGACGATCCTGCTTTTTCTGGACATCGTCATTCACGACCAGCTCGCCTCCCTTGGCCTCTCTTTCATGTTCGATGAAACCGCCGTGCTGGCAGCTGCGGCAAAAGGCGAATTGAGCCCGTTGCTTTTGCGTGTCGAAAAAGCGGGAGGTATCTGGCCGGTGGGCAATACGGCGGGACCTGCCTTTGCCTTGGCGGGTGCGGCAGTCGCCTATCTTGCCGAAAGGCAAAAACGTCCCGCGCTGTTTGCCGTATTTTTGCTGGTCTATCTGGCGAGCTTCACACTTACTCTCAACCGGTCCGGAATATTTGCGGTTCTTGCGATCGGGGTTTATTTCTATATCAGAAATTTTTCCATCAAAATGCTGCTCAGCACCTATTTTGGTTTTGCCTTGTCCGCCCTTGTCATCGCAGCGATTTTGCCATTGGGCGCTTTCGATTTTGCGGAACAGATCTTTTCAAAACGGTTTCTCGAGGACAGCAACAGCAGCAACAATGCGCAGGAGCGCTGGGACACGCTAACCGGCGGCTTTCAGGTAATGCTCCATCACCCTTTGGGCATTGGTTTTACCGCTCGATACGAAGAACTGTCGAGAATATCGAGGATCGGAACGCCGCATAATGGCTTTCTCGCCACGGCCTATGCATCCGGCATAGGATTTGGCCTTCTCAGCGCCTTTGCGCTTGTTTACGCGATCCTCCGGAAACGAAAAGTCGGTTTCTTCGCCTATTCGGCGATCGGAATCGTTATCGTCTATCAATTTGAAGAGCTGAATTTCAATCCCGTTTTCATGGCCTATATGGGGCTCGTACTCGCCTATACTTTCATTGATCTGGATTTCAGGTTCTTTCTGAAAAATACGATGATGCGGATGGCTGGAATGGCAGAAGAGGACGCTTTGGCGACGGCACGGCCGGCCTAAATTACGGCGAGGTTCTCTCGCTCCAAACCGCACATCCTTGCTGCCAAAATTTGTTCCGTTTTCAAGTGGGCGCTTTAGGTCACTTCGATGATTTCAATCTCTTTGCCACCCAGGCTGACAACATCACCGGCAGATTTTCCCATCAGCAATCCTGCGACCGGGGAGACATAAGACATCGATCCATTGGCCGGATCGGCTTCATCCTCGCCTACGATCCGAAACCGTTGCGTCCTCCCGTCATCACGGCTGAATGTTACCACGCTGCCGAAGGCAACGGTGCCATCAGCAGGAGGGCTCGGCATCAGCTGGGCGGTGCGAACGCGCTCCGCGAAATACCGAATGTCCCGCAGAGGATTGGCTGAAAGCCGACGTCTTTCATTGACGTCTTCGACGGCATTGGCCGTTTCGCAGGCTTCGCGCGCCAATTGCAGCTGCTGCTCCAGCGCTTTCAGCCCAGCCTCCGTCACCAGATTGGGATGAGGCGAAATCACCCGGTCCGGCAGAACCGTTTCGGCTGCGGTTTCGGCACTATCTTCCTTGGTAAAGGCTACACTCAATTCTGGCACTCCATTCCCATGAGATGCCGCTTTGAGCATCTCCCTTTCCGTCCAATCCTGCCACCGCCCATTGCAATGCTGCAATAGCGTGCACCACAGAAACCGCCCATGTACCCCTCATTTCTGGCTCTAACAGGAGGCTTTTCGCCCTGTTAGGGTATTGCCCAAGAGGAGTGAGAAAGCCAACGCTAACGGACAGGAGACGGTCAATGGCCCGGACAGTATTGAATGCGCTTGGAGACACACTCTACTACAGCGACAATTCCACCGGATTTTTCTCCGCCACGGGTTCCGGACCGCTGCTGACAGGCACTGCCGGCAATGATTCCATGTGGGGCGACAGTTCCGTCAATGTGACAATGGCGGGCGGCACGGGCGACGATATTTATTACCTCTATTCCAGCATTAACCGCGCCGTCGAAAATGCCGGGGAGGGTATCGACACCATCGACACCTGGATGAGTTATACCTTGCCCGACAATTTCGAAAACCTGCGGGTAACCGGAGATGGTCGTTATGCCTTCGGAAATGAGCTGGACAACATCATAACCGGCGGATCGGGCAGCCAGACCATTGATGGCGGGGGCGGTAACGACGTGCTGATCGGCGGTGGCGGTGCGGATACATTCGTTTTTACGAGCGGCAACGGTACCGATCTCATCATGGATTTCAGCGCCAACGACACAATCCGGCTTAACGGTTACGGCATCACATCCTTCGAGCAGCTCGTCAGCAATGCCACCCAACAGGGCGATAATCTCCGGCTGAACTTCGCCAACGGCGAGGCCGTCGTTCTTGCCGGAACGACCATCGACGATCTTCAGGCCGACCAGTTCGAGCTCAGCCTCGACCGATCATCCCTCACCCAGACCTTTGCCGACGAATTCGATGCACTTTCACTTCGCAGCGGCGATCAGGGGACTTGGGATGCCAAATATTGGTGGGCACCGGAAAAGGGAAGCTCGCTGACGACGAATGGCGAGGCGCAATGGTACATCAACCCCGCTTATGCCGGCACATCAGAGGTCAATCCCTTCAGCATCAACAACGGTGTCCTGACCATCACCGCCGCGGAAACCCCGCAATCGATCGCCAACGAGGTTGAGGGCTATGATTATACCTCGGGTATGCTGAACACCTATTCGTCGTTCAGCCAGACCTATGGTTATTTCGAAATGCGCGCCGACATGCCGACCGACCGGGGCGCTTGGCCGGCCTTCTGGCTTTTGCCGCAAGATGGATCCTGGCCGCCGGAACTCGATGTCGTGGAGATGCGTGGGCAAAACCCCAATACGCTGATCATGTCCACCCACTCCAATGCAACGGGAGAACAGAGTTCGGTCATCAACAATGTCAGCGTGCCGAGCACGGAGGGGTTTCACACCTACGGCGTGTTGTGGGATGCGGAGCATATTACCTGGTATTTCGACGATGTCGCCGTGGCGCAGACGGATACGCCTGATGACATGCACGACCCCATGTATATGGTCGTCAATCTTGCTGTCGGCGGCATGGCAGGAACGCCGTCGGCGGTTGATTTCAGCGACGGTTCGCAAATGATGATCGATTACATCAAAGCCTATTCGCTTTCCGACTGGGCCGCGTAACGAAAAACGCCGGCAGTTGCGTTCAGAACTGCCGGCGCTTCAGACCTCAGCCTGTCGGCTGGGCCTTGTTCAGTTCAGTCATTCAGCCGCGATCTGCATCCGCTCAGTGTAGAGCGACATGAGATGACGCGCCGTTTCAAGACTCGCGGGCTGTTCGGCACGGTAGCGGCGGCCGATTTCCATCATCAGCACGGTATCCGGCAGGAAGGTCAGCTCCGAGAAGATGCCCTGCCAGTCGATATCTCCCCAGCCGAGCGGCATATGCAGATCGCCGATGCCGAGAGCGGTATTTTCCTGGTCGAAATACGGCTGATAAAAGCCCTGCGGCCGGCCGAAGGAATCGTGCACATGCAGATGGCCGGCAACCGGCGCCATGGCACGAAGCTGTTCGCGAAAATCGAGCCCGCGATAGGTGGATTCGAGATAGGCGTGGCTGAAGTCGATCAGCGCCACGACGTTATCATGGCCGACGGCCTTAACGGTCTGGGCCACCTCGGCAGGCGTCTGACGATATTGGCCGGGTTCGGTGGAGAAGATATTCTCAAGCGCGACCCGCACGCCATAGGGCTTGCAGAATTCCGCCAGCTCGAAAAGCGCCTCCCGCTCACGGGCATCGGCATCGGCCCGCTCGGCGATCTGGTCGGCACGCAGGGCACCACCATGCTGAACGAGGATGCCCGCGCCGATGCGATCGCACAGGACGGCCAGCGCCTTGGCTGCATCTATCTGGTAGCGGCACGTTACCGGGTCCATGAAATTGGACGAAACAAGACCGTGCACCGTGTAGCGGAAGTCGAATTCTTTGGCCAGCGCCACGAACCGTTGAGCGCGCTCCTCGATGATGCGACCGCCTGCGATCAGATCAAGGCTCGTTGCGGCGATTTCAACGGTGTCGCAGCCAATTTCGGCAAGCGCACGCAGATCGCTTTCGAGTGTGGCCAGTTCACCGTCGTCCGAACTGGCGTTGAAGCCGGTTCCAATAAGATTGCTCATGTCATCATCTCCAGGGGTAAGGAAGGTCATGCGAGTTCAGGCTGCCGTACGGCGCGGCGCGCCGTATCGAACAGGTCCGGGCGGTCGATATTGACGTAGTCTACCCCGGCCAATGCGATCTCATTATGAAGGTTGGCATCATCGCCGCCATAATAAACCATGATTTCCAGACCCGCCTTGCGGCATGCCGCGACAAGGCCGGGCTTGCGCATCTGCGCAGGTGTGATCTCGATGATCGAGGCATGGTGAACAGCCGCAGCCAGCGAAGGCGACTTGGCGATATCGAGCGTCATCATCTTGCGGAATTCCGGCGCGGCGGCGGCCAGGCCCCGGCGCATTTCTTCGGAGAAAGAGAAAAAGAAGGTATCGCGCACCATGCCGAGGCTTCGTACCAGTGCCGCCACCTTGACGGGATCGCAATATTTCAGCTCGACATAGACGCCGCAGCGGCCGCGCAAATGGCTGAGATAGGCATCGAGCCGCGGTACAGCCGCACCCTTGAAGTTTTCGCCGAACCAGCTGCCGGCATCCAACGCATCGATCTCGCTCGACAGCATGTGGCCGATGGGACCCGTGCCATTGGTGGTACGATCCAGCGTTTCGTCGTGAAAGACATAAAGCACGCCGTCCGCGCTCTCGCGCACGTCGAGCTCGATGTAATCCGCTCCCTGCAGCAAGGCGAGGTCGGCGGCGGCGAAGGTGTTTTCGGGCGCAAAATGGTTGGCACCGCGATGGGAGACGATTTTAGGCATGGAAATTCCTGTCAGTTTACGGCTTGCGGTTCACGCGCCGGAATAGTCGAATGGTGGGAAAGATCGGCATGCAGCCCGGCGATGCGGTTACCGGCGGCATCGAACACCAGCGTCAGCGCCGATTTGCAGCTGATCCCGACACGATCTCCCGGCGCGTGGCGTATCGTCTCGCCATATTCGAGCGCGTGGATCATGCCTGCGGGCGTATCGATCGTGTAGAATACCTCACGCCCCATGGGCTCGACGGTGGTAACCTGCCCCTCAAGCCGCGCCTCGGACGATGTGACGAGGGCGATATCTTCCGGGCGCAGGCCAAAGGTGACTTCGCCGTCACAGCGGGCATTGAGGTCGAGCAGGGCATCGCCGATCTGCAACTGCCCGCCCTGCGCCCATCCTTTCAAGAGATTCATTGGCGGCGTGCCGATGAAACCGGCCACGAACAGATTGTCGGGCCGGCGATAAAGATCATCGGGCGTGCCGATCTGGGCAATGGCGCCGTTGTTCATGCAAATGATCCTGTCCGCCATGGTGATCGCCTCGATCTGGTCATGGGTGACGATCAGCGTGGTGATCTTCAGGCGCTTCTGCAGGCTTTTCAGCTCGGCGCGCATGGTGATGCGCAGGGTCGCATCGAGATTGGAAAGCGGCTCGTCCAGTAGCAGGATGTTCGGTTCCTTGACCAGCGCGCGGGCAAGCGCCACACGCTGCTGCTGGCCGCCGGAAAGCTGCGAGGGCCGTCGGTCGAGCAACGCGCTGATCTGCACGAGGCTTGCCGCCTCCTCCACCCGCCGCGCTGCCTCCTCACGCGGAACATTCTTGAAACGCAACGGAAAGGCGATGTTCTGCCGCACCGTCAGGTTGGGATAAAGTGCATAGGACTGGAAGACGATGCCGACATTCCGGTCGCGCGCATCGATGCGATTGACGTTGTGGCCGTCGAAAGAAATCTGACCCGCGGTCGGCGCGTAGAGCCCGGCGAGCAGGAAAAGCGTGGTCGACTTTCCGCATCCGGACGGCCCGAGAACGGCGACGAATTCGCCGTCTTCGATGGAGAGGGTCATCGGTTGCAGAACGCGGGTGTCGCCCCAGCTTTTGGTGACATTGTCGAAGGTGATCCTGGCCATGGCGATTATCCTTTGATCCCGCCGAAACTCATCTGGGTGATGTATTTCTGCGTGAAGATGTAAATGATCAGCACAGGCAACAGATAGATGATGCCTACGGCAGCGATCATGCCGTAATTCACGCCGGCGCTGTCCTGTGCCACGAAGAAGAGATAGAGGCTCATCGTCATCTGGCTTTTTTCGATGAGCAGGGTCTGGACGAAAACATATTCTTCCCAGCCACGCAGAAAGGTGAAGGTGGCAACCGCGATCAGCCCGCTTCTTACCTGCGGCAGAACCACCATGCGAAAGGCTTGGAAGCGGCTCGCGCCATCGGTGACGGCACTCATTTCGATGTCCCAGGGAACGTTGTCGAAAAAGCCCTTGAGAACAAAAATTGCAAACGGCAGCTCAAGCGCACTCATGACCAGCACGACGCCGAAGAGATTGTTGAGCAGGCCCATGTAATGCAACTGCACGAAGATCGCGACGGTGAGCGCGAGCGCCGGAAAGGCATGCAGCAGCAAAAGCCCGCGCAGCACATTTTCACGCCCGGCGAAGGTGAAGCGCGACAGCGCATAGGCGGCCGGCGTGGCGACCAGCGCGACGATCAGCGTCTGGGAAGCGGCAAACAGCAGTGAACTGCGCATGGCGGTCCAGACGGATGGCATCAGCGCCATGCGCGTGGTGCCGGTTTTCTCGATATCGCGGCTCCAGAGGAAACTGTAGTTGTCGATAGTCAGATGCGGCAGCACCAGCACGAAGACGAGCGCCGCAACCACGGCACCAAATGCCAGCCATAGCAGCGCGGGATTGCGCAGGCGCTCGGAAAGAAGCGCAACTGCTATCGCCCCGCCATAGGCAAAAGCGGCGATTGCGCCGCTGCGCCACAGCACAAGTCGGCTGAGATTGTCGTCGGAAGTCGTGAGCGACTTCACCAGCAGCCACAGGTAGGGCAGGAGAACCGGAACCGAAACCACCGTCAGGAACACAAGAATGACGGGAACGAAACCGGCGCGATGGGCAAGGCTGCGCCTTTCAAGACGCGTCCAGTCCGGCTTCAGATCAAGCGCACGCCTGCTGTGGGCAGGCGAGTGGGTGTGGGCGAGCGTCATCACAGCACCTCGATTTTGGCGGGAGCGAAAGTCGAGCGCATATTGCTGATGCGCCATTGAATGAGGGTGATGGCAACGCCTATCGCCATCAGGCCAAGCGCAAGTGCAGCACCATAGGCATAGGCGCCGTTTTCGAAGGCGCGCCGGTAGATATAAAGCGGATAGGTCGTGGAATCGTAGACAGGCCCACCGCCGGTGATGAGCAGGATATATTCATAGGTCGTCATCAGTGAGAGCGCCTGATAGAGCGTGATGAAACGGATCGGTGACGAGAGCGCGGGTGCGACGACATGGCGAAGCACACCCCATTCGCTGGCGCCATCGACGCGCGCCGCATTGGCCAGATGCGACGGTATGGAGCGGATGGCCGATGTGAGGATGACCATGGCGAAAGACGCGCCGACGACACCGTTCGCCACCACCACCAGAAACAGCGGAAAGTCGTTGCGCAGGTTGAGAGCGGGTGCGCCGAGCGCGCCAAGAAACTGGTTGAGCAGGCCGGAAGACGTCGGATCGGCGATCCATATCCACAGCACGCCGTAAAGCACGGCGGGGCTCATGCGCGGCAGCAGCCAGAGGCCGCGAAAGAAGTTGCCTAGCCGGTCCGGTATCGCCGTGGTCGTAACGGCCAGAAGCGCGCCAAGCCCGATATTGAAGATGAACAGCGTTGCGCCGACATAGATCAGCGTCGTCAGCAACACCATCGGCAGGCGCACGTCGCGCTGAAACATGCGCTGGAAATTCTCGACCGTGAATTTGCCCACCCTCAGGTTTGCGCCCATATCGGTAAAGGCGATCACCAGATTGACGACGATCGGGGCAAGAAAGAACACGCCAAGCAAGGCGAGAGCCGGAGCCAGATAAAAGATCGGCCGGGCCGGGCGGCGCGCCCGAAGCTGAAATTGAGACATTACGATATACCGGTGGGAACGCGGAAAAGCCGCCCGGCAGAACCGGGCGGCATGGTTTCGGGCAAACTCAGTTGCTTGCGGCGTCGCGGATTTCGATCTCCGCGCCAAATTGCAGCTCAAGCTCGTCGGCGATGAAATCGACCGCCTGCGCGGCCGTCATCTTGCCGGTCTCAACCGCTTGCAGACCGCTGAACAGCACCTTGTTGTAGCTGCCGAACTTGGTGTGGTTGGGCACGAACTGCGCGTATTTCATCATCGGCGAAGCAGCGGAGAGTACCCAGTTATCGCGGTATTTCGGCATGGCCGTCTGGGCGTTGCTGATGGCCGTATGATAGGATGTCACGGCGTGTTCGTTGTTGAAATAGGGCAATGTCGCAAGCGCCACGAGATCGGCGGCGATATCGGCATTGGCACTCTTCGGATTGAGGGTGTAGAGCAGCGGGTGCGACAGGTTGGCCGGCTTGCCGCCTTTTTCGGCTGCCGGAGCGGAAATCCAGCCGATCTTGTTGAAGTATCCCTTGCCATCTGTCGGCCAGGTCGCGCCGTTCTTGTCACCCACCTGCCAGGCAACCGCCCAGACACCCTGATGGAAGATGAAGGCCTTTTCCTGCTTGAAGGCCGTCTGGATCGCCTCCCAGCTCATGGCGGTATTGTCGACGGGCGTCACGCCTTCCTTGGCATTGCGCTCATACCAGCCGAGCGCCTTGGCCATTTCGGCCTTGGGGAACATCAGCTTGCCGGTCTTTTCGTCCATGAACTTCACGCCATAGGACTGGAACACCATCAGATAGTCGATACCGACATTCGGGCGGTGCAGCATGCCGTATTGTGCGGCCTTGCCGTCTACCACTTCCTTCGACAGGGCCGTCAGATCGTCGAGCGTGAATTCGCCGGCGTCGACCTTGGCCGGAAGGCCTTCGATGAAGGCTTCGTCCTTGCCGATCTTGCGCAGCATGTCCTTGTTGTAGAAGAACATGCGGATTTCCGCGTCCTGCGGAATGCCGTAAATCTTTCCGTCCGTCGCCTTGGCCGAATTCCACAGAACCGGCAGGATATCGCCATAGACCCAGGGAGCAGCGGCGATCTTGTCTTCCATCGGCATGGCATAGCCGTCCTGCGCGAACTGGCCGATCCATTCATGCGGCAGGATGTAGATATCCGGCCCCTGCCCCACCGAAAACGCCTTCAGCGTATCGAGCGCGAAGGAGTCCCAGCCCTGCACGGCGCTGTTGTTGATGTCGATGACGACGCGTTTGTCGACGCCTGCTGCCTTGAACTGTGCGTTCATGATGCCGGCGGCGGCTTCGATGTTGGTGACGCGGCCCGGCGCATTCTTGTCGGCGAGCGTCCAGAGCTTGATGTTGATGTCTTCGGCAAAGGCGACAGCCGGCAAAAGCGCGCCGAGGGCAACCGTGGCCATCAGGGTGAGAGACTTGAACATGTGATCCATTCCCGTTGAAACTGATTATTTAATTAAGTTGCTTAATTAACAGCTTCATGACATTTCCCTAGGTAAAGCGCGGGAGAGTGAAACTTTGACTGAGAGACGGCAGGGCGGGCTGGCAGGCATTGGCGCAACACAGGGCGCGCTTCTGGGATATATCAGGCGCAAGGGTTCGGCCTCGCGGGTCGAGCTTGCCGACTATTGCAGCATAACGCCGGCTGCCGTGAGCATGATGACGCGAAATCTGCTTGAGCGCGGTATCATCGAGGAAGGTGCACGCCGGCAGGAAGGCCGTGGCGCACCCCATATCGACCTCACGCTCAAAAAAACCGTCGGTTACGCCCTTGGTGCGCACGCCAACCGTTATTCGGTGATGTTGACGCTGTTGAATTTTGGCGGAGAGATCGTTGGAGAATTGCAGATGCGCGGCTCCTACGACGCGTTTTCCGATGTCCAACGGGCGCTTCAGGACGGATCCGAAGAACTACTGACGAAAAATGCGATCAACAGGAACCAACTGATCGGCGCGGCCATTGCCATGCCGACCCGCTTTCGCAAGGAAGCCATGTCGCTCGATCTTGCCGAAGAGGTTATTTCCTGGGCCGGGTCTGACCTTTCCGCCATGCTGCGCGAGGCGCTGCGTTGTCCGGTGATCATAGAAAATGATGCGAATGCCGCAGCCATGGGTGAACTGACGCTTGGCAATGCGGATGGACACGAAAATTTCGCTTATCTCTATCTGTCCGAGGGGATCGGCGGCGGCATCATTATCAAAAATGAGCTTTATCGCGGTTATCTCGGCAATGCCGGCGAGATCGGCGCCTTGCGCGGCCGCAGCACTTCGCGGCCCTCCTTCGAAGACCTGGCGGCATGGTGCGTGGAGCATGTGGGAGAAAAACCCTCGGGGCGCGCACCCGAGGTCTGGACGGATTACCTCTTGCGCAATTCCGCCGTGTTTGAGGCGTGGCTGGAACGGGCGGGACCCGAGGTTGCGCGCCTCGCCTTCGCTGTCAGCGCCGTTCTGGCGCCCACGGCAATCTTTGTTGGTGGCACCTTACCAAGGATCGTACGACAGCGGCTGGCGGAATGGCTGGATTACGAACGCTCGGACCCGTTCGACGGCGCAAGGGTGATACAGCCGAAAATCCAGCTGCCGGATGTGGTTGCGACAGACCCCGTGGCCTTCGGTGCGGCAGCGATGATACTGCACGGCGTCGGAGAAGTGCGTTAAAGGCCGGAGCGCATGTCCCGGGGGAGGCCTCAGCCGAGATTGGTCACCATGAAATAGATCAGCCAGCAATGCGCTATCACCAGCACGGCCCAGGCCCATTTTGCAAGCCGGATATCGACATCGATGACGGTATTGCTGATTTCCGCCACGCGAAAAGCCTCTTCCTCAACCCGGTTCTCCGGCGGGCGAGATCTCAGCACCTTCCTGGAAACCGGCTCGCCCACGACATAAAACCTGTCGTTCGCAACTGATGGACGCGGGTCGTCGTTGGCGCTCCCGTCAAGGGAAAGCACGTCGTCACCCGAGGCGCAACTCACCGCTAATAGCTGTGATGACACCCGCCTGTTACGCATGTTACCTCCATTGGGCATCACAAATCTTCCACACAATAAAAATAAAAAAATTCACCTGCTGCTCCCGACAAAGCCTTGGCTTTACCGGGCATATTTGCGATGCGCGCAATACGCGCCGCGCCAGTTGAACCCCTTCTCGCCCCACGCTCTTGCGCTCCCCCGGAAACGCATCGGCATCAGCCCTGCCATTAACGTGCCGGGTTTCCCGGCAAATCGTGCCTTCCCGCGTAAGGCCTTACCTCCCGCTGGATCAGGAAGACGGATTTCTCCACCGGCAGCGGTTCGGCTGTCCGGTAGCGATGAGACCGCTTGGAATATTCAAACCGGATCAGCCTGTCTTCGAACTTCCCCGCCAGAACGCGATAGCCGTTGACGACCTCGTTCAGTATTTCCAGCTCTTCTCCCCACAGCCAGCCACCGTAGGAAGTGCCTTCGTTGGAGCGCAGCACGATCTCGAAAAAATGCCCGCCGGCTGCAAATGGCATGCGGAAAATAATATCGAGATTGTCCTCATCTTCGTCGTCGCATGCCGACAGTCTGGCATGGGCAACCTTCGCATGGGCCAGCGCCGAGACCGGATAGAACGGGCGCCCTTTGAACCACATGAACTCACACACCGCATAACCGACGTCGTCGGCACGCTGGTAAGGTTCAGTACGCGGCTCGAACGCCATGTAGCTTCCGTTAAACGCTATCAATTTCGAAAATTCCCGATGCCTGCCTGATGCATGATTGCTGTTTTCCGCCCGTCGCCCGCGCCTCTATTCACGACAATAGGCAAGCGGCGTCACACCAGCGTCAAATGGAACGCCAATGATGACTTTCAATTTCCCGGACACATTGTTAGATGGTGATTCATGAGGGAACGAAATTGGCTGGGAACGCTGAACTGATACCGATCCGGCTTTTTGGCACCCCGCGCTGCGATGCGGTGCGGCAAGCGTTTTTCCCGTCCAAGGGCTTTGCCCTCACTGCCGCCCTGATCCTTGCTCCCAACCAGTCCCTTTCCCGCCAGCAGGCCGCATCGCTGTTGTGGGAAAACGTCGAGCAAAAAAGGGCACTCGGCAATTTGCGGCAGCTGATCCTGCGCCTCCAGAAGCTGTCGAGCGATGACGATGCCATCCTTCTGACAGAAGGGAACGACCTGAAGGCCGGAAAGCTGGCGCAGCGGACCGACCTTGCGATCTTTCTTGCCGGCGCGAGAGCAGAAGACCCGATGCAGAGGCTGCAAGCCCTGCTCGAATTCGGCGGCGATCTGCTGGAGGGGCTGGAGGCTGGGCAGGACCACCTTTATCTCTGGCTGCTGTCTGAGCGACGCCGTCTCAAGGACCTGTTCTTTTCAAGCTATACACCGCTTCTGGAGGAGTTGACGCGGTTCGGCCGCGCCAGTTCGAACAACATCGCATCGCTTGCCGAATGCGCGCTGAAGATCGAGCCGGAGCGCGAGGAAACCTACCGCGCCGCCATGGCGGCCTATGCGCGGGTGGGAAACACCAGCGCCTGCGAGGGAATTTTCCAGCTTCTGATGGAACAGCTCCGCCAGGAGGACCGACCTCCGGAGGCCGAGACAGTGGCGCTTCGACGGCGGATACAAAGTCTGGCCTCGACGATAGTATCCCCCGCCGAACCGGATGAGGGTAGCCGCCGAAAACCGATGGCAAAACCACGCGTCGCCTTCAGCCGTCCGGTGCGGGTGGACGGGCTTGCGGTATCGCCGGTGATGAGTGCCTTTGTCGAGGATGTCGCCAATAGTCTCGTTCGATACCGGACCTTCACCGTTCTTTCGACGCACAGCACCTTTGTAGCGACACACGACCGGACCGACGACAGTTATGCAATGTTGCGGGCGGATTACCGCATCGTCTCCACGGTTTTCGACGATGCCCGCATGTCGGTAGCGCTGATCGAGGAAGCGACCGGAGAAATCGTCTGGTCGCTGGAGGTTGTGCTGACCGCGCGGCATATTCACGCCGCTTTTCGACTGCTGTCCAAACAGGTGGCCGCGGGGCTTGCCCGCGAGATCGAGCGGCTTCAGGTGGAACCAGACCGCAACCACAGCGGCGAGGCCTACCGGCAATTGCTGGAGGGCCAGCAGCTTCTGCGCGGCAAGTGCGACCTGCCGCTTCTTCGAAGAGCCCGCTCGATGTTCCGCAAGGCGGTCGATCTGGATAACAGCATGGCGGTTGCCCGCGCCCGCGTGGCGCAGAGCCTGCAACTGGAATGGCTGATGCTGGGCGGCAACGACCCCCACCTGCTGCACCGCGCCAAGGCGGAGGCAGACGCCTCCGTCGAAATCGATCCCGCTCTTGGCGTCGGCCACTGGATGTGCGCCGTCGTGGCGCTCTACCAGCGGGATTTCGACATATCCGCCGAAAGGTTCTTCGAAGCCGAGGCGCTTGCGCCCAACTCCGCCGACCTTTTGCTCCAGCATGCCGATGCGCTCGCCCATTTCGGCGATGCCGAAACCGCGTGGGAAAAGTTTCAGCAAGCCATCGACCTAAATCCGCTCGCACCCGACATCTACTGGTGGGCGGGCGCCAGCATCGCGTTCAAGCGTGAGGATTACGGCGCGGCAGTAGAACTGTGCGCGCGCATGGAAAATGACGAGCCGGCATTGCGCGTCTTGACCGCGAGCCACGCGCTCCACGGTGATTTGGACGCTGCCCGGGAAACCGGCAGCAGGCTTCAGGAAAACTATCCGGGTATGACGGCGAGGGAAATCAGCAGCCTGTCCCCAGACCGAGACCCGGTAGCGAATGAAAAATTCTATAACGCACTTCGATTAGCTGGGATCAAATAGGAGTTATTATGTCCTCGCACTTCTTTATTGTCGGAAAAAAGGGTTTCGGCGTTCTCTTCATTCGCACGGCGCCGCTCAGGGTTGCGTCCGTCTCGCATGAGACGATTGCCGCCTATGAAGCCAGCCATCCCGGTGTGGACGGTTACGCGCGCGTTGCTGCGGCGGCAAAATCCATGCTCGTTCGTCAGGACGGCCAGCCCGAAAACGAGCTGGATCAGGTACAGATCCAGGGCATCGAAGCCCTCGTCGCCGGCGGCGCTGTCGTTTCCGAGGCCGATTTCGCCTTTGTCGGCGAAGTGATCGACGCCGGCTGGGATTTCAACCGCATGGTGCAGGCACCGATCGAATCGGCCCTGAAGGCTGTTGGCCCGGCGGGTTCCGTCACCGGCGAGCTGTTCGACGCCATCCTTGCCGACGACACCAACGCGGCGCCTTGATTGCGGCCCAGCAGCCTTGACCGCTGACGGCGCACATATTCCAGCGACAGCGGCTTTAGGGCATCCGGACGCTTCGTTCTTCGATCCCGAACTGCTTCGGCGGTTCGGGATTACACGCGTCGGAGACGTGACCGGTCTCGATATTATCGGCATACCCGTCTGGTTCGCGACGCGGCCCAATTCACGCGGACTGTCGGTCTCCCAGGGCAAGGGGCTTGTCGCGGAGCAGGCACGGCTTTCCGCGATCATGGAAGCGATCGAAGGTGCCGTCGCCGAAGACACCCGCAAACATATCACCACTTTCGGCTCCATTCGTGAGATGCGGGACAAGGGCGCCCCTCTCGTTCCTTTCGAAACAATCGGCCGGGTCGACCCGGACACTCTTGATCTGCGAAACGAACGCGCCTGGGTGAAGGGAACATCCATACGCCAGCAGCTGGAGGTTTTTGCCCCCTATGAACTGGTGGGCATGGATTTTCGCGCGGATTTCCCTTGGGACCGGCAGGCCTTTCTCATGAGTTCGCAAGGTCTTGCGGCGGGTTTCGACCATGACCACGCGGTTCTGCACGCCTTGCTCGAACTCATCGAAAACGACGCCTGCTTTCTCGTCGATACCTTCGAAACCCGCAGTATCGCGCCGGAACCGGTCGTGTTGCCGATGGGTGTCGACGCATCCTTCGATGCTCTTGTTCAACACCTTTCACATATAGGACTACCGCCCCGCTTCTTTGATCTCACCAATACGCTCGGCGTGCCTGTAGTCATGGCGAGCCTGCCACGGTCAATCCACGCGCAGGACGGACTTGCCACCCGCAGCGCTGCCGGCGCAGCGTGCCGGTTTGGCACCTATGACGCGGCAATTGCCGCGCTGCTGGAGGCGATCCAGTCGCGCCTGACTGATATCAGCGGCGCAAGGGACGATCTCTCTCCTTTGCGCTACCAGCGGGATATGTTTGCGGCGGGACCGGCGGCATCCGAGGTGCGGCCAATGGACCGGATCCCGGCCAGTCTCGATTTTGCGGATAGCGATCCGGCTCTACCGCCGTGGCGTCAGCTTGCAGAGCATCTTTTCGCCGCCGGGATCGACGACATCCATGTCTTTGCGCTGGAAACGGGCGTATCCGGTCTGCACGTCGTCCGGGTTCTGGCAAGCGGCCTCACCCCTGCCGGTGGTGGCCTTCAACGTATATCGCAGCGGACGCTCGACCGGTTCCTGAACCTCGGAGGCCTTTGATGAAGCCGGTGGTTTTTGCAGGCCCGTCCATCCACGGCATCGCACCCGCGCAGATTTCCGGCCTCGATCTTCGTGGCCCGGCTGCCTGCGGCGACATTTTCGACGCGGTAAAGCAGGGTGCCCGGACAATCGGGCTGATCGACGGCCTCTACGGTGACTGCGCCGCCGTGTGGCACAAGGAAATCCTGTTTGCGCTGTCAGGCGGCGTCACTGTTCTTGGTGCCGCCAGCATGGGCGCGCTAAGAGCGGCGGAATGCGCGGCCTTTGGCATGATCGGCATCGGCGAAATCTTTCAAGCCTATCGGGACGGGCTGCGTTTTTCCGACGCCGATGTGGCAGTCAGCCACGCGCCCGGCGAACTCGACTACCGTCCGCTGACAATCGCGCTTGTCGATGCCGAAGCGACGCTCGAAGCGTGTCGCGCCGCTATCGCCCCAGAGGAACACGACGCCTTGCTGAACGCCGCCCGCAAGCTGCATTTTAACCGCAGGACATGGCGTGCAATGGCAACTGAGGCAAACCTCAACCTCGAGACCGCAAATTTTCTGGCCGGAAACGCGGTTTCCGCCAAACGCAACGATGCGGCCCGGCTTTTAGGCCTGCTTGGCAGCGGAGAATTGCCATCCCCGCCGCCGCAATCGTGGAAATTACAGAACACGGTATTTTTCCAGCAATTGGCCACGCGGCAGACGGCGGGAGAAAAAGCGTCTTGACCGCTGCCCCGCACCCGTCTCTGCTGCCCGATTGCGGAGGGCTGATCCGGACAATCGCGCTTGCCTTGCCCGCCGCGTTTTTTGCGGGTGACAGGGCTGACGGGGACGTCTCTCCGCTCATCCCGATCGGAAACCTGCTTTCGGCTCTGCCTTCCGACGTCACGGCCCTTGTTCTTATCGATGGCCCCTGTCTCGCCTCCGCTGAAAGCTGGCTCAGCAGGCTGGCAGCCACCTGCACCGCAGAACTGTTGCCGCTCGATGCAACCAGCAGCGTTTCGCACCCGTGGATACAGGACGTGTTCCACGTTCGGACTGCTGATGGGATCGCAACCGAACTGCTTTGTGCATCGGAAAGCGCCATCACTGGCGAGCTCGCCAATCGTCTCGGGCTTGCCGCCAACGCTTCGCATGTCACTTTGCCGGGCGGTAACCAGCTGGTCGGGCCGGACTTTCGATTGGTGGGCCATTCCAGCCTGCAGGACGACAGGGGTATGGCAAACAATGCGGCAACCGAACGGCCGCAACAATGGCAGCGGGTTCAGGCACTCGACTACAGAACCGTGGGCAGTTTCGGATATCGGCCGGAAGACCTCGGCAATGCCTCGGCCTCAATCGCTCTTACCTCGGCAAAAACGTCGCCTCCGGCGATCACCTTCGGAAAAATCCACCAATGCGGTTTCCACGTCGACCAGTTCGTTTCGGTCACAGGTCTAAGACGCGATGGCCACCCGCTATTGCTGGTTGCCGATCCGGTGGCCCATGAATGCAACGCCCGTAATGCGATGGATTTGAAACGTAAACTGGATGCCTCCGTTCTATTGCTGGCACAGCAGGGCTTCGCAATCCTGCGAAATCCCATTCCGGTTTTACCCGCCATCGACACCAACAAATGCCTGCCTCGGCTTTATAACAACGTGCTTGTTGAAAATATCGTGCGGTCCGACCAAGAGAAGCCATTCGTCTGGGTTCCCCATTTCGGTGATGCGGAAACGCTCGACGGTTTCGACCGAGAGAACAGGAAAATTTGGGAAAGACTGGGCTTTCACGCCATCGGCGTGGCCGGCTGGAGCCATTTTGCCAGCCGAAACGGGGCATTGCGATGTGCAACAAAGGTGATAAACCGTCAACCAGCACAGCATACCGACGGAAAACAGCCTTACTTTATCAGTAACACCTCACAATACCCGTGGAAATTGTGTTGAATGTCTACCTTCAACAATATTAATTGATAAATATCCAATTTAAGAACCTCACAACTGGAGGAGTTCATGATGCAGGCCAAACTACCCAGCCCGATCGATGTGCATGTGGGTACACAAATCCGAATGCGCCGCAAGTCGCTCGGCATGAGTCAAAGCGCGCTGGCGGGCCGGTTGGGCATTACCTTCCAGCAGGTCCAGAAATACGAAAAGGGTGCCAATCGCGTCGGCGCGTCCCGTTTGCAAGCCATTGCATCGGTTCTCGGCGTCGATGTCAGCTCTTTGTTCGCCAATGCGACGCCGGATGTCGGAAACGCCAATCCCGCCCTTGGCACGATCAATGCCATGCAGTCTTTCGTTGCGTCGAATGAAGGATTTTCGCTCAATCAGGCCTTTGCCCGAATCAAGAGCGCAACCGTGCGCAAGAGCATCGTTGCCCTCGTGACGTCGCTTGCGGCTACCGAAGCGGCGGAAAATAACGGCGCGCCCGAAAACAAGAGCGACGATTGACTCAGGTGTGACGCTCGCGTGACGCTCGATGTGGTCGATAATGAACAACGCGGGATCAACGCGTTTTCATACTGTCGATTGTCGAGAGGGAAGCATGGCGTCTACCACAGCAATACTTGAAGAGGACAATGCGGACGAGATTCTGGCACTCGGGCGGATGGTTTCCTATCTTTGCCAGCGCTCCAAATCTCTGGAACTGGGGATGTCGACCTATTTCCTGGAAATGGCATTGCTGTCGCTGGCCCAGGACATCAATCAGCATGGCTCGCTACCGGCCGGCGCAGAAATGAACGGCAGCGGTTTCGCACACGCCGAACTCCATTAAAACACCGCTTTTTAACGACCGCGTCTGCAATTGCGCAGAGCCGCAGACATTTTTCGTCTGCGGTTCCGGCTGGGCTGAAACACACCGGACGCATATATTTTTTAGTCAACTCCAAGAACTTTTGTTCCCAGCATTTGTCGAGGCCCGGTTTTTACCGGGCCTCGATTTGTAGTGGAAGTAAAGACGACAGAATTCTGTCGTCAGGCAACGACCGCGCCCGGACCCGCCACAGCACCCGGCGGCACCTTGCCCAGAATAATCATGCCGAGGACCTCGTCCTTCGTCACATCTTCCGTGCGGGCATGGCCGACCACCTTGCCGTTTTTCATGACGAACACCCGGTCGGCGAGATCGAAGACGTCATGGATATCGTGGCTGATGAGGAAGATGCCGATGCCCTGCCGTTTCAGTTCCTTGACGAGATCGCCGACCTGTGCCGTTTCCTGCGGCCCGAGTGCTGCCGTCGGTTCGTCCATGATGAGGATGCGGGCATCGAACAGAATGGCGCGGGCGATTGCCACGGACTGCCGCTGGCCACCGGAAAGCGCCTTCACCGGCTCCTTGAACCGCCGGAAATTGGGGTTGAGACGCCCCATGACCTCGCGGGCCGAAGCTTCCATGGCGACATCATCCAATGTTCCCCATTTCGTCTTCAGCTCGCGGCCGAGATAAAGATTGGCCGCCGCATCGACATTATCCGCCACCGCCAGCGTCTGGTAGATGGTTTCGATGCCGTATTTCTTGGCGTCGCGGGGATTGCGGATATCCGCATCCTCGCCGTTGATGAGGATGTCGCCCCCATCCCGCCGGTATGCACCGGACAATATCTTGATGAGCGTCGATTTGCCGGCGCCGTTGTGGCCAAGAAGGGCCACCACCTCACCTGGGAAAAGATCGACAGAGGCGTTTTCCACCGCATGGATACCACCGAAGGAAATGGAAATATTGCGCATTTCCACGAGGGGCGTGACTTGTTCCGTCATTGGGGTTCTCCTCGGTTCTTACTTGGCGCGGGCGCGGTAGATGGTGTCGAGCCAGACGGCGACGACCAGAACCACACCGACGACGATGCGCTGAAAGGGCGTATCGATGCCCACAAGCACCATGCCGGATTGCAGCGATTGCATGACGAGCGCGCCGAGCATCGCGCCCGCTATGGTGCCGACGCCGCCGGCGAGCGACGTGCCGCCGATGACCGCCGCCGCGATCGTATAAAGTTCATCCAGTTCACCCTGGGCATTGGTGGCCGCGTTGAGGCGGGCAGTCGAGATTGCCGCAGCGATGGCGCATAGAACGCCCATCAGCGTGAATATCTTGACCGTAACCCAGCGGGTCTTGATGCCGGCGAGCTCCGCCGCTTCCGGGTTGCCGCCGATGGCGAAAACATAACGCCCGAAGCGAAGCCTCGTCGCGATGAAGGTCATGACAGCACCGACGGCAAGCGCCATCAGCACCGGAATGGCAATGCCGTGCGGAATGAACAGACCACCATCCGGCCAGGTAATGCCATTGGCATCGGCATAGTTGCGGGCAATGTTGACCGGCCAGGGATAGCTGTTGACGACAGCTACGAAACCGACGACGACGACGCAGCCAAGTGCCACCAGGAAATATTCCGCCCAGACGGGCCGCAGCGGAAAACCGAAACGGCGACGCTGGTGGCGGGAATTCAGGATTGCCGCGACAATGGCGACGCAGGCGACAATGGCTGCGATCCAGCTCCATGTCGCGCCGATCGAGCCGCTGGTGCCGCCACCCATCAGGCGGAAGGTGGAAACCATCGGCGCCACGGTGCGGCCGCTGGTGACGAACCATGTGCCACCGCGCCAGACCAGCAGACCACCAAGTGTGACGATGAAGGACGGCACGTTCAGGAAGGCGATGATCGAGCCCTGCAGCATGCCGATCGCTCCGCCGACGAGAATGCCGACCAGAAGCGTGACGATCCATGTCGCCCAATGTTCAAAGCCGAGGAGCTGCGGCAGGATTTCCGCCTGCATGACACCCATGATCATGCCGGAAAAACCGAGGATCGACCCGACCGACAGATCGATGTTGCGGGTAACGATGACAAGCACCATGCCTGTCGCCATCACCGCGACCGAAGCGGTCTGGACGGAGAGGTTCCAGAGGTTTCTCGGCGTCAGGAACAGCCCGCCCGAAAGAATATGGAAACCGATCCAGATCAGAAGAAGCGCGCCGACCATGCCGAGCAGCCGGGTATCAAGCTCCGTGGCACTGATGAAACGCGAAATCGAGCCCGTCTTTTCCGTCTTGGGGGACGCTGTGGAATTGGATTGTGTCATGTCGGCCATGGACTGCCGGTCCTCCTTACATCTGAAAGGCGACGCGCCACCTCTCCATGGCGCGGAGCCCAAACA